>JAFQQY010000044.1 GCA_017410365.1 Prevotella sp.
AACTGGGCCGTTCGAATATCAAAAGTGATGCTTTTAGGAAAGCTAAAAGCACCACTTTCGTTTAAGAAACAACATAAAAATTGTAGGGTTGAAAGTACTCCCGTCTAAAATCAGAAAGAATAATCGAAGCCAATAGAACTATACTCATAGAACTGCAGGTAGCCCATGTCATCGTCGCGCTTGGTACTATCGTCAAAGCGTGGATATACAACAAGATTGGCACTGATATACTTGCTTATCTTTAGGGTGAATTTGTTCTCCCACTCCACCAAAGCACGCTTGTAGCTAGTGAAGCCATAAAGACGGGTGTTCCATGAAACGATGTCAGTAATCTGCCAGTCGAGATTAGCGTTTATCTTAGAACCGAAGTCCTCCGCCGTACGATGACCACCCTTTATGCCATAGCGTTCTGCAAGGTTCTTTCTGTCTACATACTTAAAGTTGAACGCCAATGGAGAAAGGTTTATGCTACCCTTCAGGCGGTTGTTCTTCGTAGCCACGCTGTAGTCCATACCGACAGAGAGGTTAAGGGTGAATGGCGACATGAAGTCGGAATACACCTTGCTGTCATTGCTCTTTAAGCCCTTCGCAAACTGCGTATAGGCGATGAGTTCCAGCGAATAATACCACTTCTTTGAAGCTTGAAGCCCCAGTTTACCAGTATATCTTAGCACGTCAGTGTTGGTCTTAAACTTATGTAATGTGTCCTCGCGGGTGTTGCGGAAACCAAGTTGCATCACCAGTTCATTGTCGAACTTAATCTTCTGCTTGTTGTTGTAGTTGGCTTTCAGTCTCACATCAGCGTACATGGTATAGTTGCTTTCGCCACCCTTATGCCAGTTGTCTGAATAGTAGTATTGCTGAAGCTGATAGCTGGTCTTAGCTGAGAACTTCCAGAAGTTTGGCTTTGTGATTACCACGCCCGCAGGTGCATCGTTGCTTGTTGGAGCCACAGGCATTGGTGCCACCTTATCGGCAAGCTTCACCTCTGTCTTTGGCTTTTCCTCTACATCGTTTCTAATGGTTCCTGCCTTGTCTATTTCCGTCTGCGTCACGTTTATCAGGTCTGGTCGGTTAAGATACAGGTTGAGCAAGGCTGCATCTACGGTGCTTTTTGTCTCATCGTCGTCGTCCTGTATTGATAGTTCGTTGCTGGCTGGAGAATGATAGAACGTAACAGGCCCGAAGAGACGGTAGAAGTCTGATGTGGCCACGGAGTTGTTATCCTTAGCGTCGTCTGACGCCATTTTCGCCGTGTAGGCTTTCAGCGAGTCAACGTAATTGACCACTATATTTTCCGAATCCGACTTAATCTTTGTGTTAGGGGTATTTTTTGCCGTAGCAGTTGTATAGAAAGCAGCCACGAACAAAGCAATAGAAAATACGATTGTTGATTTCAAGTTCATAAATATATATATTTTCGTGCAAAGTTAGAAATTATTATCGAGAATAGTATACCAAAATGAAAAAAATACAAACCGCAAGACATTTTCACGATGTTATACTTTGCCAATTGCATTAATTTTATTAACTTTGCACATTAGTATTAATTTATTTTTTATAAAGATTTATAATAAAAGTAGCAATAAACAAATAACATATAATGAACAAGAACAATATTATCGGATTTACCCTCATGGCCCTGGTGCTGATTGGTTTCAGCATCTACAACCAGCCGTCAAGCGAGGAGATTGCCGAACTAAGAAGACAAGATTCTATTGCCAACGTTGCCAACGAGAAGGCTCTCAAGGCACAACAGCTTGAAGCAGAAGCGCAGAAGGCACAAGCACTTGCTGCACAGAACGACAGTGCTGCGCTATTTTTCAGTGCTCTGAATGGTACTAACAAAGAGGTGGTGCTGAACAACGGAAAGGTTGAACTGACACTTAATACAAAGGGCGGTATCATAAAGAAAGCCAAGGTATTAGGATACAAAGACCTTGACGGAGCGGAAGACATCACTTTGTTTGAGGGCGAAGAGCAGAACATGAACTTCATGCTCGCAGGCAAAACCACAAACATCGTAACCGGCGACCTCTACTTCACCCCTTCTAATGTGAGCAAGACCACTGTCACCATGACTGCTAACGCTGCCAATGGAGGTAAGGTAATCATAGACTATTCGCTTGGCGAAAACTACATGCTCCACATGTCGTTCAGAACAGAAGGTCTGAGCGGTATCTTCGCACCTAATTATAAAGAGGTCGATATAGAGTGGAACGAGAAGTGCCGCCAGCACGAGAAAGGTTTTACATTCGAAAACCAGTATTCTACCCTTACCTACAAAATTAAGGATGATGATACAGACTACCTGAGCCAGGCATCAAGCGAGAAAGACGAAATCATAGAAGAAACACTCGACTGGGTGGCATTCAAGAATCAGTTCTTCAGCGTAATGCTCATTTCAAAGGACGACTTTGCAGCCAATGCATCGCTCACAAGCATTCCACAGGAGAAAGGCACTGGCTACCTGAAGTATTACGAAGCAAAACTGAAGACTGCTTTCGACCCAACGGGTGCCAAGCCAACGGAACTGGAAATGTATTTCGGCCCTAACGACTACCGTCTGCTGCAGAAGGTTCAGAAGCAGAGCAAGTTTGACAAGGAATTGGAGATGCAAGACCTCGTTTACCTTGGTTGGCCTATCGTGCGCCTTATCAACCGCTGGTTCACACTCTATGTGTTCGACTGGCTTACAGGCTTCGGCTTCAACATGGGTATCGTGCTCATTCTCATCACCCTGCTTCTCAAAGCCATCACATTCCCATTGGTCAAGAAGAGCTATATGAGTTCTGCCAAGATGCGTGTTCTTCGTCCAAAGATAGAAGAGGCAACAAAGCAGTACAACAAGCCTGAAGACCAGATGATGAAGCAGCAGGCCATGATGACCATCTACTCTAAGTATGGCGTGAGTCCGCTTAGCGGCTGTCTGCCTATGCTCATTCAGATGCCTATCTGGATTGCCATGTTCAACTTCGTGCCTAACGCCATACAGTTGCGCGGTCATAGCTTCCTTTGGATTGACGACTTGTCAACCTACGACCCAATCATAGAGTGGACCACAAACATCTGGCTCATTGGCGACCATCTCAGCTTGACATGTATCTTGTTCTGCGTGTCTAACGTGCTCTATACAATGATGACCATGCGACAGCAGAAAGACCAGATGATGGGACAGCAGGCCGAACAGATGAAGATGATGCAGTGGATGATGTATCTCATGCCTGTAATGTTCTTCTTCATGTTCAACGACTATTCTGCAGGTCTTAACTTCTATTATTTCATTTCACTGTTCTTCAGTGCCGCCATCATGTGGCTGCTGCGAAAGACCACCAACGATGCAAAGCTTCTTGCATTCCTTGAAGAGCGCTACAAGAAGAACCAGAACAATCCTCAAAAGGCAAACGGATTGGCAGCAAGATTGGCAGCCATGCAACAGCAAGCTGAGGAACTGAGGAAGCAAAGAGAGAAATACAACAAATAATATTCTCAAGTTAACAGTTGACGAGTTGACAAGTAGACAAGTTTATAGTAACAATATCAAATAACACGTTTACTCGTCAACTCGTTTGCTTATCTACTAAAAAAAACAATATGCAAAAATTACTATTAACCGCCGCTACAGCAATACTCATGCTCACTGGCTGCACTAAAACAGAAGAGACATTGAACATCGGTAAAAACAACATCAAGCTTGAAAGCGACCTGATGACGCCCGAGGCACTATGGGCCATGGGACGAATAGCATCTGCCGAGGCATCGCCTGACGGCAAGCAGATTGTATATCAGGTGGGCTACTACAGCGTTGAAGAGAACAAAGGCCACCACGTGCTTTGCATGATAAATGCCGATGGTTCTGACAACCGCCAGCTGACCGAGAGTGCCGGCAATGAGACCGACGCCACATGGATTGAAGATGGCAAGCGCATAGCATATATCGCCGACGGACAGATTTGGGCCATGAATGCCGATGGCACCAACAGAACAAAACTGACAGACGATGCTACGGGTATAAATGCCTTCAAGTTCTCGCCAGACGGAAAGAAGGTGATACTGCTCAAGTCTATCCCATTCAACGAGATAATAAAGAAGAACCCTGACGACCTGCCAAAGGCTACGGGCATCAATGCCACCGACCTCATGTTCCGCCATTGGGACCACTATGTGCAGAGCATACAGCATCCTTATGTAGCCGAGGTTACAGAGAACGGCATCACAGAAGGCTATGACATCATGGAGGGCGAACCATACGAGTGTCCTATGGAACCGTTCGGAGGCATCGAACAACTGGCATGGAGCACCGACTCAAAGCAGATAGCATATACCAGTCGCAAGAAAACAGGTGTAGATTATGCCATTTCTACCGATTCTGACATCTATCTCTATGACATCGACACAAAGAAGACCACAAATCTTTGCAAGCCAGCCGACTATGTGGCACCAAAGGTTGACCCGACAAAGACAATGAAGAATCAGGCTGTAAACAGCGAGGAAAACCTCAAGAACAATCCTGGTTACGACACAAACCCGCAATTCTCTGCCGACGGAAAGTACATAGCATGGCAAAGCATGGCTCGCGACGGTTATGAGGCTGACCGCAACAGACTTTGCATCTATACCATCGAGACTGGCGAGAAGAAGTATGTGACCGAGTCGCTTGACACTAACGTGGACTCTTATTTCTGGAATGCCGACTCTGAAACTCTCACGTTCTTGGCAGTATGGCACGGTTGCGTTAACATCTACCAGACCAACCTGAACGGCGAAGTAAAGCAGTTGACTAACGAACAGGCCGACTTCGTTTCTGTGGCTCCTGCCAACGACGGAAAGAAACTTCTTGCCATGAAGCAAAGCATGGTTGCACCTACAGACATCTTCATCGTAGAACCAGACACTGCAATCGAGAATACAAAAATCAGTCAGGTAACATTCGAGAACAAGCATATCCTCGACCAACTGTCATTAGGTAAGATTGAACAGAGATGGCTCAAGGCTTCTGACGGCAAGGACTTACACACATGGATTGTTCTTCCGGCTAATTTCGACCCAAACAAGAAGTATCCTACCCTACTCTTCTGCGAAGGAGGTCCACAGAGTCCTGTAAGCCAGTTCTGGAGCTATCGTTGGAACTTCCAGATAATGGCTACTCATGGCTATGTAATCATCGCTCCTAACCGTAGAGGTCTGCCAGGCTTCGGCAGCAAGTGGAACGAGGACATCAGCGGCGATTGGACCGGTCAGTGCATGAACGACTATCTTTCAACTATTGACGACGCTTGCGAGAACCTGCCTTACGTAGATAAAGACCGTCTTGGCGCTATCGGTGCCAGCTTCGGCGGCTTCAGCGTTTACTATCTTGCCGGTCATCACGAAAAGCGTTTCAAGTGCTTCATCTCTCATTGCGGTGCATTCAATCTTGAAGCAATGTACACCGATACTGAAGAAGCATGGTTCAGCAACTGGGAGTATGATGACGCTTACTGGAATAAGGACCTGACACCAAACGCCAAGAGAACATACGAGAACTCACCACATAGATTTGTTGACAAGTGGGACACTCCAATACTTTGCATACACGGTCAGCTTGACTACCGCATCAACTACAATCAGGGTATGGGTGCTTTCAATGCTGCACGCATGCGTGGCATACCTGCAGAAATCCTGCTGTTCCCAGATGAGAACCACTGGGTACTGAAACCACAGAACGGCATTCTCTGGCAACGCACATTCTTCAACTGGCTGGATAAGTGGTTGAAATAGAAACCTCCCCTAACCCCTCCGAGGGAGGGGAACTCAGATAGAGAGAACATATCTTATGGGTATCGTCTTGTATCTTCAGAGTGAGCAAAGCGAGCGGTATCTTCTTATAACTCCATCTAACTCCATAATAAAAATCATAAATAAAAAAAATATGTCAGACAAGATTAAAACATTAAGAGACTCGGCAGCAACCCGTTGGCTGGTGCTGCTATTACTGGCTTTTGCCATGTTCTGTTCATATATCTTTATGGACATTCTATCACCTATCAAAGACTTGATGCAGTCAACACGCGGATGGGATTCAACAGCGTTCGGAACAATGCAGGGTTCAGAGACCTTCCTCAATGTCTTTGTGTTCTTCCTTATCTTTGCGGGTATCATCCTCGACAAGATGGGCGTACGCTTTACAGCCGTTCTTTCTGGTGTTGTAATGCTTATAGGTGCTGTTATCAACTGGTATGCCGTTACAGAATCATTCATGGGCAGCAGCCTTGAAGTATGGTTCACAAACAATCTCAACTACATACCAGGTTTCTACGAACTGGGCATCTCGCCTTTCTATCTCGGAATGCCTGCATCTGCTAAGTTTGCAGCCGTAGGTTTCATGATTTTCGGTTGTGGTGTCGAGATGGCAGGTATCACCGTTAGCCGTGGTATCGTGAAGTGGTTCAAGGGTCGTGAGATGGCACTCGCCATGGGTTCTGAGATGGCGCTTGCACGCCTTGGTGTTGCCACATGTATGATTTTCTCACCTGTTTTCGCAAAGCTTGGCGGCGACATCGACGTGTCTCGCTCTGTTGCTTTCGGTGTGGTACTTCTAATGATTGCCCTCATCATGTTCTGCGCCTACTTCTTCATGGACAAGAAGCTTGATGCACAGACAGGCGAAGCAGAGGAGAAGGACGACCCGTTCAAAATCAGCGACCTCGGTCAGATTCTTTCAAGCAGCGGTTTCTGGCTCGTGGCATTGCTTTGCGTGCTCTACTATTCTGCGATTTTCCCATTCCAGAAGTATGCCGTTAACATGCTCCAGTGCAACCTCACATTCACAGAGGTTCCTGCTGATTCTTTCTGGGCAGGCAATACCGTAACCATCATCCAGTATTGCATCATGCTTGTTGTGGCTGCAGCTGCTTTTGCAAGCAACTTCTCAAAGCAGAAGAACATGAAGTTCGGTCTTCAGATTATCGCCGTTGTTGCATTGGTAGTATTCTGTTATATGGGTTACATGCGTCAGAGTGCAGAGACAATCTTTGCCGTGTTCCCATTGCTTGCTGTAGGTATTACCCCTATCCTTGGCAACTATGTTGACCACAAGGGTAAGGCAGCTTCTATGCTTGTGCTTGGTTCGGTGCTTCTCATTGCTTGTCACCTCACCTTTGCCTTCGTTCTTCCTATGTTCAAGGGCAATGCCGTTGGCGGCGTAATCATCGCCTACATGACAATCCTTGTGCTTGGAGCAAGTTTCTCACTCGTTCCTGCATCACTTTGGCCAAGCGTACCAAAGCTTGTTGACGCTAAGATTATCGGTAGTGCATACGCCTTGATTTTCTGGATTCAGAACATTGGCCTTTGGTTGTTCCCAATGCTTATCGGAAAGGTGCTTGATGCCACCAATCCAGAACTTGTTGCCAATCTTCAGAACGGCACTATCACACCTGAACAGGCTGCCGTATCTTACGATTACACCGCACCGCTTGTAATGCTTGCATGCCTTGGTGTTGCCGCTCTTATTCTGGGCTTTGCCCTCAAGGCTGTCGACAAGAAGAAAGGTCTTGGTCTTGAAGAGCCAAACATCAAAGACTAATGCTTCTTATACTATAAAGCAATAAAATTAAAGGCGAAGGCTTCTATAAACGATGTCTTCGCTTTTTTTAAATATAGCGCCTCTATATTTATGAAATATAAAAGATTATTTATCTGTATATTTGCAACAACAGTATTAACAACACTTACGTATGCCTTAACAATAAAAACAATGAAAGAAGACAGAAAAGAAATTGTTCCAAAGTATCATTATTCAGAGAAAGAAATGAATAAAGTCTATGACTATATTGAGCGGCAATACGGAGTCACTAATTTAGTAGGACATGAAAAATATTCTACAGACATTCATTGCGATATCGTGATAGTAAAACCAACAGAGGATCATCCCTATTACAAACTAATCACAATGGGGGCTGGAGCATATAAGATGAATGTTCCGTTGAAATGGGAAACTACGGTATGCGATAGGGCTGAATACGTTGTATTCCTTCCTGAAAGTTGGAATCTTATATCAGGTAAGGAAGAAGACTACTGGCCTATAAGAATGTTGAAAACAATTGCACGCTTACCTATTGAAACCGACAGCTGGCTTTCATACAACCATACGGTTCAATTAACTGATGATAATGGTACTTTGGCAAGTAATGTTGGATACAATTCGTGTGTTCTTCTGCCTTCCACTGGCATTGATGGCAAGGAGGTCAAACCTGTTAAACTGAGTATTTTTGGAAAAGAAGTGGCTTTCTACCAACTTTTACCATTGTATCCAGAGGAATTAGAGTACAAGTTAGAACATTCTATTGACGAGCTAATGAACAGATTAAACGCAAAAGACAACCTCATTATAGATATTCATCGCAAAAATAGTTGCAAATGACAAATGCTTAGTTCTGCATCCTAGCTTTAAGAGGTTATTGAAATACCTTTATTGTCACATCAGTTCGATTAGTATATCCATTTATTGAACCTGAATAAAAATTAGGAAGAGTTAAGTCATAGTAAATCCCAGGAGTATGAAAAAATTACTTCTGGGATTTGTGTTGATATTAAAAATATTATTTATCTTTGCAAAATAAACTTTGTCTTTACCACACAACCCTAAAAAAGAAAAATGCAAAAACTCTGTTCAAAGAAATTACCTGTGAATATAGTGCTACATCCGTCATGGTGGAATAAGAATGCTGGTATATCGTTCGACGAAAGTTTCTTCTATGACCCAAGAAGAAGAGTGGAAGATGAAAGACTCATGGAGCAAGTGCTGTTTGAGCGCTTTGGCGACTTGGGACTTGGCGAGGACCACGATAAAGACCTTCCACAGATTGGTGCCGTACACCTTGCTTCGGGCTACCTACTTTCGGAAATGCTAGGTTGCAAGATTGAGTATTTCGAAGATTCTGCCCCACAGGTAATCTGTGCCCATCGCGAAGAGTTGAAGATAGACGAGGCTGGCGCATTCAAGTCGGAAGCATTCCAAAAGTTGGTAAGACTAGTAGAACAACTAAAGGCAAAACACGGTTATGTTGTGGGCGACATTAATTGGGGCGGCGTGCTAAACCTTGCCATCGATGTGCGCGGTGAAGAGATTTTCACAGATATGATAACACGCCCCGATGAGGTGAAAGCATATTTCCGCTCTATAGCAAATGTCATTGATAAGTTTGTGTGGTATGTGCAAAGTCTTACAGGCAGTTCGTCTATCTCCGTCAACCGCTCTGCACGATTGTTCGACCACCCCGTAGCCATTCATTCCGAATGTTCGCACACGATGATTTCTGAACAAGACTACCGCGACTTCATACTGCCTATAGACATCGAATGGAGCAAGAGGCATCAGCCATACGGAATACATTACTGCGGCAAAGACCCTCATCGCCATGCAGAGGAGTTTGCTAAGATAGAACGACTGGCTTTCCTCGATGTTGGTTGGGGAGGCGACGTGGCTCACCTGAGAAAGCATCTGCCTAATACTTTCTTCAATATCCGACTCAATCCGGTAGATATTGAAACTAAGACGAAAGACGAGTTGCACGAGATTATTAAGGAGCGTGTAGTGGCAGCAGGCAAAGACCTTACGCTGACTGGCTTATGCTGCGTAAACATGGACGACAAGGTGTCTGATGAAAGAATAAGAGACATTTACAACATAGCAAGCGAACTGAGAATAGAGACGGACGATGCAAGCGACACGTTCGACTTTAACCTTGCAGATAGTCAAGCAACCATTGTCCACCCTATCCCACCTAAGGATTTCTGTCTGAACGAGTATGAAGACTATGCCGCAGAACTTGATGAGCGATGCAAGGAGTTCTGGAATGCCGACGAGGGCATACTTGTTTACAGACGCATGCGAGTTAAAGAGGTTTTTGCTGCCGACTCGCGCGACATGGAGAAATCATTGCAATGGCAATTGGGAGCGCTTAAAGAAAGCATGAAGTTCAAGGCAGACATAGCAAACTTCCTTGAACCATGGCACGGACTGGGAACAGTGGCATCGGCATACGGATTCGATTATATATGGGAACCGGGACAGGCTCCGGCTGTAAACGGCAAGTTTGCCTCTGCCAATGAGTTGGTGAATGCTCCATACGTGCCTGTAGTAGAAACAGGCATCGGCAAGTTTACTCTCGACATGACACGCTATTTCGTTGAACAGACGGAAGGGCGAATACCAATGTCGTTCTGTGATGTGCAGTCGCCTTTGAACACGGTAAGCAACATCATTGACAGCAACCAGTTCTACATAGACTTTTACGATAATCCTGGCGACATGCGTACCGCTCTTAACCGCACGGCACAGTTGCTTACCGACTACACCTTGGAACAACAGAAGATAATAGGCAAGGCACTGGCACGACCCGGTCATGGCTTTGCATCAAGCAGGATGTTCTCTGGTCTAGGAATGTCTGACGACACAATAACCATGATGCCCGATGACATTTATTTCGACATGTGCGTGCCACCAATGGTTAAGGCCGGCATGCCTTTCGGTGGTCCGGTATTCCATTCATGCGGCAATTGGAGCGGAAAGAAAGAAGGCATTGCCAATATAGAAGGTATACGCATGGCTGACGGCGCTTTCTCGCTTGCTACTGACCCGGGTGCCAATCCTACAGACGGCTATGCCGATGTTTTTGCCGGCAAGGGCATAGTGCTGAATGCAAGAATTGTCGGGAAACCATCGCTTGTTATCGAAAAGGTAAAGCAGCTTTGGAAACCTGGCATGAAACTGATTGTTGTCACCTATTGTGACACACCAGAAGAACAGGAGTACTTGTATAAAAAGATAAGGAACCTCTCCCCAACCCTCCCCTAAAGGGAGAGAGTAAAGCCCTTTTAAAAGTTGAAGGATTAAACAATAAATCATGAAACAATACCGCTGGCGCATAGTCGCCTTGTTGTTCTTTGCAACAACCATCAATTACATAGACCGTCAGGTACTGGGCTTGCTCAAGCCTGTTATTTCAGAAGATATTTCGCTTAGCGAAGCTGAGTATGGTTATATAGTATCTGCCTTTCAGGCTGCATACGCCATAGGCATGTTGCTTGCCGGACGCTTTATCGACAAGTTTGGCACACGCATATCATATACCATTGCCATTGCCGTGTGGAGTTTGGCAGGGTGTCTGCATGCAGCTGCTGCCAACTTCTTCCATCTGGCAGCAGCACGTTTCATGCTTGGCGTGGGCGAATCTGCCAATTTCCCTGCAGCCATAAAGACCATTACCGAATGGTTTCCAAAGAAAGAGCGCGCCTTCGCTACCGGTCTATTCAACTCTGGCAGTAACATCGGAGCCATAGTAGCACCACTAATCGTTACCTACATAACCGTGGAATATGGTTGGCGCGAGGCATTTATCGTCACCGGACTATTAGGATTTATATGGATAATAGCATGGTTGGCATTCTATCAGATACCGGCAAAGGCAAAAGGACTATCTAAGGAAGAGTTCGACTATATACATCAAGACAAGAAAGAAGAGGAGGAAGAAGACAAAGACGGAAAGAAACAGCCTTGGTGGCACCTGTTCAAGCGACGCACCACATTGGGCATTTGTCTTGCACGATTTGTATGCGACTGGCCATGGTGGTTTTTCCTGTTCTGGACACCTGATTTCCTTAGCAAGACCTTCAACATGGATTTATCGGCAATGCAGGTGCCCATTGTAATAATCTACATCGTATCGGACTTTGGCGGAATCGTGGGCGGCTACATCTCATCAAAGATGATGCGCATGGGTCGCACGGCTGCCTTCTCACGCTTTGCCGGTCTGCTAATCTGTGCACTTATGGTTCTTCCCGTATCGCTTATCCCTTCGGTAGGCACACTTTGGATGGTTATTGCAATAATCAGCCTGGCATGCTTTGCACACCAAGGCTGGGCTGCCAACATCTATACCGTGGTGTCTGACAACTATCCCAAAAGTCAGGTAGCCACAATGACCGCCCTGGCTGGTTTTAGCGGAAGCATTGGTGGCATAATAGCAGCATCGGCGGTTGGTCTTATACTACAGATTACAAACAGCTACTATGCCGTGTTCATGGTTGCCGCCACGACATACGTTATAGCATGGATTCTGCTACGCTTGCTGGTGAGATACAAGTAAACCCAAACAGCCATTAGACCTAGGATAACCGGGTAAAATAAAAGGCGTGAAAACAATCTGTCTTCACGCCATATTTTATATATAAATGTTTGTATTGTCTTATTCAACTATCCCTGCCTTATGCCATTGGGCGAGCAGATTCTCAGCGTCATTCAAAGCTGTTGCTTCATCTATGTTATACTCTTCTACTAATAGTTTGCAAAGACTTTCTGCTGTGAAATCATCGTCGCCAACAGAGTTCCAAAGGTAAGCAGACGATTCGTTCATACTAATAATCTTAGAAAAATCGATGTTCTCTTTACCATCTGCAATGATTACTTGTTCACCACAAACATCTCTTAATGTAAAACCAGGTTTCTTTTTCATATCTTCCAACTTGTTAATATCCAATGAATTTAAATATAAACAGAAGGTATCTTCTTATAGGATATAATTTCATCCACAACGAAGAATACATTTTCCATTTCTTGCCTGTAAGGTATTCAGGCTTGTCACTACCCTTCCTAAAGAACTTCACAGTCTTTGCCTTGACATCACTCTTGCGACAATATTCATTCTTCAGATTGCCATCGCCAAGCAATGTAATATCATCATTGTCTATGGCAATAATACGATGCAAAACGAAATAACCAGCAGTGATTTCTGCTAATACAACGTCACCCACTTCAAACTGTCCATTGGCAAGAACCAACTCTGCTTTATCCCTACCATTTTGCAAGAAAGGACGCATGCTATTGCCCTTCAAGGGAATAGTAACGGTATGACCCTCTTCCAACATCTTTATCAAGGCTGGTATAAAGGTTGAATTAGTCAATTGTACCGTTGCACTCATCTTGATATTTCATTATAGCATACATGAGCAGCCTCGTCGTCTGGCAAGCAATGCATGGTGTAAACCGGAACGATTCCGATTATCTTTACTATAGTATCGCAAATGTTCTTGTAGATTGTCTTGTCCCACTTCATCGACGAGCATGAAGGCAAGAAAGATGCAAAGGCCTGCACAGCAGCATGCTTTTCCACATAATTCCTGTCAGCCCTGCTTATTCTTGTTATGGCTCCCAACTTTGCCGACTTATTACGATAGCATGGTGTCTTGCCGCTCCATGGCGAACCAAACACATAAGGTGTGCCGTCTAGAACCCTTACCACAGGATTGTCGTCGTTAAGCAATTCCGTATCGAGAATATTCTTCAGCCATAGCGACGAATGGGTGCTCTTGCCCGTTCCACTTTGCGCGATGAAAGGATAGGCATAGCCATTGTTAATGGGACAAGAAGCATGGATTAGCAACGTATCGTGGTAGCTGCCAGCAAAGGCATAGATGAGCATCAAGGCGTTATTTAGTCCGAAACTACGTTGAGACTTGTCGCCATATATTACACATTTGCATTTGGAGAAGTCGCTGTTGGTAATCAACAGGCAACAATCATTCTTCTTAATATCCTGGATAATGTATTGATAGCTGCCGTCATCAAACTTATATACTACTGTATATCCATTACCGGTAACACATTCACGAATAAGTTCGCCACCTGTTACTGGTTCAAGATTTGCCAAAACATCAAGTTCAAACAACAGTTCATCTGGCCTGTCGCTCAATATAAACGGCAGAAAAGAAGGTATCAAAGACAACAGTTCGTCGTCAAGACCGATGAGATTTATACAGAGGTTATGTTCTGCAACTTTAAAATAATGGCTATTCTGCATTATTATATCCCTCATCGTATGACATATCAATGTATTCGAACTTAAAGTTCTTCGGCTCTAATACACGAACATCATATTTAATGTTTTTCTTATTAGCAACATACTTGTTCATCAACTGGGTATATTTCTTCTCTATGTCCTTCTTCTTTGTTGCGAACATCACGATGCACGTGCGATGCGGCATCTGGTATGTTTTTGAAAGGTAGTTCTTTAACTGATATGAATAATTCTCTCTGCTCATAAGGAATTTGGTCTTTGTATCAATCCAAGCCGAATCTAATTTCTGAATTTCAGTTACAAAGACTATTGAGTCTTGAAAAGAGGCTGAGAAACCGAATATGTAGACATCCGGCACAGCCTTGCCTTTAGCAGAGATTTCATTTACGGCGAACGATGACATGAACAACATTACGCCTAAAAGTATTCTAAATATTTTCATTTATATATAAATTTCGTTCTATCCCAAATATGTCTTGAGAATACGGTTATGGGTACACAATCTTAGTCGTCTGATTGCCTTTTCCTTTATCTGCCGTACCCTTTCACGTGTCAGGCCGTATTTGATGCCTATTTCCTCTAGCGACATCTCCTTTTGATTGATTCCGTAGAATGCCTCTATCACCTGGCGTTCACGTACTGACAATGAATTTAATGCAGACTGGATTTCTGTTCTCAACGATTCAACCACAAGTGCCCTGTCTACTATCGGCGCATCTTCGTTTACAAGCACATCAAGCAAACTGTTTTCCTCGCCTTCTGCAAAAGGAGCATCCATGGAAACGTGCTTGCCGCTCAGCTTAAGAACATCATCTATTTTATCCTCTGGCATATTTATGCAATCGGATAGTTCTTCAAGCGAAGGTCGGCGCTCATTCTCCTGCTCAAACTTGCTAAGCAGTCGATTGATTCTGTTTACAGAACCTATCTGATTCTGAGGCAGCCTTACTATCCTACTCTGTTCTGCCATAGCCTGCAATATGCTTTGCCTTATCCACCAAACTGCATAAGAAATGAACTTGAAACCTCTTGTCTCGTCGAATCTTTCTGCAGCCTTTATCAACCCCACATTACCCTCGTTGATTAAATCTTCAAGGGTCATTCCTTGGTTCTGATATTGCTTGGCAACTGAAACAACAAATCTTAGATTTGCTTTCGTCAACTTCTCTAAAGCTCTTTTATCACCCTTTTTTATCTGTTGGGCTAATTCCACCTCTTCGTCTACGGTCAAGAGCTCTTCTTTTCCAATCTCGGTCAAGTACTTCTCTAAAGCAGCACTATCTCTGTTGGTAATTGATTTGTTGATTTTTAGTTGTTTCATTGGTATAGGTTTTATGAGTTGCAAAGTTAAAGTTTATTTTCAAGAAAACCAAAGAAACAAGCCACAGATTTACCCCACAACCAAACAAACATTTGTATCATAAGAGAAAACCAGTAGCTTGCACTTTAATTATTAATCTTGCAATGGAATAGCGAAATATGCTTTCTTGCCTGTAGGATAGATACCTTGAATGTACAATACAGGCTCATTGCTTGTAGATGCTTCTTTCACCACATTCTGCATATCGTCGATAGTCTTGATTTGCTCATCGTTGACTTTCTGAATGATGAAACCACGACTAATGCCTGCGTCTTTCATCTTGCCGCTGTTGACCTTGATGACCTCAATACCTACGTTAATAGAGAGCTGCTTCTTTTGTGCATCGGTTATCTCACGGAAGTTGGCACCAAGCACATCCAAATCAGCATGTTTCATCACATTAGTGTTGCCCTGCTCATTCTTCAAGATTACAGTTTCCGTATGTTTTTTCTTTTCATGCAGATATGTTAACGAAACCTTATCGCCCGGACGCTTTCTTGCGATAATCTCCTGAAGCTCAGCCATGTTTGTTACCTTATGGCCATCAACAGCAACTATCACGTCGCCGTCTTCAATTCCTGCATCTGCGGCAGCTCCGCCATCAACAACCTTTGACACATAGATACCCTCCATTGTGCCGAGGTCAACTTCCTTGCCTTGCTCCTTCTGACTATCTACATATTTCTTTACGTCACCACCCTGAATACCAATCATGGCTCTCTGCACGGTACCATATTTCTTCAGGTCGTCAACAACCTTGTTCATGATGGTTGTTGGAATGGCAAAACCATAACCGCTATACGAACCTGTCTGAGAATAGAGCATAGCATTGATACCTATCAGCTGGCCACGAGCATTTACTAAGGCACCACCAGAGTTTCCCTGATTGATGGCAGCATCGGTCTGTATAAACGACTCGACACCATTTGCACCGAGACTGCGTGCCTTTGCACTAACGATGCCGGCTGTAACCGTGTTGTTAAGTCCAAGCGGATTGCCTACGGCCAGCACCCATTCACCAATACGTATATTGTCGCTGCTTGCTATGGAAATAGCAGGCAGGTTGTTGCCGTCTATCTTCAGAAGAGCCAAGTCGGTAGTCTTGTCATTACCAATTATTCTTGCTGAATATTCAGAATTGTCGTTAAGAGTAACTGTCAGTTCGTCTGCACCCTCAACCACGTGATTATTGGTTACGATATAACCGTCTTTAGATATAATGACACCAGAACCAGTTGCTGTGCGTCTTGGAGTCTGAACCTGTCGTTTCTGTCTGCCACCATTACCTCTGCCGAAGAAACCGCCGAAAGGGTCGGAAAAGAAATCGCTAAACGGGTCGCTCTCCACCTCAACGGTCTTTATCTTACTATTTTGTACATATTTAATGTGTACCACAGAAGGCAAAGCCTTTTCTGCTGCATAAGTCAAATCGACACGTTGTCCTGGTGTAGCGCTCTCAGTATTCTCAACAGGCTGTGCCGTTTGTGCATTCGATGCTTTTGCTTCATTAAATGCAGCTACAGAGAAAGCCAATGCCATCAAACTAAAAGCAGGCAAAATGTAATTTACAATCTTTTTCATCTTAAATCCACGTTTCTAATAATTAAATAATTGTTTTATTTGCAGTGCAAATTTAGACGCAAAAATTGTTAAACGCTTAGAACATAGTTAATATTTGTCGCATTTTAACAATTGGTTTTGGCAATTAACGCCTATTTACGAACACTTGACTGATTTTTACAAATGTTTATAACGACCAATTGCCAAACATTTGCCATGGAGATGTAAAAAAGCCCTTCTAAACAAGTCAGAAGGGCTCTAATATTGAATAATATAGAAATTTACTTAACCAACTTTTTCAGTTTGTCCACGTATGC
Source organism: Prevotella sp. (assembly GCA_017410365.1). Taxonomy (GTDB): domain Bacteria; phylum Bacteroidota; class Bacteroidia; order Bacteroidales; family Bacteroidaceae; genus Prevotella. The sequence goes on from JAFQQY010000044.1 coordinate 17,076, forward strand.
ATCAATAACAGCAACTGCAGTAATGTTTACAACGTCGCGCACGCTTGAACCAAAATCCGTAAAGTGGATTGCCTTGTTAAGACCCATCTGTATAGGACCGATTATTTCAACGTCTGCATCAAGCATCTGTAGCATCTTGTATGAAGAGCGTGCCGATGTAAGGTTAGGGAATATGAGCGTATTGGCATCAAGTCCCTTTAGACGGTTGAACGGATACATCTCATCACGCAAATCCCTGTCAAGTGCGAAACCTATCTGCATCTCACCTTCTATCGCCATTTCAGGACATGATTCCTGAAGTATTCTGACTGCATCGCGAACCTTCTGTGAACCAACGCTAGTATCAGAACCAAAGTTTGAGTGTGATATCATAGCTATGTTAGGTGTCTCGTTGAAGAATCGTACAGCCGTTGCACTCAGTTTGGCAATGTCAACCAACTCTTCAGCCTGTGGGTCCTGATTAATCAGAGTATCACCTACAAAGAGAGTACCCTTGGCAGAGTTGATGATGTGCATTGTTGCAAAATGCTTATATTCAGGTTTTATTCCAATCACTTCATTTGCCACCTTAATGGTGTTAGAATACTTTGTATATAAACCTGTGATGAATGCATCAGCATCGCCCGTCTCAACCATCATCATTCCGAAATAGTTGCGCTCGAACATCTTATCGTTAGCTTCCTGGAATGTGTAGCCATCGCGCTGACGCTTCTGTGTGAGGATGTGCGCATATCTTTCACGACGCTCCTGCTCGCGTGGATGGCGAAGGTTTACAATCTCTATGCCATCGAGATTCAAGTCAAGACTCTTGGCAAGTTTCTCTATTGTTTCGTCATTGCCCATCAATATCGGATGACAGATGCCTTCGGCCTTTGCCTGTACGGCAGCCTTGAGCATTGTAGGATGCACAGCTTCGGCAAACACCACACGTTGAGGATGATTGCGCGCTGTATCATAGAGTTTCTGTGTGAGTTTTGTTTCCTGACCTAACAACTGGCGCAACTGGTTTTTATAAGCAGCCCAATCGGTGATGTGCTTGCGGGCTACGCCACTGTCCATGGCTGCCTTTGCTACAGCTGCAGAAACTTCGGTAATGAGTCGTGGGTCTACTGGCTTTGGTATAAAATAGTCGCGGCCAAAGGTAAGATTATTCACCTTATAGACATCGTTGACAACATCTGGCACTGGCTGCTTGGCAAGGTCTGCAATAGCATGAACGGCAGCAAGCTTCATCTCCTCGTTGATTGCTGTTGCATGAACATCAAGAGCACCACGGAATATGTAAGGGAAACCGATAACGTTGTTTATCTGGTTTGGATAGTCAGAACGTCCAGTAGACATAAGTACGTCTGGGCGACTGGCCATTGCATCCTCGTAACTGATTTCCGGCACAGGGTTGGCAAGTGCAAATACAATTGGATCTGCAGCCATTGAACGCACCATGTCTTGTGTCAACACATTGCCCTTAGAAAGTCCTACGAACACATCGGCATCTCTAACTGCCTCTTCCAGAGTATGAATATCACGACGGTCTGTAGCAAAGAACTTCTTTTGCTCTGTAAGATTTGGGCGGTCGCTGGTAATGACGCCACGAGAATCAAGCATTACGATATTCTCACGCTGTGCACCAATTGCCATATAGAGCTTTGTACAGCTGATGGCAGCAGCACCGGCACCGTTGACAACGATTCTTACCTTCTTGATGTCTTTGCCATTTACCTCAAGGGCATTCTTAAGTCCTGCAGCAGATATGATGGCTGTACCATGCTGGTCATCGTGCATTACAGGAATATCGAGACTCTTCTTCAGTCGTTCCTCGATATAGAAACACTCTGGAGCTTTGATGTCCTCAAGATTGATACCGCCGAATGTAGGAGCAATCTTTTCTACTGCCTCGCAGAATTTCTCAGGATCTTTCTCGTCGACCTCGATATCGAAAACGTCGATGCCTCCATATATCTTGAAAAGCAGTCCCTTACCTTCCATAACAGGCTTGCCTGATACGGCACCGATATCGCCAAGACCTAGAACAGCTGTACCGTTTGATATAACTGCCACAAGGTTGCCCTTGTCTGTATACTTGTATGCGTCGTCTGGATTCTGCTGAATCTCAAGGCAAGGATATGCCACACCCGGAGAATATGCCAACGACAAGTCTGTCTGTGTGCGGTAGGCTTTTGTTGGTTTTACCTCAATCTTACCAGGACGTCCACTCTCATGATATTCGAGTGCCGCCTCCTTAGATATTTTTACCATTTCGTTAAAGTTTTATGTTGTTATCTTAAATATTCTTTTTGCCTTAAAACTATTTTCAATCGGCAAAGTTAGTAAAAACTAATGAGAACTTGGTTGTTTTTTTAAATATTTTAGTATCTTTGCGGAGTAATAGATTATTTATGCAAGAAATAAAGAATTCTACGGCATATAAGATTGCTCTTAAAGAAAAAATCCTTGAACATGCAATGACAATGTTCATCAATCATGGCATACGCGCCGTGAAGATGGATGACATTGCGAACGACTTACAGATATCTAAGCGTACACTTTACGAATTGTACATCAACAAAGAGGAATTGCTGTACGAAGGAATAAAGGTGTCTATGACTAGGCGCGCTGAAGAATTGTCCAAGATGGTTAGTGGATTAGACAATGTTATGGATATTATTATAGAGGTGTTCAAACGTAAGGTTGACGAATTCAAGACCACGAATCCACAGTTCTACACAGACTTAATAAGATATCCCAAGGTGCGTGAATATTTTACCAAGGACAAAGAGAAGGCGCGCATGCAGATGATGGAGTTTATGAAGCGTGGCATTGACGAAGGCTACTTCCGCCCAAATGTAAACTACGAGTTGTTGGGCAGGATACTCGAATCACAAAGCACGTTTGTCATGTCCGAACGCTTGTACCTTGTCTACTCCATGCAAGACATTCTATACAATATGATATTCGTGTTTATCCGTGGCATTTGCACACAAAAGGGCTTGGAGGTGCTTGACGCATTTGCCAATAAATATAAAGATTTATAGCAACAAAAAGAGTGAAGCAAACTTCACTCTTTTTGTTTATCAGTTTTGTTTGACATTCAAAGTGTCTATTGATGCTGCTCACGTAGCAAATCATTAACAGTTTTAACTGGGTTGAAAGTTGTCAGAGGCACTTCAACGAATACTGTATTCCAGTCGCTCATCGCACCATTCCAAAGACCAGGCAATTCCAATGCCTTCAGTTCACGGCCGCTCTTGCTCTTGCTGCTTATGAAGCCTGTTGTCTTGTCAACGAATTCTGGCAAACAGAACGGATTGCCTTTATAATCGCGCACAGCACATACAAGATCTACAGGATTGAAGTGTGTACCTTCCTTGAACATCTTCATATATTCTTCGTTGGCAGTATCAATCTGTGAACTTTCAAGAATCTGCAGACTAACTGTGCCATCCTGATTATATGTCAGGAATGGACCGCCACCTGGTTCACCGACATTCTTTACAACACCGCAAATGCGCATCGGACGATTAAGTTTCTTCTTCAGATAAATGACAAGTTCTGCATCTTCAAGATGCTTGATGTCGTACTTTCTGCAACATAGGTCTTGCTGTACGAAACGTATTATTTCCTCTAGTTGCTCGTGGCTATAGTTGCCTGTTTCCAAGAGTTTTAGATAATCGAATGCCTTGCTTTGCAAGTCAACCAACATACCTGCCAGCACCTGCTTGTATTCTACGGTATCGCTCTTCAGATGGTCTGGCACCACATTGTCAATGTTCTTTATGAAAATGATATCTGCATCTATCTCGTTAAGATTCTCAATCAGAGCGCCATGGCCTCCTGGGCGGAACAGTAGCGAACCGTCATCGTTGCGGAATGGCGTATTGTCGGCATTAGCCGCAATTGTGTCTGTTGATGGCTTTTGTTCTGAGAAAGTTATGTCGAAGGTTATTCCATATTTCTTGGCATAGATATCTGACTTTTCTGCCACGCGTTGCTTGAACATCTCCATGTGTTCATGGCTTACCGTAAAGTGAACTCTAGCCTTGCCGTTACTTGCTGCATAGAGCGCACCTTCCACGAGATGTTCTTCCATAGGTGTGCGCGCTCCTTCATCGTAGCTGTGGAACAAGAGCATTCCCTTTGGCAGTTGTCCGTAGTTCATGCCATCGGCTGAGAGCATGGCTTTTGCAATAAGCTTGTAGCCACCTTCCTCTGCAAGTATGTCTATAGTCTTGCCATAGAGCTGCTTGCAAGTGTCGTTGAGGATATCATAAAAAGCAAACTTCTCAATGCTTTCGAAATATTTCTTTTCAAAGGCTGTAGTTGGCACATCATAGTCGGCATCGGCAAAGGCAAACATGTCCTTGAACATTCTACTTGCGGCTCCGCTGGCTGGAACGAACTTCACAATCTGGTGGCCAGATGCCTTATAGCTCTCCCACAGGTTGCAATAGTACTTACGCTCTTCGTCATTTGGTGCCACAATACCCTTGCCTACGGCTGCAGCGGCTTCTAGTTTCAAGAAAGGGAAACCGGTCTTAAACTGGTTAAGCTGAACTTGTATCTGTTCTTCGCTGATACCTTTCTCCTTAATCTGTTTTAGGTCTTGCTCGTTCATCATTTCTTATATGAAATTAATAATTTGTAAAATGTTCAACAAAAATAATAACTTTTTCTTTAAAACAAGATTAAATCCGATGTTTTTTGTAATTTTGCATTGAAAACTATTCCAAGAGTACTGTAGACAAAGTATTATTTCTTGTCATTCATATAAATAATTGACTTATGATTGAGCAGATAATAAGAGAAGAAATCGGTCTTGGCGAGGACTCTATAACAGCCATTCGCTTGCGCAAGGATTTTGAAGATGGCAATATTTCCATCGAAGAGGTGCGTGAAAAATATGGAGAGTCCGTTGCTCGCATTCTTCACGGACTAAAAAGAATAAGTGAATTATACAGCAAGAACCCTGTTGTTGAAAGTGAGAACTTCAGAAACCTGCTTCTCTCTTTTGCAGAAGACATGCGCGTCATTCTGATAATGATAGCAGACAGGGTGGCCATGATGCGACAGATTGATGGCAAGCCGTCGTCGATAAAGGAGGTCGAAGAGGCGGCATATCTATATGCTCCATTGGCACATAAGCTTGGACTCTATAAACTGAAGAGCGAACTGGAAGATTTGTCTCTGAAATATCTTGAGCACGATGCCTACTATCATATAAAGGAAAAGCTGAACGCAACGAAGAAGGCGCGCGACCTGTATATAGAAAACTTCATAACACCTGTAAGCGAGAAACTTTCGCAAGCCGGCTTGAAGTTCCATATCAAGGGGCGCACCAAGAGCATTCATAGCATCTGGCAGAAGATGAAGAAGCAGAAGTGTGCCTTCGAAGGCATCTATGACCTATTTGCAATACGCATAATAATCGACGCACCTCTCGACAAAGAGAAAATGCAGTGCTGGCAGGCCTACTCTATCGTTACAGACATGTATCAGCCTAATCCCAAGCGACTGCGCGACTGGCTAAGCGTGCCGAAGTCAAACGGATATGAGAGTCTTCACATCACGGTTCTTGGACCAGAACAGAAGTGGGTCGAAGTACAGATTCGTACTGAAAGGATGGACGAGATAGCCGAGAAAGGCGTGGCTGCGCATTGGCGATATAAAGGCATTAAGAGCGAGAACTCGCTTGACGAATGGCTAAACAGCATACGCGCCATACTTGAGTCAACGGATGGCATGCAGGCTATGGACCAGTTTAAAATGGATTTGTACGAAGACGAGGTGTATGTCTTCACGCCAAAGGGCGACCTGCTGAAATTTCCTAAGGGTGCCACCGTGCTGGACTTCGCCTATCACATACATTCAAAGATTGGAAACAGCTGTACCGGAGCCAAGATAAACAACAAGGCCGTATCTATACGTGAGAAACTGAACAGCGGCGACCAGGTTGAGATTATGACATCTGCCAGCCAAAAGCCTAAGCGCGACTGGCTAAACATCGTATTCACATCAAGGGCAAAGTCAAAGATACGTCTTGCCTTGAAGGAAACTCAGGTTAAGGACGGACTATATGCCAAAGAAATGCTTAGTCGTAAGTTCAAGAATAGAAAGATAGAACTTGAGGAATCGCTGCTGGCTCGTCTGATACCAAAGTTGGGATATAAGGAAGTGAGCGACTTCTACAAGCATATCGTCGACGGTGTGCTTGATGTCAATACCGTAATCGAACGCTATATTGAACTGAAAAACCGCGAACAGAATCCCAACAGCGACGTACCAGTACGCAGTGCCGGTGAATATGAGTTCAACCCTCAACTTGCAGTTGGCGGACAAAAAAATTATAATAGCGACGACGTATTGGTAATAGACCGCAACCTTAAAGGTCTCGACTATCAGTTGGCGCATTGCTGCCGCCCAATCTATGGCGACGAAGTGTTCGGTTTTGTTACCGTGAGCGGAGGTATACGCATTCATCGTGAAGACTGTCCTAATGCACCAGAACTACGCAAGCGTTTTGGCTACAGAATAGTAAAAGCGCGTTGGAGCGGCAAAGGTTCTTCGCAATATTCAATAACCCTAAGAGTGGTTGGCAACGACGACTTAGGTATTGTAAACAACCTGACTAGCATTATCTCCAAGGACGAGCGTCTAGTGCTGCGCAGCATTTCTATCGACAGCAACGACGGTCTTTTCAGTGGCAATCTTGTAGTAATGCTCGACGACACATCGAGACTAGAAACACTTATCCGCAAGCTAAGAAACGTAAAAGGCGTAAAGGCTGTTGAAAGAATTTAGAAACTATACATTAAATCTGCCCAATTAGCATACCTAAAAGGGCATAATAGCACATCTAAAACGCCCTAATAGCATATCTAAAACGCCCTTTTAGACTTCTGAGAGACCTTGTTTGTTCCTCTAATATATAAAATAAGGTATAAAAAAAGCTCCACTTGCATAAACAGGTGGAGCATCTATTTTGTATACAAACAGAATATCACTCTTCAGGAACAGCGAACTTATCGCCTGTTTCCTTTATTAGCTTGCGGGCGTATTTCTCCGGAAAACCGGGACGCTCGACATTTGCACCATAGCCGTATTCTGTTTTTAGGAACTTACCGTCCTTTTCCGGTTTTACAGCCATATCATTGTACTTGACAATGAGATAGTAAGCCAGCTTGCGCCAACGGTCAATCATTTGCTGTGCCTTTGCATTGCTATAGTCATTAAGCATCTTCTGAGCCATGGCTGTGTCGCGCTTACATAACATCAGAGCCTGTTGCTCCAGTGGCTGCTGGGCTGCATGGTAAGAAAGTTCCAATGAATCACGGACAGACTCAAGGCTTGGGAACATCACGTTGTAGCGTGGATAGACCATATTGCTTACCCAGTTGCAAACCCAGAAAGCGTTGTCCATAGAGAAATTCAAGTCGTCGGCTCCTGGAGTATTGTAGCACAACGGTTGAGTTGTATTGCAGCAGTAGATAGGCGTGAATGGCACCATATTGGCATCGTCATTAGCAAACCAAAGTACACCACCTACCTGACGTGGAAGCCAAGCACGCATCTGAGAAACCCATACAAAGGCCGACTGCTGTGTGCTTACAGGACGCTCGTTGAAATAGTTCTTGCCATCAACCTTGTATGACAATGGTGTAGGACGATATGGCATATCCCAGATACCACCACCCATGTCATTGTCGAGAGCAAACGGAGTGCCTTCGTAGTGGTCGCGCATAGCCATCTTTACATCACGAAGAGACAGCTGTCTATTTGGTACAACCCAAAGAGGCATTGACTCAGCATCCTTTACCTTACCTTCTACGAATGGGATGTACTTATCCATTCCGTCGCAGAAGCGGTTGAAGAATGTCCATACGCGTGCTTCGCAATAACGGCGACCACCGAAGTCTGGTGCGGCATAGGTGTCACGGAAACTGAAATCAGCATCCTTACCATCATACCATCCCATCTTCTTCGCATACTTCACCACATTCTTTGAACACATCACATTGTTCTTGTCTTTCTGATTGAATGTGGTTATACGACTTTGATTAGCATGAGCACAGATAGCATCGTCTGGAATGCGAAGGGCAACCCACACAACCTGCTTACTGCCAGCACCACAACCCATCATCTCCATTATCCATGCCTCATTAGGGTCGCAAATAGAGAAAGTCTCGCCTTCGCTATTATAACCGTATGTCTCGGCCAATGTGGTCATAACTCGGATAGCCTCACGAGCAGTCTTGGCTCTTTGAAGTCCCAAATCCATCAGTGAGGTATAGTCGAGCATACCTGTTGTATCTACCATTTCGTGGCGTCCGCCAAAGGTTGTCTCACCTATAGTAACCTGATACTCATTAATATTGCCTATCACATTGTATGTCTCTTCCGCTTCTGGAATATCGCCCCAATACTTGTTTGTGTCGCGGTCTACAATCTTACGCATTGTTCCCTTAGGATGCTTGGCTGCAGGAAAATGAGTAAGGTTCAGAAACATGCCATAGGAATCGGCACTATAGGTACACATTACAGAACCGTCGATACTGGCCTTCTTGCCTACGATGAAGTTGGTACAGGCAGATGCGTAAGCCGAAAGCAACAGCATTGCCAATAATATAGTTTGTTTCTTCATAATCAGTTGACAGCCTTAAAACTCATATCCAATCCCTTAACAGAATGCGTAAGAGCACCTACTGAAATGAAGTCGACGCCACATTCTGCATAGTCGCGAAGAGTATCGAACGTGATACCGCCACTCGACTCCACCTCATATCTGCCTGCAACGATATCTACAGCCTTCTTGGTGTTTTCTACAGAGAAATTGTCAAGCATGATGCGATTGATGCCACCGCAGTCGATAGCCTGCTGGAGTTCGTCGAAATTGCGCACCTCTATCTCTATCTTCAAATCCAAGTTCTTAGCCTTGAGATATTCATGACAGCGGTTTATGGCATTGGCTATGCCGCCGGAAAAGTCGACATGGTTGTCCTTAAGCAGTATCATATCGAAAAGACCGATGCGATGGTTACAGCCACCACCAATCTTTACCGCCTGCTTCTCAAGCATTCGCATGCCTGGTGTTGTCTTTCGGGTATCGAGCACGCGTGTCTTTGTTCCTTCCAGACGCTCTACATACTTATTTGTCATAGTTGCAATACCGCTCATGCGCTGCATGATGTTCAGCATCAAGCGCTCTGTCTGCAATAGTGAACGTACCTTGCCCGTAACTATCATTGCCACATCGCCCTTCTTTACCTTGGCACCATCGTTGATGAGCACCTCTATCTGCATGGTAGGGTCGAAACGGTGGAACACTTTCTTGGCTACTTCTATACCTGCAAGTATTCCGTCTTCCTTTATCAACAACTGCGACTTGCCCATAGCATCTTCTGGTATGCAACAAAGAGTGGTATGGTCGCCATCACCTATATCCTCAGCAAAAGAGAGGTCGATGAGTCTCTCGTCTAATTCTTCTACGCTTAACATATTGATTTTTATATTTACGATTACTATTTAATTGCAATTAAAGATATACACCCAGACCGATGCGGAAACCAATGGTGCTATAGTCGCCGTAGTTCTTGAACGACTGATTATAGTATAGCTCCGGTTCGATAGTCACAGAACCGTTGATAAAGAATGAATAGCCCACCTGAACACTTGGCATTACATCGTCGAAGTGGTCAGAATGTGTATAACTAGCAGAAGCACCGAAGTAAATACCATTCTGCACAAGATAATAACGCGCACCAAGACCTAGGTTTACAGTATATGGCACATCCGTCTGCTTTTCGTATGCAGCCTGTGCTAGCAGCATAAAGTTATCTTGCAACAGGTATCCTCCCTTAGCCTGAACGCCCAAAGACAATTCCTTGCTGCCGTTATAACTGAGGTCTAAACCTGACAGTGAAGCACCAATATACTTCTTACCTGCTTCAAACTGTGCATAGCATGATACCGAGAGTACCATTGCCATTAAAACCATAACAATTTTTCTTCTCATAAAAAATTAAATTTATAGTGATTTCTTATATTTTCTATACCAAAGCACAAACCATACCAATGCTACGACAAATACAACACCTCCGATTATGCAACCCAAGGTATAATCGAGATTGAATGCCTGCTTTGACACCATTAGGAAAGTTGTGCAGACAGTGGTCATAAAAAGCGCCGGTATCATGGTGATGATAAATGGCTTTTTCTCACGTACCAGATAGACAGTGAGAGTCCACAAGGTGAATACCGACAGCGCCTGATTAGCCCAACCAAAATACTGCCAGATGATATTGAACCCATTAGGATTCTCTATCTGCCACAGCAAAAGAGCCACAGACGATGCAAACAACGGTATACATATATATAAACGCTTGCGTTTTGACTGCTGTTCCAAGCCAAGGAACTCGGCTATTATAAGACGTGCAGAGCGGAATGCCGTGTCACCACTGGTGATTGGGGCTGCCACTACACCAAGCAACGCCAATATGCCACCTGCAATACCAAGCCAATCGTTGCAGATGATGTTAACCACAGCCGGTGCAGATGTAAGCATGCCATTGTTAGCCTCTTCGATAATCTGATAGCCCGGAGTGGGTTCTCCATAGAAGAAATATGCTGCAACAGTAGCCCATATCAAAGCAACAATTCCTTCGGTAATCATTGCTCCATAGAATATCGGACGACCCATACGCTCACTCATGAGGCATCGTGCCATAAGAGGAGTCTGAGTGGCATGGAAACCACTGATGGCTCCACATGCAATAGTGATGAAGAGACATGGGAAAATCTCGTCGGTCCAACCACTTATGGTTGCCATTCCCTTATTGCCCATACCGTCCCAGAACTCTGGTAGTTGCGGCTGCTTGATGAAAAGCATTATGAGCAGCGATAACGCCATGAATAACAGCGAGAAAGCAAACAAAGGATATATCTTGCCTATAATCTTGTCGATAGGCAACATGGTGGCTATAATATAGTAAATGAAAATAACTATAATCCACATTGTAGATGAGCCCCATATAGAATGGAGTATCTCTGCAGGGCTATAAACAAACACGGCGCCAACCATTACCAGCAACAAGACTGTAAACACCAGCATGATGTTCTTAGTTGTTACGCCAAGATATTTGCCTATCATCTCTGGAAGACTGGCTCCGCCATGGCGTATAGAGAGCATGCCGCTAAGATAATCGTGAGTGGCTCCTGCAAAAATACAGCCAAGCACTATCCAGAGATAACTTGACACACCGAACTTGGCTCCCATGATTGCACCGAAAATGGGTCCTGTTCCTGCAATATTTAGGAACTGAATCATAAAGATTTTCCAGTTGGGAAGAACCATGAAATCTACTCCATCGGCCTTAGATACGGCTGGCGTCACACGGTCGTCAGGACCAAAGACACGTTCTACAAACTTTCCATATACGAAATAACCTAGTACCAGGACTACCAAACTAAGCGTAAAGGATACCATAACTCGTCATTAACATTAAATTAAAGCTTCTTATTATATTTATATCTGCAAAAGTAATTATTTAATTTGAGATATGAAAAAATAATGATAACTTTGCACAAAAATAAATAGAAATGATTACCACAGGAAGACTGCGTCTACATATAAAGACTACACTTTTACTTCTCTTGCTCCTACTGTCGATGCCCATAAGTTCACAAGACACATTGCCCAAATACGAGACGAGGGCTGTTTGGCTGACAACATTGAACAAACTGGATTGGCCAAAGACAAATGCCACCTCACAAGCGTCTGTAGAGAAACAAAAAAGTGAGTTGTGCCAGATATTAGACCAACTGCAAAAGGCTGGAGTTAATACGGTAATGCTGCAAACGCGAGTCAGAGCAACCACTATCTACCCTTCTGCCATCGAACCTTGGGATTTCTGTTTGACAGGTACAACAGGAAAGGCGCCTGGCTACGACCCACTGGCCTATGCCATTGAAGAGTGCCACAAAAGAGGCATGGAACTGCATGCATGGATTGTTACCATTCCTGTTGGGAAATGGAAAGCTGAGGGGTGCAAGAGGTTGAGAAAGAAGATGCCGGCTGTCATCAAGAAGATTGGCGACGAGGGATATATGAACCCTGAGAAGAAAGAAACAGGCGAATATATTGCAAAGATATGCAAGGAGGTGGTAAGCAACTATGACGTAGACGGCATACACCTTGACTACATCAGATACCCTGAAACATGGAAGTTCAACGTTACAAAAAATCAGGGCAGAAAATACATAACAGACATTGTAAGGAAGATTCACGCTGCCATAAAGCAAGAAAAGAAGTGGGTAAAGCTAACATGCTCACCCATAGGAAAATATGACAACCTTACGAGATATTCCTCAAAGGGTTGGAATGCAAAGACACGTGTGTGTCAGGATGCACAGGAATGGTTGAGGATGGGAATTATGGACGGACTCTATCCTATGATGTATTTCAGTGGAAACGACTTCTATCCTTTTGCTATAGATTGGAAAGAACAGAGCTACGGCAGAACCATTGTATCAGGATTAGGCATTTACTTTTTGAGAGACCAAAACTGGCCTTTGGAAGAGGTGAAAAGACAGATGAGCGTCAGCAGAAGACTGGGTATAGGACATGCTTATTTCCGCTCGCAATTCTTTACAGGCAACATAAAAGGCATTTACGATTTTGCCGCTAATGAGTTTGACAACCATCCGGCACTTGTTCCTGCCATGACGTGGTGTTCTGATGCAAAACCAGACGCACCGGAGTATCTTAATACTGAAAGACTAGCATATGCCGACCATATATCGTGGAATGAAGGCAAGAATAATTCCGACGGCGATTATCTGATGTATAACATATATGCATCTGACGAATATCCTGTAGACATTAATGATGCCAGAAACATTGTGAAGAGCAGGGTAAGAGGCAATAGTTATACCATCAAGTACGACAACATGTACCGAACAGCAAAAAACTATGCCGTTACAGCCGTCGACAGATACGGAAACGAAAGTGATGCGATACGCACCAAAGCGGTGGCAAGCTCAAGCAAGTCATACAGCAACAATGGCACTATGTTCAGAATGCCGGCACTGCCTGTATATCTTGATGCACAGTTTTACGTGATTGAGAATACGAGAAAGGAAATCGTTGCGGCAGTTCCTTACAACAAGGCTACCGACATCAGTAAGCTACGCGACGGAATATACATAGTAAGAACCATTGGTAAGAAAGCAAGAACCCACAGAGTCGGGTGGCTAAAGATACACACAGACAGAACAAAGGGCAAAGGATATACTTTGACAACAGTATGGAAAAAATAATATTAGGCATCGACCCGGGCACAAACATCATGGGATATGGCGTAATTGCCGTGAAAGACGGCAAGGCAAACATGGTGACAATGGGGGTAATAGACTTAAGGAAATTCGGAGATTCATACTTGAAACTTGGTCATATCTTCGAGAGGGTTACAGGCATCATCGACTCGTATCTGCCTGACGAGATGGCTATCGAAGCACCTTTCTTCGGCAAGAACGTGCAGTCGATGCTAAAACTGGGCAGGGCACAAGGCACTGCCATTGCTGCTGCCATTTGTCACGGTGTGCCCATTCATGAATATGCGCCACTGAAAATCAAGATGGCCATAACAGGCAACGGACAGGCATCAAAGGAACAGGTGGCAGGTATGCTGCAGAGACTACTGAAGCTCGACCCGAAAGAGATGGGTACTTTTATGGATGCAACAGATGCTCTAGGAGCTGCATATTGTCATTATCTGCAGATGAACAGACCTGAGACAAGCAAGAAATATAGCGGTTGGAAGGATTTCGTAAACAAGAACCAGGATAGAGTATGCAAAAAATAATAAGCATAAAGGACGGTGTGGCAAGGATGCCAGAGTGGAGAATGGCAGAACCCGTCAACTTCGAGGCGTTAGATGGTGAGCAAATTGCTATTGTAGGTCCTAATGGTGGAGGCAAGTCGATGTTCGCGGACATTATCGTGGGCAGACATCCTCTGCTGATGAGAGACCCAGAGTATGACTTCGCCCCTAGCACCAAACCGCTGGCGGCGGACAACATAAAGTACATAACGTTCCGTGACTCCTACGGCGATAACAACGACGGTACGTATTATCTTCAGCAACGTTGGAACCAGATGGAGATAGACAAGGAAACGCCAATCGTAAGGGATGTGCTTGCCAATTGCACCGACGAGATAATCGAACTGCTGCATCTGGAGCATCTGCTGGATAAATATGTCATACTACTATCTAGCGGCGAACTGAGAAAGCTAAAACTGGCAAAGACCCTGATAACCGAACCAAGAGTGATGATTATTGACAATCCGTTTATAGGACTTGATGAAGAAACAAGAGGCCAGTTGAAAACGCTACTGAACACAATAATACAGAAAAGGGCACTACAGATAATACTTATATTATCGAAATACGATGATTTTCCTGAGTTCATAACCCACGTAGTTGAAGTGAGAGACATGAAGGTGGGGACAAAACAGACAAGAGAAGAGTTTCTTAAAAACTATGCCAAGATACCAGAATGCGTGCTGCCTGACTCTGACAGGGAGGCTATACTCGGACTATGCCAGCATGACAATGACTACAACGCCAATGAGGTAATAAAGATGAGCAACGTTACCATCAGATATGGTGAGCGGGTGATATTGCAGGGACTTGACTGGAGCGTAAAGAACGGCGAATGCTGGGCGGTAAGCGGTCAGAACGGAGCAGGAAAGTCTACCCTACTCTCTCTGGTTTGTGCTGACAACCCACAGAGTTATGCTTGCGACATAGAACTGTTTGAGCACAAAAGGGGTTCGGGCGAAAGTATCTGGGATATAAAGAAGCATATTGGCTATGTATCGCCAGAGATGCACAGGTCGTACCACAGGGACATTCCTGCCATTAGAATAGTTGCCAGCGGACTAAAAGACTCCGTAGGACTGTATGTAAAACCAAACGAAAAGGAATACGAGGTATGCCGTTGGTGGATGAATATGTTCGGACTTAAAGGCAAGGAGAACGTTTCGTTCATGAAGCTGTCTAGCGGTGAGCAAAGACTGGTGCTACTGGCAAGGGCATTCGTAAAGGACCCGGAACTGCTTATTCTGGACGAACCGCTTCACGGACTGGACAACTACAATAGGCAAATGGTGAAAGACATCATAAATACATTTTCGCTGAGAAGAAACAAAACCATAATCATGGTTACACACTACAAGGAAGAGATGCCCAAATGCATAACCAACTTCCTGTATCTAAAAAGACACGTATAGCATAATGGCTTCACCCTCATGCCCCTCCAGAGGGGCAGAGGGAGGTTCAAAGCCTATTACTTTTTCTTTCTTTTCCACTCCAACTTAGGAATCTTTATCTTAGTTCCCGCAACCAAAGGAGCGTTGGGTTCCATTTCGTTGTAAACCTCTATATAGCATGCCATACCCTCACCTAAGGTGCGCTTGCACAGGCGTTTCATCGTTTCACCCTGACGAACCACAACTGTATAGTCGTTGCCAACAATCCTATATGCACCGGTACGCACACGGTTGTCCATGCGTTCATATTTCTCAGAGTCAAACTGTGGTTCTGTCTTTAACGCTACGGCAACAGTATCTTTATTAACTGGTACGATAGCGCTATCTGCCACATTTTCCTGAGCCATGGAATCAGGCACGACAACATTAAGTGTATCCACAACAGGTTCTGACACCTCAACACTATCTGCCGGAGCAACAAATTCAAATGGCGCCTGCTGTTTCCTTGCTGTTTCCAAACCGTATAGATAACCACCATAAGCGGCTAAAGCAATCAAAACAAGCGATACTGCAGAGAATATCCACCACTTGAGAGTAGACGAGCGCTCTTCTTCCTCCTCATCATTGGCATTCACCTCATCATCTGTTTCATCCTCGTCTTCATTGTCAGCCAATTGCTCATCATTGGCGACTTCAGCCACGTCCTGTTGTGCAACAGGTTTATCCTCTACAGATTCTTCTGCAACAGGTTCTTCTAAAACAGTTTTTTCCTCAACAGGCTCTATAGCAGGCGCTGGTTCTGGTTCTGCAACAAGTTCCTCCTTCACTGAGTCTTCTGCGACATGTTCCTCAACAACATGTTCTGGTTCTGCAACAGGTTCTTCTGCAACAGATTCCTGCTCCTCGTAATTACCTGCTAAGCTATCTATATATTGTTCGATAGCCTTTTCCCTATCACTATTATCAGACAAGGTTACTGATATAGGCTCTTCAGCTACGGCAAAAGGTATTACTTCCGGTTCGTCATCTTTTGCCAGTTCGTCAGAAGACACTTCCTTTTCCGTAGAATCTTCCTCTTCTATATCGTCAAACTCTACACCTTCGTTCAGAATCACTGTTTCAAACTGAGAGAAAGGTTTGTTGACGAGTTCTTTCATCGACGCATCTGGAGTAAAGGTTACCTTGCCGTGACCTTCTATAACCACACGTTCGCCAGAATTGACATTAATACTCTCGCGAGCTTCTACGTCTATAATCTTAAACGTGCCTAGTCCTTTGATTTTAACCAACTTATCACGCTCCAGCGCTGTTTGGATAATATCAAACATTGCTGCAACAAAGTTCTCTGCATCCTTATGCGCCAGTCCTTTATTGTCAACCAGCACTTGCGCTATTTCTGATATCGAGAGTTTACCCATAATTATTTCTTGTCACTCTTTAGTTTATCTTTCCATGTTGCATGAGGCTTGAATCCCAGTACAAGTTTTGGGGGCACAAGCATACGCTGATGAGTAGACGGATTAACCATTATTCGCTCCAGCTTCTTTTTTACTTCAAACGTACCGAAGTTTGGAACTGATATAGAGTTATCCTCTAAGAACTTATCGCTCATAGCATCGATAACCGCCGTCACTAACTTCTGCGTATCTGTTGCGGAATATCCCATTCGCTGGGACAATTCGGAGATAAAATCCTTATTATTCATTTACTTGTCAATTATTGTTGTGCCGTATAAATCAAACTCTTCAGAATCAGTAATCAATGTGTTATAGATTCTGCCTACCTTCAATGGGCGCTCATCGGCTGGAATCAACACTTCTGGGTCTACCTCCGGCGATGCATATTCCGTTCTGCCGATGTAATAGTTGCCTTCCTTTCTGTCTACAATCACAGGCAATACCTTGCCAACCTTCTCGCTCTGCAGCTCACTGCTTATCTCCTGCTGCAGCATCATGAGGCGGTCTAGACGGCTCTGCTTCACTTCATCTGGTATGTCGTCGGAATAGTTCTTTGCCGAATATGTGCCTTCTTCTTCCGAGTAGGCGAAAGCCCCCATGCATTCAAACCTCGCCCAGCGTGTTAACTCCATCAGTTCGTTGAAGTCTTCTTCCGTTTCGCCAGGGAAACCCACCATAAGTGTCGTGCGGATATGTATGCCCGGCACCTCACGTCGCATACGTTCTATGAGTTCGTATGTCTGAGCCTTTGTAACACTTCTATGCATACGGTTGAGCATGTTGTCGGAGATATGCTGCAAGGCTATGTCGATGTACTTGCACACATTGTCTTTCTCTCGCATCACTTCGAGCAGTTCCCATGGGAAATGAGCAGGATAGGCATAATGCAGACGAATCCATTTTACGCCTTTTATATCTGCCATGCGCGATATCAGTTCGGCTATATGCTGCTTTCCGTCGATGTCTATGCCATAGTAGGTCAGCTCTTGAGCTATAATCTGAAACTCCTTAGTGCCGTTGGCTACGAACATCCTTACCTCATCGAGTATCTCGTCGATAGGACGGCTCACGTGCTTGCCTGTTATTATCGGAATGGCACAGTAAGCACAATTGCGGTCGCAACCTTCGCTAATCTTGATATACGCATAATGGCGCGGTGTCGTCTGCACCCTAGGACCCGTCACGTAAGAACTGTTCAGGTCGGCAATAAGTTGCGGATAGTCGAACTTGCCATAATACTTGTCAACCTGCGGTATCTCTGTTGCCAGTTCCTCCTGATAGCGTTGCGAAAGGCATCCCATGACGTAAAGGCGCTCGATGCGGCCTTCCTCCTTTGCCTGTGCAAACTCTAGTATGGCATTGATGCTCTCTTCCTTGGCATCTTGTATAAATCCGCAAGTGTTTATAACGACTATCTCGCCCTTTGGATTCTTGCTGTCGTGAATACAGTGATATCCATTGGCCTTGAACATACCCATCAGAACCTCGCTGTCTACAAGGTTCTTTGAGCATCCCATCGTTATTATATCTACAGTCTTTTTCATTAGTCTTTATTGAACAACGAATCTACGAACTGACGCTTATTAAACAGCTGGAGGTCTTCCATTCCCTCACCGAGACCGATGTATCTTACGGGCACCTTCAACTGGTCGCTGATGCCGATTACCACGCCACCCTTTGCTGTACCGTCAAGCTTGGTTATGGCAAGCGAGGTGATCTGTGTTACGGCAGAGAACTGCTTTGCCTGTTCGAAGGCATTCTGACCTGTACTGCCATCGAGCACGAGCATTATGTCGTCTGGCGCCTGTGGGAAAACCTTCTTCATCACGTCCTTAATCTTCTTCAACTCGTTCATCAGACCTATTTTGTTGTGCAAGCGGCCTGCGGTATCGATAATCACCACGTCGGCACCGTTTGCCTTGGCACTGCTCAAGGTGTCGAAGGCTACAGATGCAGGGTCGCTGCCCATCTGTTGCTTTACAACTGGCACACCTACGCGTTCGCCCCAGATGCTGAGTTGTTCTACGGCTGCAGCCCTAAACGTGTCGGCTGCACCTAGATAGACCTTCTTGCCTGCCTTCTTGAACTGATATGCCAGTTTACCGATAGTTGTGGTCTTTCCTACGCCATTGACACCGACAACCAGTATAACGTATGGGGTGTGGTCTTTGGGCAAGTCCCAGTTGTCATTATCATCGCTATTGTTCTCAGCAAGAAGGGCAGCTATCTCCTCACGAAGAATGTTGTTTAGTTCCGACGTGCTAACATACTTGTCCCTAGCCACGCGCTCTTCTATGCGCTCAATAATCTTAACGGTAGTATCAACACCGACATCGCTGGTTATCAGCACCTCTTCAAGATTGTCAAGAACCTCATCGTCAACCTTTGATTTACCTGCAATGGCACGGGCAATCTTGTCAAACACGCTCGTTTTGGTTTTCTCCAAACCTTTATCGAGAGTCTCCTTCTTGTTCTTACTGAAAAAATCGAATATTCCCATAATAGTTTACAATTTGATGCAAAGGTACGAAAATAAATGAACAATTAAGAATTTTTTAACCCAAATCGGTCATTTAGATTTTAGTGCGTTTGTCTTGTTATTTTTGAGAAGATTTTTTATGTGTTCTAAAGGAGTACGACTGAAGAGACATGAAGAATATGCCAAAAAGAATAGACAAACGTGCAAAAAGTATTTTTTAATATCACAGTTACGGTCTAATGACCGATTGGGGTTTTAGAAGAATGAAAATCTGCCTACGGTCAAAATTGCCAAATGTCAATTACGCCCAAGACTTACTGCATAGAAACAAGAAAACCACAACATTTACGTTGCGGCTTTCCAGTATTATAGAATCTAAAAAATTAGTTCTTGAAAAAGTCCTTAACAGCTTCGTTAGGAACCATGCGCTCATCAAAACAGTATGCACCTGTCTTTGGGCTCTTAATCATCTTAATGACCTTTGTGTGAGCACGTCCATCCTTAGAACCCTCGTGAAGGGTTGCGACCGCTTTCTTTGCCATTTCTTATAGATTATTTAATCTCCTTGTGAAGAGTCATCTTCTTCAGGATTGGATTATACTTCATGATTTCCATTCTCTCTGGAGTATTCTTACGATTCTTGGTCGTAACATAACGGCTTGTACCTGGAAGACCGCTGTTCTTCATTTCAGTGCACTCCAAGATAACCTGAACGCGATTGCCTTTTGCTTTCTTGCTTGCCATAGTTATTATTCTCCTATAACTTTAATATCCTTCCAATCAACAAAGCCTTTAGAAACAGCGCCTTTCAATGCTGCATCAAGACCAACTTTATTAATCATACGCAGACCAGCAGCGCTGATCTTCAGTCTAATCCAGCAAGCCTCCTCTACATAGTAGAACTTCTTGCTGAACAGATTAACGTCAAAGCTGCGCTTTGTGCGATGCTTTGAGTGAGACACATTATTACCAATCTGTGCCTTCTTTCCTGTAATCTGACAAATCTTCGACATTTCTATCTAAATTTTCTTTACTTTTTTATAACTTACTCCAAACAGGGTGCAAAGGTACTGAATTTTATCTATAAAAAAGAACAACCCTCGGAGAAACAGCAAGTTGTTAATGTTTTTTAACTTTCTTTTTCTTCACTACATTCTTCCAACAGGAAATCATAGAACATTTTCATTGCGCTCTTTGCAGCAATGGCAAGGTTGATGTCGCGTCCGAAATCTTCCTGAATTTTCATTGTCACCTGCTTTTCTATGGTGCCGCAAGCTATCCAAATCGTACCAACCGGCACTCCCTCTTCCGATGTTGTAGGTCCGGCAAAGCCTGTCACGGAAATGGCATAGTTGGTATTCAGAGTCTTACATGCTCCTTTAACCATTTCGATGGCAACATCCTCTGACACAGCGCCTTTTTCTTCGAGCAGCTGATGACTGACGCCAAGCAGCGATTCCTTTATCTCGTTAACATAGGCCACCACACTGCCCTTGTAATATTTCGAAGCTCCCGGTATTGACATCACGGCTTCGGCAACACGGCCACCAGTGCAACTTTCTGCCGTAGACAGAGTCTTTTCGCTCTCCCAAAGCAGCTGACTGATTTCTCTGCTTATAATCTTACTTTCAAAATCCATATCCTTATAATTTTGTTTTCGTTGTTAATAAATAGCATCTCTGCCGCTTACTTGAATGTAACCTTCGAGAAGGCTGGCACTTCTATGCCGCAGAATTCATTGTCGAGATACTTGAAATAGCCCGTGATGCCTATCATTGCAGCATTGTCTGTGGTATAGCCGAACTTAGGTATGTAGATGGTCCATCCGTAACGCTTGGCATGGTCGTGGAAAGCATTGCGAAGACCTGTATTGGCACTCACGCCTCCAGCCACAGCCACGTGCTTAATGCCGGTTTGCTTTACTGCCTTCTTCAGTTTCTTCATCAGTATGTCTACCACCGTAAACTCAAGACTAGCAGCTATGTCAGCTTTGTTCTTCTCTATGAAGTCAGGGTCTTCTGCCACCCAGTCGCGCAGAGAATAGAGGAACGACGTCTTCAGACCAGAGAAACTGTAGTCAAGCCCTTGTATCGACGGTTCAGCAAACTTATACGCATGTGGATTGCCTTGACGCGCCAGACGGTCGACAATCGGACCACCGGGATAGCCCAGTCCCATCACCTTTGAACACTTGTCTATGGCCTCGCCGGCAGCATCGTCAATGGTCTGCCCCAGCACCTCCATGTCGTTGTATGCGTTTACCTTGACTATCTGCGAGTTGCCGCCGCTCACCAGCAGACACAAGAATGGCAATGGCGGAATCTGCTGAACGTTCTCGGCTCCCTCAACAGGCGGTTCTGTGATGAAATGCGCCATCACGTGACCCTGCAAGTGGTTGACGTCTATGAGCGGAATGCCCAGCGAACGGGCAAAGCCCTTGGCAAAGCTAACACCAACCAGTAGCGACCCCATGAGTCCGGGACCACGAGTGAAGGCAACCGCCGAAAGCTGTTCCTTGGTTATGCCCGCCTTCTTGAGGGCTTGGTCTACCACAGGCACCACATTTTGCTGATGTGCTCGTGATGCCAGTTCCGGAACCACACCGCCGTAAGCGTCGTGTACGGCCTGCGATGCCGTTACATTGCTCAGCAACACATTGTTACAAATCACGGCTGCCGAAGTATCGTCGCACGAACTCTCTATACCTAGTATATAAATTGGTTTGTTTTCTTTTTCCATGTGCTATCGAAATATGCCAATGCCTAGTAGCTCAGTATTTCCACGCCGTCGTCGGTAATGAGCAGCGTGTGTTCCCACTGGGCGCTTGGCAGTTCATCTTCTGTTATCACCTCCCAGCCGTACTCGTCTTCAGCATCTATGAACACCTTCCACGTGCCCATGTTAATCATCGGTTCTATGGTGAGCACCATGCCTGGCACGAGCAGCATGCCTTGTCCGCGATGTCCGAAGTGTGGCACCTCAGGTTCTTCGTGGAACTGCAGTCCGACGCCATGACCGCACAGGTCGCGCACCACTCCATATCTGTATTTCTTGCAATGCTTCTCTATGGCATGGCCTATGTCGCCTACGAAGGCAAATGGTTTGGCCTGCTCCATGCCTATTTCCAGACACTCTTTGGCCACTCGCACCAGTTGCTCCTTCTCTGGTGTTGTCTTTCCTATGATGAACATGCGAGAGGCGTCGGCATAATAGCCGTCGAGTATTGTCGTGAAGTCTACATTGATGATGTCGCCCTCCTCCAGCACGTCTTCTTCCTTTGGTATGCCATGACACACCACTTCGTTGATGCTTGTGCAGACGCTCTTTGGATAGCCTTCGTAGTTGAGGCAAGCCGGTATGCCGCCGTGCTTAGTACAGAAGTCGTAGCATATCTTGTCTATCTCAAGCGTGTTCATGCCTGCACGTATGTTCTTGGCCACTTCGTCGAGCACAGCCGTGTTCAGCTGCCCCGCCTTTCTGATGCCTTCTATCTGCTCGGGAGTCTTTATAAGGCTGTTGGTGGGAACCAGCTTGCCCTTGTTTTCCCAATACATCACCTGCTTGTCAAGTTCTGTAGCTCCGCCAGGCGTGCAATGCCAACGTCTTTTCTTTTTGAAGTTCATATATACAATATTATTCAACATTCGCATGCCCCGATTGTCTTTTGATAATAGGAGATAAAAAGGACGGCATATCTTCCTTTCTCTTCCAATAACTTCTTAGACATGCGAAACATGTGAGATATTACCTTATTACAAGGTGCAAAGGTAATAAAAATAAATGAAGAACGGTTATGATAGACAAATTATCTGCTCCTGCTGCCACTTATCAGACTACACTCTTGATATACTCGCGCATCTGCTTGCGTGCATTTCCAAGCTGATTCTCCACCGTCTTGTATGGTCTGTCGAGCAGGGTCGAAATCTCCGACACCTTGAGTCCCTCTATCACGTTAAGCCTATAAACCACCTTGCTCTTCTCTGGCAGCAAGTCGGTAACGCCACGCTCTATGATATCAACAAGTTCTCTGGCCGAATAGTCAGACTCGGCATCATAATGCCCGTTGGTCCATAGCGCTCCGTACAGATAGCGGTAGTTGTTCACGTGGGCACGATGGCGCCAATAGTCGGAAACCAGATTGCGGGCCACGGTATAGACCAGCGCAGGCAGCGTGACGGGAGTAATCATCTTGTCCGACTGCAATAATTTCAGAAAGACATTCTGCAGCACATCTTCAGAAAAAGCAGAGTTAGCCATGCCCTTGGCAACATAAGCCAGAAGTTCCTGCCTATGCTGTATATAATAATGTGACACCAACTCTTCTTTGCTCATCATAATATCTTAATGCATTATTACTATCGTTCAGTTTTAGTTTTTCATTCGCAAAGGTAAGAAAATAAATGAAAAATTAAGAACGTTAGACAAATAATTTTGACAGCCCGCCATGAAAAAAGGCTGAAAAAAACAAATAGTCCACCCGTTTAAACAGTTTTTCCCACCGTACGTTGGCAGACGCACGCCGACAGACATGCACCATACTGCCATAATGCCACCTGCAAAAGCACCTCTAACTGCACCACACGCCAACATTGGCACGGTATTTGCACATTCGGTTAAGGAAATAAGAAACAAAAAACAATTAAATAAAATAACACATGAAAAAAGGTAACATTGGAGTAACGACAGAGAACATATTCCCTGTCATCAAGAAATTCTTATATTCTGACCACGAAATCTTCCTTCGCGAACTCGTAAGCAACGCTGTCGACGCCACACAGAAAATAAAGACTCTGGCACAGCGCGGCGACTTCAGCGGCGAGCAGGGCGACCTGACCGTAAGGATAGCTGTAGACGAGAAGGCTGGCACCATTACCATCAGCGACCGCGGTATCGGTATGACTGCCGACGAGATAGACCGCTACATCAATCAGATAGCATTCTCAGGCGTGTCAGACTTCCTCGAGAAGTATAAGGACAATGCCAACAACATAATAGGCCACTTCGGTCTCGGTTTCTACTCATCGTTCATGGTCAGCAAGAAGGTCGAGATAGTAACCAAGTCGTACAAGGAAGGCGCGCAGGCTGTCAAATGGTCATGCGACGGTTCACCAGAATACTCGCTCGAAGAGTGCGACAAGGCCGACAGAGGTTCCGACATCATACTCCACATCGACGACGACTGCAAGGAGTTTCTCGAGAAGGGCAAGATAGAGGGTCTGCTGCAGAAGTACTGCAAGTTCATGGCCGTGCCAGTGGCATTCGGAAAGAAGACAGAATGGAAAGACGGCAAGCAGCAGGAAACCGACGAAGATAATATTATAAATAATGTAGAGCCGCTGTGGAGCAAGTCGCCGTCTACACTGAAAGACGAAGACTACAAGTCGTTCTACCGCACCCTCTACCCTATGAGCGACGAACCGCTGTTCTGGATTCACCTCAACGTAGACTATCCGTTCAACCTCACTGGTATACTCTACTTCCCAAAAATCAATTCAAACATCGAACTGCAGCGCAACAAGATTTCGCTCTACTGCAATCAGGTGTTCGTGACAGATCAGGTAGAAGGCATCGTGCCAAACTTCCTCACCCTGCTCCACGGCGTAATCGACTCGCCAGACATTCCTCTAAACGTCAGCCGCAGCTATCTGCAGAGCGACCGCGAGGTGAAGAAGATTTCTACATACATCACAAAGAAGGTTAGCGACCGTCTGGCTGCCATCTTCAAGGAAGACCGCAAGACATACGAAGAGAAGTGGGACCACCTGAAGCTCTTCATCAACTACGGCATGCTGAGCGAGGAGTCGTTCTACGACCGCGCCAAAGACTTCGCACTCTTCAAGGACGACGAGGGCAAGTACTTCACCTATGAGGAATACCAGACACTTATCAAGGATAACCAGACCGACAAAGACGGCAACCTCATCTACCTCTATGCCACAAACAAGGAAGAGCAGTACGCATACATCGAGGCTGCCAAGGAGAAGGGCTACAGCATACTCATGTTCGACGGCGAACTAGACGTGGCTTGCGTGCAGCTGTTCGAGCAGAAGTTCGAGAAGAGCCGCTTCACACGCATAGACAGCGACATCATAAGCCGACTGATAGCCAAGGACGACCAACCGCAGACCACCCTTTCTGACAACGAACGTGACAACTTGGCAGAGGTGTTCAAGAGTCAGATGCCACAGCTCAACAAGACCGACTTCATGGTACAGGTAGAGGCTATGGGCAGCACAGCACAGCCAGTGGTGATAACACAGAACGAATGGATGCGACGCATGAAAGACATGGCGCAGTTCCAGCAGGGCATGGGCTTCTACGGACAGATGCCTGACTCTTACACACTGGTGCTCAACAGCGACCACCCGCTGGTGGCAAGCATACTGAGCGACTGCGACGCCAACACCGCCGAACAGCTGAAGCCTATACTCAGCGAACTGAAGGGACAGGAGGCGCGTCTGGCTGCCATACAGCAACAGCAGGACAAGAAGAAGTACGACGAACTGACACAGGACGACCGCGACATGAAGTCAGAATGCGAGAAGGCTGTAGAGGAACAGAAGCAGAAGAAGAATGCCGTGCTGCACACCTACGCCAAGCAGAACGCCGTGGTTAGTCAGCTCATCGACCTGGCGCTGCTTCAAAACGGCATGTTGAAGGGCGAGGCCCTCTCACGCTTCATCAAGCGCTCAGTAGATTTGATAAAG
Organism: Prevotella sp.; assembly: GCA_017410365.1. GTDB lineage: Bacteria > Bacteroidota > Bacteroidia > Bacteroidales > Bacteroidaceae > Prevotella. The sequence continues at coordinate 42,981 of JAFQQY010000044.1, forward strand.
TAAACTCCAAATACGTTCACCGCTATAATAGACGTGCCATTACTTGGTGCGTCTATTTTTTGTTTTGACAGGAGGACTATTTTAGACAGGAGTACATGAGTACTTGTTTTGACATAAAGACAAAAGGTTTTAAAGACAGTAAGACAGATTTTTCTTAGACAGAAAGACAGATATATTCTTAGACATAAAGACAAATATCCCTTAAATCCCAAAATCCTTAGACAGAAAGACACATAAAATCCACAGACAGAAAGACAGATTTTTTCTTAGACATAAAGACAAAAGAATATAAGAAGACTTCAATCTTTCACGTGTTGATGAGCTTCAGCGAGTAATTATTCACTACGCTCATCAGCTTCGCAGTCTTCAATCCTTCAATTCTTCAACTTTTCAATTTTATTTTATCCTTTAAATCCCAAAATCCCTAGAAAGAAGTATATCTAGAAAATTATATCCCTAGATTTAAAAAAATCAATTTTCTCATACATCCTACATTTTTGCATATAAAACATTAAGCCATAGAGCGTTAAGTGCAGTGTAGGAGGATTTCAATCCTACATTATTTGCCCGTTTTTCGGTGCATTTTAGTAATTTTAACAAATTCAGGTAGTAAAAATTGGTTTTTCTATAAGGCCGTTTTAGACTTCTGAAAGGGCGTTTTAGGTATAGTAAAAGGGCCATTTGGGTGTCAAAAGTGATGCATTTAGGAGTGCTAACCGCACAACTTCTTCTGCCCTTTTACCATTATAGAGTAAACGCATTGATATTGCCATAGTTATTCAAGACTTTTCCTGTCTTGTCTAAAAGCATCCATTTTGAATCATTCTGTACGAACTTATTTTCACTCATTGTTTTCTACATTTTAGAGATGTAATAAATGCCTGTATATCTTTTATTAAATCTATATAGGCTTCTTTAACTTGTTCTATAGGAACTATTTTGTTTATATATTGGTGTGATTCTGAAGTCCCATTTTGATATTTTGACACAGAAATCAGATGACTTGTAAGTTTAGGGTACTCAAACTCACCTTCAATCGGAGTGAAGTAATCCTGAACATCCATACTGCACACAGAGATCCCACTCTTTGAGGAAATACATATTTCCAAACAAACAATAAGACCATTCGGAGAAGAAAAACTATCTTTACTAAAATGCTTAAAGCCTGATAGAATAGCATGAATCTCTGTACACTCACTTTTGTCAACACAATATTCAAATGCATCAACATCCAAATCGGGAAGAGTACCACATAAGCACTCCTCCTTTACAGTTGACAATATATCATTCAATAGTTCCATATTTATATTTTTAAATTATATTTAAATATTTGAGCACGCTATCCCAATCAGGGAACTCACTATTTCCGAACTCAATCCACTCGCCTTCAAACTCCTTGGCTCCGTTCTTGCTTCTGTCATCAATGAGATAGTCACCCTTCAGTAGATTCTTGCAATTAGTGATGACAATTCGCTTGTGGAACACGTCATAAAGATGCTTTTGAACCCAAAGCAGCTTGTCCGACCATGCAGTTGGATTGTTCCATGGTGCTGTAGAGAGGATATAAAGTTCGTAACGACCATCCTTTTGGATTCTGTGCATAGCATCAATAGCACCAGGCATTGGTTCCATCAATGAGAATAGTCCGGGAATTTCATCGAAACGACCAAGGTATTCTTTCTTAACCTCATCGCTCACCTTTGCAAGTCCAGACTCCAATTGAGGAGTTTTTCAATTACTTGTTATAAATTTGCACTTGCTTGTTGAATTCGCATCATATCTTTTCTTGTTAAAACGGTTAAAACTTATGAAGGCCCGCCTCTTTACCTTTTTGTCTGGCATGGAGGCGAGCCTTCTATGTCTTGCTCGTTAATAGCAACCTGTTAATGGTTATCAACTCTCATGCCGTGCCCCATATCCAGAAATAAAACATCCCTTCGCGCACTTACGCAAATTTACATATTTTTATTTAAATAAGACGCAAATTATTAGGAAAAGTTGAAAACCAGGTTGATTTTATGGGCAAAAATTGATAATTTTGGCAAGAGAAATTACTTTTCTTTTAGGAAAAGCCTCTCCCCGCCATCTCCTTGGATTAGATTGGTCCTTATATCTAGGGATTCTGGGATTTAAAGGATTTTATAAGAATTGAAAAGTTGAAGGATTGAAAGATTGAAGTGTTCTTATATTCTTTTGTCTTTCTGTCTAAGAAAAATCTGTCTTTATGTCTAAGAATATATCTGTCTTTATGTCTAAGAAAAAACCTGTCTATATGGGTTAAATACCACCGATACTGTAAAAATTTCAGAAAAAACAGAAGAAAGTAGCATCAGAATACTACAATCAGAAATATTTGTAGTACTTTTGCGCTATTATGAAACAGTATCAAGACATAGAATCAATAATCAATTCCCATGGCGGGTTCATTAGTAAGAGCGAACTGACAAGCGTGCAATACCACCGTCTGCTTGCAGAGCTTGACAAGGGTAATATTGTCCGTGTGCGCAAAGGGGTATATGCTTTGCATGATGCACTATTAAACACCATGTATGATATGGGAAAGATTGTGCCTAACGGAGTGCTTTGCACTTTCTCCGCTTGGTCACATTACAATCTTACCACACAGATACCGCAGGAAATTTGCCTTGCAGTACGTCGCGGAAGGCGTATTGTTCTTCCCGACTATCCGCCCATAAAGCTATACCATCAGAGTGAAGAGCTACTGAATATCGGTCGCACAATGGAGGAGATATCAGGATATAATGTGGAAATCTTCGATATTGAACGCTGTGTTTGTGATGCAATCAAATACAGAAACAAGATTGGCATAGATATCTGCTCGGAGATACTGAAGAACTATTTGAGCCGTAAAGGAATCAATCTGAGCCGCCTCTCTGATTATGCAAAGGCACTGAGAATAGAAACCGTATTACATAAGTATCTTGAAATTGCTTTATGAAAAACATGACTGATGCCGGCAAGTCAATAAAGACGAAACTTTGGAATATTGCCGTTGCTAACAAGAGAGACAAGAACGACAACCAGATATACCAGTTGCTGGCTATCAGATACGTACAAGAACGTTTGCTTTATCGCCTGAGCATAAGTCGTTACCGTGAAAAGTTCTGTTTGAAGGGCGGAGCCTTGCTTTATGCCTATGACAGATTGGACTCCCGACCTACGGTAGATATTGATTTCCTTGGCAAGAACATCAGCAATAACATAGATGTCCTAAAAGGTGTATTTGCAGAGATAACCGCCATAGACTCTCCCTATGACGGTATCACTTTTGACGCAGACAAAATAACCGCAGAAGAGATTACCGTAAACAAGGAATATCATGGTATCCGCCTTACACTTGTCGCCCGTTTAGACACAATGGTACAATCCATATCAATGGATGTGGGTTTCGGTGATGTCATAACTCCGGCTCCCCAAACCATAGACTATCCCATACTGATACAAGGACTACCAATTCCTTCCATCTTTGCCTATTCGCTAGAGACTGTTGTTGCGGAGAAATTTGAAGCCATGGTCACATTGGCGGCTGATAACAGCAGAATGAAGGATTACTTCGATGTGTACCGCATCCTGAAGTTCCAAAAATTGGACTTGCACGTGTTGAAGCAGGCCATTAAAGCCACTTTTGCCAACCGCAACACTCAATTGGAGGAAAATCATCTGCTATTCCGGGATGATTTTGCTAATGACTACCGAAGGAACTCCTATTGGAAAGGATTCCTCAAAAGAATCAAGTGGAAAGAGGATTTGGACTTCAAGGATGTTTGGACCATCATAACAATCAACCTCAAGAAATACTATGACAGTTTACTGAATAATTGAAATAATCTTCTGTTCTTATGTTATTATGTCTTAAATACTTATGCCCTTATGTCTTTATGTCTATGAATACTGGGATTCAAAGATTATTTCTGTCTTTATGCCAAATGTCTTATACTGATATAGGTAGACACATTTAGAGTTAATAATTAAATGTGTAAAACTATGAGTAAAAGAATTAGAAGATTCATTAGTGAAGAATTTAAATTGTCTGTAATTCGTGACTACTACTCTTCCGGCATGAGCAAA
>JAFQQY010000005.1 GCA_017410365.1 Prevotella sp.
ATATTCATTGTTTCTGTATTCATCACCAGTACGATTAGCATTGCTTGCTTCTATGCTGGTTGCCTGACCACGTAAATTATATGAATGTTTCTTATATGTGTATGAAAACCTGAAGGAAGGAGTAAAGAACAAATTCGTTGTCGTATTATTCCCTGTCTTCACATGAGACAAGTGCCCCGCTAATCTTGCTTGTATATTGAAGCGGTTTTTAATACGGTAATTATATGTTGCGTTTAGGTGAGTGTTGCTTTTGTCTAGTGAAATATTAAAGATGTTCTCGCCACGAAGGTTCTTATTTTCTGTGTGGGTGAAATTTTGATTCAAGTCTATGTTCAGTGTAGATTTGTTCTTGAATGTTTTTGTATAGTTTATCTTTCCTTCTGCATAATAACTTTCTTCATCAGTCTTATTGCGGTATGAGTCAGTTACATCTTCATTTATGCGATGTTCATACCACCTGTCATAATCATTGTTTCCAAAACTTCCATATAATTCTGCACGTAAGCGTTGCTCGCGAGGTAGTGTTCGGGTATATTGCAACTTTATGCCTGGATTAAGGCTTTTTGAAAGTATGTGTCCCTGCTCGGTAACAAAAGAAGGAGTTGTGTTATACTGCAAACTACCCATATTGTCATTTTCCGAACGGTTTTGGTTCATGCGTAAAGAGACATAAAACTCTTGCAATTTCCCAAGATAAATATAATTAAGATATCCGCTTAAACCATGGCGATTGTCATCATTAGGCATAAAACGTTCTGTCCTTGTTACTGTTTCATTAGGGAAATTATAATTAGTGACTGCTTGCCCTTTATTTTTGTATTCAACGTTTTCGTATTTACCTGACAATGAGAGTGCGAACTCTGATTTGTCTTGAAAATATTGTGTGCTGACCCTGCCGTTACCCTCTAATCGGGTAAAATATTGGTTTGCATTAAAAGCCGCAGTTCCTGCATAGTCGCGTTCCTTCATTATATAATCTATTACAGTTGCCGCCTGTGGAAACTCTGGTTTTCCCATCTGGTAGATATCAACCCTTTTAATATATTTGGCATTGAGGTCGCGTACCTCGTCTTGCGTAGCTTCACGGCCGTTGATGCAGAGCAATACCGTCTGGTTCATATAATTAATAGTATTGTCGATAGTGTTAACATTTAATTCCGGCACCATCAAGGCATCCAGTGCGCTATAGCCGTCGTAGGCATGTCGCAGTTCGTCCTTTGTGGGATAAACCATCAGCTTATCTTCCGTGCGCACTTGGTTCTCGCCCAGCACCGTCACTTCATGTATCTGCACTGCATCCTTCTTCATCACGACGTCGCCCAAGCGGACAGTAGATTCTTTTGTCGGTTGGATGTTCATCACCAGTTCCTTATAGCCTATGTAACTTATAACAAGTTTAATAACCTTGTCAGTCTGTTGCAATTCAAGTTTGAAATTACCTTTGCTATTGCTTGTTGTTCCTTTAACAAACACGGAGTCATCTACATAGCATCGGATAGTGGTTGAAATCAAGTCGGTTTTCTCGTTGTCAACAACATGTCCCTCTAATGTAACATTCTGTCCTAACACAGGAAATGACAATAACAATAGCAGCAAAGTAAAAAAATGTCGTTTCATAAATTGTATTTCGTTAATTAAAACTAAAACTATTCTCTCGGATGGCACGAAGAAGTTGATCTGATTTCATGATGCAAAACTTAATATTTATTCTTGATTTGCCGTATCTAACAACCAGAAATATCCGCTGACCCTTTATTTTTATGTCTGTTATTTTGATATAGTCGTTTGGTTTACGTCAATAACCTCCGTATTGTCAAACTTATGTTTCTTCTTACCGTAGTTGAAGCGGTAGCTGACTCTGACATATCCGTAATTATCAGATATATAACGGCTGCGATTAGAGGACTCTTTTGTTAACACGTCGCTCTGCAGCCACATCCTTGTTGTAGCCTTGAACGGATTGTAATAAGCAGCCTCGAAGTTCCATTGTTTTATATTATAACCAATCTTCACTCTTAGCAGGGGAGCCATGTCAAATTTCATAACTTCTCCCGTTGTAATACCTTTTCTTTTTGATTGTAATCCTACATCTATCAGCCAAGCATTTTTCCTGAATAGAATCTTGGATATAAAATAAGGGTCGTGTAGATATATTGTATTTACAGCCTTCGCCTTGTAGAAGAAATACATTAGGCTTCCTTGAAAAATTAACATTTTAGGCACAATGTCATATTGCATAGTCGTGAAATAATTCAGGACAAAACTATTCCCTTTATTCACAGCTTCTCTAACAATGGCATTTTTATTTTCGTCAAAGTAGCGATTGTAATAAATACAGTCAGAATAGAAATATCCAGAACCGCCCTGCGACCATTTTAATCTTGAAGAGATGTTCCAAGAATGCGTTAGTCTGACATCGTATGTCATGTAATCCTTCAGTTCAGGGTTCCCTTTATATATCTCATATTCATTTTTACGATATTCATCCCCAGTTCGGTTCGTGTTGTCAACTTCCTGACTATTGATTGTACCTGACAAGCTCAATGAATGTTTCTTATGTTTATATGTAAGCCGCATATAGGGTGTAAAAAAGTAATTCGTGACGCTGTTGTTTCCTGTGCTGACATGAGATATGTGAGTAGCCAGTCGGGCCATAATATTTATCTTGTTCTTTATTCTGTAATTATATGCAGCCAGAAATCTGGTATTACTCTTGTACAAAGAAATATCATATACGTTTTCATCTCGTAAATTGATGTTGTCTGTGTTGGTGAAATCCTGACTAAGTTCTATACTCAGCGATGACTTGTTTTTAAATGTTTTTGTATAGTTGACAGTTCCTTTTAGATAATTGCTTTTCTCATCAGTCTCATTGCGATAAGCATTTGCTGTCTGATCGTTTTCACGCTGCTCATACCAGCGTACATAATCATTATTTCCGAAGCTACAATAAAGCTCTGTTCGCAGACGCTGGCTGTTAGGGAGTGTTCTGTTGTAACGGAATTGTAATGCAGGATTTATATTTTGCGATTGAGTGTTTTCTTGTCTGATATAGATGGCAGGTACATTATTATATGAACGATTGTCCCAGATATCGTTCTCGGTTACTTCACGGTTTAATCGAAAAGATGCATAGAAGTCTTGTATATTGTCGCGATAGATATAATTAGCGTAAGCATTTTGATTATCAGATTGTTTCAATGATGGCAAAGATTTGTTTGTACGGATAATGTCCTTTTCTGGAAAATGGTAGGTTGTCATTTCTATGTCCTCGGCTTTTTCTTTGAAATCATTATAGTTGCCTGATATAGAAACTGCAAATTCTGACTTTTTGTGGTAGTATTGGGCAGTTAAACGTCCGTTACCATTTAAACGGGTCAGTTGATGTTCGGCATTGGCCGATACCGTTCCTGCATAATCCAGTTCTTTCATGATATAGTCGATGACACAACTGGATTCTGGAAATTCTGGCTTCCCCATGGTATAGATGTCTATACGTTTGATATATTTGGCATTCAATCCAAGAATTTCTTCCTTGGTAGCCTGGCGGCCGTCAATGCAAATCAACACTTCATTTTCGTAATAAGACAAAGTGTTTTCAAAAGAATTGACTTCTAAACCTGGAATCATCAATCCTGCCAATACACTGTAGCCGTCGTAGGCATGGCGCAGTTCGTCCTTTGTGGGATATACCATCAACTTGTCTTCTGTGCGCACTTGGTTCTCGCCCAGCACCGTTACTTCGTGTATCTGCACTGCATCCTTTTTCATCACGATGTCGCCCAAGCGTATATTCTTCTCCTTTGTTGGCTGTATGTTAATGGTCAGGTTTTTGTAGCCTATATAACTGAATACAAGTTTGCTTGCTTTATCATTCTGCGGCACTTCGAGCTTAAACTCCCCATTGGTATTGGTGGTCACACCTTTAACAAACAGGGAGTCGTCAACGAAATAGCGAACGGTAGATGCTATCAAATCATTCTTTTCATTGTCAGTAACATGACCTTCAAATGTTACATTCTGCGCTGTCATTGGCAAGAGTATGGACAACAGCAACAAAGTTGAAATTTTTCTTTTCATATATTTATTTAACTTACTTTTTATACGCACGAGTTGGTTTATCATAGACACGGAAAGACAATAAATTAACTTCTTTTACAAAAGTGAAATAGCGTATTCATTAATCCCGACCAACATTCACATGCCAGCCGGGCTTTGCGTGCTTTATAAAACTAAATTTATATTTATGTCTTGTTTTGACTCTCCCAATAGTTCTGCAACCTTAAGTTCCAGATCCTTTCCGTGCAATCCTTCAACCACAATCCTGCCTTCGCTATCGATTATTACGGTTTCGGGCATGGCAGTTACTCCGTAGGCACGGGCGGCATCGCTTTCCATTGAACCTGCATGCAACTGCGTCCATGTCATACGGCGACTCTGAATATAATTCTGCCAAGTGCTCTCTTTGTCTAACAGAGATACGCCTATCACCTTTATCTTGTCGTCATCGTAGTTTTTGGCTATGTTCTTGTTGGCGCTCATCGCACGACGACTGAACCAAGAGTTGATGCTCCAGAAATGAATCACCACATACTTGCTCTTGCCAACATAATCGCTCAACCTATGGGTCTTGCCATCGGTACCTTTCAGTTCAACATCCGTGTACATCATGCCCGGCTGACGTTTTTTCTTACCTAAATAATAATTATAGGCAGGCTGAACAAGCGGCGAGGCAGTGTTTATTTTGTTGCTTCTGAAAGCGGCATCCAACTGACTGAATGAGAAACTGGGGTAATTGTCGTAAAGTATATATTCAGCAATGCCGTTTCCAAGGTTGTCCATCATCACCGAATAATTGAAAGCAATAATGCTGTCGGAGATTGCAGCATAGCCACCCTCGTTCATTACAATATGATTATTATAGAAGAAGTTCACATGCTTTGCCACCTCATTCTCATACTGCGCCGAACGCTTCTGATAGGCTATGAAGCGCTTGTTGAGTTCCGAACCACGACGCAACTCACCCGATGCCATATCTATATCGACAGGCACGGAATCGACCAGCAATATCCACTCGCCATTGACTGTGCCGTCGCTTACGCAAACAGCCGAACCTGCGGGCAACGACTTGCTGAAAGTTATTTTGCCGTCATCATATCTGAACTTATAGTTACGGTGGAACATGTGGGCTATGCGCACGAAACGATGGTCGGGATGAGTGGTACCGCCAAGTCGCCAGTCGATGGTTTTGGCCGAAACAGGCTTGAAGTATTCTAATAAATCCTTCGAATCGGTTTCCCTCAGATGCATCTTGTAGTATTGTCTGTAATTTCTCGATATCAGTTTCTCGCTACTACTATTCTTGTCAGTTTTCTTGTCCAGTTCTTCTCTCGTCTTGTTCAGCAACGTGGCAATAGTATGGTTTGCATTGGCACCGATAGACTTGACTATCTCCATTATGCTTTCGTTCTGCGCCACCGTCAGCTTTTTGTCGTAATTTGTAGCCAGCTGACTGGCAAGATACGCCATACCTGTCATTTCCTCAATATTGCCTTGACGTGCATAGTTGGTATATTGGCTTGCCACATACTTCATCTTCTCACGGAGCTTTACAAAACTCGTGGTGTCATTATTTTCAATATAGTCATACGCCTTGTAATTATTCTTACTGTCAGAGGCGTATGCGTTGCCCGATAGTTTATTTATCCTCCACTCGTTTCCAGTCAGTTCAATAACATAACCGTCGATAGAGGCGAATGCCTTGCCGTGCATATCTGTAAAGTCGCTTCGCTCCCAGAGAAGCAGAAACGAGTGATGCTCATCGGCTGAGGGTTGTAGCGTGACAAAGCGGAAGTTCTGGTTGCCTTTAACGGAATAGGTGAATGACAGATTTTCAGTGAAGTTGTCAGGACGCACACATTGAAACATAGCCACAGGACTCTGGTCTTTATTGTCTGCATTATACGAATAAGCCTCGGTACTGCTTGCCATTGCCTCGTCCATAGAAGCAACAAGACGCTTTATGTCGGCAGGCAGGAAGCAAGAATCGCCGATTTCATCGGATTTAAGCACATATTTAAAGAAGTAGCCTATCATCTGCGTGTGTTTTTTTTTCTTCACCATCACATGCTTCGACTCTACCAGTTGGTCTCTTGATTTCACTATTCTTTCGTAAGCATCATTTGCATACATCTTGGTGGTCATGACCGCCATTAATGTCAAAAGTACGATTATCTTCCGTGTTTTCATATTGTTGTTCTTAATATATAATTAAACTTTCGCTAGCTCCGCTTGCTTGTAGATATAGGGAGATATATGAACTTCCTTTATCTTCTTATATCTTCTTAACATGATAAACCTGAGTATAAATTTATTAATCTTCACAAGTAAGACAAAGCGCCTTCTGCCCTATCTTATAAAGTTGTTCGTCGTTCTCAATATAGTCTTTTATATGAGCCATATCCACACTATCGTCAATCTCACGCAACTTTGCCTGATGAGCGGCAAGAATGGTGTTGAGTTGTTCTTCCGAGAGAGTTGTCGATGGCGTAGTGTCGGGCTTGGATTGGGTTTCTATTTCTGCCTTTTGTTGGGGCTTAACGTCGTTTCTGCCCGATAATGCTTCCGTGGATTCATCAATTACTTCTGTTGCGGGCAGATACGCTGATTCGCCCCTGCTACTTGATGCCATCGTCTTGTCGGAAACTACAACAGCATCATTCGCCTTATCCTCAGAACCAAACCACAACAATGCTCCGATGCCCACTATCAGCAATACCGATGCTGCGGCAATCAGGCGACGGATAACAGTATGCTGCTTGCGACGACTGACAATGCGGTCGAATTCATCAGTCAAATCTTCTGTCAACCACCCCTCTGCATCCGAAGCATCACAGGGTTCTGCCTTTAGCAGTTCTGCCAAAGCCTTCAGCTCTGCCGGCAAATCGTTTTCTGCCAACATACGTCCAAGCTGTTTCTCTTCGTCCAATGTGGTTGTTCCCTCTAAGAACTTGTCCAACAACTGTTTCATCTCGCTATTCATAGAATCCTCCTTTCTTTAGAATGTCCAATAATTTCTTTCTTGTCTGACTGAGCATTACGCTCACTGTTCTCGCTGCCATGCCTGTGGTTGCCGTTATCTGTCCGATGTCCATTTCCTGTTCATGTCGCATTTTCAGCAGGCGCCGTTCGGAATCGTTAAGCCGCGCAATGGCATCGTGCAGCATACGCCTGCTGTCGCACTCTTGTATGTTTGCCGTCACGCTTCGCTCTGATGAAGACAATTCGCCAACCGACATATTCAGTCCCGCCCTTTCGTGTCGCCAAACGCTTACACAACGGTTCTTAGTCATACGAACAGCAAGTGCACGGACATCCTTTTGGCAATCTATCCTGTCGCGCATCTGCCACAGACGCAACAGCACATCTTGCACAACGTCCTCTGCCTTAGCCTCATCGGCAAAGAAACCACGCGCCACACCCATAAGCTGCGGGCGCAAAGCCAGGGCTATATGTTCGAACTCTTGAACCGTCATTTCTGATGTATATACAACTTCTGTAGGTAGAAGAAGGCAGAAGGAGTTAGAAGGAGATAGATGACATTTGTTTTGGTAGAATATACGCTGACAAAGTATCGTCCTCTATCTCCGCCGCTGAAAAGCGGCATATCTTCCTTTATCTTCATATATCTTCTTAACACCGATTTATATATATATACGCACAAAGGTAGGCAATGTTAAGTTGGGAAGGCGTTTTTTTTTGTATTTTTGCAAAAAATTTTTGCTTTGGCTGTAACTTTTCCCAAAGTCAATCGTCATTAGTATAGAGAGAGGATGAAGAAGATTAGTTTCCGCAACGATGTGTTGCCACTGAAAAATGAGCTTTACAGACTGGCATTGCGTATCACGCAAGACAGTGCCGAGGCTGAAGACGTGGTGCAGGAGACTATGATTAAGGTGTGGGACCGCCGGGAGCAGTGGGACGAGATAGAATCGATAGAGGCGTTCTGCCTGACGATATGCCGAAACATGGCTGTTGACAGGACAAGACAAGCGAGCAAAAAGAATATTTCGATAGACCGATGCAGTTCGTTGCAGTCGCCAACTCCAAACACCTCACCCATAACTCCTCATTCCTCACTCCTAACTCCTAACTCCACATTCCTCACTCCTGAGGAACGGTTGGAACAAAACGACCGGTTGCAGATAGTGAAAAGACTGATTGACAGTCTGCCGGAGAAACAAAGAACGGCAATGCAACTGAGAGACATAGAGGGCAAGAGCTACAAGGAGATTGCCGAAATAATGGGCATCAACGAGCAGCAAGTGAAGACAAACATCTTCAGAGCCCGACAACAAATAAAACAGAAATTCACCGAGACAGATAATTATGGACTATAAGTACATCGAGCAACTATTAGAGCGCTACTGGCAGTGCGAGACTTCCCGCGAGGAAGAGGAGATACTGAGAGCATTCTTCAGTCAGAAGGATGTGCCAGCTGAGTTGCAGCAATACCGAAGTCTGTTTGCATACGAGCAACAGGCTAAGGCAGAAGAGATGCTTGATGACAGCTTTGACGAGCGACTGCTGGCAATGATAGGCGAGCAGCCAAAGGTAAAGGCCCGGAAGATAAAACTGTCGGCCAGACTGATGCCGCTGGCCAAGGCAGCGGCTGTAGTAGCCATAATACTCACTCTAGGCAATGCCATCGGCGTTTCGATAGAAAACGGCTCTGGCTATAAAGACGAAGATTACTTTGCCTCAACCACTGTTGACAGCGATACGCTGCAACTGCTAAGTGGCGGAATGCCAGTGCACAAAAGCGACTCAATGATGGCTATTCCAATGGACGCTGAGATTGACTCTATGATAGAGAGGATTCTCTGGGGCAAACCGAACAGATAATTTCTAAGCTTTCTCTATAAAATAAATCATTTACTAATTAAACAAAAAGAAACTGTGAAGTTTCATTCTCTCAAATTTTTTCATAACATACTAACATTGTAAATGCCGTCTTCGAAGAGAGTTTCGAGGGCGGCATTTGGTTTTTCGGATTTCATGAATCCTCCTAGGATTGCCTAGGATTACCTAGGATTTCCTATACTAAGATTTCCTCATCCTCAAATGAAGCTGGAATATCGACGGGATGAGAATGCAGAGCGATGAGACAAGAGCTACTGTCACTGCCTGACTGCTGCCGTTGAAGAAGACTATCAGTGGAATATCAGAATCTGGCATCATATTATACATGATGAATGCCACCGAGTTGTTAACCCAATGATATATTACACCTGGGATGATGCTGCCAGTGCGATAGTACATCCAACCCAAAAGCAAACCTATAATAAAGGCATGTGGCATCTGGGCTGGATTGCCATGAATCAGAGCGAAGAGCAGTGCAGAGATAGCTATTGCCACCCACTGGCGCTTGGTCCATTCCAACAGCGAACGAAGAATGGCACCACGGAACACCAACTCCTCTACGAAAGGCGCAAGCAGACCAACCACCGCATAACCGAAAGGATTGCGCAGTATCATGTCGAACTCATCGCCAAGGATATTGGGCAGTTCGGGCATCTGCTCCTGAAACCATATAGAAGGGATGATGGCACCCAAGGCTGCCAACACACACCAGATGAACACTCCCCATTGGCGCATACGCAGGTAATTGGGCGACAACACGCACCATTTTGCCAACAGGAATACTGCCAGCACAGCCACGCTGAACAGCGTCATCGACACTATCAGCATCGGCGCCGTCACGTCGGCTGAACCAGTAATGATTTTCCACAATGCCATCACTATGGATGACGCTCCCATCTGAATGGCAGCAAAGACAATTACATATAATATTGCTTTTTTCATAGACTAAAAATCTTTTTTACTTCGATTTCATCGCGTTTCAGTTGGTTTATAAGTTCTCCGGTATTGCGGAAGCGCCTCTCCTCTCGCAGGCGCTCTACGAAGACCACGGTAATCAGCTTGCCATAGAGGTCGGCATTGTATTCAAACAGATGCACCTCAAGGGCTGTTGACCTTCCATCGAAGGTTGGACGGTTGCCGATATTCATCATTCCATTCCACACCGTTCCCTCTTCGTGTATTATCACCTGAACGGCATAGACGCCGTTTGCCGGAATCAGTTTGCCATTGTCTGCAGGTTGTATATTGGCCGTGGGGAAGCCAATGCCGGTTCCTATATTATGACCGTGAACAACCTCGCCACTGATAGCGTAAGGATAACTCAGACAGCGGGCAGCCATGGCCACTTCGCCTTCCGTCAGCAGCGAGCGGATTACCGATGAACTGACATTCACCTGACCGATACCTATGCTATAGGCATCATTGCGAACGACTTCCATACCCAACTCTCTGCCGTAGGCTACGTAATCGTCGAACGACTCATTGCGGTTGTGACCGAAACGATTGTCATAGCCCATGGCAAGCAGGCGCACATTGAGACGGCCTCTAAGCACTGTCTGCATGAAGTCGCGGGCATAGAGCGACGCCATCTCAACGTTGAACGGCAGCACCACACAGTTGTCAACCTTTGTATTTGACAGCAATGCCAGTTTTTCATCGAGGGTATTAATCATCTGCGGACGATAATCCGTGTTCAACACCTGGCGCGGATGACGGTCGAAGGTAATCACCGTTGCCTCCAACTGGCGCGAGTGCGCTTCGGCAACAAACTTGCCTATTAAGTACTGATGACCAAGATGCACACCATCAAAGAATCCGATGGTGGCAGCACAGGGTGCCAACTGTCCTTTCAGGTTGTTAAGATATATCGTCTTCATTTCTTTCTTAATAGTCTTACCACTTCACCGATGAGCATCACTGGTGCCGTACCAAGAATTATCATCATCCATACTTTAAAATCGAGAGGTTCCGTGCGGAACATCTTGCCGCCAAAGGTAACAATAACCCACTGCCCTACAAGAATTATCGCCAATACAAGCAGCAGACCACGGTCTTTCAGGAATCCGTGGAAAGCGGAATGGCGTGAGGCAAACGATTTGGCATTAAACAGATTCCACCACTGCAGCATTACGAATACGGTGAAGAATATTGTCAGTTCCTCAGGTGTAATGCCAGCCACACGCTCATAATAGTAGAGCAGACTTATCATCACCGCAAAGAACAGCAGTCCCACAATGGCTATCGACCACCCCATCAGTCGGGTGATGATAAAGTCAGACTGCTTGCGAGGACGCTCGTGCATCACCTCCGGCTCACTGGGCAGTGAGGCAAGCGCCATGGCAGCAAAGGTGTCCATAATCAGATTAACCCAAAGCATCTGGGTAATGGTGAGTGGCAGCTCTGTGCCAACAAACGAACCGCCAAGCACAAGCAGCAATGCCGTTACGTTGACCACCAACTGGAAGAAGATGAAACGCTGTATGTTTCTGTATAGCGAGCGCCCCCACTCCACAGCACGCACAATGCTGTTGAACGAGTCGTCGATAAGTGTCATGTCGCTGGCATTCTTCGCCACACTGGTACCCGAACCGAGCGAGAGTCCCACATGAGCATGGTTGAGGGCCGGTGCATCGTTGGTGCCATCGCCCGTAACAGCCACCACCTCACCGTGTTTCTGCAAGAGGTTTACCAACCGTTGCTTATCGGTAGGACGTGCACGGCACATCACCTTCAGTTTCTTTACACACTGGAAAGCCTCATCGTCTGACAATGCCTCAAAGTCTGTACCTGTAATAACACAGCCGTCAGTCATCGACGCATGAATACCTATCTGGCGTGCTATCTCAATCGCCGTTGCCGAGGTGTCGCCTGTAACAATCTTCACGTCGATGCCCGCCCTGCCGCACTTACGGATGGCATAAGGAACCTCCGAGCGCAATGGGTCGCTGATGGCTGCAACAGCCTGCAAAGTAAGGTCGCTGATATCGATGGAATCGCACTTTTTGCAAGCAAAAGCAAGTGTGCGCATGGCTTTTTGCTGATAGCCAAGCAGACGCTTCTGCATATCCTCACGCTCTTTTTCAGAAAGTTGGCAATGACTCATCACTATTTCCGGTGCGCCCTTTACAAAGAGCCACTTCTCGCCATTGACATCTGCCACCGTAGCCATCATCTTGCGTTCCGTAGAGAACGGCATGCGCTCAACGACACTGGCAGAAGAGCGCAATGCCCTATAATCCTTGCCATCAGACTTCAACCAGAGCAGCAAGGCTGTCTCTGTCGGATTGCCTATACCCTTGCCGTCGTCCAGTTCGGCTGTGGAGTTCAAGGCAACAGCACGTGCCAGCAGTTCCACACCTGCATCACCTCCAACCACAAACATATCCTGCACCTGCATCTTGTTCTTCGTGAGCGTTCCTGTCTTATCGGTGCAGATAACGGTTACGGCTCCCATCGTCTCACAGGCATGCAGCTTGCGCACCAGATTGTTGCTCTTCAGCATTCGGCGCATGTTAAGGGCAAGAGCAAGAGTAACAGCCATTGGCAAACCCTCAGGCACAGCCATGACAATCAGCGTTACGGACATCATGAAGTAGTCGAGCACCACATGTGCCATTCTCATGTAGTTGTCCGTATGCCAGAGTTCGTTTGTGAGAATATCGTGACCGAGGAAAACGACGAAGGCAGCTATAGCTACCCCCGAACCAACCTTACTAATAAGGCCGGCCAATCGGTCTAGCTGCATGTTGAGTGGTGTCTTCACTGCCGTCAACTCCGTTGACTGCCGAGACACCTTGCCTATCTCTGTGCTGTCGCCAACAGCGGTTACTACCATACGACCGCCGCCGTTCATTACCATCGTTGAACGGAGAACCATGTTTGAAGGATAAGTGGCACCATCGTCAACAACCTCTGTATATTTTGTAATGATTGGCTCGCCAGTAAGCGCCGATTCGTCTATCTGCAGGTCGGTTGCTTCAAAGAGCATACCGTCGGCTGGCACCTCATCGCCAACCTCAAGCACAACCACATCGCCAACCACAACCTCTCGTCTTGGTATCTCCTGCACCCTTCCGTTGCGCACCACCTTTACCGGCTGTTCCTCGCCAAGGGCAGTGAGCAGGTTGAACTTCTTTGCGGCATCGCGCTCAAAATAAAAACCGATGGATGTGGCAAGAATTATTGCGAAGAATATACCGATTACTTCTACAAACTCTTGTTCAATGACAGCAAAGACAAATGATATTGCCGCTGCAACAAGCAATATCTTTATTATAGGGTCGTTATATTTCTCTATGTATAGTTTCCATAGTGATGTGCGGGCAGGCGGCGTCAACACGTTCTCACCGTATTTATTACGGCTCTCGCCAACCTGAGATTCCGTTAACCCATTCCTAACAATCTTTTCTTCTTTCATAAATCTTTTACAAACAACTTGTCAACTCGTTTACTAAAGTACCAACTTGTCAACTATATATAAATATATGTGCAAAGTTACGCAAAAAGGCAATATCAACCAAGTTTAAGCATTTTATTTATGTCTTTTTACAAAAAATATTTGGTTATTTAATTATTTCGATGTACCTTTGCACCCGAAATCATGCGACAAGCAGGTTTTTCGGGCTTTTAGCTCAGTTGGTTAGAGCAACAGACTCATAATCTGGAGGTCCCAGGTTCAAGCCCTGGATGGCCCACTAAAGAAAGAAGTACTATTGAATTGCATACGCAAGAATTTAGTGCTTCTTTTGTTTTTTCTGCACTTCAAATGTTAAAAAAGAAGACGAAAGTTCGTTTTTTTCACAAAACATTTCACTATGTTGCAGATTATCAGTACATTTGCAGACTAACAAAACTAAAATAACATTTATATGACAAAGAAAATGGGTAAAGCCGCACTGCTATTTTTTGCAGGAGCAATGGCATTAACATCATGCAACCGAGAAACCGACCTGTATAATCCTTATGCAACGATGGAGGATTATTCAAACAACTGGAATGACAAGTTTGGAAATGTAGACGAGAATCAGGATTGGAATATGGCAGAAAAAGTTACTGCAACATTCAATCTGTCAGAAATCACAAATGACGAATGTAGCGTCAACATCTATTCTAAGAGCCCTCTGAAGGAGGGATGCATCTTACTGGCATCTACTACAGTAAAAGGCAACGGCAGCATTTCATTCGACATGGCAGAATCTGAAGGACTTGTTTATGTAAAGATAGATAATGCTCATGGCAACATTATCAGCGGTTATTATGATGTTGTAGAAAGAACTATCACTATTGGCAAACCAGCAACAAGAGCAACTGGCGATTGTAACACAACACAAGGCGACATTCTTGCAATAGAGCATGACCCATACCAGGATCCTAACGACCCGTCAATATGGCTAAACAAGAAAACAGAATTTATCCAGCTCAATAATGTCACCACAAGTGCAGGTGAGACATGGATTGTTAGCGACGTTAGAGACATTGTTGGCGGTGTATTTGCAGAAGGTGCAAACAATGTTGAGAAATGGACAGGCGTTCTTGAAGACAATGTAATATACACAATGGCCGAGGACGGCGGTATAACTCTTGACCTAAACTATCGTAACACGTCAGGAAACAACAAATTTGGTTATTTCTATTATACAGGTGAATTGCCAGACATTGCAACCGTAAATAAATACATTCTTATAGATAAACCATGCGATGGTAACAACTCATATGTACAGTTCTCTGAATACAAAGTTGAAGACGTCTATGACAATATATTTGATACTGATGGCAATTGGATTGCATGGGATAAAGTAGGAATAAAAGAAACTTATGGCAATTGGACAAGTTTCAACGGTCAGCAATACAATGTCCTTTCAATGACAGACAAGACTCTTGTTAAGGGAACAAAGTTTGAATTAGCATATTTCGGAGCTGACGGCAAAGGAACTGCATCTTATACCTTCCCTAAAGGAACTAAAGTTGCATTCTTTGTAATACAAGACAACGGATATGCAGGTAACAACAGAATTTACTATTCTATTGCCGACCTAAATAAAGACGGTGTTTTTGCATCTACATATAACTATGGCGGAACAACATTCCTTGGGTTTGAGGACTTCTCAGACAAAGACTTGAACGATATCCTGTTCTTTGCTTCTGGTAATTTTGAGAAACCAGAAGAAATCGGTCCAGATCCTGTTGAGCCAGAACAAGGTGAATCATGGATTGTTGCTTGCGAGGACCTTGGTTCTACTGATGACTATGACTTCAACGACATCGTGTTCAGCGTAAGCCACGTTGGTGGTAGCAAGACAGCAACTGTTACTCCACTTGCAGCTGGAGGTACAATACCTGCATACATCTACTATGATAGCAAGAACTTAGGTGAGATTCACCAACTTATTAAGGATGGTGCCAACACTAGCGAGATGTTGAACACAACAAGCAAAGGTTCTGCAGGCAAGCCTTTCACAGTAGACGTACCAGAAGACTTCACAATGTCTGAAGACATGGGCGGATTCAGCATCATGGTTCAAAGCGACAATGCTATTACCATCACTTCTCCAGCTCTAGGCACAGCACCACAGATGATTTGCATGCCGGGTTCATGGGCTTGGCCAAAAGAGCGTGTAGGCATCGAGGTTGCTTATCCTTCATTCAGCAATTGGAGTCAAAACAGTCAGGCTAACTTAGATTGGTACAAGTCACCAGTTAGTGAGTACATCGTTAAATAAGAATTAAACAGATACAAAAAATCGCCGCGGATGGTTCTTTCCGTGGCGATTTTCATTTTTAATGATGTCCCTATATCAAAGTTTATTTAAAACTTACCAATTTAAAAAAACTTATTAAAAATCTTCTTATACCAAGGCTGAGAAACATTATATATTTTTTTCTCATTTGGCGGGGCTACAACCTTCAAGGCCTCCAGGTCATCTTTTGTTGCCTTACGGAAATTCTTAAATGTGGCAGGATAACCCGTTATTGTCAAAGTACGCATGCCATAAGATTGCTTGGTATAAACAATTTGCGGTTCCAACAAGACATCTGCGCCTCTTGATTTTATTATGTCTGCTGTCAAGTTCTTTTGACGTTGATGTAAAGGTGGTTGTCCCCAATTAAATGGTACAAAACTCCAAGTAATTGTTGTTTCTACTTTTTCATGTACGTCCATATCCGCCACAGTTGGATATTGTTTGACACTTGAATCAACAGCCAAAACCGTAGATGTACTTTCACGCATTGTAGTACAAGCAGAAAGTAGTGCTATTGAGCACAATCCCACAAACATAAATTTCATTTTCATAGCACCATAATTATTTATTAGACTCCTGAACTTTGAAATTCTTATATTTAGCAGGATAACCAGTCACCGTCACCTGACGTATTTTCTTGCTAAACCACAATTTCTTCTTAATAATAGCATTATACTGCATATGAACTAACACATCTGCATCACCATTATCCTTTAGCGCAGAAGAAACAGCATTGCTAAGCACGGTTTTCATTCCAGCTTTACGCTCTTTCTTAGATGGAGTGTAGTTATAAGATATTTTTTGTTCGGAAACAATCATATCTGCTGTAGTTTTACTTGTCAATGAACTTTCAACATCCAAAGTTGTCGCTGTTGAATTTTTCATTGTTGTACACGAAGCAACCAGCAATGCCACTGATGCCATTAAAAGAATTCTTTTCATAATAATATACTCCGCAACACATTAGGTTAGTAATTTATGTCATGCTATAGAACTTGCTTAATTTTGTGTTGCTTTTAAATTAATAGTTTCTAAGTTGACCTTGCAAAGGTATAGAAAAAAAGCAAAAGAAAAAAAAACTTTACAATAATTTTTCAACAAATTATCATATAATTGTTAAACTAAATGCTAAACAAAACGATGTAAGGTATATGCAAAAATCAGTAAGTGGCGTTCTGACTGGCAGTTTTTGGCCTACAAACTGTC
>JAFQQY010000045.1 GCA_017410365.1 Prevotella sp.
CTGGAATGCATCGAAATTAGACCTGTCGGCCTTGACCGGTACGCTGACAACAGATGTTGTTGAGGCTGTCAACAGCAATATTGCAGACAATGCAAATTTGACAACCTTGGATTTAAGTGGCATTGACAATGCTGGAGTGGCATTCGAATCTGCCAATCCCAATGCCCTAGTCTATGCAAAAAGCGGTTCAGCTTTCGCTTCGTTACAACAGACAGCATGGGGCAAGAACGTGGTTGATGGTAATGTTTGCGGACAGTTGACAATAACCGATGGACATCCTTTTAATGTAGAAAAGGGTTTTACTGCAACAGCAGTAACTTATCAGCGCACTCTGGCAAAGGAAGGCTGGTATTCTCTTTGTCTGCCTTTTGCTGCCAACAAACCTGCAGGAGTAACGGTTGAGCGTTTCTCAGAGTTGGATGCATCCGCAGGTACCGTGGTTTTCTCAGAAGGAGACATTGCTGCCAACGTACCATGCATATTTAATGCTCCTGCAGGAAATATTACCTTTAGCGCAAGCGATGTAGAAATAGTCAAGACACCAGAAAAGATGAACGACGGTGCATTTGTAGGAGTATATGACAAAACAGGCGAGGGTGCTATTGTCGGCAGCTATGCATTGTTCGCTGACGGTAGCGGTTTTGGTATTGCAGGAACAACTGCTTATGCAGAGCCTTTCAGAGCTTATATAGAAGGGGAGAGCAGCAATGCTAAGACGCTTAGACTAATCCATGGCGAGACAACGGGTGTAGACTTGCTTGAGAAAGAAGTTGGTGAACGCAGCGACATCTATAGCATTGATGGTCGCTATGCAGGCAGGAGTATAGAGCAATTGCCAAAGGGAATATATATAATAAACAATAAGAAACTAATAAAATAAGTAATTATGAAAGAGTATATCAAGCCTTCTGTTATGATAGTTGAAGTATGCACAGAAAGTCTTCTTACAACATTCAGTTCTGATGGAGAAATAGGCGGCCCTGTAGGCGCAAAAGAACATGATGGCATATTTGATCCTTATGAGGATAATACGGTCGTCCAGTCTTCTGTTTGGGATGAATAAAAAACAATTCTTTTGAATATCTCATCCATTTAGAATAAATGTAAATCTGCATCATTTGGCATAAAATGGTGCAGATTTCTTTTTGTTCGAATACAGATAATGGATATTACCTATTGTATAAAAAACAGAGCCTGGTTTGCAAAGACTTATTGTGATGTGCTCTCAAATTCAGATTCAGATAAATCTTTACAAAAAGAAGCGGTGCATTTTGATTTTCTAATGCATCGCTTTTCTGTTACTCTAGTCTGCATGTCAACTCTTTTCTTTCGGATAGCTTACGCGAGTGTGGTAAATCGTTTTCAGTTTTTCTATCAGCACGGTTTTCGCATAAGCAATGTCGCGGAATGTGATTGGACATTCGCGGAAATAACCGTCGGCCAACTGACCGTCTATAATCTTGTTTACCAAATCTCTGATACTCTTCTCCGTGTAGTCGGGCAATGAGCGTGAAGAAGCCTCCACGGCATCTGCCATCATAAGGATAGCCTGTTCGCGAGTGAATGGGTTAGGGCCAGGATAAGTAAACATTAGGTCGTCAATGAAGGCGTCTGGGTTTTCGTTCTTTTGCTTTACGTAGAAATACTTTGTCTTGCCTAGACCGTGGTGCGTGCTGATGAAGTCCTTGATGACCGTCGGCAGATTATGCTTTTCTGCCAGTTTCAGGCCTTCAGTAACGTGGCTGATTATGGTCTGCGCACTGTCAATATACGACAGATGCTCGTGCGGGTTTACTCCCGACTGGTTTTCTGTGAAGTAGATGGGATTGAGCGTCTTGCCGATGTCGTGGTAAAGTGCACCTGTTCTAACCAGTTGGCTCTTGGCTCCAATCTTATTCGCAATCTCAGCTGCCAGATTACCTACCTGAATTGAGTGCTGGAAGGTACCCGGAGCCACCTCGCTCATCTTTCTCAGCAGTTCGTTGTTGGTGTTCGACAATTCAATCAGTGTGATGTCGGAAATGAATCCGAATGTCTTTTCCATTAGATAAAGCAGCGGATAGGCAAAGAGCAGCAGGAGCCCGCTGAGCAGCAGATATTGATAGTAGGATATGTTTATCTCGCTGAGCATAGAAATGCTGGTCAGGTCGAAAGCCAAATTGGTTAGCATGGCCACCAATGTGATGATAATGGCCGACTTGAATATCTGCGAGCGTGTGGATAGTTCGCGCAGGGTGTAAATGGCAGCCATTCCTGCCATGATTTCAATTACGATAAAGCTGAAAGGATGTTGCAGCATGATGGCGCAGATAAGAATCATTGTCACGTGTGTGATGTAGGCTGTGCGCGAGTCCATGAATATTCGGATAAATATCGGTACCATGGCATACGGCAATATGAATACGTGGCCTATGTTGCTGCTTGCCAAAACAGATGTCATCAAGGCAAAGAACAATATCAGCGTATAAAGCATTGCCATGCTGCGCAGCTTTTCGAAAAAATCTTTTCTGAACAGTATCAGGTAAATGGTGAAGAATGAAATAAGAATCAGCATGTACAGAGTGTTGCCGGTTATCTTCATTCCCATTTGCGTAGAATCCTGGTTGCGACGGTCGTTCTCTTGCTTAAGCGACATTATCACCCTGTAGCTGTAGTCGTCTACGATGTCGCCTCGACCAATGATTTTCTGTCCTTTCTGGGCTACACCCATGGCTAGCGGCACGCTGTTGAGCAACTCGTTCAGGCTCGACTCGCTGCGCATTTCATCGTAAATAAGGTTCGGCTTGATGTATTCGTTCAGGTTGCACTTCTGCAAAGCCTGCCTATTGTCAGCCAGCGACTTCTCTTTATAAAGCATTTCGTAAGCAGTCTTTGTAGAATAAACGTTCTTGACCTGCGTGCTTATGGCGCTCTTGCCTTTGACAATGAGTATGCTGTTTGTGGTGTCTGTGCTTAGATCTGCATATTCAGGCGAACTGATGATGCCGTTCTGGTAGATGGCATTCATTTGTTCGGCAATGATTCTTACATATTCTTGTCCCAAACCCGGTATGCCGTTGCTGAAATCAGAAGCGAATCTCTTTATCTGTTCAGCCTCTGTCTCTTCTCTATAGTCGTAATACGGTTCGTAAGTGCGCAACAAGCTGTCGCGTTCTTTACTGATGGTTTCTTCAGACTTGTATATGGGGAAGTCGAAAGGTGCAGTCAGTTCGCCATATCTCCATGGTTTGCCAAGTTCTGCATGAAAATTATTGCTGTTGCTGTTGGGCATAATCCATACTATCAGTGCTGCTGTTGCAATGACAATGGCTATTCTTAAAATGAAATCGCGCCAAGTCAGTTCTCCTTTAATCTGTTGTAATGCCATAAAAATACAAGATGATTTATGTTGGCGAAAATAATAAAAATATTTGATACGGCAAAGGTATTTGTCTTCTAAGTGATAAAAAACTGACATTATGCAATCGGTTTTCAGACAAAACCATAGATTAGCTGCGTAAAAAACGAAAAATTCAAAAAAAAACATTAATTTTGCAGCATTGAATAATTAAGACAAATGAGCGAAAGAAGAGTAAGGGTGCGTTTCGCACCAAGTCCTACAGGGGCATTGCATATCGGCGGTGTACGTACCGCACTGTACAACTATCTGTTTGCACGTAAGCATGGCGGCGACTTCGTGTTCCGTATCGAGGACACAGATTCCAGTCGCTTCGTGCCTGGAGCAGAAGAATACATCATCGAGTCGTTCAAATGGCTCGGCATAAAGTTCGACGAAGGAGTAAGCTTTGGAGGCGAGCACGGTCCGTATCGCCAGAGCGAGCGTCGCGAAATATATAAGGTTTATGTAAAGCAACTGCTTGATGCCGGCAAGGCATACATTGCTTTCGATACTCCAGAAGAACTGGAGGCTAAGCGTGCGGAAATAGAGAATTTCCAGTACGATGCCCGTACTCGTGGCATGATGCGCAACTCTCTGACCTTGCCAAAGGAGGAGGTTGATGCGCTTATTGCAGCCGGCAACCAGTATGTTGTTCGCTTTAAGATAGAACCGGGTGAGGCTGTGCATGTAGACGACCTCATTCGTGGCGACGTAAAGATAATGAGCAATATCCTCGACGATAAGGTATTGTATAAGAGTGCCGACGAACTGCCTACATATCACCTGGCAAATATTGTCGATGACCATCTGATGGAGATAACCCATGTTATCCGTGGCGAGGAATGGTTGCCAAGTGCACCGCTCCACGTCCTGCTCTACAAGGCATTCGGCTGGGAAGACACAATGCCGCGCTTTGCTCATCTGCCATTGCTGCTGAAACCGGAAGGCAAGGGCAAACTGTCAAAGCGTGACGGCGACCGACTTGGATTCCCAGTGTTCCCGCTTGAATGGCACGACCCGAAGACCGGCGAGATAAGTTCTGGTTTCCGTGAAAGCGGATATTTCCCAGAGGCAGTAATCAATTTCCTTGCGTTCCTAGGATGGAACCCTGGTACAGAGCGCGAGTTGTATAGTCTCGACGAACTTGTTGAACTCTTTGACATCAGCAAGTGCTCAAAGGCAGGTGCCCGGTTTGATTATCAGAAGGGTATTTGGTTCAACCACGAATATATACTCAACAAGTCGGCAGAAGAGGTGGCAGAGGCTTTCGCGCCAATCGTCAAGGAACATGGCATCGACGAACCGATGGAGCGCATAATAAAGGTGGTGGCAATGATGAAAGACCGTGTCAACTTCGTGCATGAGTTGTGGGCATTGTGCTCTTTCTTCTTTGTGGCACCTACAGAGTACGACGAGAAGACTCGCAAAAAGCGCTGGAAGGAAGACTCTGCAGCACAGTTGACTGAGCTTATGGGTGTTTTGGAGTCTCTTGACGATTTCTCTCTTGAGCATCAGGAAGAGGTTGTTCACAAGTGGATTGAGGACAAGGAATACAAGATGGGCAACATCATGAATGCTTGGCGTCTGACTCTCGTAGGTGAGGGTAAGGGACCGGGCATGTTCGACATATCAGCCTTCCTGGGCAAGGAAGAAACCATTGCACGAATGAAGAGGGCGATAGCAGAGCTTTAAGCCCCCCATTCAGCCCCCGAGGGGGCTACAAATGACTAGATAGAGAGGCGTATGTATAGTTACCAGACAGCAGATCCTTTGTTGTATCCTTTATTAAAGGAATATGCAAGACACAATAGGAATAACCCTACACCTGCAGAGGAATTGCTTTGGAACTATCTAAGTTCTGATGGTTTGGGAGTGACATTTAAACGACAACACATCATAGGCGATTGCATCGCTGATTTTGTGTGTTTGCCTAATAGTCTGATAATAGAATTGGATGGTGGGTATCATCAATTACCACAACAACAAAGAAACGATGCTGCTCGTACAGAATGGTTAGAGGAAAAAGGATTTACAGTGATAAGATTCTCTAATGAAGATGTGTTGAAGAATATTGAGCATGTATTGGAGATTATAAAAGAAAAATTAAATGACTAAAGCAATTGAGGCCCCCTCGGGGGCAGTAAGGGGGCTTTATGTATAATATAATAATTTACATCTACCTTTTTGGCGTAGCGATAGCAAGTCTTTTCAGTAAGAAGGTAAAGAAGATGTGGCAAGGCGAGCGCGAGGCATTCGATGTGTTGCGCAGCAAAGTTGACCCCAATGCGCAGTATGTGTGGTTTCACGCAGCATCGCTCGGTGAATTTGAACAGGGACGTCCTATAATGGAACGTTTGCGCAAGGAGCATCCTGAATACAAGATACTGCTTACGTTCTTCTCGCCGTCTGGTTATGAAGTACGCAAAAACTACGAGGGAGCAGACATCATCTGCTATCTGCCTCTTGATACTCCGCTCAATGCCCGCCGTTTCCTGCGGACAATACGTCCGGTAATGGCATTCTTTATTAAATATGAGTTCTGGTACAACTATCTTCACATACTTAAGCATCGTGGCATTCCTACCTACAGCGTGTCGAGCATCTTCCGCGACGGACAGATATTCTTCCGCTGGTATGGTCATCAGTATGGCAGGGTACTGAAGTGCTTTACCCATTTCTTTGTTCAGAACGAGAAGAGTCGCCAATTGCTGGCTGGCATAGGTATAACAAACGTGTCAATCAGTGGTGACACCCGTTTCGACCGTGTTCTTGAAATCAAGCAACAGGCAAAGAAGTTGGATATTGTTGAGGCGTTTGTTGAGGATGCTTTTAGGAGTTCAGGAGTTCAGGAGTGTAGGAGTGCAGACAATAGCTTGGCAAGCAACTCGTCAACTAAAAAAGTCTTCGTTGCAGGTTCAAGTTGGCAGCCCGATGAGGAGATATTCATTAAGTATTTCAACGAGCATCCTGATTGGAAACTCATCATTGCGCCCCACGTTATTGGCGAGAGTCATTTGCAACAGATTATCAAGCAACTGGATATGCCAGTGGTGCGCTATACTAAGACCACGTCAGAGGAGGCACGCAATGCTCGTTGCCTGATAATCGACTGTTTTGGTTTGCTGTCCAGCATCTACAAATATGGAACTGTCTCTTATGTCGGTGGCGGTTTCGGTGTCGGCATTCACAATGTGCTTGAAGCAGCTGTATGGAACATTCCGGTTATATTCGGTCCTAACAACGAGCGCTTTGCCGAGGCGCAGGGATTGAAACGTGTAGGCGGTGGTTTTGAAATCTCCGATTACGACAGTTTCGCCTCGGTCATGAATGGTTTCATTGCCGATGAGGCTTCGCTTAATGCAGCAGGCTCTGCAGCCAGTGATTTTGTAAAGAGTCAGGCGGGCGCAACGGATGTTGTTTTAAAGGGTATTAAACTTTAATGATATACCTTGAATATGAAGAAGTTAATGCTTTTAAGCCTGTGTTTTGTCGCGCTGACAGCGATGGGACAGAGTAAATACTGTTTGACCTATGCTGATTTTATCTCAGATAATTGGCAGGAATGTAATGTGCAAGAGTTTGTAAAAGAAAGTCAGAAAAGAATAGACAAACAGAAATCACTCGGTATTGAAGTCGATAAATATGATTTGCAGACAGAATTGTATTTGCCTAAAACAGGAAATAAAAAAACAGACAAGTATCTTCTGAAGAATGCAATAATGATAATGCACAATGATTCACTTTATGTGAATTGCAGTAATTTTTATGTACGCAATACCCGCTTGGGTAATTGTTTTGCTAAGGGATACAGGATGAAAGATTGCGATAGAATTCTTTTTCGTACAACATTATTACGTTCTGAGGCCGTATCGCGTGTAGGTGCGGCACGATATCTGTTTGGTGTTGTAGGACATGTTGTGGCTACAAATACTATTAACCGTAACGCCCGTTGTTATATCCTTAATATGAATAGTGAAACAGTTGAACTTGTTGATGAGAAGCTGATGCTCGGCTTGCTGTCTGGTTCCAATGAATTATCAGAACAATACAAACAGGAAGAATCTAAAACCAAGGAACATGCAGATATTGTAATGGACTATCTAAAGAAAGCAGGTCTTTGGTAAGTTCACCTGTAAAACCATTATATTGCAAAATGCAAAAGCAATGCTTTTTTTCTAAATTAAAGCATTGCTTTTGTGTTGTTTCGTGATTTTTCTTCAGTTCAACGTGTTATTTCGCATCCTCCTCAAGATACCACTTTGAATACTCTACATAATGCTGGCCAAAACTCTCTGCCTGGTTGGGTTTTGTTTGTTTGATGAACTTTGCCGGAACGCCGCCCCAAATCTCGTGAGGACCAACCTTTGTTCCCTGCAGTACCAAAGCACCGGCAGCAATGACGGCACCCTCGCCGATGTCGCAATGGTCGAGCAGAGTAGCTCCCATGCCAATGAGTGCACCGTCGCGGATGGTGCAAGCATGAACGGTGGCATTATGTCCGATGCTCACATCATTGCCAATCACGGTTGGTCCGGTGGTGTTGGTAACGTGAACGCATGCTCCGTCCTGTATGTTTGTACGGTTGCCGATGGTGATAGGAGCCACATCGCCGCGCACAACAGCATTGAACCATACTGAGCATTCATCACCCATTGTCACTTCGCCCACTATGGTGGCATTCTCGCTAAAGTAGCATTCGCGTCCCCATTTCGGCGTAAGTCCTTTTATTGATTTTATCAGTGCCATGTTTCTTGTCTTTTATTAATATTTTAATGCAAATATACATATTTCCCGATAAAAAGAGGGCATATTCTTTTGCTTTTCGTCTTTAATAAGTTAAATTTGCAGATTATACATTATATATATTATGGTGAAAAGACTTTTTTCTCTTCTGCTGTTTGTTGTGGCAACTCTTAATGTAATGGCGCAACCGGCAGATTATACTTGGACAACACCAAGCAAGAATGCGTCGGAGTCGATGCCTTGCGGCGGTGGTAGCATTGGAATGAACGTGTGGGTAGAAGAAGGCGACATCTTGTTCTACCTGAGCCGTAGCGGTGCTTTCGATGAAAACAACACATTGCTGAAGCAGGGTAGGGTAAGGATAAAGCTGACCCCTGCATTGGAATGTGGAGAGGCATTCCGTCAGACCCTTTGCCTTAACGACGGTTATGTGGAGATTACCGACGGCCAGAAAACCGTTGAGATATGGGCCGATGTGTTTAAGCCTGTTGTACACGTTGATGTGAAGGCCAAGGGGGCAGTAGTTATGGAGGCTACATACGAGAACTGGCGAACAAAGGATATCAAGATAGGAAAGCGCGAGCGTATGCAGACGTCTTATAAGTTTGCGCCACCAAAAGGACTTGTTACACGTCATGACTCGATAATAAGTAATTCTGCGGACATTGTGTTTTTGCATCATAATGGTGATAGCACCAATTTCGATGCTACTATCAAGCAGCAGCAGATGGATGTGTTGAAAGACAAGCTCTATAATCCTATCCATCGATTGGCCTTCGGCGGTAGGATGACTGGAACATCGTTGCAGTATGTGGGAATGAACACAGGACGATATGCAAGTACCGACTTTGTTGGTTGGACATATAAGACAACCAAGAAGAGCAGTCGCCAGTCGTTACAGATTGTGCTTGCCGAGAAGCAGGGAGCGGTAGAAGAATGGATGACTGTGCTTAACGAAACGGCAGCTGCTGTAAACAAGAAGAAAGACCAAAAGGCCTCGCGCCAGTGGTGGAACGAGTTCTGGCAGCGTAGTTATGTGATTAGCAATGACCCAGATTGTCGAGACATAACCACCAACTACAACCTCTTCCGCTATATGCTGGGATGCAATGCCTACGGCAAATGGCCAACAAAATTCAACGGCGGACTATTCACTTTCGACCCTGAATACGTGAAAGTGGGAGAGGCTGAGTATCAATTGTCGGCCGATTTCCGCAACTGGGGCGGAGGAGTGCATACGGCACAGAATCAGCGCCTGGTGTATTGGCCGATGCTGAAAAACGGTGATGCGGACATGATGAAACCGCAGCTCGACTTCTATCTCCGCATATTGAAGAATGCAGAAGAACGCAGTCGCCTGTATTGGGGACATGAGGGGGCTTGCTATACGGAGCAGATAGAGAACTACGGACTGCCTAACTTTGCCGAGTATGGCAAGAAGCGTCCGGCAGACTTTGATCCAGGATTGGAATATAACGCATGGCTGGAGTACTGTTGGGACACAATACTCGAATTCTGTGAGATGGCTTTCGAGATGAACCGTTATGAAGGAAAGGACATTTCAGAGTATATCCCGATGATTGAGTCGGCTGTAACGTTCTTTGATGAGCATTATCAGTATCTGGCAAGGCGTAGAGGTGCAAAGGCGCTCGACGAGAACGGAAAACTGGTAATGTATCCAGGTAGTGCGTGCGAGACATTCAAGATGGCATACAACTCAACTCCGACGGTGACAGGCTTGCGTGTGGTGACAGAATCGCTTATCGATTACCTGAAAGATGATACGGTTGCCGTAGCAAGATATAAGGCATTGCTTAGCAGAATACCAGAGATGCCTACCCGCATTGTCGAAGGCAAGCAGGTGATAGCACCAGCTGCTATGTGGGAACGGGTTAACAACGTTGAGAATCCGATGCTCTATCCCGTGTTCCCATGGCGTATATATGGAATAGAGCGTGATAATTTGCAGTTGGCTCTTGATACCTATTGGCATGACCCGTATTCAAAGAAGTTCCGTTCGCATATAGGATGGAAGCAAGACTGTATCTGGGCAGCATGCTTGGGACTGACAGATGAGGCTGCACGACTGGCGCAACTCAAGCTGGGTAATGGACCGCATCGATTCCCTGCTTTTTGGGGACCGGGTTACGACTGGACTCCTGACCATAACTGGGGCGGCAGTGGTATGATTGGAATGCAGGAAATGCTGATGCAGGAGGTTGACGGTAGAATTATCTTGTTTCCAGCATGGCCAAAGAATTGGGATGTGACATTCCGCTTGCGTGCCAGTGGCAACCGTGTTGTTGAAGCAACGATGAAAGATGGAAAGGTGGAGAATGTGAGGATTGAAGGATTGAAAGATTGAAGAATTGAAAGATTGAAAACCATGTTAGAAATAGGACTTACACATACAAGCAACCTTGTTGTTGCTGACGGAAACACTGCTATTGCTTTGGGTTCTGGCGATATGCCTGTACTTGCAACGCCTGCCATGATGGCGCTTATGGAAAATGCAGCAATGCTTGCTGTGGCATCAGAATTAGAAGACGGTGAAACTACCGTTGGCGGACATATTGAATCGTCACACCTGCGCCCTACGTCAGTAGGAACAAAAGTGGCGGCAACGGCAACATTAGAGAAGATTGACGGTCGCAAACTTTACTTTAAGATTGTTGCCAGTCAGGGAGAAACGATTATCGGCGAAGGTACACATCTGCGCTTTATTGTGAACAGAGAGAAATTTTTATCTAAACTATAAGGGTTATGGGAAAAACAAAGCATGCTTAATATAATTGCTATATTGGCGATTATGAATGTTGCTTATGGAATAGACTTCATATAATTAGGACGGAATAAAAAACCGGCACACCTTTCGGGGTGTGCCGGTTTTGTTATATATTCCCGTTTTAAAGCGGGCAACACCTTATTAAAGGTTTGGATTAATCTTGTTCCACTCAGAAACAGCAGGAATGATGTTCAGAGTTACAAGTTCATCGCGCATCTTGCAGAGGTGCTCGTAGCTTGCGTCAAGCTTAGCCAGTTCTTCTGGAGTGCCAACAGGCATCTTGTATGAACAACCGTTCTCATCGAGAGTTGTGTCCATTGCCATCATAATGTTCTGATACTTCTCGTTCTTTACGTATGTACCTGCAGGCCAACGGAACTTCTCACCGCCCATGATGGCACGTACCATCTCTACAGAGCAATAAGCAGGACTCTGCCATGAACTGCGTCCGCGAAGTTCAATAATCTTGGCACCGCCCTTTGTAACGTCTATCTTCAGCTGCTCCCACTCCTCGTTTGTGCAAGCATCAGTACCAATGAGGTCGTTCAGTGGCTTTCCGGCAACCTTAACGGCACTGCCGAAAACAGCCATCTGCTCACCATGACCGCCGTATGTAGCGCAACCGGTTACTTCGTACTGCTTAACGCCGAACTTCTTAGCTAAAGCGCTCTGCAGACGTGTTGAGTCAAGAGCTGCAAGTGTTGTAACCTGACCTGGTTTCAAACCTGAGTAAAGCAGAGTTACAAGACCGGTAAGGTCTGCAGGGTTGAAGATAACCACAACGTGCTTAACGTCAGGACAATATGTCTTAATGTTCTTACCAAGCTCTTCTGCAATCTTACAGTTGCCAGCGAGCAGATCCTCGCGTGTCATGCCAGCCTTACGTGGAGCACCGCCTGAAGAGATGATATACTTAGCATCCTTGAAAGCCTCTGCAACATCTGTTGTAGCTGTCAAGTTTACACCGTCGTATCCGCAGTGGAACATTTCTTCCATCACACCCTCCATACCTGGAGCATAAACGTCATAAAGACATACGTTTGGAGTCAGCTTCATTGTGAGAGCTGTCTGAACCATAGTAGAACCGATAGCGCCACCAGCACCAACGATTACAAGTTTGTCGTTTGTAAGAAAACTCATTGTTGAAATTATTATTTTATGTTTAACTTAAAGTCAATAACATCTGCAAAGATAGTAAAAAAAAGTTTATCTTATAACTTTATGTCTGATTTAATTTGTTATTAATTCTGAAAACTCGTATCTTTGTAAAGTCGAAATTGCAAATCAGATATGAAACAGATAATCAAAGAAAGACTAGAAGCATTGCGCGATGTTATGCGTCGTGAGAAACTCGATGCATTCATATTCCCGAGTACTGATCCGCATAATGGAGAGTATGTACCTTCGCATTGGGAGGGAAGGAAGTGGATTTCCGGATTTGACGGTTCCGCAGGTACGGCAGTTGTTACAATGCACGAGGCCGCTCTATGGACTGACTCCCGCTATTTTATTTCAGCCGAAGAACAATTGTCCGGCACAGAGTTCAAATTGATGAGAGAGCGTATGCCTGATACTCCTTCTGTGTCTAAGTGGTTAGGTCTGAAACTTGTAGATGACCGCGATCCGTATGTGGGTATCGATGGCAATGTATGCTCGGCAGCAATGGTGATTGAATTTACAAAAGAATTGCGTGCCGAGGGTGGTATAGCATTGCATACATCATTAGACCCTTTTTCTCGAATATGGAAAGATCGTCCGGCACTACCAACAGATGCGGTGGATATTCATCCTCTACAATATTGTGGAGAATCGTGTGCCAGTAAACTCACGCGTATTCGTGCAGAACTGAAACAACATCATGCTAATGGAATGCTTGTGGCAGCACTTGATGATATAGCATGGACACTCAATTTGCGAGGTTCTGATGTTCATTGCAATCCAGTCTTTGTGGCCTATCTGTTGATAGATATGCGCAGTACAACCTTGTTTATTAATAAGGAAAAGTTGTCTAAAGAGGTTGTTGAATATCTACGCGGCGAGGGTGTTCTTGTCTCTGATTATGCAGATGTGAAAAAAGCACTTCGTAATTATCAAGGATATAATATATTGGTCGATCCCTCAGAAATAAATTATTCGCTATATTCCGCCTTGCCATGTGTTAAAGTAGAAACAGTATCTCCGATACCTTACATGAAGGCTGTAAAGAATGATGTGGAGGTAAAGGGATTCCGCAATGCCATGATACGTGATGGTGTCGCAATGGTGAAGTTCTTGTATTGGTTGAAGACTCATCCTGATGTTACAACACAATCAGAACTGTCTGTTAGTGAGCGGTTGCAACGCGAGAGAGGAAGGCAGGAGAAATTTAAGGATATTAGTTTTGACACAATAGCTGCTTATGGTGAACATGGAGCTATAGTACATTACGAACCAACTCGTGATAGTAATGTGAAACTGCAGCGTAAAGGCTTGTTGTTGTTGGATTCTGGAGCTCAATATCTTGACGGTACAACGGATGTTACACGTACAATTGCACTTGGCGCATTGACGGAAGAACAAAGGCGAGTATATACCCTTGTACTAAAAGGGCATATTCAGTTGCAGATGCTGAAGTTCCCTTATGGTGCCAGCGGAACTCAACTAGATGCTGTGGCGCGTATGGCAATGTGGCAAGAGGGAATGAACTTCATGCACGGTACAGGTCATGGTGTTGGTTCGTACCTCTGTGTTCATGAAGGACCGCATCAGATTCGAATGGAATATCGTCCAGCCCAGCTTGTGCCAGGTATGATAGTTACAGATGAGCCGGGGCTCTATTTGGCAGGCCGTTTTGGTGTGCGAATAGAGAATATGCTGTTGGTAAAACCTTATATGTCAACAGAATTTGGCAACTTCCTCCAATTTGAAACTTTGACCCTCTGTCCGATAGATAAAGAACCAATAGTAGTGGAAATGCTTAGTGCTGAAGAAAAAAAATGGCTAGATTCTTATCATGATGACGTATTTAAGCGGCTTTCACGTTATTTGACATTCGATGAACGAGCATGGTTGGAAAAAGCTACGAAACCTATTGGGTACTAATAAAACGCATGTACTTAAAGGGTTATCTGACCATTTGTAATGTCTTAATAATGAGTAGGCTGAATGTGCGAAAATAAAGAAAAACGTCCAAATGTTTGGCAGATAAATAAATATGTTGTAATTTTGCACCCGCATTTTGTGGCGCTATGCCCAAACTAAGTTTAATTATAAAAAAATTTAAAACCGAAAACAAATGATTATCGTACAGGTAAAAGAAGGCGAGAACATTGAAAAGGCTCTCAAGAAGTTTAAGAGAAAGTTCGAAAAGACAGGTGTTGTTAAGGAACTCCGCGCACGTCAGCAGTTTGACAAACCATCTGTTCTTAAGAGACTTAAGATGGAACGCGCCGTTTACGTACAGAAACTCAGAAACGTAGAGGAGTAAAAAAAGTCTCTGAAAATTTGGTAGTTTGAATAAATTTCCGTAAATTCGTTGCCGAAAGATATTTGTAGAGGTGCAACGTTTTATGATGATCGAACAATTTTTGAACTACTTGCGCTTTGAGCGGAATTTCTCGTCACTGACAATAAAAGGTTATGGCGAAGATTTGGCTGCTTTTGAAGCACATTTCAGAAATTTAGATTGTCATCTCTCTTGGGAGTCGGTAGACTCAGATGTAATCCGTGGATGGATGGAGAGCATGATGGATAAAGGAAACACCGCTACTTCAATCAATAGAAGATTGAGTGCTTTGCGTTCCTTTTTTCGTTTTGCTCTTGCTCGCAAACTCGTGACATCAGACCCGGCTCATGTCGTTAAAGGCCCAAAGAAGAATAGGCCTATCCCGCAATTCCTTAGAGAAGGCGAGATGGATGAACTTCTTGATGGTAGTGTTATTAATGGCGATTCATTTAAGGATGTACGTGCATATACAATGCTATCATTGTTTTATGAAACTGGAATGCGACTCTCGGAACTTGTAAATCTGGATGATTCGGATATAGACATCTTGAATAGGCAGATAAAAGTTACGGGAAAGAGAAATAAGCAGAGGGTGATTCCTTTCGGGGAAGAACTGGAAGGTGTAATAAAAACCTATATCTGTAAACGTGATGAGGCAGTTTTAAGATTGGATGATGCTCTTTTTGTTACGAGCAAAGGCCAAAGGGTGAATTCTGCTCAGGTTCGTTACGAAGTAAAAAAGAACATCTCGAAAGTCTCTGCTTTAAAAAAAAATACACCTCACGTGCTTAGGCACACATTCGCAACAGCCATGCTGAATCATGGTGCTGGGATTGAAACTGTAAAAAAACTGCTAGGGCATCAAAGCCTTGAGACGACGGAAGTGTATACGCATACGACGTTTGAGCAGTTAAAGCGAATTTATGAAGATGCCCATCCAAGGGCTTAACCTTTAACTTTTAAAAATAGGAGGTATCTATGGAAATTAAGATTCAGTCGATTCATTTCGACGCTACCGAGAAGTTACAGGCGTTTATCGAAAAGAAAGTCGCCAAGTTGGAAAAAACATTTGAAGATATACAGAAAGTAGAGGTGCAACTAAAGGTAGTAAAGCCTGCCACATCGCAAAATAAAGAAGCCAGTCTAAGTGTGACTGTGCCAGGAACAACGTTGTTTGTGGAGAAGATTAGCGACACGTTTGAAGAAGGGGTAGACCTATGTGTTGACTCAATGAAGGTTCAGCTACAGAAATTCAAGGAAAAAACGAGAAATTATTAAAAAATCCTCGAAAAATTTTGGAGATTAAAAAATAATGCTTAACTTTGCAGCCGTTTTCCGGTAAGTCGTAAATCTTATGGATTACGGCTGCAGTGAATGCCTCTTTAGCTCAGTTGGCCAGAGCACGTGATTTGTAATCTCGGGGTCGTTGGTTCGAATCCGACAAGAGGCTCAAAGAACTAGAAAACAAAGGGTGGTTACCAGAGTGGCCAAATGGGGCAGACTGTAAATCTGCTGTCTTTCGACTTCGGTGGTTCGAATCCATCACCACCCACTTTCTAAGGAAGTTTTGCGGAAATAGCTCAGTTGATAGAGCACTAGCCTTCCAAGCTGGGGGTCGCGGGTTTGAGCCCCGTTTTCCGCTCTAGTTCGCTGTAATAGCTCAGTGGTAGAGCACTTCCTTGGTAAGGAAGAGGTCCTGAGTTCAACTCTCAGTTACAGCTCTAGCAGAAAACAATAAAATCATAGATTATTCATTAAAAATTAAATAAACAAGTAAAGCTATGGCTAAAGAGACGTTCGTGCGTACCAAACCGCACGTTAATATCGGAACTATCGGTCACGTTGACCACGGTAAGACTACTTTGACTGCTGCTATCACAACAGTGTTGGCAAAGAAGGGTCTTTCAGAGTTGCGTTCATTTGACTCTATCGACAATGCTCCAGAAGAGAAGGAGCGTGGTATTACTATCAACACTTCACACGTTGAGTACGAAACATCTAATCGTCACTATGCACACGTAGACTGTCCAGGTCACGCTGACTACGTTAAGAACATGGTTACTGGTGCTGCTCAGATGGACGGTGCTATCATCGTAGTTGCTGCTACTGATGGTCCTATGCCACAGACACGTGAGCACGTACTTCTCGCTCGTCAGGTAAACGTTCCTAAGCTTGTTGTATTCTTGAATAAGTGCGACATGGTTGAGGATGAGGAGATGCTCGAGCTTGTTGAAATGGAAATGCGTGAACTTCTTGATTCATACGAATATGATGGTGATAATACACCAATTATCCGCGGTTCTGCACTTGGTGCGTTGAACGGTGTTGAGAAGTGGGAAGAGAAGGTTATGGAGCTTATGGAAGCTGCTGATACTTGGATTCCACTGCCTCCACGTGATACAGAAAAGCCATTCTTGATGCCAGTTGAGGACGTGTTCTCAATTACAGGTCGTGGTACTGTTGCTACAGGTCGTATTGAGACAGGTATTATTCACGTTGGTGATGAA
Source organism: Prevotella sp. (assembly GCA_017410365.1). Classification (GTDB taxonomy): domain Bacteria; phylum Bacteroidota; class Bacteroidia; order Bacteroidales; family Bacteroidaceae; genus Prevotella. The sequence goes on from JAFQQY010000045.1 coordinate 16,899, forward strand.
GTTCAGCTTCTCGGTCTTGGTGAGGACAAGAAATCTGTTGTAACTGGCGTTGAAATGTTCCGCAAGCTTCTTGATGAGGGTCAGGCTGGTGATAACGTAGGTCTTCTCCTCCGTGGTATCGACAAGAACGAGATTAAGCGTGGTATGGTTCTCTGTCACCCAGGTCAGATTAAGCCATTCAAGAAGTTCAAGGCTCAGATTTATGTTCTGAAGAAGGAAGAAGGTGGTCGTCACACTCCATTCGGAAACAAGTATCGTCCACAGTTCTACCTCCGTACAATGGACTGTACAGGTGAAATTTCTCTGCCAGAAGGTGTAGAAATGGTAATGCCAGGTGATAACGTAACAATCACAGTAGAGCTTATCTATGCTGTTGCTCTGAACGTAGGTCTCCGTTTCGCTATCCGCGAAGGTGGTCGTACAGTAGGTGCTGGACAGATTACAGAAGTTATCGAGGACTAATTTAATTGTCTATAAATAATTTCAAGGTTCCCGCATAATACGGGAACCTATTTTACGGGATTAGCTCAGTCGGTAGAGCACTGGTCTCCAAAACCAGGTGTCGGGAGTTCGAGCCTCTCATCCCGTGCTAAAAAGATAAAAGTTATGTTCAAGAAATTTGTAAATTATTGCAAGGCTTGCTATGAGGAGTTGCGTTTCAAGACAACTTGGCCATCACGTTCAGAATTGACGGCTAATGCTGCTCTTGTTTTGACAGCTTCACTTGTTATCGCATTGGCTGTTTGGGCAATCGATACATTGTTCAAGGCCTTTATGAGTTACGTTATTTATCCAAACTAATTTAGTATAGGGTGATGGCTGAGACAGGTATGAAGTGGTATGTCTTGCGCGCTGTAAGTGGCAAGGAAGCAAAGGTAAAAGAATATTTGGAAGCAGCAATGAAGCATGAACCAACATTGGCGAACAATGTTGGTCAAGTTTTGTTGCCTACAGAAAAATATGCAATGCTCCGCAATGGTAAGCGCGTGATTAAAGAAAAACTATTCCTTCCTGGCTATGTACTGGTAGAGGCTAATCTTCAAGGTGAGGTTGCTCACATGCTTCGATTCTTGCCTAATGTATTAGGTTTTCTAGGAGGATTAGATAATCCTACTCCAGTAAGACAGGCTGATATTAATAGAATCTTAGGTACAGCAGAAGAGACTATCGTTGAAAATGTAGAATTGAATGTACCTTATGCTGTTAATGATGCAGTAAAGGTTACAGATGGTCCTTTCAGCGGTTTTGATGGAGTTATCGAAGAGGTTAGTGCCGAGAAGCGTAAGCTTAAGGTAATGGTTAAAATTTTTGGACGTAAGACTCCTTTGGAGCTTGCATTTAATCAAGTAGAGAAAGAATAAGGTGTAATTGTTACGTGCGCCTTTTTCTATATATACGGTCAAGGGATGCTTCCAGTCCTAAGGCTTATATAAAAATCAATAAATTTATAAACAGAAATGGCTAAAGAAGTTGCTGGATTAATCAAATTACAGATTAAAGGTGGCGCTGCGAATCCTTCACCGCCAGTAGGACCTGCACTTGGTTCTAAGGGTATTAACATTATGGGATTCTGCAAAGAGTTCAACGCCAGAACCCAGGATAAGGCAGGTAAGATTCTTCCTGTTGTTATCACCTACTATGCTGACAAGTCATTTAGCTTTGTTATCAAGACACCTCCTGCAGCTGTTCAGCTGAAAGAGGCTGCAAAAGTTCAGACAGGTTCTGCACAGCCAAACCGAAAGAAAGTTGCTACTGTAACTTGGGATCAGGTTAAGGCTATCGCAGAAGATAAGATGACTGACTTGAACTGTTTTACTGTAGAGTCTGCAATGAAGCTGATTGCTGGTACTGCTAGAAGTATGGGTATCGCTGTACAAGGGGAGTTCCCTGGTAAATAATTTAAACTTCAATTAAGAAAATGAGTAAACTGACAAAAAATCAAAAGTTAGTAGCTGATAAGGTTGAAGCAGGGAAAGCATACTCTTTGAAGGAAGCTGCAGAATTGGTAAAGGAAATAACTACTACCAAGTTTGATGCTTCTCTTGATATTGATGTACGCTTGGGCGTTGACCCACGTAAGGCTAACCAGATGGTTCGTGGTGTTGTTTCACTTCCGAACGGAACAGGTAAAGTTACACGTGTACTCGCTCTCTGTACCCCTGATCAGGAAGCTGCTGCTAAGGAAGCTGGTGCTGACTATGTAGGTCTTGATGAGTATATTGACAAGATCAAGGGTGGTTGGACTGACGTTGACGTTATCATTACAATGCCGTCATGCATGGGTAAGTTAGGTCCTTTGGGCCGTGTTCTCGGTCCTCGTGGATTGATGCCTAATCCAAAGAGCGGTACTGTTACTATGGATGTTGCTAAGGCAGTTAAGGAAGTTAAGCAGGGTAAGATTGACTTTAAGGTTGACAAGGCTGGTATTGTTCATGCTTCAATCGGTAAGGTGTCTTTCAGTGCTGACAAGATTTATGAGAATGCTAAGGAGTTTGTTCAAACAATTATCAAGCTCAAGCCAGCTGCCGCTAAGGGTACATATATTAAGAGTATCTTTATCTCAAGCACTATGAGTATGGGTATCAAGGTAGATCCTAAATCAGTTGAATAACTCGTTAAAAGTTAAGTAAAATGAAAAAGGAATTAAAAGATACTATCATTATAGAGCTTGGTGAGAAGCTTAAGGCTTATCCTCACTTCTATCTGGTAGACCTTACTGGATTGAATGCAGAGAAGACAAGCGAACTTCGCCGTAAGTGCTTTAAGAATGAAATAAAGTTGGTTGTAGTTAAGAATACACTTCTCCAGAAAGCTTTCGAGGCTGCTGAGATCGACTACTCTCCACTTTATGATACTTTGAAGGGCAATACAGCAGTTATGTTTACAAATGTAGCAAACATGCCTGCAAAGATGCTCAAGGAGTATACAAAGGAAGGTATTCCTGCATTGAAGGCTGCTTATGCAGAAGAGAGCTTCTTCGTTGGTGCTGATAAACTTGACGAATTGGTTGCTATCAAGAGCAAGAACGAACTCATTGCAGACGTTGTGGCTCTTCTCCAGTCTCCAATCAAGAATGTTGTTTCTGGCTTGAATGCTGGTGGCAAGATTCATGGATTGCTTGACGCTATCGCTGAGCGTAATAAATAAGCGAAAAAGTATTTTCAATTAACATTTAAAAACATTAAAAAATTAAATAAAATGGCAGATATTAAAGCTATTGCTGAAGAATTGGTAAATCTTACAGTAAAGGAAGTAAACGAGTTGGCAACAGTCCTGAAGGACGAGTATGGAATTGAGCCTGCTGCTGCAGCTGTTGCTGTTGCTGCTGGTCCTGCTGCTGGTGGTGCTGCTGAGGCAGCTGAGGAGAAGACATCTTTCGATGTAGTTCTCAAGGAAGCTGGTGCAGCTAAGTTGCAGGTAGTTAAGGCTGTTAAGGAGGCTTGTGGTCTTGGTCTGAAAGAGGCTAAGGATCTCGTAGACGGTGCTCCTTCAACACTTAAGGAAGGTCTGTCTAAGGACGAGGCTGAGAACCTTAAGAAGGCTATCGAAGAGGCTGGTGCTGTTGTTGAGCTGAAGTAATTAAGCACAACTGATATTAAATTGGTTAAGAACCTCTAAGTAGGAGGTTCTTAACCTTTTTGTGTCTCATGATTCTAGTATCTCTGGTTTTATTCTGGATGAACTAGAATTTGTCTGGAATTAATCTAGAATATCTAGAACAATTTAAATATTATATATGGCTTCAAAATTAATAGAAAACAGAGTAAACTTTGGCAGCGTCAAGAATCCAATGCCATTTCCGGATTTCCTTGATGTGCAATTAAAGTCTTTCAAAGACTTCTTGCAGTTAGACACTCCGCCTGAAGAACGCAAGAATGACGGTTTGTATAAGGTATTCGCTGAGAACTTCCCTATAACCGACACACGTAATAATTTCGTTCTTGAGTTCTTGGATTACTATATCGACCCGCCTCGTTACACAATAGATGAGTGTTTAGAGCGTGGTCTGACATATAGCGTACCTTTGAAGGCTAAGCTGAAACTGTATTGTACTGATCCGGATCATGAGGATTTTGCTACGGAGATACAAGATGTATTCCTAGGTCCTATTCCATATATGACATCAAACGGTACATTTGTCATTAATGGTGCCGAGCGTGTTGTTGTTTCTCAGTTGCATCGTTCTCCAGGTGTGTTCTTCGGTCAGAATGTGCATGCCAATGGAACAATGCTTTATTCTGCACGTATTATTCCTTTTAAGGGATCATGGATTGAATTTGCTACTGACATTAACAATGTCATGTATGCATATATTGACCGTAAGAAAAAGTTGCCTGTAACAACTCTGCTACGTGCTATTGGTTTTGAAACAGATAAGGATATTCTTCAGATTTTCAACTTAGCAGAAGAAATTACTGTTAATGAAAAGAATCTGAAGAAGGCTATCGGTTCTAAGCTTGCTGCTCGTGTATTGAAGAGTTGGAATGAGGACTTTGTTGATGAAGATACTGGTGAAGTTGTATCTATCGACCGTATAAATGTGATACTCGAACGAGAGACAGAAATCACTGAGGAAAATATCGAGGATATCCTTGATAGCGGTGCACAGACTATCCTTGTTCACAAGGATGCTGCTGTTGCTCAGGATTTCTCTATCATCTTCAACACTCTTAACAAGGACCAGAGTAACTCAGAGAAAGAAGCCGTTTACTATATATATCACCAGTTGCGTAATGCTGAACCTGCTGATGAGGCAAGTGCGCGTGAAGTAATTCAGAACTTGTTCTTCTCAGACAAGCGTTATGACCTTGGTGAGGTAGGTCGCTACCGTATTAACAAGAAGTTGGGACTTGATACAGAAATGGATGTTCGAGTGCTGACTAAGGAAGATATCATCGAGATTATCAAGTACCTTATCCAGTTGATTAACTCTAAGGCTACTGTTGATGATATCGACCACCTTTCAAACCGTCGTGTTCGTACTGTTGGTGAGCAGTTGAGCAATCAGTTCTCAATAGGTCTCGCTCGTATGAGCCGTACAATCCGTGAGCGTATGAACGTTCGCGACAATGAAGTGTTCACTCCGACAGATCTTATTAACGCCAAGACAATTTCTAGCGTTATAAACTCATTCTTTGGAACAAACCCATTGTCACAGTTCATGGACCAGACCAATCCGCTTGCTGAGGTTACTCATAAGCGTCGTCTGTCAGCCCTTGGACCTGGTGGTCTTTCTCGTGAGCGTGCCGGCTTTGAGGTTCGCGACGTTCATTATACACATTATGGTCGTTTGTGTCCAATTGAGAGTCCAGAAGGTCCGAACATCGGTCTTATCTCTTCTCTCTGTGTGTATGCTAAGATTAACGAGTTAGGATTCATCCAGACACCTTACCGTAAGGTGGAAAATGGAATTGCTAATCTTGATAATGATAGTGTTGTTTATTTGACTGCAGAGGAAGAATCAGAACATATTATCGGCCAGGGTAATGCTCCATTGAACGATGATGGTACCTTCATTCGTGAAGTTGTTAAGTGCCGTCAGGATGCCGACTTCCCTGTAGTTCCACCAACAGATGTCGATCTTATGGACGTATCTCCACAGCAGATCGCATCAATAGCTGCATCACTTATTCCATTCCTTGAGCATGACGATGCTCACCGTGCGTTGATGGGATCTAACATGATGCGCCAGGCTGTTCCATTGCTTCACAACGAAGCCCCAATTGTCGGTACAGGTATTGAGAGACAGGTTTGCGAGAATTCTCGCACAATGATTACAGCCGAGGGTGAAGGTGTTGTTGAATATGTTGATGCAACAATTATTCGTATACTTTACGACAGAACAGAGGATGAGGAGTTCGTAAGTTTCGAACCTGCTCTTAAGGAGTACCGCATTCCTAAGTTCCGCCGTACAAACCAAAATATGACTATCGACCTTCGTCCAATCTGTAATAAGGGACAGCGCGTGAAGAAGGGCGATATCCTCACAGAGGGTTATGCAACAGAAAATGGTGAGTTGGCACTTGGCCGCAACCTTCTCGTTGCTTATATGCCTTGGAAGGGTTACAACTATGAGGATGCTATCGTTCTGAATGAGCGTATCGTTCGCGACGACGTGCTTACTTCTGTACACGTGGATGAATATTCTCTTGACGTGCGTGAGACAAAGCGTGGTATGGAAGAATTCACCAGTGATATTCCTAACGTTAGCGAAGAGGCTACAAAGGACCTCGATGAAAATGGTATCATTCGTGTCGGTGCCCGTGTAGAACCAGGCGATATTCTTATCGGTAAGATTTCACCTAAGGGTGAGAGCGACCCGTCACCAGAAGAGAAACTTCTTCGTGCTATCTTCGGCGACAAGGCTGGCGACGTTAAGGATTCTTCACTTAAGGCTAATCCATCACTTACAGGTGTTGTCATTGACAAGAAACTTTTTGCACGTGCAATCAAGACACGTCAGACCAAGATGCAGGACAAGGCAATCTTGGCAAAGATTGACGAGGAATACGAGGCAAAGGTAGAAGACTTGAAGGACATCCTTGTTGACAAGTTGCTTGTTCTCACAGAAGGTAAGACTTCTCAAGGCGTTAAGGACGCTGCCGGTGCAGAGATAATCTCTAAGGGTAGCAAGTTCACAATGACCAACCTCAAGAACATATCATATAGTGATGTTCAGATAAGTAAGTGGACAAACGATGAGCATAAGAACAGCCTTATTTCTCAGCTCATCATCAACTTCTTGAAGAAGTACAAGTTGCTTGATGCAGAAATCAAGCGCAAGAAGTTTGCCATTACAATCGGAGACGAACTGCCTTCAGGCATTCTCCAGATGGCAAAGGTTTATATTGCCAAGAAGCGTAAGATCGGTGTTGGTGATAAGCTCGCTGGTCGTCACGGTAACAAAGGTATTGTGTCTAAGGTCGTACGTCAGGAAGACATGCCGTTCCTCGAGGATGGTCGTCCTGTAGACTTGGTACTCAACCCGCTTGGTGTGCCTTCACGTATGAACCTCGGTCAGATATTCGAGGCTATTCTTGGTGCTGCCGGTAAGAACCTCGGTGTTAAGTTTGCTACACCAATCTTCGACGGTGCTAAACTTGAAGACTTGGCAGAATGGACAGATAAGGCAGGCTTGCCACGCCTCTGCTCAACACATCTTTATGATGGAGAGACAGGCGAGAGGTTCGACCAGCCAGCAACAGTGGGTATCACATACTTCCTCAAGCTCGGTCACATGGTTGAGGACAAGATGCACGCCCGTTCAATCGGTCCATACTCACTCATCACTCAGCAGCCTCTTGGAGGTAAGGCACAGTTTGGTGGTCAGCGTTTCGGAGAGATGGAAGTTTGGGCTCTCGAAGCATTCGGAGCAAGCCACATCCTTCAGGAAATCCTTACAATCAAGTCTGACGATGTTGTTGGCCGTAGCAAGGCTTACGAGGCAATCGTCAAGGGTGAAACAATGCCAACTCCAGGCATACCAGAGTCTCTCAACGTATTGCTGCACGAGCTCAAGGGTCTTGGTTTGAGTGTAACACTCGATTAATTTAGCATTAAGCATTAAGAATTAAGAATTTTCAAATATGGCTTTCAAGAAAGATTCAAAGATAAAGAATAACTTTACCAAGATTACCATCGGACTTGCTTCACCAGAAGAAGTTCTCGAGAGTTCATGCGGTGAGGTTACCAAACCAGAAACCATCAACTATCGTACATATAAGCCAGAGCGCGACGGTTTGTTCTGCGAACGTATCTTCGGTCCGACAAAGGACTATGAGTGCGCCTGCGGTAAGTACAAGCGTATACGTTATAAAGGTATCGTCTGCGACCGTTGCGGTGTTGAGGTTACTGAAAAGAAAGTTCGTCGTGAGCGTACCGGCCACATCGAGTTGGTTGTTCCTGTAGCACATATATGGTATTTCCGTTCACTTCCTAATAAGATTGGCTACCTTCTCGGTCTGCCAACAAAGAAGTTGGATGCAATTATCTATTACGAGCGCTACGTGGTAATCCAGCCAGGTGCTATGGCAGGTAAGAAGAACGAAGAGGGCGAGGACGCATTAGGTTCTAATATGTACGACCTTTTGTCAGAAGACGAATATAATGACATTCTCGACAACAAGATACCGCAAGACAACTATCTGCTTGACGACTCAGATCCAAACAAGTTCATCGCAAAGATGGGTGCAGAGGCAATCTATGACCTCCTGACACGCCTTGACTTGGATTCTCTGTCATACGAGCTTCGCGACCGTGCTAATAGCGACTCTTCTATGCAGCGCAAGAATGAAGCTCTGAAGCGTTTGCAGGTTGTAGAGGCATTCCGTGGTAGCAAGGAAATCAACCGTCCGGAGTGGATGATAATGAAGATTATCCCAGTTACTCCACCTGAGTTGCGTCCGTTGGTACCGCTGGATGGTGGCCGTTTTGCTACATCCGACCTCAACGACTTGTATCGCCGAGTAATCATTCGTAACAATCGTCTGAAGCGTCTTGTTGAGATTCATGCTCCAGAGGTTATTTTGCGCAACGAGAAGCGTATGCTTCAGGAAGCTGTTGACTCACTCTTCGACAACTCTCGTAAGTCAAGTGCTGTTAAGAGCGACTCAAACCGTCCGTTGAAGTCATTGTCAGACTCACTGAAGGGTAAGCAGGGACGTTTCCGTCAGAACTTGCTCGGTAAGCGTGTTGACTATTCTGCACGTTCGGTTATCGTTGTAGGTCCAGAGCTCAACATGGGTGAGGTTGGTCTTCCTAAGCTTATGGCTGCCGAGCTTTACAAGCCATTCATTATCCGCAAGCTCATCGAGCGCGGTATCGTGAAGACAGTAAAGAGCGCCAAGAAGATTGTAGACCGTCGCGAACCAGTTATCTGGGATATCCTTGAGAACGTGATGAAGGGACATCCAGTTCTTCTTAACCGTGCTCCAACACTTCACCGTCTGTCTATCCAGGCTTTCCAGCCTAAGCTCATCGAGGGTAAGGCAATTCAGCTCCACCCACTCGCATGTACAGCGTTCAACGCCGACTTCGACGGTGACCAGATGGCCGTTCACCTCCCATTGAGTAATGAGGCTATCCTCGAGGCACAGATTCTGATGCTTCAGAGTCATAACATCCTTAACCCTGCCAACGGTGCTCCTATCACTGTGCCATCACAGGATATGGTGCTCGGTCTCTACTATATCACAAAGATTCGTCCAGGTGCAAAGGGCGAGGGACTGACATTCTACGGTCCGGAAGAGGCAATCATTGCCCACAATGAAGGCAAGTGCGACCTGCATGCTCAGGTTAAGGTGATTGTTAAGGACCTTGATGAAAACGGCCAGTTGGTTGATAAGATGGTTGAAACATCTGTAGGTCGTGTCATTGTAAATGGCATCATCCCAGAGGCTGTAGGATATGTAAACAAGGTTATTTCTAAGAAGAGTCTGCGCGACATCATCGCCGACGTAATCAAGACCGTTGGTTTCGGCGAAGCATGTGCATTCCTCGATGGTATCAAGAACCTTGGCTACCGTATGGCTTATCTCGCTGGTCTTTCGTTCAACCTCGACGATATCATCATTCCAGAGGCTAAGAAGAAGCTGGTAGAAAAGGGTAATGAGGAAATCCGACAGATTACAGACAACTATAACATGGGATTCATTACCGATAACGAGCGTTATAACCAGGTTATCGATACATGGACTCATATCAACAATGACCTCGGAAATGTTCTTATGAAGGAGATGACTGAAGCCGACCAGGGATTCAATGCCGTATTCATGATGCTCGACTCTGGCGCCCGTGGTTCTAAAGACCAGATTCGTCAGCTTTCAGGTATGCGTGGTCTTATGGCCAAGCCACAGAAAGCAGGTGCTGAGGGACATCAGATTATCGAGAACCCGATTATCTCTAACTTCAAGGAAGGTATGTCTGTGCTTGAGTACTTTATCTCTACTCACGGTGCCCGTAAGGGTCTTGCCGACACCGCCATGAAGACAGCCGACGCCGGTTATCTTACTCGTCGTCTTGTTGACGTTAGCCACGACGTTATCATCAACGAAGAAGATTGTGGTACACTGCGCGGACTCGTTTGTACAGCTTTGAAGAATGGCGACGAGGTAATCTCTTCTCTCTCTGAGCGTATCCTTGGCCGTGTATCTGTACACGACATCATTAATCCTAAGACAGGCGATGTAATTGTAAATGCAGGTGAGGAAATCACTGAGGCTATAGCAGAAGAAATCGAGAAGGCAGAGATTGAGAGCGTTGAAATACGTTCAGTGCTCACATGCGAGAGCAAGCATGGTGTCTGCATGAAGTGCTACGGCCGCAACCTTGCTACACGTCGCATGGTACAGAAGGGTGAGGCTGTCGGCGTCATCGCAGCTCAGGCTATTGGTGAGCCTGGTACACAGCTTACACTTCGTACGTTCCACGCCGGTGGTGTGGCTGCCAATGCTACAGCCAATGCCAATATCGTATCTAAGTATGAGAAGGCACGTGTTGAGTTCGAAGAAGTTCGTACCGTACCGTTCGACGAAGATGGTGTTAAGTGTGAAATGGTAGTGAGCCGTCTTGGTGAAGCTCGTTTCGTAGATCCAAACACTAAGATTGTTCTTTCTTCTGTTAATGTACCTTATGGTTCTACACTTTATCACAAGTCTGGCGATGAGGTTGTCAAGGGCGACAAGATAGCTCAGTGGGACCCATTCAACGCTGTCATCGTAACCGAATATGCTGGTACACTGAAGTTCAACGACGTCATCGAAGGTGTAACATATAAGGCAGAGACCGACGAAACAACAGGTCTTACAGAAAAGATTATCACTGAGTCACGCGACAAGTCAAAGGTGCCAACCTGCGATATCGTTAGTGCTGACGGTGAGATACTCGGAACCTACAGTTTCCCAGTGGGTGGTCACGTAGTTGTTGAGGACGGTCAGACAGTCAAGACTGGTGAGACACTTGTTAAGATTCCACGTACAGCAGCTAAGGGTGGTGACATCACCGGAGGTCTCCCACGTGTAACCGAGCTCTTCGAGGCTCGTAACCCATCTAACCCAGCCGTTGTTTCAGAAATCGATGGTGAGGTAACTATGGGTAAGGTTAAGCGTGGTAACCGTGAGATTATCGTAACATCTAAGACAGGCGAGCAGCGCAAGTATCTCGTATCGCTCTCTAAGCAGATTCTTGTACAGGAGCACGATGCCGTTCGTGCAGGTACAGCCCTTTCTGATGGTGTAATAACACCTGCCGACATCTTGGCTATCAAGGGTCCTACAGCAGTACAGGAGTATATCGTTAACGAGGTTCAGGACGTTTACCGTCTGCAGGGTGTGAAGATTAACGATAAGCACTTTGAGATTATCGTTCGCCAGATGATGCGCAAGGTACAGATCAACGATCCGGGCGATACATCATTCCTTGAGTTGGAGGTTGTAGACAAGCTCGACTTCGCTGAGGAGAACGACCGCATCTGGGGTAAGAAGGTTGTTGTTGACGCTGGCGATTCTGAGAATATGAAGGCTGGCCAGATAGTAACAGCCCGTAAGCTCCGCGACGAGAACTCATCGCTGAAGCGCCGCGACCTCAAGGTTGTTCAGGTGCGCGATGCAGTTCCAGCAACATCTACCCAGATTCTGCAGGGTATCACCCGTGCTGCACTTCAAACCAAGTCGTTCATGTCTGCCGCATCGTTCCAGGAGACAACAAAGGTACTCAACGAGGCAGCTATCCGCGGAAAGGTAGACCGTCTGGAAGGTATGAAGGAGAACGTTATTTGTGGTCACCTCATTCCTGCTGGTACTGGTTTGCGTGAGTTTGAAAAGATTATCGTTGGTTCAAAAGAAGAGTACGACCGCATTCTTGCTAATCGCCGCAATGTGCTCGACTTCGCAGAAGCTCCAGCAGAAGCTAACGACTAATCCCTATAATTTATAATAGAAAAAGGCAGGCATTCGTGCTTGCCTTTTTTTGTTTGGTTGCCTTAATACCCGATTTAGTTTTCTTCATTAGACATAATCTAAACCGCCATTTCAGAGTTCTGAAACGGCCGTTTGCAACACCTAAACGGGCCTTTTAGCACTTGTAAATGGGCCATTTGGCACTCGTAACTGCACCACTTTTGATGAGCAAATGGCAGTCTTGTTCACCTTGCTTTTTTGTAATATAACGTCAGTTCGATGAATTCAAAATAGCGTTGCTGTGTATCCAATGTCCTTTGTACATTGATACACGGCTTTTTCGGAAACATACAATATGCGGCAATAGCTCCCAACATGTTTACGATAATTCAGCTTGGTTATGAGCTGTATACGATGATATGGGCGCTTGTTTCCACTTTTCAGCGTATATTTTGCTGTCATCTTATCAAAAAACTTGCAGAAATCATCTGCCATACAGAATAATTCTGTAACTTTGTCCGCGGTGAGCATAGCGATTATTATTTGTAATTCTTTGTAATTGACACTATAAAGATACAATATTTTCGCTAATCACCAAATTTACAGATAATTAAAATTCGTCGAACTCACGTTAAATACGTATCCGACGGTAGCGGCACACACGACATGATACGAAATGCCCTAATAAAAAAGAATGAACAGTTTATTCAATGACATACAGCCTATGAAATACACAGCAACTATTCTTTTGGCTTTTATGACCGTTACTTTTGTCACCAGTGGTGTTCTTCTGTGGAAACGTCGAAAGGAAACAGGAGATTATTCACGTATCATATGGGCCGTATTCAGCTGGTTCTCGGCGTTCTTTGCTCTGACATTCATCATGCGTACGTGGCAGGAGACCACAACGGCTGACGGAGCATTCTTCGAGCCGGAGCATACCTTTGTGCCGATTCTCATACAGATGGCATTCTTCCTGTATCCACTTGAGGTAATCCGCCCGACAATCAGCAGAGCCAGGGTTTATGCGCTTCTGTTTACTCCTCTGATATTGTTGGTTGCTATGGGAATGTGTTCCGGCATTGAATATACTCCTATATATACTTATGCAGACCTGTGGCGGCATATCGGAAAACTTAATGTATGGTTCCGACTGTTCTCACTTATGGTGATGTTGTTCTATTGTTTCTCTCTTTTTCTTGTGCCATATGACTGGCGGAAGAGCAGCGCCGACAAGAGGTTCATAACGTTCTACTCCTGCGGATTCTGCCTGATTGGTCTGCTTCATTTCGCCATACAGATGTTTCACGCCTATTTTCTCGTGCTTGCCCATCAGATTGTGTGGATATCACTCTTCCTGTCTGTGGCTTGGTATGAGTTGAGAGAGCGTCTGCTTGTACCGCAGGCAGCCCTGAAACAGGAAGAGTCCTGCGATTGCGACTCCACAGAAGATGGTCTTTGGGGAGAGATAACCCTTTTATTGGACAACAATGAGAAGTGGAGAGATCCGAATCTGAGCCTTAGTTCTCTGTCAGAACTGCTGGATTCAAACCGTACATATATAGGAGAAGCCTTCAAACAAAACACAGGAATGACTTTTGTCGAGTATATGACCAAACGTCGTATCGACTATGTCATGGCCAGAATGAAAGATAATCCAAAGGCAGATATTCATGAACTTTTCAACTATGTCGGTTACCGTCAGCGAAGCACCGCATGGAGAAATTTTCAGAAGATCACAGGAATGACCCCGACTGAATTCGTTGATAACCTGAAATAGCAAAATCCCCAATTTCTTTGATAAAAGGGGCTATTTCCTCTTTTTTTGTAAAATTGCAACGAAGTTTTGTAAAATTGCAACAATGACAATTTCTTAGTCAGAATAGATTTAGGTACTTTTGTCACTCACATAAAAATTCTTGTTATCATAAGACTATGAAAACGCTGAAGGCTATCATCGGCGCGTGGCAGCAGACCAATTTGATGCTGCGTATCTTCGTCGGCATCGTTGCAGGCTCCGTGCTGGCACTGACCGTGCCGGGCATTAGTGCAATATCCCTGTTGGGCGACCTCTTTGTGGGGGCACTCAAGGCGATGGCACCCGTATTGGTGGCCGTGCTTGTTACCTCGTCGGTGGCAACGGCTCGTGCCGGGCTGGGTAGCCGCTTCCGCACTGTCATCACCCTCTATATGCTCACCACGCTGATGGCAGCCGTAGTGGCTGTAGTAGCTAGTTTCCTCTTTCCTGTGGGAATAGCCTTGGCCGATGTGCAGGGTGCTTCGGGTAGTGCGCCGGGAGCGTTGGGCGATGTGTTCCGCAACATTGTCGGCAGCGTGATGAGCAACCCCGTCACCGCCATAGCCAATGCCAACTACCTGAGTATCCTCTTCTGGGCGGTAGTCATCGGTATAGCATTGAAGATGGTGGCAAGCGAACAGACCATCGGTAGCCTCCGCCAATGGGCCGATGCTGTGTCGAAGGTGGTGGCGTGGATTATCCAATGTACCCCGTTCGGTATTCTCGGTTTGGTCTATACCACCGTATCGCAGAGTGGTTTGGAAATCTTTACCACCTACGGCAAACTGCTGTTGCTGCTGGTGGGCTGTATGCTGCTGGTATCACTCGTGCTCAACCCTATCATCGTGGGCTGTATGCTCCGACGCAACCCCTATCCATTGGTGTGGCGTTGCCTGAAGGAGAGCGCAGTGAGTGCATTCTTTACCCGCTCTTCGGCAGCCAATATCCCGGTGAATATGGAGCTGTGCAAGCGCATGGGCATTGACAAGGACTTCTATTCGGTGAGCATCCCGCTTGGCAGCATTATCAATATGGACGGTGCGGCCATCACCATTACCGTGATGACCCTCGCCACCTGCTATACCTTGGGAGTCGACATCTCATTTGCGAGTGCCTTGCTGCTCAGCATCATTGCCACCTTGGGTGCCTGTGGCACATCGGGCGTGGCTGGCGGTTCGCTGTTGCTGATACCTATGGCATGCTCACTCTTCGGCATCTCGGGCGATGTGGCTATGCAGGTGGTGGCGGTAGGCTTCATCATCGGTGTGGTACAGGACTCTATAGAAACCGCCCTCAACTCCAGCGGTGATGCGATGTTCACCATTGCCTCGGAGATGCGCGAGCGGATGAAGCGAGGAGAGAAAGTAGAGTTTTAATGGATTAACAATATTATTACAATTATGATGAAGAAATTGAACCTGATGTTGATGCTTTGCCTCTTGGTGGGCTTAGCATCATGCGGTGTGAAACAGAAATACCAAGACAAGGGGTATAGTGAAACCACCATGGAACTGATTCAGATGGTAGAGGAGAACAGCGAACTGAAATCGCTGCTGACCGAGGCCATCGAGAAGGGCAAGAGTATCAACCCCGACAAGAAGACCAACCCCGTGCAGTCGTTGGAGGAGTATTACGACTTCGTTGACTACTCTCAGAAGGTGATGCCGTGGGATGTAATCCTCTGTCCCGGCCAGCCCACCATCTTCGGACGCATGTATCAGGCACTCTGCTACTGCTACTTCATCAACTGCATGCCGCTGGAGTCATTAGAGGGCAAGGACCTCTTCACCGCCTCGGTGCAGTACACCGAGCCTTACCGCAACTGGCTTGTCAAGTATTGCCAGTCGTGGGGCAATTACCTCTCTTCCACCGAGTCGTGGAACAAGGAGTACGAAGAGCTAATGATGGTGCAGGAGGAGTTGGGGATGACCAACGGCTGGTACGAGGACCCCTCAAACTGGCATTCGTTCAACGACTTCTTTGCCCGTCGCCTCGCTTCGCCCGACCAGCGTCCCATTGCCGAGCCTGACAACGAGGCCGTGATTGCATCGCCTTGCGACAGTGAGCCACAGGGCGTATGGGCCATTGATGAGGATTCGTATATCGTGACCGACAGCAAGATTGCCGTCAAGTCACGCGTGTTCAATTCCGTGCGCAACCTCATCTCTCCCGAAAGCCCCTATTGCGAAGCCTTTGCAGGTGGTACCTTCTACCACGCCTTCCTGAACGTGAACGACTACCATCGCTACCATTTCCCCGTGAGCGGTGTACTCAAGGAACTGCGTGTAATCCCCGGCGACGATGCGCTGGGCGGAAGCATCACTTGGGAACCCGAGTTGCAGCAATACGTTGTCGATTGCTCGGTACCCGGTTGGCAGAGTGTAGAGACACGCGGCTTGGCTATCGTCGAGACCGAGGAGTATGGCCTCGTGGCAGTGATGCCCATCGGTATGTCGCAGGTGGCATCCATCAACTTCGAGGAGAACCTCAAGGTGGGCGACAGAGTTGAGAAGGGCGACATGCTGGGTTACTTCCTGTTCGGTGGCTCCGATTTCGTTCTGGTGTTCCAGGAGAAAGCCAACTTCAAGCTCACTGCACCGGCTAATGACGATAATGGTTGGCAGCATATCCTGATGGGCGAGAAATTAGGAGAATTAAACAAATAACATACAAACTTGTCAATATTAATTTAAAAACATTAAAGCAATGAAGACATTCAGAATCTTAGGTATGGCCATTATGGCTGTGATACTCGGCTTCGCTATGAGTGCTTGTAGCGATGACGACGACGATTATTTAAAGGAGTTGGAGAAGGAATACTCCCGACTGATCGTGGGTAAGTGGTTTAATATTACACCAGAAGTAAGTATATTTCAAGATTTTCAGGCAGATGGCACTTTAAAGTCAACTGGGCTTGATACCGATTGGGGTTGGTTTGAGTTAGAAGGAACATATCGAGTAGAAGGAAATAAAATTATTTCATCCGTTGTTGCAGAAGGAGAAAATAGAGTTATTACTCAAGAGGTTGAAATTACTAACGACTTCTTGAAGATTAAATCTAATGATGCAAATCCTGATATGGAAGAGAAAATCACCTATCGCGCAAGAGAATTCTTCGACATCAAAGGTAACTATACCTATCTTAATTCAGCGGTTCGAGTAGTTCCAGTCGAAGGTAAGACTGAAATGAAGCTTCCGGAAGGCATCACCTTTGGAGGAAAGAACACTATCTCGGTAGAAGCATTGCACGGCGACCGCATCGTAGAGCAAATGAAGTCTTTCTTTGCCGATGCCATGTTTACACCGAATGCCAAGTTGAGACATACCGTAGATGGTACTGTGATGTACAAGGACTATGCGCTCGATGGCAACAACCTCTCGTTCGAACTCAATAAGGGTCATGAGCTGAATGCTACTTCGTTCCCGGACGAAGATGGTGACCGTCTCTTTATCATCATTCCGAAGCAGGAAGCTTGGGTAGGTGGTTTGGCGGATGTCATCCGCAAGGAAAATCCAGCCAACGTAATAACTGACGAAGTGGTTGCAGCGCTCGAAAAAGAGTTTATGGATACTTTCGAAACCTTTACCGTAGTGCTCAGCCTCTCGAAGACTGGCGAATACAATGCTGCAGAGGATGTGGATCCTTATAAGGACTATCCGCAGCTGATTGTGGGACAATGGTTCGACTTTACTCCACAATCGAGCATGTATCTGGTTTTTGAGTCGGACAACTCTTATTCTCAGGTGGGTTATGGAGTAAGCAATGGTTGGAGAGAACGAAGAGGTACTTATCGAATGGAAGGCAACAAGCTGACTCGTGAGTATGTAGAAGATGGTGAGAGTGTGACCAAGACGGAGGTAATCGAAGTTACCGCAGATAAGTTCATACAAATGAGGAATGATGCAACGGGCGACCGTGTTAATTATCGCGTAAAGGAATCTTTCGACATTGCCGGTAAATACACCTATCTGAACTCTGCAGTGAGAGTAGATGCTGAAGCAGGCAAAACCGCTCTTCAACTTCCTGAAGGTATCACTTTCCAAGGAAAGAACTCCATTCCGGTAGAGATGTTGCACGGTGAACGCTTCATCGAAGCATCGAAAGCATTCTTTGCCGATGCTACTTTTGCAGCCGATGGCAAGTTGGAACACCAAATGGGTGGCGAAACCAAGCACAAGAATTACACCCTCAATGGCAACAACCTTGTGTTCAACCTCTACGAAGGTAGCGAAGTATATAAGGTAAATGCCACTGCTTTCCCGGACGAGGACGGCGACCGCCTCTTCATCATCATTCCGAAGCAAGCGGCTTGGATGGGTGGTTTTGTAGAACTCATCGAAAAGGAAAACACAGGCCTGAAGATGACCGAAGCGCAAATCAAGGAGCTGGAAACCGAATTCTTGACTACCTTCGATACCTTCACCGTGATTCTCTCACTTAGCAAGAAGTAATAGAAAACGTATTAACAATTATTGGTGATGGCGCAAGCTGCAGCAGTGGCTGTTGCTTCAGCCGTCTTTGAATCATCTTGCCTGCCTGCGTTCGCGCACGTTTACGCCTGCGCAAGTGAAGTTGATATTTGAGGGTTTGGGGGAGCCGTAGGGGTGTTTTTTAAGAAGTTAGAGGAAGTTAAAGGAAGTTATTTTTTAAAGAAGTTAGAGGAAGTTAAAGGAAGTTAGAGGGAGTTAGAGGACATATGCCTGGCAAGCTATTCATGTCCCTCCCCGTAGTAAGGGGAGGTTAGGTGGGGATTGTCAGGTAAATCTTCTAGGGATTTTGGGATTTAAGGATAATTTTTCTCTCTAGGGATTTTGGGATTTAAGGGATTTCTGATTTTAAAATTTTGTGTCTGGGGATTTGGGGATTTGAGGGATTTCTGTCAAAAAAACATGTCTTTCTGTCAAAAAAAAACTTGTCTTTCTGTCAAAAAAAAACTTGTCTTTCTGTCAAAAAAATCTGTCTTTCTGTCAAAAAAACATGTCTTTCTGTCAAAATCCCGCCGCCGTTTTTATTAATACGACAGCCGTGGCTGTAATTATTGAGGCTGTTTTCGCAAATGCAAAAAATGTGTGTGACAGAGAGAAAATATGTTTTTGCAGAAAATAGCGAAAAATGCGTGCAGCAGGGAGATATAGAGGGGTTCCGGGATTTTTCACATTTTGCATTTTGCATTTTGCATTTTATGTGGATTCAACCTTTATATTATATATATTATTATAATAATATATATAATATAAAATATTTATGATTTTTTCCGAAAACAGTAAATGCAAAATGTGAAATGTGATTTTTTATATTGACCTAAATCAAGACATGTTAAATTCTATAGCGAAGACTGTTCTAGGATTCTTACAATTTTCTCCATAAGTTTTTTATTTATTGTTACTAAAACTAGTGCTAGCGTTTTCCACTTTTCCCCATTTCCTCATTTCATCATTTTGCTTTGTCGCCTAAGATATTTGCCGCGGCGCTGATGACATCGGCTTCGGCTGTGGCACAGAAGAAAATAGGCGACTTCATAGAGTCGCGCTCAAACAATGCCGACAAGCGAGGTGTGGCATCTTCTCGCTGTTGGACCCTATGCCTGGTGCCATAGAGGCTGTGCACGAGTTGAGCAAGCACTACGACAACTGTCTAATCATCTGAGTGTCTTATAAGAAAGTATGTGCCAGGTAATGGCTATGGCCAATGCTATCATCAGGGCACTGAACCATGGCTGTTCGTGTAGAATATAGGCACAATATAATAAGGTGAGCCATACCATTGAGACGGAGATAATCTTTGCCCTCAGTGGTATGGTTTTATGCTCGCGGAAGTTGCGGATATATGGTCCCAGATGCTTCTGGCTGAGCAGCCATTCGTATAGTCGTGGTGAACTGCGGAAATACAACGCCGCAGCAAGCAGAAGAAATGGGGTGGTGGGCAGCAATGGCACGAAGATGCCCATGATGCCCAGTGCCAAAGCGATACTTCCTATGACTATAAGCATGATTTTCATGCTGCAAAGTTAGGAGTTTTTGTTCATATTCTTTTCGCAGATACGCTTTTTTCTATTATCTTTGCATTTGTTATGAAGCAATTGCAGGGTCTTGTTATAACCGTTTTGTTGCTTGTGGCTTGCACCAGCAACAATGAAATAGCCCGTAAGCTTGAGACAGCAGAGAAGGCTGTTGACAGTTATCCAGAGCGCGTACTGCTTGAGTTACGTGCCGATTCTGCATATATATGCAGTCAGAGTGACGGTTATCGTGCCCGCTATATCCTTCTGACAACATTGGCCAAAGACAAATGCTACGAGATGCACAGGTCGACGGAGGATATGGAGTGGGCTGCAGACTACTCAAACCGACACGGCGCTGACCAAGATATGGCTAACTATCTTCTTGGGCGAGTTTATTCAGACTTGAACCGTCAAGCTGATGCCATGCGCTGCTACCTGAAGGCGCAAGAGGCAGGTGGAGGCAAGTCGCGTTGGGCAGCATTGGCATGCAGCAATATCGGCCATCTGCATTTTAATCATGGTGAACATGCCAAGGCGCTTCCTTTTTTTGAAAAAACATTGACAATGGCCATGGAACAGGCAGATACGACCATGATGATTTATTCATTGCGCGACATGGCACGCTATTATAAGATGACATGCAACAGAGACAGTAGTCTGCTGTGCTTTATGAAAGCCGATTCGCTGATAATGCGTTCGCCAAGTCTTACTGACCTTACTGAACAGGTATATCCAGAATATATTTCATTGCTTGTTGACATAGACAGAAGCGACATGGCCCGTCGCTTGGTGTCGCTGCTTGCAGAGAAGAAACCTGAGTGCTACAATCATGGAGCGTTGGCACTTGCCATTGGCAGGATGTATCATCTTGTGGGCAAGAGCGATTCTGCCGAAATATTCTTGCGCAGAAGTATGGAGAGCAGCAATGTGAACACCCGTGCCGGTGCAGCAATGTATCTTGGCGAGATGAAATATGTAGAAGGTGACTACCCAGAGGCTTATGCCTGTGCCATGGAGTGTGCGGCTATGATTGATTCTTCTGCTATAATAATGCAGAAGGAGAATGCCAATCTTACAGGAGCATTGGCCAATCAGTTGTCGGTGGAGCGTGAAAATGCCCGCTTGCAGTTGCATGTGGCGATAGTCATCATCGTGTCTGTGGTGCTGATAGCCGTGGTTGTTGTCTTTATGAAGCATCGCAACAACCGACTTAAGCGCAAGGCAGAGCAGTATGAGGCGGCACGGCAGATGATGCAGCGCAGCAGTCAGCAGTATATCGACGAGGCCACAAGAAACATTGAGAAACTTAACGCGGAGATAGCGCAGGCTAAGAGCAAGAACGACTTGTTGCAGGAGCAGTTGCTCACGCTGAACCGCGAACAGGAGCAGCATCGCCTCAGTATGGCGCGCGATGCCCAGTCGCTGCAAGCCCAGTTGGCAGGTGCCTTCCGAACAACGGCACTTTACGACCGCCTTGTCCAGTGTGCAGCCAATTCGGCAGTTGCCGACGATGCCCTCTGGCAACAGTTGGAAGAGTTTCTTGATGCCAATGCAAACGGTTTCGTTGGTCAGTTGCGACAGTTCTACCCTCAAATCAAATCGCAAGAACTCTATGTCTGTTGTCTGATAAAGGTCGATTTCAACAATAGTCAGATAGCCAACATGCTCTGTCGCACGCAGCAGGCGGTAACGAACATGCGCAAGCGTTTATATTTTAAGATGTTCAATAAAGACGGTGCAGCCGATGATTTGAACTCCTTTATCCGCCTGTTCCCGTATTGACGGCAACGCAACTGATTCCTCGACGAAAGAGCATTTCCCGATGAAATGGCGGTTTTTTGCTTGGAAAATCCCGTTTTCATCGAATCAACCAAAATTTGTGAAGTTTTTGTGAAGTGAAAAATTATGTTTGCTATTGCTTTTTCCTTACTTTTGCATCATAAAAACATGAAAGTTATGAGGATTCTACTAATTCTAACCATTGCGATGTGCTCCCTGCTCGGAACGGCAAGGGCAGACAACATTGACTCAATGCTGATGGCAAGGCAGACGATGTTCGACCGCTTCAGCATCAAGTATCCCCGCGAGCGCGTCTATCTGCACTTCGACAATACCTCTTATTATAAAGGAGAACAGATTTGGTATAAGGCATACGTGGTGAACGACGACGATTTCCGTGCCACCGACGTGAGCCGCATACTCTATGTAGAACTGCTCAACCCTTTGGGCTATCCGATAGAAACCCAAAAACTGAAGATAGAAGACGGGCAGGCAAGAGGCGCCTTTCTGCTCAACGACACGATAAATGCCGGTTTCTACGAGGTGCGAGCCTATACGCAGTGGATGCTCAACTTCGCATCGGGCGACAAGCACGGATGGCGCCGACTGCACGGCAGAGACATCAGGTTTCATTACGGTCCGCGCTTCCAGCACTACCTGAAAGGCAATGCCAGTGTGTTCAGCAGGGTGTTTCCTGTATATGAACAGGTAGATAGTGGCCAGTATCACAAAAAACTCATTCCTCAACAGGCAAAAGCGACATCACAACTGGTAATGTCGGAAAGGGATAAGTTAATGATAGACTTCTATCCAGAGGGCGGCAATATGGTTCACGGCATTTCTACGCGAGTGGCTTTCCAGGCGCACAATTCAGCAGGCAGAACTCTCAATGTGGCAGGTGCATTGGTGAGGCGCGGCGACAGTATAGGATATTTCAAGACCGACTATGCCGGTAGGGGCGTGTTCCACGTTACGCCAGAAGAAGTTGATGACGACGAACTGCTGGCAGACGGACTGAAACTCAAACTGACCTACAACGGCAAGAACTATACATTCAAACTGCCGAAGTCGAAGCGGAAGGGATATGTGCTCAATGTTTTCAACAACGGCAATCAGGTGAAGACCATTGTCTCACGCAACGACAAGACCGACGGCAGGAAGCTCGGCCTGAGCATAACCTGTCGTGGCAGGTCGCAATATTTCGACATGCTGGATTTGCGACAGATGCGCAAGGCGCACGTCGTTCTGGACAAGTCGTCGCTGACAACAGGCGTAAACATCGTTACCCTGTTTGACGAGGACGGCAAGACACTGGCGCAGCGAATGATATTCGTTGACAATGGCGACATGAAAGGATACAACCTGCAGACCCGATTAGATACTGCCGAGGTGGCACCCTACGACAAGGTGGGCGTGCGCTTCCAACTGGCTGATGCCGACGGCAAACCGGTGGCGGAGGAACAGACATTCTCCGTATCTGTGACCGATGACAACACTCGTGAGCGGACCTACGACACAGGCAATATTCTGTCGGGACTGCTCCTGTCGTCGGAGGTGAAAGGATTCATCCCGCATCCTGCCTACTACTTTGAGGCAGACGATGCAGAACACCGTAATGCGCTCGATATGCTGATGATGGTGCAGGGCTGGACCCGCTACGACTATGACGAGATGATGGGCGTTGAAGACTTCAAGCCTCTGTTTGCCGTAGAAAAATCGCTGATGTTCCGTGGCAGACTATGGCGTGACAGAGGATTTCATTCCTTTGGCTGGTGGAAGCATCTAAAGGACAGCATTTGGGTTTATTCGGAACTAATTACCGACAAAGGCCTGATACTTAACGGTGAGGTACAGGTGGGAAAAGATGGAACATTCTATTTCATGTTGCCAGGCATATACGACAAAGGCAAATTGTCACTGACGCTAAATAAGCATAGTGCGGAAGAAATAGGAGACGCAAAGGCTGGCGTGGCAGGTCATCTTTTCTCAATGCTAAAGAGAAGACGCCCCAAATTCCTTATAGATAAACACATCGAACCTCTCAACCAATTCTCGCCGCTCCCCAAGAACTACGGCTATTACGAGACTGCAGCACTGAACGACCCATGGGACGAAAACATGTTCAGAAAAGGTTTCATGGCTGTGCCCAAGAATTACAACAAGTTTGTTTATTACGATCCGCTAAGTCAAACCTATGTCATTAATGAGGTGACGAAAAACAAACGCCGCCGATGGAAAGACATCCGCCATACAAAACCAACGGCGGTGCTCAAGGTTGACGAGATGATGTCTTGGCTGTCGAATATTATTGGCGACATGGCAGAGTATCATACTCCGTATTCCAGAAATCATGACTGGTATATTGACAGGCAGAGTTACTCGTGGTTCAACCAGATGGAGAGCGAGAGCATACGTATGAGTGGACAGACAGGGGAGTTTATACGTCCTGACTATTCAACATCCTTTAGTCCTGTTTATAGGGACAACTATATAGATATTAGCAAAACCACTAATTGGTATGCAACATCCCTCAGCCCTTCATATAGGGACAATGTACCCTTGGCGGAAACCTACATACGTAAGACTTTGGAAGATTGCCCTCATTATTATGGATTGAGAGAACTGCTATATATCTTTGGCCTTGATGGTGGAAACTCTACTTATTATGATGGTTTGAGTGTTGATGGCACATTCTTGACGTATCACACCGGAGTGGGCGACGAGAAACTGCTCCCAAAGAATGTGAAGTTTTTCCCGTCAGACAAAAATTTTACAAAAATGTATCTCTATGCAGATATAGACAACCGCAGTCAAATTTACAATGGCGGACTCTATGGTGGAAATGCAGGAACCCGCGATAGCTTGTCATTGCCATCAACATCGATTTTTAATTTTGTGTCAGAACAGAAATATGCCAATAATGTAGCCCAACCTGAGTATCTCGGTTTCCGTATCAATTTCCAAGGATATACCAAGCCAACAGAATTCTATTCGCCTGACTATGGCAACATGCCGCTGCCAGAGCAGACCGATTATAGGCGTACGGTGTATTGGAATCCGGACGTTCGGACCGACGAGAAGGGACAGGCTGAGATTGAATTCTATAATAACGGATTCAGCAAGAAACTGAATGTGTCGGCAGAAGGAATAACTGCTGGCGGAACAACGATAACCACAAAACAGGAGCAATGATGAAGAAAAGAAAAACGAATGTCGTGCTCATTGTGGTAGTTGCGCTGCTCATGGCTTGCGTCTCTACGCCACCGGCAGGCAAGAGGGATGCATTGTCGCCGATGCAGACGCAGCAGATTGTTGACAGCATAGGCAAGGCCAAGGGCATAGATAGGATCTGGACCAATGAAGACTCGCTGATAGAAAGACCATACACCGACCGCAAGCAAATAGAGCGTGACGTGGAGAAAATGGTGGAGAAAAGCACGGAAAAACCGGAAGAGGTGAAGGGCAGCGACCGGTTGATAGACATGCAGGTGTGGGATTCCATTGCTTCGCACCCCTCGCGCGAAGGTAGTGTGCAGTGGCAGTCGCGCATGAACGACTCGCTCTATTTCAACCTGAAGGTGAGCTATACTGACATGCTGCAACAGGACAGCACTCGCATGCTGGTGCTTGACGAGGCATACGTAACCCGTCGAGGCAGTATCAGCAGGATGCCTGTGTACTGTGAGAACTTGGAATGCTTTTTCGATTATTCCAAGCCGTTGGCCTTTACTTTCAGTACGCGTTTCCGTTTCGACGGTGTCTCGTATAGCATATATGGAAGCTTCGAGGATGCACCTATGGGTGAGGGCGTTAGTATGATGCGTTGCACGCAATTACGACTGAGCGACAAGACTCTGCGACGGAGTGAATATCAGTCGAATCCGCGGTAAATATCATAAATGTTTGTTCTGCTCCAGCTGTCAGGCTGGGGCAGTTCTTGTTTCTCCCCTAAAATATGTCTTTGCGTTCAAAAGGACGGTAATAATGGGGCAGTCTTTATGTCTAACAGGGTGGTTGACAGGAGGACAACTAAAAAAATAACAGTTTTTTTTGCTATTACAGATTAAAGTGTTATCTTTGTCTGACTTTATTAAACATTATTATATATAGTATGAACGAAAATGAAAATAAGCAGGGGCTGCAGATCGAGTTGCCCCAGGACGTTGCAAAGGGCAACTATGCTAACTTTGCTATTATAACACATTCAAGCAGTGACTTCGTTGTTGACTTCGCATGCGTATTGCCAGGATTGCCAAAAGCACAGGTAACAAGCCGTGTTATTCTTGCTCCAGAGCATGCAAAGCGTTTGCTGGCTGCACTTAACGAGAATATCGTGAAGTATGAACAGGAATACGGTAAGATACAGATGCCGGCAAACAGACAAGCACCTAAAACCATCGCTCCGTTTAATGTGGGCGGCAAAGGAGAAGCTTAAACCTTAGAACTTACATTTTTCAAATAACTAAAAACAAGAAAACATGGGAAAATTTGTTATCACAAAGCGTAAGAACGGAGAGTTTCAGTTTAGTTTGAAGGCTACAAACGGTCAGGAAATACTTGGCAGTGAGGGTTATACAACAATGGCTGCCTGCAAGAATGGTATCGAGTCTGTTAAGAAGAATGCTGCCGATGAGGCACGCTTCGAGCGCAAGGAAGCAAAGAACGGTGCTCCTTATTTCGTACTGAAGGCAGGTAACGGTCAGGTGATCGGTCAGAGCGAAATGTACTCAAGCGAAGCTTCACGCGACAATGGCATCGCTTCAGTAATGAAGAATGCTCCAGAGGCTGAAGTTGTTGATGAGACAGCAGAATAGTTTAATCAAGTAATATATAAATGGGAAGGCAATACACGATTGTCTTCTCATTTTTTTTGTATGATTACTTTGTCTTGCTTGTTGAATTCGCATCTTGTTAATTATGTTTAATAATGTTATATAAAGTTAAATCAAAAAGTGCTTTTGTTTTTTTGTTCTATATAATTTAGGTGTTTTGGATAAAGTTTTATACCTTTGCACCCCAAAAGCGCCCAAATATGGGTGTATTATGTACATTTGACAATAAACAATATAATATAATAATTTAAAAATCAAACAATTATGCCTACAATTTCACAATTGGTAAGAAAAGGCAGAAAGGTTCTTGTTGAGAAGAGCAAGTCGCCAGCTTTGGATTCATGTCCACAGCGCCGTGGTGTCTGTGTTCGTGTATACACAACAACACCTAAGAAGCCTAATTCGGCAATGCGTAAAGTTGCCCGTGTTCGTTTAACAAACCAGAAGGAAGTAAACTCTTACATCCCAGGTGAAGGACACAACTTGCAGGAGCACTCAATCGTGCTCGTTCGTGGTGGTCGTGTTAAGGACCTCCCAGGTGTACGTTACCACATCGTTCGCGGAACTCTTGATACCGCAGGTGTAGCAAACCGCACACAGCGTCGTTCAAAGTACGGTGCTAAGCGTCCAAAGGCTAAGAAGTAATAACCGGAGAAGGTTACAATAGCCGATAGACAATTTATTTATTAATCCGTTTTGCTGGAGAATTGTTACAAAAGGTTGAGTAAATGCCCGGGTGCGGGTGTTGAAGAACAATAAAAACAGCCCCAAGCAGAATTAAATCATTCAAAAACAAAATGAGAAAAGCAAAACCAAAGAAGCGCGTGATCCTTCCAGATCCCGTATTCAACGACCAAAAGGTCTCAAAGTTTGTAAATCATCTGATGTACGACGGAAAGAAGTCAAAGTCGTATGAGATTTTCTACAACGCACTTGAAACAGTAAAGGCTAAGATGAGCAATGAAGAGAAGTCTTCACTTGAAATATGGAAGACAGCTCTCGATAACATCACTCCACAGGTGGAGGTTAAGAGCCGCCGTATCGGTGGTGCTACATTCCAGGTTCCAACAGAAATTCGTCCTGACCGTAAGGAGAGCATTTCAATGAAGAACATGATTCAGTATGCTCGCAAGCGTAGCGGTAAGTCAATGGCTGACAAGCTCGCAGCAGAGATTATGGACGCATTCAACAATCAGGGTGGAGCATTCAAGCGTAAGGAAGATATGCACCGTATGGCTGAGGCTAACCGCGCATTTGCTCACTTCAGATTCTAATAATTTAATTAAGGTAAGAAGAAAATGGCAAGTCGCGACTTAAAATTGACTCGTAACATCGGTATCATGGCACACATCGATGCCGGTAAGACCACTACTTCTGAGCGTATCCTGTTCTATACAGGTAAGACTCACAAGATTGGTGAGGTGCATGACGGTGCCGCTACTATGGACTGGATGGCACAGGAGCAGGAGCGTGGTATTACTATCACATCTGCTGCAACAACATGTAACTGGACATACGATAACAAGAGCTTTAAGATTAACTTGATCGACACTCCGGGACACGTTGACTTTACCGCTGAGGTAGAGCGTTCACTTCGTGTTCTTGATGGTGCTGTTGCAACATATTCTGCAGCAGACGGTGTCCAGCCACAGTCTGAGACAGTATGGCGTCAGGCAGACAAGTACAACGTTCCACGTATTGGTTATGTAAACAAGATGGACCGTTCTGGTGCTAACTTCTTTGAGACAGTTCAGCAGATGAAGGACATTCTTGGTGCAAACCCAGTAGTTCTGCAAGTGCCAATCGGTGCCGAGGAGAACTTTAAGGGTGTTGTTGACCTTATTAGAATGAAGGCTCTTTACTGGCATGATGAGACAATGGGTGCTCAGTATTCAGTAGAGGAAATTCCTGCTGATTTGAAGGATGAGTGTGATGAGTACCGCAACAAGCTTCTTGAGGCTGCTGCTGAGTATGAAGAGGCTCTGATGGAGAAGTATTTTGATGACCCAGAGTCTATCACAAACGAAGAAATCATTGCTGCTATCCGTAAGGGTACTGTATCTATGGCTTGTACTCCAATGGTATGTGGTTCTTCATATAAGAACAAGGGTGTTCAGCCATTGCTCGACTATGTATGTGCATTCCTTCCATCACCACTGGATATCGAGGATATCGTAGGTACAAATCCTCAGACAGAGGAGGAGGAGCATCGCAAGCCAAGCGAGAACGAGCCAACTTCTGCTCTCGCATTCAAGATTGCTACAGACCCATATATGGGACGCCTTGTGTTCTTCCGCGTTTACTCAGGTAAGGTGGTTGCTGGTTCTTACGTACACAATGCACGTTCTGGCAAGAAAGAGCGTATCAGCCGTCTGTTCCAGATGAACTCAAACAAGGAAATTCCAATGGAGTCAATCGATGCAGGTGATATCGGTGCTGGTGTAGGATTTAAGGATATCCGTACTGGTGATACACTCTGTGACGAAGCATATCCAATTGTGCTTGAATCTATGACATTCCCTGATACTGTGATTTCAATCGCAGTAGAGCCAAAGAGCCAGGCAGACATTGCTAAGCTTGATAATGGTCTTGCAAAACTTGCTGAAGAGGACCCAACATTTACAGTTCGCACAGATGAACAGAGCGGTCAGACAATTATCTCAGGTATGGGTGAGCTTCACCTCGATATTATTATTGACCGTCTGAAGCGTGAGTTCAAGGTGGAGTGTAACCAGGGTAAGCCACAGGTTAACTACAAAGAGGCAATCACTAAGACTGTAAATCTCCGTGAGGTATATAAGAAGCAGTCTGGTGGTCGTGGTAAGTTCGCTGATATCATCGTTAACATCGGTCCGGTTGATGAGGATTATACTCAGGGCGGTTTGCAGTTCGTTAACGAGGTTAAGGGTGGTAACGTTCCTAAGGAGTTCGTTCCTTCAGTACAGAAGGGCTTTGAGAACGCTATGAAGAACGGTATCCTCGGTGGTTATCCAGTTGATAGCTTGAAGGTAACTTTGGTAGATGGTTCATTCCATCCAGTAGACTCTGACCAGTTGTCATTCGAACTTGCAGCTCTGAATGCATACAAGAACGGTTGTCCAAAGGCTGGCCCTGTATTGATGGAGCCTATCATGAAGCTTGAGGTAATCACACCAGAAGAGAACATGGGTGATGTAATCGGCGACTTGAACAAGCGTCGTGGTCAGGTTGAGGGTATGGATGAGGCTCGCAGTGGCGCACGTGTAGTTAAGGCTAAGGTACCATTGTCAGAAATGTTCGGTTACGTGACAGCTCTCCGTACAATCACTTCTGGTCGTGCAACAAGTTCAATGGAGTATTCACACCACGCTCCTCTGTCAAGCGCAATCGCTAAGGCTGTGCTCGAGGAAGTTAAAGGTCGTGCAGATCTCGTGTAATTTAATGCATAATGTGTATGCTTAATGCTTAATTTGCTACGCAAAATTTAGTATAGTTTGATTAGGCATTAGGCATTCAATTAAAGCATAACAAATAGATGCCGTTGAGCAAATGACTCTTTAGCGGCATAGAAAAATAAAAACAATAAATCAATAAAAATTAAAGATTATGAGTCAGAAAATCAGAATCAAGCTGAAGTCTTACGACCACAAGTTGGTTGACAAGTCAGCAGAGAAGATTGTTAAGGCAGTTAAGGCAACAGGCGCAATTATAAGTGGTCCTATTCCATTGCCAACACACAAGCGCATCTTCACAGTGAACCGTTCAACATTCGTTAACAAGAAGTCACGTGAGCAGTTCCAACTCTCAGACTACAAGCGTCTCATCGACATCTACAGCTCTACAGCTAAGACCGTTGATGCTTTGATGAAGCTTGAGTTGCCTAGCGGTGTTGAGGTTGAGATCAAAGTGTAGTAGATTATTTTACCTCGTAAATAGAAAGTGTCGTACACGTTTAGTTGTACGACACTTTTTTTGTATGTGTTTCTTTGATTTTGTAGTGTTGTGCCTAAGTTCAAGATAGAAGTGCAAAATCCGTAGTGTGGCGCAAGCCTTAAAATCATGAAAAACACAGCGGAGGTTTGCCTAAGCGGCAGGAGGCGCAAAGCCTCCTGAGAGCGGAGCTAGTGAAGAGAATCCGACAAGCAA
>JAFQQY010000046.1 GCA_017410365.1 Prevotella sp.
ATGTTTTTAAAAATTTAATTAATTAAATAAATAGTTTTACTATTCTTATTATTTTATTTTTTATTCTCTCTTATAATACGCTTTCGCCCTATACTATAGATTTAACATTACCAAAAACAATCTGCATCTCGCGTGCGGAGATACAGAAATCTTGTCTTCGGAATATAATTTTGCAGCAGGTTTTTGGTCGTTCATTTTCAGTAAGTGGCGCGCTGACTGCCAGTAAGTAGGCCAAAAACTGCCAGTCAGTGCGCCAAAAACTGTCAGTCAGAAGCCTACTTACTGGTTTTTAACACTTAGAATGTTATTTTTAAGCATAAAGTAATCCATTGCATAACTTTGGTGTTTTCAATCAAAATGAGTATCTTTGTTGCTGAAATTTATTGTACCTGTATATTATGAAATGCTTTACTAAAAAATGGAAGAAATGCCTATGTGCGATAGCGGTATTGATGTCGACACAGATTGGTGCTTCGGCTCAAAACCCATATCTGCCAATGTGGGAGTATATACCTGATGGCGAACCGTATGTGTTTGATGATCCGGACAATCCGGGAAAGAAGCGTGTGTATATATATGGTTCGCATGACTCGATGATTACTGGTTATTGTGGAAGAGAATTGGTTACGTGGTCGGCTTCTCTCGACAGCATTGACCATTGGCGCTATGATGGTGTGATATTCGAGGTGGCAAAGAATGCTAAGGGACAGTATTTGCATAAGGAGAAGTGGGGAGATGTTCTTTATGCTCCTGACGTGGTGGAGAAGACCGAGAGCGATGGCACAAAGACGTATTACCTTTACCCGAACAATCAAGGAGGCGGGCGCAACGGCATGGTGGCAAAGAGCAAACGTCCGGACGGTCCGTTTGAAGTAATCAACTGGAATGCAGAAAAACCTAACGAGACCGTTGGGGTACTAGGTTTCGACCCTGCCGTATTCATAGATGATGACGGTAGGGTATATGGCTATTGGGGCTTTAAGGATGTCTATGCTGCAGAATTAGACCCGCAGACAATGGCAACCGTAAAACCTGGCACTCCAGTTCTTGAGAAGTTCTTTAACAGCAAAAGCGAACCAGGCATCTATCGCTTTTTTGAAGCTTCGTCGATGCGAAAGATAAAGGACAAGTATGTGCTGATATATAGTCGCCATACAGGCGAAGGCGAATTTGGTTTGCCGGCATCCAACTATACCTTGGCATATTCCTACTCAAACTCTCCGTTAGGTCCGTTTGTCTATGGAGGCACGATAATAGACGGTCGTGGCCGCGACTTGGATGAAAACGGTGTGCCTATGTTTACAGCCCATCCCAATGGCAATACGCATGGCAGCATCTGCGAGATAAACGGCAAGTGGTGGGTATTCTATCATCGCCAAGTGGGCCTGGATGAGTATTCTCGTCAAGCTATGGTTGCGCCGATAGAGGTCGAGGTTACTGAAGGTCCAGACGGCAGGGTTTCGATTTCCGAAGCCGAGTATAACTCTGAAGGTTTCCGCACGGAAGGATTGAACCCGCTAAAACGCCACTCCGCCGGCATAGCTTGTTATTACACAGGTCCGAAACCGGCTGTCCACCAATGGCCAAACAAGATATTCTATGGTTCGTATGTGGCTCCACGTCGCTTGGATGGCATACCCAAAGGCAATCATTATGACCTTTCGGTGAACCATAATCCTGTAGTGAACAACACAGATGGTTCTATAGTAGGTTACAAGTATTTCAACTTTGACCATACCCACGGTGTTGACAATTTGCAACTGCTCATGAACGTGGTGCCGGCAGGTATTGATGCCACAATAGAGATTTGGGTGAACAGTCCTTACGTGAGTAGGGGAGGGGTGAAAATTGGCAGTATGTCATTGACATCGGCAATGAAACAAATAAAGACAGAACTGGAGGCCGATGTCTCCGGGCTGTCGAAAATGCGGGGCAAGAAGGCTCTTTTCTTTGTAATGAAGTCGAACACGGCAGAAAGGTCTTTGTGTGAAATTCACGATTTCGTATTCGCAAGTAAATGATAAACATGCCATTTGGTAAATGTAACTGCACCACTTAGATGTCGTAAGTGGTGCAGTTATGGTTTGTGTATTCAACTAGTAGAAGGAGGTAAATGAAGTTAGATGAAGATAGAGGGAGATAAAAGACATTAGTTTTGCTTCAGAATACCTCCAGATAAAGTTATATATCCTCCCTCTCGTTTCGGTAGCTTTCATAGATGCTCGCCATGCATGGCGAGCTGCACTCTGATGCCATCTTGTCGAACATGATGCGCTGCTTGTGTGAACCTCGTGCCATTGTGCTGGCCATGATGAGGTCTGAGGTGTAGTGGCTGGCAGAGAATGGAACACTGATACCGTTTGTCATGGCAGATAGTTCCTTGTACCATGGCAACGGGTTGATTGTAACGGTGTCAATCTTAATGCGACTCTTGGCAGCCCTTTTTGCCTCTTGCTTCCAGTCAATCTGATTATTTACTACGTAATCCATGTATGTATATCCCAACTCATGCGGCTCTGCGTCTGATATAAGCAGAATGCTGCGTGTGGAACCATGGCGCCATGGTGTTTCTTCTACAATCTTCTTTATTACCAGTTCGTAAAACTCGTCACCATCACCGCCGGAAGTGTCTTTGGTGTTCCTTATGAACTTGATAATGTCATTCTCGTTGTTGGTTGGCGGCAGGCATTGGTAAGCGTCCCCGAAATCATGCTTGCTTTCCATGTCGCAATAGTCGCCAAAGGCCACAATGCCAAGACGCAAGTCGTCATTGTCCTTGAAAAGACGTGGTATGAGGTCAGCCACTTGTCGGCGCACATCCTCGATATAAGCAGCCATTGAACCTGTAGTGTCGAATGCTATTATCATGTCGAGCATGCCAATCTTCTTTGGAGCGATATTCTTCAGGTTGTTGCCCTCAGGATCGCCAATGGTTGTAGTAGTCTTTTCCACGATAGTTGTCTCGGTCTTCTTCTTGAAAATCTTAATAGCCATATCTTGCTTGTTTTTAGTGAATAAAATACTTGTTCGAAATTCTTTCTATTAATTAAGAAGAACTTTTTCATAAAAAAATTAAGTTGGAAGAAATAAAAAAGTGTTTTTTCAGAAAAAAAAGATAACTTTGCAGTGGATGAAAAGCAGAGGAATATGAGAAGCAGGCCTGATGAAATGATATTAAACGGTTTTCTGTTGTTTGATGAGGACGTAACCAAAGAGTATTTCTATGGTTACTGCCGACGTGCGTATAATATTTTTGACAGCAAGTATCATCTGCATGCCAAATCAGGCTTAGACTTCTATTCCCTGGCCCATGATTATTATATCCAGTTGCTTACGCATCATTTCAAGCCACTGCTTGACAAACCTAAAGATATGAAACTGTCAACATGGATGGTTAAAGGCTTTCATTTCGTGGTTCTTGATGCTCTGAAGGCATATAATAAGGAGTTTGAGCATCAGGCAGAGGAGTCGTCAGACGTGGTGCTTGAGTATGTCCGCTCTACCGATAAGGAGGAGGGAATGCTTATGAATGTGGCAGAGGCAGTGGCATCATATTATAATGACCGTGTGATGCAAGAGATAGCATACATGCTGTTTTTTGCAGGATTCAAACAGAAGGAAGTGGCTGCCCATCTTGGCATCACCCCGGCTGCCGTGAATCTCAGGTATAAGAAGATGATGGAGGAGGTGGTGACACCTTTTGTCATTGAAAACTATGGTCAGGGAATTTACGCAGGTAAAATGTCTGTCTGCAAATTCGATGCATCGCCCGCCATGGCTCCAGATTATGCTTGTTATGATATGGAGATGGAGGTGCCAATGATGAAACATTTAAATATAAGTACGCATATGAATAATAGAATTACTCCAAGTTACATTACTTCTCTAAAACCTGGTGAGATATTTGTTTTCGGCTCAAACCTCTACGGCATACATGCTGGTGGGGCTGCTCGCATTGCCCATCTTAACTTTGGAGCAGAGATGGGAAATGGAGTTGGCATACAGGGACAATCGTATGCTATACCAACGATGCAGGGTGGAGTTGAAACTATTAAGCCATACGTGGATGAGTTTATTGCTTATGCGAGTCAGCATCCAGAGTTGCATTTCCTTGTCACCCCAATCGGTTGTGGCATAGCAGGTTTTCAGCCAAGTGATATAGCGCCTCTGTTTACGGCTGCTAAAGATATTGATAATATATCACTTCCGCAGATCTTTTGGGATATGTTGGACTAAAACGTAGTTGTGTTTTGCAAGTTGTGATTTTTAATGTTGTTTCGTTTAAATATTTATAATTTATCATGAAAGTAACGTATAGATTATTGGTTTTTGCTTTGTCGCTGTTTGTTGCCATTCCAGATCTTCTGGCATGGGGTCAGAAGGGGCATGATGTGACATGCGAGATAGCTGAGAGACATTTGGATAGAGGAGCACGCAAGGCTGTAAAACGTTTGCTTGAAGGCAAGAGTATGGTGTATTGGGGCAACTGGCTTGACAATGCGAGTCACACAGACGAATATGCATACACAAAGACCTGGCATTACAAGAACATTGAGGCTGGCGTGAAGTATGAAGATGCACAACTGGAACCGCAAGGTGATGTGGTAACTGCCATTAACAGGCAGGTGATGACATTAAAAGACAAGATGACTTCTACCGAGAGCAAGCGACTGGCTCTAAAGATGCTGATACATCTGGTTGGCGACCTTCATCAGCCAATGCACATGGGGCGTAAGGCCGATTTGGGAGGAAACCTCTGGATGGTGATGTATTTCGGTAAGGAGAAGAAACTACATGGTATTTGGGATACAGATATCCTTGAAGGCGGTCATAAATGGAGTTATGAAGAATGGGCAACAGAGATTGATTGCATCAACAGAAAGCAGAGAAA
The DNA here is from genome assembly GCA_017410365.1 of Prevotella sp. Classification (GTDB taxonomy): domain Bacteria; phylum Bacteroidota; class Bacteroidia; order Bacteroidales; family Bacteroidaceae; genus Prevotella. The sequence goes on from JAFQQY010000046.1 coordinate 4,892, forward strand.
AGAAATCTGTCGCGGAACTGTAGATGATTGGGCACAAGAGACTTACACCATAGCTTCAGAGGTGTATAACTGCACACCGCAGCAGTCGAAATTGTCTTATGACTATCAAGCGCGCTGGATACCTGTAATAGAGCAACAGTTGCTTAAAGGGGGAGTAAGGCTTGCTTATCTGCTTAATGAAATATTCTGATGCCTCCTTCAATCTTCGTCTATCTCCCACAAAGCAAGCGGAGCTTGCGAAAGTGGGATACGTAATTTACCATAAGGCAATTTTGCCTAAATTATCGCCTAAGTCGAGAGTTGCAGTAGGAATTCCCAAAGCCTTAAAAACTCTGCTCATGGTTGGTATTGTTATGCTGTGTCCTCTTTCCAACCTTGATATTTGCGCTTTCTGCACTCCTATGCGCTCGCCTAACTGCTCCTGAGTCAGGTTCTGCTGCTCTCTTGCTTTCTTTATAGCTTCGCCAATCTTGTAGGCGTTTACTGCTTCTGCAACCTTTCTTTCGTGCTCGTCTCTTCGTGGAGTGCCTTTCTTGCCAAAGTGTTCATCTAACACCTCATCCAAGTCATAGAGTTTCATATTGCCTACCTGTCTCATATATTGTTTGTCTTTTTGTTGTTAAAATACTCTGTTCTTATTCTCTCTGCCTTTGCTATCTCCTTGCGTGGTGTTTTCTGTGTTTTCTTTATTATGCCATGTGTGGCGATAACAAGTGTTTCCGTATCTGTGTCCCAAAACGCAAATAGCCTGTAAGCGGTTTTGTTGTATAAAGTACGAAATTCCCAAATCTCCGTATTCTCTAATTTCTTGAATAGTTCAATATTAACTTCTCCGCTTGCAATACGATTGATGTTGTAATAAATCTTATCTCCAACCGCTTGCGGTAGGCTCTCAATGAAGTTAAAAGCCTCATCCGTTAATATTGGTCTGAATTTTCTTCCGCTCATGTGTTTATGTTGTTTCGTTTGCAAAGATAGCAAAAGTTTCTTGTTTATGAAACTTTTATAAGAAAAACAAGTATATAGAAATAAAAAAGCCTTTCTACTAATTTAGCAGAAAGGCTTTCTTGTGGTGCGCCTGATAGGACTCGAACCTACACGTCGCAAAACACCAGATCCTAAGTCTGGCGCGTCTACCAATTTCGCCACAGGCGCGCTTTGCGGGTGCAAAGATACGCTATTTTATTGGAATTAGCAAATAAAATGCAGAATTTTCCTCCCTCATAAGTTTATTATTCAACTTTCGTAAGCTCCGCTTGCCATGTAGATAGAGGGAGACAGATGAAGATTGAAGGCTCGTCAATACTTCTCAAGAAAATCTTTTACCTCTTCTTGCAGACGTATAAACTCCGGACAATTAGTGTAACCAACATTGCGGCGAAGCATAGAGCGGACATCTGTGATACTGTTTTCGTAGCATGACAACTCATTACGCATTTGTGTGCGGTGGACAGATGTGTGGTAAATCTCGGTCTCACGCTCCTGTCTCAGTTGGGAGCACACCTTGGTGAGCATAGGCACTATGATAACATCGAAGAGATGGTGGCCCTGAATGTATAGATATGTAGTCTGTGGCGTTACCCCCAACTCCTTTATTGCAGCCTTCGTCTGAAGATATGACTCTTTGGCATCAGGATATTTCTTTTGCAGCATGCCAATCTTTCTGCTCACCTTCTGCCTGAGGTGGTCGAGCGCAATCTGAGGTGTCTGGATGTTGAATCTGCCTACATCAATTATATGACAGAAATCCATCATAGAGAAGTCGTTGTAGCGTCCGGTGCGGTATGCCCATATAGACCATACGAATAGCGGGAAGCAAATCTCAGAATATTTGGTGAAGAAGTCTTCAAAGTCGAATATAGGCTTGTCGTTGAGCGTAACCATTACGCAGACATTATGTAGGCTTGGCGCATAGCATTGATAGTTTTCGATGGCATACACATAAGTATGGAATACGTATGGATTGGTTGTAACCTTTTTCGATTGATCCGTCTGCTGCTGCAGCATGTAGTCGTAGTCTGCATCTACGCAAGCAATCATGTCGCGACCCACACCATCGCCGATGATATTCATCAGTACCGACTTCTTGCCCCTAGCCAGTTTGCCTCTTGATGGCAGCATCACCTCAAAATATCTGGTGTCGTCTTCAAACTTTGTCAGAACAGTACGCCAAAAGAAAATGTCATCATAGCTTTCTACGTAAGCCACAATACGTCGACGTGCCGTCTTTGATTTCATGTTGTTGGCAGCCTCGATGTATTTTGAATTCAGATTGTCTTTTAGGCGTAAGCTCATTGTAATGCTTAATTATTAATGCTTAATGCTTAATTATTAATGCTTAATGCTTAATTGTCAATTGGTTTACCGGGCTTCTTTAATCACATTTAGACCGTAATATCACTAACCTCAGTTACCTTGTCCATCCATCCGTTCATTATCACGGCTGGAGAGTGGGTGGTGAGAATAATCTGTACGTTAGGGTTCAGTTCGAGAATCATCTCAATCAGTTTCTGCTGCCAGTCGATATGCAAGCTTACTTCCGGTTCGTCCATGAACAATACATAGTGCTGATTGTCTTCTGTGAGTACGGTAAGCAGTATGGCGAGCATCTGTTTCTCACCGCTCGACAGTTTGTAGGGAGTCAGTTCTTCGCCTATTTGACTGAAAAGAATCTCGTTCTTCGTCCTTATCAGTTTCTTGCCGGTTTCAGCAAACAGACGGTCGACCATATCTTGGAATTTCTTTTTCGGTTCAGAAATCTGTTGTGCCCGTTCTGCAGCATCCGGTTCGCCGCTCTGCAGTGCCTCAATTATTCGGTTGCCCATGTTCACCTGATAGTCAAGATACTTACGCTGCAATTGATACAACTGCCAGTCCAGTTCGGTCATCACGGCTGCATCGAGTACCTTGCTCATAGAATCGCTGCTGACCAGCGGACGGTCGAAGCTGCGTATCACGTCGTATCTTATCCATTTAGCCCCCTCTGGATATACTTTCAGGCGGACACCCTTCATCATCGGGTTTGAGAACTCGTCGACATTAGCCAATCCTCGCACCACCTTATTCAGAATCGTACTTTTGCCCACGCCGTTGATACCGCTCAGTACGTTCACCTTTGGGTCCAGATCCCACACGATATGTTTCTTTCCGCTCCATAGCGAATCTATTTCTATCTGTTCGATATAGTCAGCATATTTCTGCATAGTCTTTTTCTTTAAGAACTTCTTCCGCAAATTTAGCGATTATTCTCAATAAATGTGTAATTTTGCATCGGTTTTTTTCAAAAATATAAGAAATGGATAACAAAAAGGTTGTTGTTGCACACCTCAGCATATTTTCTGCTTGTGCATTCTGGGGACTGATGGCTCCTGTAGGCAAGGATGCGATGACCCATGGCATAACCGGAATAGACATGGTTACGTTTCGTGTCACCGGCGCCTGTCTGCTGTTTTGGCTGACATCGCTATTTGTCAAGAAAGAACACGTAGCACGTAAGGACCTTGTGAAACTTTTCTTCGCCGGCATATTCGGATTGGTGTTCAACCAGTGCTGCTACACGATAGGCCTTAGCATCACGTCGCCGATCAATGCCAGTATTGTCACAACAGCCATGCCAATATTTGCGATGATACTTTCGGCACTGATATTAAAAGAACCCATAACGGGCAAGAAAGCTATCGGAGTGCTGATGGGATGCAGCGGTGCATTGATACTTATACTTACCAGTGCGGCAGCTGTCAGTTCGAAGGTCGGAGACATCCGAGGCGACTTGTTGTGCCTCTTTGCCCAGTTCTCCTTTTCCCTTTACTTGGCTTTATTCAGTCCTGTAGTCAAGCGTTATTCAGTATTCACGGTAAACAAATGGATGTTTCTTTTTGCCTCGCTAATCATCGTTCCCTTCTCTTTTAGTCACGTGGCTGCCATCGATTGGCCCAACGTGCCAGTCAAGACATGGGTAGAGGCAGGATATGTTGTACTCTTCGGTACATACATCAGTTATATACTCACGATGATAGGCCAGCAGACCCTGCGCCCTACCGTTGTCAGCATCTACAACTATGTCCAGCCCATGGTGTCGGTAGTGGTCAGTGTCCTGACGGGCATCGGTGTTTTTCGCTGGTCGCATGCCGTGGCTGTCATCCTTGTCTTTTCCGGTGTATGGCTCGTTACGAAATCAAAGAGCCGTGCCGACATGGAGAAGCATAAATAAAAACTTCTGCCAATCTTTGCATTTGTGGAGCGAAAGATAATACATATAGACATGGATGCCTTCTTTGCAGCCGTCGAGCAGCGTGACAATCCGTCGTTGCGTGGCTTGCCCATAGCCGTAGGTCATGACGGACCGCGTGGGGTAGTGTCAACGTCCAGCTATGAAGCGCGACGCTTTGGTGTTCGTTCAGCCATGTCTATAGTAAAAGCGAAGCAACTTTGTCCCGAACTGATAATCGTGCCAGGCTCTCACGAGAAATACAAGTCCGTGTCGGAGCAGGTTCATTCTATATTTAGCGACTATACAGATGTCATAGAACCGTTGTCAATAGATGAGGCCTTTCTCGATGTTACTAATAATAAGAAAGGTATGCCACTGGCAACAGATGTGGCGCAGGAAATTCGCAGACGTATCCGAGAGGAGTTGCAACTGACAGCATCTGCAGGTGTATCGTATAATAAGTTTCTCGCAAAAATTGCTTCCGATTATCGCAAGCCCGACGGCATGACTGTCATTCATCCGGACCGCGCCTTGGATTTCATAGCCAATCTTAGCATTGAGCAATTTTGGGGAGTAGGCCCCCGAACGGCAGAACGCATGCACTATATGGGAATATTCACTGGACGAGATTTAAGGAAATGCAGCCTGGCGCATCTTCAGGAAACATTCGGCAAGATGGGACAGGTGTATTATGATTTTGCCCGAGGCATTGATTTGCGTCCAGTAGAAGTTGACTATGTGCGCAAGTCGGTTGGCTGCGAACAGACGTTCGAAACCGATATCGTCAGCAACTCTGCTGTGCTGATAGAACTCTACCATACCGTTCTCGAACTTGAACGGCGCTTGAAGAAGCAAGACTTTGACGGCAGAACATTGACATTGAAAGTGAAATATGCTGATTTCACACAGATAACCCGCAGCATGACTCAACATAAGATGCTTCATACAAAAGATGACATCCTGCCTGTGGCCAAGCGCCTGCTAAAGGATGTGGAATATTCAACCCTCAAACCAATCCGTCTAATAGGTCTGAGCGTCAGCAATCCCTCTTCAGAAGCCAACATGCACAGGGAAGAGTGGGTGGAGGGGTATTTGGAGTTTGAAGAGGAATAGTCAAACCTAATAACCGATTTGAGATAAAAATATACCACGGTTTAGTTTTCTCTCAACCATACCGTGGTATTCTTTTTCTGTATAGATTTCAAGCCTTATGACCTCAAGACCTTATAACCTCAAAACCTTATAACCTTAAAACCTCAAATCAAATATTTGCCAATTCAATCACCTTGTCGATGGCAGCACTCAGACCGTCGGTGTTCTTGCCACCAGCAGTAGCATAGTGAGGCTGACCGCCACCGCCACCCTGAATCAGTTTCGCTGCCTCGCGAACCAACTGGCCAGCATTGAGATTGTGGTCTTTCACCATGTCGTCGCTGAGCATTACGCTGAGCATTGGCTTGTCTTGCGCAACAGTTCCGATAACGCAGAGAAGTGACTCTGGTACAGCCTGGCGAATCTTGAACACGAGGTCCTTAGCTGCTGCAGCCTCCATTGGCAACAGTGCTGTGATTACTTTCACGCCGTTCACATCGCGAGCCTTTTCGATGAGGCTGTCCTTAGCACGCTCCACTGCCTGAGCCTGGAACTGCTCGATGTCCTTCTTCATAGCATCGTGCTCGTCGATATACTTGCCGATGACGGTCTTCAAGTCCTTTGCGTTGTTGAACAAACCACGGATAGCCTTGATTGTATCTTCAATGTTGTAGAAAAGTTCTTCGCACTCCTTGCCTGTCTTCGCTTCGATGCGGCGTATGCCGGCAGCAACAGAACTCTCTGAGATAATCTTGAACATACCAATCTTGCCTGTAGAACTTGCGTGGATACCACCGCAGAACTCGCAAGAAGGACCGAAGCGAACCACACGCACGGTGTCGCCGTACTTCTCTCCGAACAAGGCAATGGCACCAAGTTGCTTAGCCTCTTCCATTGGAATGTTGCGATGCTCGTCGAGTGCAATGTTCTGGCGAATCATATCGTTCACCATGCGTTCTACCTGACGCAGTTCTTCGTCTGTAACCTTCTGGAAGTGAGAGAAGTCGAAGCGCAATGTGTCGTCGCTTACGAACGAACCCTTCTGCTCCACATGGTCGCCCAGTACCTGCTTCAAAGCATAGTCGAGCAAGTGGGTAGCTGTATGGTTGGCAGCACTGCCGTCGCGCTTGTCGGTATCAACGCAAGCCATGAACTCAGTTTCGATGTTCTGTGGCAGTTTCTTTACGATATGTATGCTTTGGTTGTTCTCTCGCTTGGTGTCGATGATGTCGATAGTCTCTGCTTCGTTTACCAGAACACCCTTGTCACCAACCTGTCCACCCATTTCACCATAGAAAGGGGTATAGTCAAGTACCAGTTCAAAGAACTCATTCTTCTTCTGCGTCACCTTGCGGTAGCGAAGTATGTGGCAGTTGTGCTCTGTATAGTCGTAACCAACGAACTGCTGTTCTGTTGACTCGTTTACTATAACCCAGTCTCCATTCTCCACCTGAGCAGCGTTGCGTGCACGCTCCTTCTGTTTTTGCATCTCAACATCGAACTGCTTTTCGTCAACAGTGAAACCGTTTTCGCGACAGATGAGTTCGGTGAGATCGAGAGGGAAACCGTATGTGTCGAAGAGGCGGAAAGCCTGAACACCATCAAGCTCGGTCTTGCCCTCAGCCTTGAGAGTCTCCATAGCAGTGTTCAGCATGCTGATACCCTTGTCGAGAGTGCGGAGGAAAGAATCCTCTTCTTCCTTAATCACTCGACTGATGAGCTGCTGCTGTGCCTTCAGTTCAGGGAATGCATCGCCCATTTCGTGAACGAGGGTAGGGATGAGCTTGAACATGAATGCCTCTTTCTGTCCGAGGAAAGTGTATGCATAGCGAACGGCACGACGCAAGATACGGCGGATTACATAACCAGCCTTTGCGTTGCTTGGCAACTGACCGTCGGCAATAGAGAATGCCACGGCACGCAGGTGGTCGGCACATACGCGCATGGCAACATCTGTCTCCTCAGCCTTGCCGTATTCCATGCCGCTAATCTGCTCTTCAGCCTTGATGATAGGCTGGAAAATGTCGGTGTCGTAGTTTGAATGCTTGCCTTGCAGCATGCGCACGAGGCGCTCGAAACCCATGCCGGTGTCGATAACATTCATAGACAGCTTTTCGAGCGAGCCGTCAGCCTTGCGGTTGTACTGCATGAACACGAGGTTCCATATCTCGATAACCTGTGGATCGTCCATGTTTACTAGTTCACGACCTGGTTTCTTTGCCTTCTCCTCTGGTGTGCGAGAGTCAACATGAATCTCAGAGCAAGGACCGCAAGGACCTGTATCGCCCATTTCCCAGAAGTTGTCGTGCTTGTTGCCGTTGATGATGTGGTCAGCGGGCACGTGCTTCAGCCAGTACTGCTCTGCCTCATCGTCGCGCTCAAGGTTCTCGCTTGGGTCTCCCTCGAACACAGTAACGTAGATATCTTCAGGATTCAGTCCGATTACATCAACAAGATATTCCCATGCCATATCGATGGCACCCTGCTTGAAGTAGTCGCCAAACGACCAGTTGCCAAGCATCTCGAACATGGTATGGTGGTATGTGTCGTGACCAACCTCCTCAAGGTCGTTGTGCTTTCCGCTCACACGCAGACACTTCTGAGTATCCGCACGGCGGCGTGGTTCTGGGTCACGAGTACCAAGAATGATGTCTTTCCATTGGTTCATGCCCGCGTTTGTGAACATCAGCGTTGGGTCGTCTTTAATAACCATCGGTGCCGAAGGCACGATAAGGTGTTGTTTTGACTCGAAGAATTTCTTGAACGAGTCGCGTATTTCATTAGCTGTCATCATAATCTGATATATCAAAAATGTATTTATCTTTTATAAAAGCGGTGCAAAGTTACTCTAAAATGAGTGGATAACAAAATAATTCTTTTTTTATTTTATAAACAATGTTGTTTTAAGCCGTTAAAAGTTACTTTGTTACATTGTAGATGGTAAATTTTATGCTCTCGTTTTCGTGATTTCCGATAATTTAGTTAACTTTGCCAGATAAAAGACTGAAACTATTAAATATTAAAATATTATGAAATATAAAGAACTGGGAAACACTGGATTGAAGATTTCCGAGATTGGTTACGGTGCGTCGTCGTTGGGTGGCGTATTCCATTCTTTCGACGAAGGCAGAGGCATAGACTCTGTGTTCGCTGCCATAGACGCCGGCATCAATTTTATTGATGTATCGCCATATTATGGTCATTATAAGGCAGAGACCGTTTTGGGCAAGGCATTGAAGCAGATACCGCGCGATAAGTACTATCTCTCTACAAAGGTGGGACGTTACGGCGAAGACGGCAAGAATACTTGGGACTATTCTGCAGAGCGCGTCACACGCAGTGTGTATGAGAGTATGGAGCGACTGAACATCGATTTTATAGATATTATCAATGTTCACGATGTTGAGTTTGCCGACCTCAATCAGATTGTAGATGAGACACTGCCTGCACTTGTTACCCTAAAGGAAAAAGGAGTGGTAGGTCACGTGGGTATCACCGACCTGCAACTTGAAAATCTGAAGTGGGTGATTGAACACACGCCAAAGGGAACGGTAGAAAGCGTGCTCAACTTCTGCCACTATTGTCTGAATGACGACAAGCTAGTGGATTTCCTTGACTTCTTCGAGGAGAACGGTGTGGGAGTCATAAGTGCTTCGCCATTCTCTATGGGACTGCTCACTGAGCGCGGTGTTCCAGCATGGCATCCGGCGCCAAAGCCATTGGTAGAGGCATGCGTAAAGGCGGCAGAGCATTGCAAGGCAAAGGGCTATCCAATTGAAAAACTGGCCATGCAGTTCTCAATCCAGAACGACCGCATAGCATCAACACTGTTCAGCACCACACGTCCTGAAAACCTGCTGAAGAATATCGAATATATAAAAGAGTCGGCAGACGAACAACTGGTGAAGGAAGTGCAAGAGATAATCGGTGACCAGAAGCGCGTTTCTTGGGCGAATACTTAGAGATATAGGAAACCCTTGGAGAGACTAGGAAGACTTAGGAGAGCCTAGGAAATCCTAGGAGACCCTAGGGTTTCTAGGAAACTAGGAAAACTTATAAGCAAAAACTTAAAATTTAAAATATGAGCAACTATCCAAAAATAGGAATCCGTCCTGTTATCGATGCCCGTCAGGGTGGCATCCGCGAAGGACTTGAAGAGAAGACAATGTGTTTGGCAAAGGCTGTTGCCGAACTGATTAGTAATAACGTACACAATGCCGATGGCACTCCTGTTGAGTGTGTCATAGCCGATGGTACCATAGGTCGCGTGGCAGAAACAGCTGCTTGTGCAGAGAAGTTTGAGAAGTGCGGCGTTGGTGCTACCATTACCGTGACATCATGCTGGTGCTATGGTTCAGAGACAATGGACATGCATCCACACTGGCCAAAGGCTGTTTGGGGATTCAACGGAACAGAGCGCCCAGGTGCTGTTTATCTGGCAGCTGTTCTTGCCGGTCATGCACAGAAAGGCTTGCCTGCATTCGGCATCTATGGCCATGATGTACAGGACATAACAGACAACACCATTCCAGAAGACGTGGCAGAGAAGATTCTGCGCTGGGCACGCGCTGCACAGGCTGTGGCAACAATGCGCGGAAAGAGTTATCTGAGTGTAGGTAGCCAATGTATGGGTATTGCCGGTAGTATCGTTGACCAGGACTTCTTCCAGAACTATCTTGGCATGCGCAGCGAAAGCGTTGATGAGGTTGAGATACTTCGCCGTATGGATGAAGGTATCTATGATCAGGAAGAATATGCCAAGGCAATGGCATGGACAGAGAAATACTGTAAGCCAAATGAAGGTTGGGACAAGAACCGTCCAGAGAAGCAGAAGGATCGTCAAGGTAAGGATGAAGACTGGGAGTTTGTTGTTAAGATGACTATCATCATTCGTGACCTGATGTTTGGTAATCCTAAACTGCGTGAGATGGGATTCAAGGAAGAGGCTATCGGACACAATGCCATTGCTGCTGGATTCCAAGGACAGCGTCAGTGGACAGACTGGAAACCAAATGGCGACTTCTCTGAGGCTTTGCTTTGCAGCACTTTCGACTGGAATGGAATACGTGAGGCATACGTGCTGGCTACAGAGAATGATGCTTTGAATGGTGTGTCAATGCTCTTCGGTAAATTGCTCACAGGCTGCGGACAGATGTTCTCAGACGTTCGGACATATTGGAGTCCTGAGGCTGTTAAGCGCGTTACAGGTAAAGAACTCACAGGACTTGCTTCTGGCGGTATGATTCACCTTATCAATTCCGGTGCAACAACGCTTGACGCAACTGGTGCAAGCAAGAATGCAGAAGGCGAACCATGCATGAAACCGGCTTGGGAAATGACAGAGGCAGATGTAGAGGCTTGCCTGAAGAATACCAGTTGGATGCCAGCCGATCGTGACTATTTCCGAGGTGGCGGTTTCTCATCACACTTCCTTAGCAAGGGTGGCATGCCCGTTACAATGAGCCGTTTGAATCTTATCAAAGGTTTGGGACCGGTGCTTCAGATAGCAGAAGGATGGACAGCCGATGTTGAGCAGGACATCTTCGAAGCACTGAACATGCGTACAGACCCAACATGGCCGACAACATGGTTCGTGCCACGTCTCGATGCAACAAAGGATGCCTTCAAGGACGTTTATTCTGTAATGAACAACTGGGGTGCCAACCATGGCGCAATCAGCTATGGACATATCGGAGCCGACTTGATAACACTGGCTTCAATGCTTCGCATACCTGTTTGCATGCATAATGTGCCAGAAGACCAGATATTCCGTCCTGCTTGCTGGAATGCTTTCGGCATGGATAAGGAAGGCGCTGATTATAGAGCATGCCAGACTTACGGACCGGTGTATAAGTAAATAGCTAGGATTACCTAGGATTACCTAGGAAGCCTAGGTAATCCTAGGACCTCCTAGAAATTCCTAGGGCATCTTAGAATATCCTAGCAGTCTAAGATTAAAAATAAAAACTATGGAACAAAAGAAACCATTGGTACCTAAAAAGTATCTGCTGACATTTATTCTTATCACATCGCTGTTTGCGTTGTGGGGATTTGCAAATGATATCACCAATCCTATGGTGGCAGCCTTTCAGACAGTTATGGAGCTGTCGGCAGCCAAGGCTTCGATGATACAGTTTGCCTTCTATGGCGGTTATGCCACAATGGCTATACCTGCAGCGTTGTTCATACGCAAGTACAGTTATAAGAGCGGAATCCTGTTGGGACTTGGACTTTATGCCTTTGGTGCATTCCTGTTTATCCCAGCTGCTGCATATCAGGAGTTTACATTCTTCTGCCTGTCGCTGTATATCCTTACCTTCGGTTTGGCTTTCCTTGAGACTACAGCCAATCCGTTTATCCTTTCGCTTGGTGACAAGGAAACCTCCACACGCCGACTGAATATGGCTCAGGCATTCAATCCCGTTGGTTCACTGAGCGGTATGGCAGTGGCTTCATTCCTCGTATTGCCATTCCTGCTTTCAGACAGACGCGATGCCTCAGGACAGACATTTTTCCATACTCTCTCTGAAATGGAAAAGGCCGATATCCGCCTGCACGACTTGGCTGTAATCCGCGATCCATACGTAGCGCTTGGTCTTATTGTGCTTTGCGTCTTTGTTGTAATCGCACTGACCAAGATGCCAAAGGTTAAGGAAGAAGAAGCAATAGAAGGCGAAGTACACACGGTAAAGCAAACTTTGTCTAATCTTTGGAATAACCATATCTATCGCAACGGAGTGTTGTCGCAGATGTTCTACGTAGGTGCTCAGATTATGGTGTGGACATTCATCATCCAGTATGCCGACCGTCTTGGCATTGACAAGGCGACAGCTCAAAAGTATAATATTGTAGCCATGTCGCTCAATCTCGGAGGCAGATTTATTGGAACATACATCATGAAGTTTGTAAACACCCGCAAACTGTTGATGATCTTCGGTATCGGTGCCTCCGTTTGCACCTTCGGCGCCATTACTATCAATGGCATATTCGGATTGTATAGTCTTGTGCTCATCAGTCTGTTTATGTCAATCATGTTCCCGTCAATCTACGGTATTGCCCTTGAGAACGTTGACACTCAAGATACTAAGCTTGGTGCAGCATTCCTGGTGATGGCAATCGTTGGCGGCGCCTTGATGCCACCGTTACAGGGAATGATTATCGACATGAAGGAGATTGCCGGCATGCCAGCCGTTAATGTCTCATTTATGCTGCCGCTTATTTGTTTCCTTATTATAATATGTTACGGTTATAGTTCATATAAGGCGGGGCGTGTCAAGTAAGAGATAAAATTTGGTGCGAAGATATGTAAAGAATGATTTTTTTTGCTATCTTTGCACCATAATTGTATATCCACAACAAGCACTCAAAAGATTATGGCGCTGAATTTAAACAAAAATCTGAAGTTGTATTACTCAATAGGTGAGGTGGCAGAGATGTTCGATCTCAATGAAAGCACTCTGAGATATTGGGAGCAGGAGTTTCCTTTCTTGAAGCCAAAGACCAGAAGTGCTAGCAAGATACGTCAGTATACAGAGAAGGATATAGAGCAGTTACGCCTTATACACAATCTGGTAAAGGTGCGTGGATTTAAACTTGCTGCTGCCAAGAAGATAATAAACAACAACCGCGATGGTGCTGACAAGACGGCAGAGGTAATCAGTAGGCTTACAGAGATAAAGGAAGAGTTGCAAGCCTTGAAAAAGCAACTGGACTTTTTAGAATAATCATTCTAATGATAATAAATAATGGGGAGGTGCCTAGCAGCGCTTCCCCATTGTCGTTTTACTAATTTTTTGGTATTATCCCAAATCGGTTCATTAGACCGTAAATGTGATATTAAGAAATACTTTTTGCACTTTTGTCTATTCTTTTTGGCATATTTTTCATGTTTCTTCAGTCGTATAGCCCGCTATACTCCTTTAGAACACATAAAAAATCTTCTCAAAAAATAATATGACAAACGCACTAAAATCTAAATGACCGATTTGGGATTATTTGTTTTGGCTTAGAAATCTATAAAGTAACCAATGCCTAAATCCAGCGTGTGCTCAGTATCAAGTCCAGCATAGTGTCTCATGCCATATTCTGCTTTCAGCACAAGGTTTTCTATTATGGAGAAGTTGAGGCCAACTGTCCATTTGTTCATGCTTTGTTCGAAGATATTGAACACGCCGTCGTAGCGTACAAATGGGATGACGCTCAGATTGTTTACTTCGGTCAATGTGCCAAGGTCGTAGCCAGCTTCTGCTCCAACAGCTTTGCCATTGGCGTCGCTGCAGTATATCAGCGAAGTGCTTGCTGTCCATCCGTTGTTTTCATATGTGCCGTCAATAGCTGCGTATGCAACACCGTTGTCTCCAAGAAAATCAGGACTGGCAAATCCTAACATACCTTTATGCTTCTGTGATTTTCCCCAGAAACCGCTTGCTCCAATGCGCAGGCCTTCTGCAGCATTAAAGCCTATCGCAGCAACTCCTCCTAAGAATCGACTGTCATTTAGTGGTGCGGTAATATATGTAAGTGCAGCTAAGGAGTAGTCTATCTTGCCGCTTCTTCCGTGCAATGCGGCACCGCCTTCATGCCATGACATAGGAAGTATAGCAGCCTCACTCTCTGGATCGTAGATGGTCAGTGCCGGTCCACCTGCATTTGTGACGCCCACAGGAACCTCGATGATACCTGCCTTTACGTTCAAAGCATCGCTCCACGATTTATTTACATATATTTTATTAGTTGCATAGTTGCTGTCGAAATCATTTCCCCATGCTCCATCTTCGTAGAAACGCTCGTATTCGAATTCTCCGGAAATGCTCCAACCTTTTCCGAGGTTGAGGTCTGCAGATATTACGATGTGGGGAAAATCCCATTTGTCTCTTTCTTCTCCATAATACTTATGACCATAGTTCACTTCTGTGTATACAGAACCAGATAGTGGACAGTTCTTTTCATCTACATTATCTGCTGCAAATAGGGCAGAAGGCACGGTAATAAAGCTAATAAACAATGCTTTTGATAACAATTTCATATTAATACATTTATAAATTCGGGTGCAAAGGTAGTAATAATTATTTAGAATATTTTATATAAGACGTACCTAAAAATGATGATTTTTGGATTCTTCCTATCGTTTAAGTCTAATAATTAATTAGTGGTTCTATGTAAAATGTTAGGTATGGATACTAATATATTATGGTTATAGGTATGGCTTGGATTAGGTATATGTTGAAATAAAAAAGTCTTTTGCTTGTGGCAAAAGACTTGATAATGAGATATTATAACAGGGTTAAAATTCCTTGTTCTGTTTCAGAGTCTCAACGAATTGGTTTATGCGTTCCATCTCTCGGTGAATCTTGATTTTCTGAGGGCAAAGCGGCACACATTTACGGCATCCTATGCAGTGGTCGGCCTGTCGGAGCTTTGGCACAGAGCGGTCGTAGCCAACCAAGAAGGCGCGTCTAGCCTCTCGAAATTTCGGGTCTTGCGATGATGCAGGCATGGTTCCCTCGTTTATGCACTTGTTGTAGTGCAGCAGGATGGCAGGGATGTCCAGTCCGTAAGGGCATGGCATGCAATACTGGCAGTCGTTGCATGGTATGGTAGGATACTTCTGCATCATCTGTGCGGTCTCTTCCAAGAACTCCTTCTCTTCATCGCTGAGCGGTTTGAGAGGTGAGTATGTGCGTATATTGTCGTCGAGATGCTCCATGTGTGTCATTCCGCTTAGTACGTTTAGCACGCCAGGCCATGTGCCGGCAAAGCGGAAAGCCCATGATGCTATGCTGCTCTCAGGAGAGCGCCTCTTTAGTTTTTCTGCAACGTGGTCATGCACCTTAGAAAGTCTGCCGCCAAGAAGCGGTTCCATTATTACAACCGGGATGCCGCGCTTTTCCAGTTCCATGTATTGGTACTCTGCAGACACGCCACGTGAATGGTGCCAGTCGACGTAGTTGAGCTGAATCTGAACGAAGTCCCAATGTATGGTGTCGTGGAGCGACATAAGATAGTCGAACATCTCTTTGTCTCCGTGGTAAGAGAAACCGAGGTTGCGTATACGTCCAGCCTTGCGCTCTTCCATAAGAAAGTCTATCATGCCGTTTTTCACGTAACGGTTCTCGTAGTTCTCTACGCCTCCTCCGCCCAGACTATGCAACAGCAGATAGTCGATGTAGTCAACTTGCAGCTCTTTGAAAGAGTTGCGGTACATCTCCATTGCGCCTTCGCGCGAATGTGTTTTCTTGTTGAAGTTTGACAGTTTGGTTGCAATGAAATATTTATCGCGTGGATGGCGCTTGAGAGCTACACCTGTAGCATATTCAGACTTGCCGCGGCAATATACAGGTGCCGTATCGAAGTAGTTGACACCATATTCTATTGCCTTGTCAACAAGTCGGTTGACAGCCTCCTGGTCTATCTCGCCGGTAGACTTGCCTTCTTCATCTGTGAATGTAGGCCATCGCATGCATCCATATCCCAGCAGCGACACCTTGTCGCCGGTATTAGGATTGGTGCGATAGGTCATCTTTCCCTTTGGCAGTTCGCCGTTTGCGATGTGTTCCTTTACCACAGGATTCTTTTTATTGTCGCAACCTGTAGTTGCTATTGTCGTTGCTGCTATTCCAAAACCAAGTTTCTTTAGGAAGTCGCGGCGTGGTATATTGTTTTCTTTCATTGGTTGTTTGTTTAATTTGGAGTTTTCTGAGAAGTCAGAGTAATCTGAATAATCTGAGTAGTCTGAATAATCTGAGTAATCAGAATAATCTGAGTAATCTGAACTTACTGTCTTTTTTAAATCTCTCTATGCACTTCATGCCCCTCAACGTATATAGCGCTGAACGGACGGGCTGGGCAGAGGTGCTCGCATGCTCCACAGCCGATACACTTCTCTTCGTTGACAGCTGGCACCTGTGGCGATTTCTCGTCGTTTGGGTCTGAAGGCACCATTGTAATGGCACCTGCAGGACAGCGACGGGCACACAAACCACATCTGTCGCCCTTTGTCAATGGTATACAGTTTTCTTTAACCCATACCGCATGGCCAACCTGTGTTGATGATTTTGTCTCGATTGTTATAGGTTTAATGGCACCTGTAGGACACACTTCTGAACATTTTGTACATTCCGGTCGGCAGTAGCCGCGCTCAAAAGACATCTCAGGTTGCATAAAAGTACGTAAGTCGTCAGAAGGACGCAACACGTCATTAGGACATACAGATACGCACAACTGGCAACCGGTACAGTGGGCGTCCATGTTTCTCAGCCCAACAGCACCAGCCGGCACAATCGGAGTCTTGCGTTCTGGTATCTTCTTGTCTTCGATAATGGCCAGTCCGCCATCAACAGTCTTTTCCTGTGCTTTCAGGATAGTGCTGCCGGTGAATAAAGCCATGAGGGAAACGAAACTGCGGCGGGAGAGACGGCTGATATTTGATTCAGTTGACGAGTTGACGAGTTGACAAGTTGACAAGTTGTTGGTACAAGAAGCTATTGTCTGCACTCCTTCACTCCTGCACTCCTTCACTCCTGTAGATGACTCCTTCACTCCTTCACTCCTTCTATAATTATAAGAAATTGCCCCCTTGTTGCACTTGCCAATGCAGTCCATGCAAACAACGCAGCGGCTGTAGTCGATGGTGTGGGTCTTAGGGTCGATGCACGAAGCCTTGCAGTTGCGTGCACATAGTCCACAGCTGTTGCACTTATCGGTGTTTATGACAGGCTTGAGCAGCGAGAACCTTGAAATGAAACTAAGGAAGGTGCCCACAGGACAGATAGTGTTGCAGTATGTTCTTCCGCCTCTCCATGCCAGAATGGCTATGATGATGAGGCTAGCGGCGGCAACGATGAGCACAGGCATGCCTTTCAACCAAATCTCTTTTTCGTAGAATGCATAGCTGTTGGCGCTTTCTGCCCATTCTGCCAGAATATTGTTGCCCCATTGCCATGCCGGAGCAAGTATGCTATGTGCTATTCTGCCGTAGATGCTATACGGCTCAATTAATAATGCGATAGAGGCAAAGCCCGTTACCAGTCCAATGATAAATACTCCGAGCATTATGTATCTCAGAATATTCTTCGCAGGCGAATAGCTGTATCTGTTTTTCTTTGTTTTCTTTCCCAACCATCCGAAGAAGTCCTGCATTATGCCAAGTGGGCAAATGACAGAGCAATAGATGCGTCCGAAGAGTAAGGTTAGTACTATTAATGCGATTATGACAACGGCATTCAATGCCAATACGGCAGGTACAAACTGTACCTTTGCCATCCACCCCAACCAACCGTGAATAGTTCCGGTGAAGTCGAGAAATAAAATTGTTGTGCCAATCCAAAAGACGATGGCCAACAGTAGTCTGATTTTCTTTAACATACTCTTATGTTTTTAATTATTAGTTATGCGTTTTACTATCAATATGCTCACCTCGTAAAGGGCATACATGGGCATGGTTACCAGTATCTGCGTGAACAAATCTGGTGGGGTAATCACTGCTGCTATTATCAGAATCAGTATCAGTGCGTGTCTACGGTATTTGGCCATAAACTCAGCCTGCAATATGCCCATTTTAGCTAAGAAGAAAGATATTACGGGTATCTGGAACACAATTCCCATTAAAAAGGTAAGGGTTGTGAATGTGGATATATACGAACTGAGATTTATCATGTTCACAACCTCTGAGGATACCTGATAAGTGCCGAGAAATCTAATGGAGAAAGGAAAGATGACGAAATAGCTCATTAGTATTCCTGTAGCAAACAAGGCAAATATCGTTATTGTAATTCTAGCAGAGTACTTCCGTTCGTTTTCATACAATGCAGGAGTGATGAATCGTAATGCTTCCGCAAGAATGAATGGCGATGCCAGGAGCAGAGCCAGATAAACTGACGTGGACAGATGGGTCATGAACTGACTCGACAGTTCGGTATTTATCATCTGTATGCTGTAAGGTTCAAATGTCACAGCAATACCCAGCCATCTGCAAATGTCTTCTATTATTCTATATGTTATGAATTCGCTGCTGTTTGGGGCAAATAGGATACTGAAAGTGATGTCTTTGCAGCAGAATATAACAGCGCCAAAGACAGCGATGATGGCAATGATGCGTAGCAGCATGCTTCTGAACACCTCGAGATGCTCTCCGAATGTCATCATTCCGCCGTTGCCGTTTGCCATCTTATGCTATGCTTATTCTGTTTTCTGCTCGTCTTTCTTTTCTTCCTTAGAAGGTTCGCTAACGTCTTTCATGCCGTCTTTGAATCCTTTAATGCCTTGACCTAGTCCTTTCATCAGTTCAGGCAACTTCTTTCCTCCGAACAGAAGTAATGCAATCAGAGCAATGAGTATCAACTCTGTAGTGCCGATAAATAATAAAATGTTTGTCATATTTATATCTTTTTTCAATTATTCGCCTTTGCTCATCATCTTCGAGTCTTCAATCCTTCAATCCTTCAATCTTTCAATACTTCAACTCTATCTAATAAGTTTTCTTGCAAATTCAATGATACTGTCCTCGCCACGTGCGAAGTCGGCATCGCTGATGCTTACATTGTGATGTGGCTCGATGCCAAACTCGGTGCTATTCTTCTGCGCATCGTACATAGGACAAGCGGAGAAGCGTACAGCCCAACCGTTTGGCAACATGTCGGAATAAGGCATTCCCGCACCGCCTCCGGTTTTGTCGCCAACGATTGTGACATCAGGCAATTGTTTCATATACATCACAAATTCATTTGCTGCACTGTACACCGAACGGTTGGTCAGCACGCAGACGGGTTTGTGCCATCTCATATTTGATGACGGTTCTAGCCATTGCTCTTCCATTGTCGAAAAATCGCTATGCCCCTTTCCTGTCTTGTGCTGCATGTAACCTACTAGTGTGGGCTTGTGAACAAATCTGGCAGCCAGTTTCTCTGCGTTGGTAAGCATGCCGCCGCCATTGTTTCTAACATCGATTATCAAGCCTCTGCATGGCATGAAATGATAGATGACTTCATCTAAGTTACCTTCACCAATGCCGTCGGTGAAACTCTCGTAGTAAATATATCCGATATTGTCGTCAAGAATCTTGTATTTCAATCCTGCAGCAATGCGATAGTCTGTACCTAAATATCGTCTTAACAATGTGTCGCTGAAGTTTGACGGATAATTCTCATGCCATTTCCAATAGCGGGCGAAGTCATACGATGTGGACAGGTTTACATGCCCGTCACGCAGTTCGCCTAACATCTCGCTCAGCACTTCGAACAAGTGCTCGTTGCTCATGTCATTGCTTATGCGTACATTATATTTATTGTAAACCTTATTCCAATCCAATCCATACTCCTGTTTCTTGTAATCAAAAAAACAGTAGCGTTCGTCAATTATTTTCCATAATGCCTCAAAGGTATCTTTCGGAGTGTTGGAGTATTCCTCTTCGTCAACACACCCTGTCAGTATGCCAGTTGGAAGCACTAGGGCTATAAGCATCAATAGCTTGCTAATGACAGTTTTCATCGTTTTAATGCTCAACACCATTCTTACCTGTAGTTAATCATTCTGAAAGTCTTTGTTATTCCAATCATCAGACGATGTGAGTAGACATGTTGCTTCAGGTTGTTTACCTTAGCCTGCTGATAGTCGCCAAGATAACCGACGCGCATTGTCAGTTTCTTGCCTAGGTTTACGTCAAGCATCAGCTGCTGGCGTATGTTAGGAGCGCTGATGAACGTAGTCGCAACGGCATTGTTGTCATAGTTCCCGCGTGAGAATATCTCGTAGTACGACTGTCCGTAGTTTGGACTGAACATCAGGCCTATCAGCGGTAGCTGCACTTCATATCTTACTGCAGTGTTCCTGCCTAGCATTTTGAATTTATATGTTGCCGTTCCTGTTGGCATGATGTTCAGGTGCAATCTAGCTTGGGCAGGATTGTTCCCGTTCACCGTATTATAGATGAATCCCACTCCGGCATTCACCATTCCGCCAGCTTGAATCTGCAACTTATTGTCCAGCAGTGACCATCGGTGCATCTTTCCCCAATAGAAGTCATAAGCACCCTCTATCTCATTTGCCTTGTCGTTGCGGTCGTTAGTCAGCGACAGGTTTGCCTGATGCTCTATCAGTGTTGACCATGCTGCTCCCGGCTTGCGTCGCTCGGTTGTTGAAAGGAATGTCACTCCCGCTCCTTTGAAATGCTCCTGCGACAGATAGGTGTCAAGAATGTCCGTTGTTCCGAAACCAATCATTTGGCTCACATTACTTATTCTTGCATCTATTATAGAGTCGCGTTGTGCTGCTGACGGTACGGCCATAAACAGCAGGGCGAAAATAGTTATGATGCTATGCTTATTCTTCATCGCCGAAAAGACTTAATTGTCCTGTTATCTCGTCAATCACCTGCTGTTCAGACTTGCCAGCATCCGGGTCAAGATTCTCTTCCTCGCCGTCATTGTCTTCTTCATCTCCATTGGTTTCCGTTTCCTCCGGCCATCTCAGCGGTTCCAGTTCTTCAATTTTTTCAATCTGCCAAGTGCTGATGCGCTTTCCTTTTGCCTTATAGCCCTTTACGCCAATGAACTGTTCAACATCAATCTCCTCTTCAGGGCGGAAGGCATCGTTGCCGCCGTATGTTACTTTTATTCGAGGGTAAACCTGGTCGGTAAGCAGTACGGGCAGAGAGTTGCGGTTGTCGCCTAAATAGTTGCGCTTTGACTTCGACGATTCCATGAGGAACCTCTTCAGGTAAGGATACCCCTGATTGTCTGCATCGTACAATACTGCACTCCAAACCTTTTCGGGGTCAAACTTTTCAATCACCTTGATATTGTTCTCATAGTGGTTGTTCTCCTCAAACGTAGACGTGTAGAAATCGCCATTGTCAAGTACAACCAATATCTGGTCGTCATCGTGGAATTCTCCCAACAATCTGCCGTGCTCGTTGTAATTCAGTCTGTTCACGTCAGGGTCGTACCAAACCTTTCTGCCTCCTAAGGTAGAGTGACCATGGCTCTTCAGACCAATGCGGTTGATAGGTTTCTTAGACAGAATGGTTCCCTTTGCCCCTCGGCTCTTTATTAATACGTCGGCAAAGTCTTTCTCTTGGAATATACTGGTCTTGCGCTTTGCTGTAGAAGGGTCGAGAGTAATTTTGATGATCTCCGCCTCGCCGTTAGGATTGGCTGTAAAGTATAGCACTTTCGAACCTGGAGTGCCTTGCGTCAGGTCCCACTCACGGTCGCGAGTAATACCGGTGATGGCAAATCGCTTTATGAAGTAGGCTCCAGCCTTTCCGTCGCGGTATACCACATTGTAGATTGTTCGCTTGTCGTTCTTCTTGAATACGCCGACATGCAGAATATGCTTGCCCACGAAAATCTTTTCCGCAACACGTATCACCTTGTACTTACCGTCACGGTAGAATATTATTATGTCGTCTATGTCAGAGCAGTTGCACACAAACTCATCTTTCTTCAGACCAGTACCAATGAATCCGTCCTGACGATTGATATAAAGTTTCTGGTTTGCCTCCACCACCTTGGTTGCCTCGATGGTGTCGAAGTTACGTATCTCTGTGCGTCGTGGATGCTCAGCACCGTATTTCTCTTTCAGGTGCATAAACCATTTCGCCGTAACCTCAACCATATTGTTCAGATCGCGGTCTATCTCTTCAATCTCTGCCTTTATGCGCGCCATCAGTTCGTCTGCCTTGTCCTTATTGAACTTCAGTATGCGCTGCATCTTTATCTCAAGAAGCTTTAATATGTCTTCTTTCGTAACCTCTCTCACCATCTGCGGATAGTATGGTGTCAGTCGGTTGTCGATATGCTCACAAACGGCATCGGTATTTGGAGCCTGTTCGAACTTCTTGTCTTTGTATATACGCTCTTCTATGAATATCTTTTCCAAAGAGCAGAAATGCAACTGCTCGAGCAGTTCGCCTTTTCTTATCTCCAGTTCTCGGCGTATCAGTGCCATGGTGCGGTCGACAGAGCGGCGAAGCACGTCGCTTACGGTGAGGAACTTCGGTTTGTTGTCCTCAATCACGCAGCAGTTTGGACTTATGTTTACCTCACAGTCGGAGAATGCATAGAGAGCATCCAGCGTTTTGTCGCTCGATACTCCAGGTGCTAGATGCACAAGAATCTCCACTTCGGCGGCTGTGTTGTCGTCAACCTTTCGTGCCTTTATCTTTCCTTTCTCAATGGCTTTCAGTATAGAGTCGATGAGCGTAGATGTGTTTTTGCCAAATGGAATCTCTCTGATGACGAGTGTCTTGTTGTCCAGCTTCTCTATCTTTGCTCTTACTTTGAGCTGGCCGCCACGCTGTCCGTCATTGTATTTCGATACGTCGATGCTTCCCCCCGTTATGAAGTCGGGGTATAGTTGGAAGTCTTCTCCATGCAGATAGCTGACAGCAGCTTCGCAAATCTCGCAGAAGTTGTGTGGAAGAATTTTTGAAGACAGACCAACGGCAATGCCCTCTGCACCTTGTGCCAGCAGAAGCGGATATTTTACAGGCAGTGTTATCGGTTCTTTGTTGCGTCCGTCGTATGACAACTGCCACTCTGTGGTTTTAGGGTTGAACACCGTTTCAAGAGCAAACTTTGATAGTCGTGCCTCAATATAACGCGGTGCTGCTGCACGGTCGCCAGTCAGTATGTTACCCCAGTTTCCCTGTGTGTCTACAAGCAGGTCCTTCTGTCCCAGCTGCACCAGCGCATCGCCTATAGAGGCGTCGCCGTGAGGGTGAAACTGCATGGTGTGTCCCACGACGTTAGCCACCTTGTTGTATCTGCCGTCGTCCATGCGCTTCATTGAGTGCATGATGCGTCGCTGAACGGGTTTGAAACCGTCTTCAATATGGGGCACGGCACGTTCCAGGATTACGTATGATGCGTAATCCAGAAACCAGTTTTGGTACATACCGCTCAGGTGGTGTACGGCAGAGGCATCGAAACGGTTCACGGGTTTGTAGTCCGAGTGAAACTCTCCGTCGTTTTCCTCTGCTATGATATCATCTTGCTGTTCGGTGTTGTCGGTCAGTTCTTCGTTTAAGTCTTTTATCTCGTCATCCATAGGGTAATTATTCTCTCTCTGTTTTTCTTATTCTTCGCGCTTTGCTTCAAGCAACATGTAGAATGTAGGGCGGAAAGGGTTTTCCAGTACCACGTTCACATCGCCCATCTTTGTCTGGAACACGCAGTGCTTGTGCAGGTCGCTGTTCTTTTTCATGTAGAACGTGCCTGGATACAAATCCTCGTACACCTTTCTGTTGTCCCAATACAATTGTTCTGTGCTATCGTTGGTTTCGCGCTCGAAATTCTCTTGCAGGTTAGCAATGCCCTTTTCGTCCACTTCGATGGTCATGCTGCTTTTTGTCTCTCCCCTGTTTATAAGGAATATGCATCCGTCGGCCTCCATCGTGGTGTCTATCTCATAGCCTTTAGCCAACAGCGAATCAACGAACGCTTCTGGCTTCAAACCTAACGATAGTCCTTTGAATGTTAGATACTCTGGCTCGCTATTGCAGCCACATAATGTTGTCAGTGCCACCATTGCGGCCATCATCATTTTCTTCATAGTCTTTGGTTTTTGTATAATTGTGGCAAAGATAATAAAAAAAGTGCAAAAAACGGAAATTAGGCACCGAATTCTCATAATTCATTTCTACTTTCCGTTTTTCGCACCCTATCTTCACATTTCATCAAATTCTCAAATAATTTCTCTTCCAAACGGAGTGAGGGCTATCTTGGCGAGCTTAAAGTGCTGCTTGCCGAATGGTATGCCTATGATGGTGATGAAGAACAGCAGTCCGAAACCGATGTGTGTGAGCCATATCCAGAAGCCGCCAACGAAGAACCAGATGATGTTCATTGTCGTGTTCAGGCACCCTGATGTTTCATTCTTCCTGACTTCAGTGCCGAATGGCCACAATGCCAGCATGGCAAGCTTTATTGATTGCAAGCCGAACGGTATGCCGATGATGGTAACCATCATTGCCAGACTTGCTAACACATACTCAATAGCTATCTCGATACCACCGAAAATAAGCCAGATAATGTTTCCTAATACTTTCATTAGCAGATGATTTTTGATTTATGCAGTTGCAAATATAAGAAAAAGAATTAGAAAACTTACAAGAAAATAAAATATTTACATTATATTTGCAGATTGAATAGACTATTTTAAATTATTGACAGAATAACTATTATATAATGATGAAAACGTGGAAACAGAATATGGAGGAAACCAAGCAACATTATGTTGACTGGTGGAATCACAAGGGCGTGGTGGTGAATATGTGGGAGCACTTCCAGCAGGGAGTAAAACCGCATGCCGATGTGCCGATGCCTAACGAACCGAAGGACCTCAACCAGAAGTGGTTCGATGCGAAATGGCGTGCTGATTATCTCGATTGGTATGTCGCTCACAGTTCGCTCAAGGCCGACATGCTGCCAGTGGCCAACACGCAACTCGGTCCTGGTTCGCTCGCAGCCATACTCGGTGGTGTGTTTGAAGGAGGTGAGGATACCATCTGGATTCACCCTAATCCAAACTATACCGACGAGATAACCTTCGACGAGAACAATGCCAACTGGTTGCTTCACAAGGAACTGCTGAAGGCGTGCAAGGCTAAGGCACAGGGCAACTACTATGTGGGCATGCCCGACCTCATGGAGGGTATGGACGTGCTGGCGGCTATCAAGGGAACCGACAAGGTGCTGCTCGACACGGTGATGCAGCCAGAGGTGTTGGAGCGACAGATGCAACAGATAAACGACATCTACTTCCGCGTGTTCGACGAACTATACGATATCATCCGTGAGGGCGACGAGATGGCTTTCTGCTATTTCTCAGCATGGGCACCGGGCAAGATGACCAAGCTTCAGTGCGACATATCTACGATGATAAACGAAGACGACTATCGCCGCTTCGCTCTGCCGTTCCTCCGCCAGCAGTGCCAGAAGATTGACTATACTCTCTATCATCTCGATGGAGTGGGGGCACAGCATCATCTGCCGGCATTGCTTGAGATTGATGAGCTAAATGCCATACAGTGGACACCAGGTGTGGGTGAACCGCAAGGTGGCTCGCCAAAGTGGTACGACCTCTACCGCCGTATCCTTAATGCAGGCAAGAGCATCATGGCATGCTGGGTTACTCTCGACGAACTGCGTCCGCTGCTTGAGAATATCGGTACCGATGGCGTACATCTGGAGATGGACTTCCACAACGAAGAGGAGGTGGAGCAGGCACTGGAGATTGTTGAGCAGTGTAAGCAGACTCAAAGGAGTGTAGGTGTTCAGGAGTCACCTTCAGGAGTTCAGGAGTTCAGGAGTTCAGGAGTTCAGACAATAGCTTCTTGTACAAATAACTCGTCAACTCGTCAACTTGTCAACTCGTCAACAGAAAGTACCAACTCGTCAACTTGTCAACTTGTCAACTCGTCAACTGAAGGTACCAACTTGTCAACTCGTCAACTCGTCAACTTGTCAACTGACCAACAGGTCATCCAAATCATTGAATCAATAGAAAACGAAGATAATATGTCAAACAATCCATCAACCCTTATCTCGCCTATCCAGACTATCGCCCAGCAACGTGTGCTGGTGCTCGACGGTGCTATGGGCACAATGATACAGCGTTACAACCTTGCAGAAGCCGACTTCCGTGGCGATCGTTTTGCCAACCACGGTTGTGAGTTGCGCGGATGCAACGACCTGCTCTGCATCACTCGTCCTGATGTGGTGAGCGAAATCCACCGCAAATATCTGGAGGCGGGTGCCGATATCATCGAGACAAACACGTTCAATGCTCAGCGCATATCTATGGCCGACTTCCGACTGGAGGCTGAGTGTCGTGAGATAAACCTTGCTGCTGCAAAACTGGCACGCACCTTGGCAGACGAATATACAAAGAAGAATCCGCAGAAACCGCGCTTTGTGGCTGGTTCTGTGGGACCGACATCCAAGACTTGCAGCATCATGACCGACAATACCCAACCAGGTTGGAACACCTTCGGCTATGGCAAACTGCTTGAGGCTTATAAGGAGCAGATGGAGGCATTGCTTGAGGGTGGCATTGACGTGCTGCTCATAGAGACCATCTTCGACACACTTAATGCAAAGGCAGCTATTGAAGCAGCAAATGCGGCTATGGCAAAGACAGGCAAGCAGGTGCCGCTGATGCTCAGTTTCAATGTTACTGGCAGCGAGGGCAGAAACATGCTTGGACAGTCAATAGAGGAGTTTATAGCTACTCTCGACAAGAAGAACATCTTCTCTGTTGGTGTCAACTGCATAGGCGATGTGGCACAGATTACTCCGCTCATCGACCGTCTCGGCGCTATCGACGGACTTAGCATCAGTCTTTATCCTAATGCCGGTCAGCCAGACATCAATGGCAACTACTCACAGACACCAGAAATGATGCAGCGTGCCGTATGGCCAATGCTTGAATGGCATCGCCTGAACATTATCGGCGGTTGCTGTGGTACAACCAACGAGCATATAGCTGCTATCTCTCGTCTTCTCCAACCTGTTGATGGTTTCATGCTTTCTCCGCATAAGAGTGGGGTGGCTGCACCGGTAGGGGTTCAGGAGTTGTCTTCAGGAGTGAAGGAGTTTAGGAGTTTAGGAGTTCAGACATTAGCATCTGAATCAAGCAACTCGTCAACTCGTCAACTTGTCAACTCGTCAACTGATAACTCCCTCTTCGACGCCATCGTAGGCGGTAAGGCCAATGAAGCGGTGACTGCCACTAAGGCAGCTGTTGAACAAGGCGTTGCTCCGCAGGATATCATCAACGGTCAGATGGTTAAGGCTATGGCAGAAGTTGGTCAGCGCTTTGAGGAAGGCAAGGCATTCGTGCCACAGCTGTTGATGGCTGGTCGTGCGATGAAGGCGGGACTTGAAATACTCAAACCGCTTATGGCAGGCGATACATCTACGTCTATCGGCAAGATTATCATCGGTACGGTGAAGGGCGACCTGCACGACATCGGCAAGAACCTTGTAGCGTCAATGCTTGAGGGATGTGGCTTTGAGGTCATCAACATCGGTATCGATGTTACCAGCGAGCAGTTTGTTGAGGCTATCAAAGAGCACAATGCCGACATCCTATGTATGAGTGCTCTGCTCACCACCACCATGACCTACATGCCAGAGGTTCTTCAGGCTCTTGAAGCTGCCGGCATCCGCGACAAGGTGAAGGTTATGATTGGCGGTGCTCCTATCACCCAGGCCTTCGCCGATGAGATTGGTGCCGACGGCTATAGCGACAATGCCAACAGTGCCGTTGCTTTGGCCAAGAGATTGATGGGCAAGTGAAGCTTGCGAAATTGAATCTATTATATGTTCGAAGAAGAGATAAAAGTCTATGAAGAGACACTGAATGAGTATCGCAATAAGTTTGCGCTACGAATGAATGAAACCGATTTGGAGGAGTATAATGAAATACTCTTCTCGGCTCATAGTTGTGCAATAGAAGGCAACTCATTCAGTGTTGATGATACAAGGGAACTAAAGGAGAAGGGGCTGGCTCTTGTTCCTAAGGGCAAATCCCTATATGAGGCTTTTGAAATACTCGGACATTTCAAGGCTTACGAATATCTGTTCGGACAAAAGGATGCTCCGTTAACAGAAGATTTGCTGAAAGCAACTCATCGTATATTGACAGAACATACGTTGCCGTTTAAATGTCCCGGAGCGGTACCTGGTGAATATACAGATACTGATATGTGCGCAGGTGACACCGTGTTTGGCGACCATGAGCAACTTATTGCACGCATACCGGCGCTATTGTCTTCTACCCAACAGGCTATGGACAGTGCCAACGTGCATCCAATGGTCTTGGCTGCCCGTTTCCATGGATATTTTGAATATCTCCATCCGTTCCGCGATGGCAACGGACGAATAGGACGTTTGTTCTCAAATTTCATCTTGCATAAGTCCGGTCATCCTATTGTAATCATACGAAATGAAAATAAGGGCGAGTATATAAGTGCCTTGCGTAGCATACGCACAGAAAACACAGATGAATACCTCATTGCCTTCTTCTTCCGTACTGCCATTGAAAGGATGAAGCAGGAGTTGAAAGATAAGAAAAAAGGCACCGCTCTAAAATCCTTTTTGTTTTGATAAATCCGAAAGTTCGTCACAAAAATGTGATTTTACAAGGATAATACAGTCGTTAAACAAACTGATTGTTAGCACTTAAGAGTTGAAAATATGTAACGGTTCACAAGTTTGTGGTTCACAAGTTTGTGAACCGTTCTTTTGGGGTTGATTTTGCCGGTGGAATAATATCCCATGTAAACCATTCGTTCATTATCCAATGAACCATTCTTTGTATATTTATACAAGGCGATGGATGTTTTCTAAAACATGCCCCAAAAGAAATATTTTAGAGAACTGGCACTTCTCGACGAGAGAACTGGCACTTCTTGCCACGAGATCTGGCATTTCTCTCGAAATGAACAGGCAGATGCCTTTTATTGCTATGGCAATTCTTGGTGTACCGAATGCTTGTTTTGTATGTTTATGCAGTAGCATGAATTAACTTTACCTTTCTCTTCTGCGCTTTTTCAAAAAACGCAGAACTTGCAATTATCTTAGAATTAATAGTTTATTCGGATTGCTTGAAAATTGGATAACGAGATAGCAACCGTTCGTATTTCAGAGTTCTTCATTGTTATGATTATTTCTTTTGTCTGCGTTCTTATTTATAGCAGTTTCTTTAATTCTTCGATATCGGGCAATGCCTTTTTTAATTTCTCTGGCATCTCGTCCGAAGTTTTGTATGTGGCAACGCCTAATGGCTTATCGTAGTCTTGGATTACATACTTCACATACTTTTTGTCTGCGCTTTTACATAACACTATGCCGATTGATGGATTTTCGTGTGGCTTACGCATTTGGTCATCTACCAAACGAAGATATGTGCATAATTGCCCTAAATAAGAAGATTTGAACGCACCTTTCTTTAATTCAATTACTACAAGAGCATTTAATTCACGGTTAAAGAAAATCAAGTCGGGGAAATGCTCCACTCCATACACCTCTAACTTGTACTGATTTCCTACAAATGCAAAGTCTCGGCCAAAGGTAAGAATGAATTTCTTAATGTTGTGTATGATTTCCTGCTCTATAACCCGTTCATCAATATCCTCTTTATCACGCTCTCCAAGTTCTTCCACATTGATAAAATCCAACAGATATTCATCTTTGAACATTCCTATTGCTTTCAATGATTGACGGGCATCCGGTATCTTTTGTATGAAGTTATTGGCAATCTCGCCTTGATGATTAAACAAATCATCCTCTATTCTTGCAGTCAACACCTCTTTACTCCACTTATTCGCAAGGGCTTGACGAATGTAGAATAGACGCTCTGCAAGAGAATTGGTCTTACGGATTATAATCATATGGTGCGTGAAGCCTAATCCTAAGAATGAGGCAATGTCAAAATCCTCTTTCTGAGGGCTTTCGCAAGGCATCAATGATTGAATGTCAATTTCGCTAACCGCAGTTAGCGATTTGTCATTGCCTATTCCGCTAACCGTAGTTAGCGATTTCAAATCCTCACACCAAGTTTCATAGAATTGACGCATAAATTTGATATTGGCAGCCGAGAATCCACGAAGTCCTGGCAACTCCTTTTGTAGTTGTTGACTGATAGTTTCTATTGCACCTTTGCCCCAGAAACCTTCACGGGAGTTTTTTGAAACATAGCAACCTATACCGTAATACAATGATAGTTGCTCTTTATTAGCCGTAGATGCTGCACGATACTGACTACGCAATATCGCTTCCTTAATAACTCGTACCGCCTCGGCGTATGTATGTAAATCGCTCATATGCTTATTATTTGCTAACAAAGGTACAAAAAGAATCGCAGATGAAAGAGAATGATGATTATTTTCTTTCAGAAATCATATAAACTCTTTTACAATCTGTATCAAAGATTAATTTCAGTTATAAATGTTCAACCAACCATATTCTTCTCCAAACTTTATAGGATTGAATATCTTCATAAAACGGTTATTTTGACGTTTTCTTGTTTTGAAAAGAACATCAATTATATTGACCTTGCACATATTTAGTTTATGTTTCTTAATTTGATAATTAATGGAACTATCCATTCTCTTAATTTGGATATTGGATATATCAGTAAATGCATAATATCCACACCATTGTGCAATAGTTTTTTTAATTGCTATTTCTTTTTTGTCGTAGGTCAATGCACTTTTTAATATGTTTTTTATTTTTCCAATTAGTTGATAACAACATTCATTTGTCGGTAATAAATTTTGGCCATCGAAAATCACACCCAAATACTTCATCCTGTCTTGCTTCGGATTAAGAAAAATAGCGGTTTTTGCATCAGAAGAATTTTCTAAAGGATGAATGGTCAATTTTCGATTATCCAATAAATATTTAGCAATCTGCTCCAAAACTAACTTGGCGTTTTCAATATTGGATACTGAAACAACCATATCATCTGCGTACCGAACCATTTTCCAACCCTTAGAGATTGCTAACTTATCTAATTCATAAAGATATAAATTACTCAATACTGCTGATATTGGATTTCCTTGCGGTATTCCTCCCTGAGGAAATTTGTCTATATCACTCTTTTTAAGACTTGAATAATCAATAGTTGGATTAATACCATTGCATATCAAATCTCTTACATAATCGTCTATTGGATACTGTTCCAATAGCTGAACAAGAATAATCTTATCAATTTCATCAAAGAAATGCTTAATATCTATTTTCAGTAATATATTATTTGGATTATGCATTTTCTTTAGTCGAATCAATGCGTCTCGGGTACTTTTCCCTTTTTGATAAGCATAGCTAATAGAGCTAACACCACTTAATAAAGATGACAAAGAATCAGACAGATAGTCACTTATTGCTTTCAAGACAAGCTTATCACCAATGGTGTTAGGAATAATAAGAGGTCTATTACTCCCATCCTTCTTAGGAATTAGAACTGCATTCCATTTGCCAAAATGAAAATTCTTCCTCTGCAGATGTCGTTCTATAACTGCTATTCTTGTTTTGTGATTTTTTGCAAAAGAATTAAGATATGACATAATTTCTTCTCCATTATTCTTTTTCTTTTCATAAAAACCGTTCCACGCTTTATGTAAGTATTTATGCCAATTCATAATAGCCCGAATTTTAAATTAAACTAAATTCGCCTTAGATAAATAATATTACAATAATCCTAAAATAAGGTTAGCAATAATCAATATATTCAGATCCATCAGTCTCAAACTGCAAAACTTCGTTTATTTGTTTAAAAGTCAATGATTCTTTGTCAATGATGATAATGTTGGTCCTGCGTGTCCGCCATTTCCGCTGCGAGAATCCGTGCTGCAGCAGGAAGACATTCTCCGAACCGCTTGCCTTTGCAGCGAAGTACGGACGCATGAACCATGAGATCTGGCATTTCTCTTGAAATGAACAGGCAGATGCCTTTTATTGCTATGGCAATTCTTAAAGTACTAAATGCTTGTTTTGTATGTTTATGCAGTGGCATGAATTAACGTAGCCTTTCTCTTCTGCGCTTTTTTATACAAAAACGCAGAACTTGCAATTATCTTAGAATTAATAGTTTATTCGGATTGCTTGAAAATTGGATAACGAGATAGCAACCGTTCGTATTTCAGAGTTCTTCATTGTTATGCTTCATTGTGATAACTCTGACGGCACAAAGGTAATAAAAGAAACGAGACAAAAACGAATGATGATTATTTCTTTTGTCTGCGTTCTTATTTATAGTAGTTTCTTTAATTCTTCGATATCGGGCAATGCCTTTTTTAATCTTTTATAGAACAAGTTCTATCAGACATTGAATTGTTGTTTTTCAAAAGAATATTATAATTTTGTTCTAACCTATACACTTTTTTGGCACACCTTGCAACGTACCTTTGCAGCAGATTCTAAATCAAAGTCAAAAGAATTATGGCAAAGACAAGTATTCAGTACATAAAGGAAGCTGCAAAAAAATTGGTTGACAGTAAACTTCAAAGATTGGGCGCGGCTAAGACGCAAGAAATATTCAGAGGAGTAATGCAGACAGTAGGACTCGAGTCAATAGAGGAGGTCTATTTGTTTGTCGCTCAGTTCGACCTTACATGTAGAGATAGGACATCAAACATGGATGACCTGTCTAACTACTTCGAATGTTCTTCGTTGGATATGATTGAGTATATCCCTGCACTTAAATCCCTTGAACGTAAAGGGCTTCTTGTGCGTCGTCGTAGAAGAGAGGAGAACATATTTAAACAAGACTTTGCCGTTAGCGATACAGTCATGGCTGCGATTATTGAGAACCAGTCAGTTCAAATTTGTCAGATTAAGGTTGATGAAATGCAAATTGACAAGTATGAGTTCTGCAAGCGTATTGCTGAAAAAGTCGAAGACAACGATGTAATAACGGAGGATTTGGTAATGTTTGTTGAAAAACTTGAAAATAGCAATCCTCATCTACCGTTCATAAGTGAACTGAAAAAGGATGTTGCTGATATTCTGGATAGAACCATATTCTATGATATGTGTTATGACAATCTCAACGATGACGGAACAGGGCATTCGGATGTTAACTGTACATTGAAAGATGTTTTTACAAACATACCCCAACGTGTTATGACAAAAAAGTCAATAGTCGAAGAAGAATATATACTAATGACGCTTGGTTTGATAGAGTTTGATGGTGGCACTGACTATATTCGCCTTACAGATCAAGGTAAAGATTTTTATTATGGTGATGACGCACATGCATTTGGTAAATCATACAAATGTAAGGACATCTATGCATTTATTGAAAAGGCTCATGGGTATATCCATGAAAAGGAAGTCTATGACAGTGATGCTCCTATATCTCGTTGTGAACGTGTCTTGCATAGAATAATGGAAAAATTAGAGAAAGCCAACAAGCATATACCCGAAGTTGAACTCATTAATAAGCTTATCCCTCATGAGTTTGAGCGTGCCTTGTTTTATTCTATAGCAAAAGACATGATTAATGATGATACGACATCATTAACTTATGAGGTAAAGTCTATTTATCCTCGTCAACAACGAAGGACAATCCTAAATGATTTTAAGGATAAGAATCATTCACTCCAGAAAAATGGATTGGTAGAGATTGAGAAACAATCTTCATTATTTGGTGAGGACATCAAACTTCTTCTAACGGATATCGGGAAAGAAAAATTGTTAGGTGATGATGCTGCCCTTTACATAGACAATTCTATCTCAGACAAGCAGTTGTTCGCATGTGATAAAATTACTGAAAAGAAGCTTTTCTTCTCTAGAGAACTCGAGGAACAGTTATCTCTCCTTCGCAATAGTTTGGATAAGGATTATTATGAAGGACTATGTGCGCGATTGGAAGAGAACAATCTCCCCAAAGGCATTGCCGTGTTACTCTATGGAGAGCCAGGAACTGGAAAAACAGAGAGCGTAATGCAGATAGCCAAAGCCACAGGACGTGCCATAATGCACGTAGATATTAGTGAAACAAAGACCTGTTGGTTTGGCGAGAGCGAGAAACTTATCAAGAAGGTATTCACAGATTATCGCCGTCTATGTGAGAAGAGCAAGGTTAAGCCTATCCTCCTCTTTAACGAAGCTGATGCTGTTTTTTCAAAGCGTAAGGATGTTAACAGTGGTAGTGTAGCTCAAACAGAGAACGCCATTCAGAATATCATTCTTGAAGAAATGGAAAATCTCGATGGCATTCTCATAGCTACAACCAACCTTGCAGACAACCTTGATGGTGCATTTGAACGTCGTTTCCTGTTTAAGATTCGTTTTGACAAACCTACAGTTGAAGCAAAAAGAAACATCTGGATAAGTAAGTTACCCTCGCTCTCCGTCGAAGATGCACATACCCTTGCTTCAAGTTATGAATTTAGCGGTGGACAAATTGACAACATTGTACGAAAAGCACTCATGCAAGAGGTGATAAAAGGCGAGAAGCCAACGCTTAATAGCCTTGTTACTATGTGTAGCGAAGAGAAAATCTCTAAAAAGAATGCAAGAAGAATAGGATTTTGCTAACCTACCCACCAATTTGGCATACCTTGCATCGTACCTTTGCCGCAGATCAAAAACAGAAGATATTATGTCACCAGAATATTTAGTTATCAATTGTCGGTTTTGGGATGGTACAAGCGATTACTATGATCGGCTAATCACTTTGGCAGAAGACTATATCGACGGAACCGAAGAGCCCACGGTTACAGGGTTCAACAACTATATCATTCATAAAAATTTACTTCAATTACAAGCATTATGCCTCAAATGATCAATTATGGCGGTGAACTCATACGTATCTCGCCTAAAGACAGCAAAAAGCTGGAGTATTCAAAGAACAACGGTCTTTCATGGAACGTACGTTGTGGTGGTAGCGGAAACTACGGCAAGTTCATTGATTTGATGGACAACGGTAAGGAGATTCTTGCTACAACAGAGAAAGGCCTGTTCTATTCGACAAACAAAGGGCTTTCGTGGAATGTTCGCAAACGTGGCTAACATGAAGAACCTGTTTTTCGAAAACCCCAATGATGCAAACATCAAGGAGATAGGAGAAATCTTCTATCTCCGCTATGCTATCATTCCGATAGATACATCTGATATAAAAGATGTATTAGAAGGTGCAGATAATGCCATCGTTCTTCATGGCAAAGCTACAGGATATAATCGTTGTGCAGATGCTATAGAAGATGCAGTACTGCATATTTGTACCATAGCAAAAGACTATGATCTCTTTTCGGCTACCAATGTAATTATTTTCATTAGTAGTCCCAAAGAAGCACCTACGCTGATGAG
The DNA here is from genome assembly GCA_017410365.1 of Prevotella sp. Classification (GTDB taxonomy): domain Bacteria; phylum Bacteroidota; class Bacteroidia; order Bacteroidales; family Bacteroidaceae; genus Prevotella. The sequence goes on from JAFQQY010000046.1 coordinate 40,013, forward strand.
TGAAATTGAAGCTATTAATACTTTTGTTCAGATGTTTTCTCCAATCACACAGTGGAGATGGGGACTCGAAGAGAGTAAAGAAATAACAGACATGAAGGTAACCATTATTGCTTCTAACCTAAGGAAGAAGTGAAAATGTTGTTACGTTCTTGGTAGAAGAAACATTTATACGAAAATGCATACATCAACTAAATATAAAAGTGCTGCAAACAATGTTACATCATTAGGTTCTGTTGTCCCCAAACAACTTGTAGAGGACACAACAAAAGCTTTGAACAAACTAAAAGTAGCGTTGGGAGGTGACGTAAGTGGTTACGTCGCCAGTCGCCTTCATATGAACATGACGGAACTCTGTGATGCTTTGGCCGCAGAACAAGTTGATGGTGTAGCATTAGCAATGTACAACATTGAAAAAAGAGCCCAATCAGTAATCATCGGTGACCAGACTGGTATCTGTAAAGGAAGACAAGCCGCAGCTATGATTAGGTATGGGCTCCTTTCCGGCTATCTTCCTGTGTTCTTCACAGACCGATACACTTTGTTCAGTGATATGTACAGAGACTGCAAGGCACTTGGTATAAAAGATGCACGTCCGTTAGTTGTAAATGCAGGCGCATCTGTGGTTGACTTTGACCATATCATTGAAGAGAAGGAGAAAGGGGCTCCAGATGAAATCTGGTCACCCATGAGTGAAGAAGAAGAGGATTTTGCTCGTGGTGGAAGTAGCAAAGATAGACGATACCACAGATTAGCAGGTGAAGTTGAAGCCCGAAATATCTGTATTAGACATTTTTTGACTCCTGAACAGCGTCGCCAAAAGTTGTATTCAGACACACAAGATGTGCCTAATAAGAGACAATTTGTACTATTTCAGCAATAAAATCACTGAATTACATAATAAAATTAAAGGTGTGCCGTTTTATTTCATAGGTTATATATCGTTTGCAAACGATAAAATCTTAAATTATGCCAGCAAACCAATTCGGACGATACGTATGGCTTGTAGATACACTACGTCACTACAAGCATCTTTCCTACAAGGAAATCAATGATAAGTGGCAGAAGAGTGGATTGAGCTATGGAGATGGCGATGACCTACCTCTACGCACATTCCATAATCATCGTAAGGCTATACAGGACATATTCAATATCATCATAGAACTTGCCCCAGATGTTAAGGGGTACAAATATCATATAATGAACCCTCGCGAACTGGAGGGTGATAATTTTCGCAGTTGGTTGATAGACTCCTATGCTACACTTAATCAGATACAGGCAGACTGCAAACTGAAAGACCGCGTAGAGTTTGAAGAAATTCCTTCTGGCAATACATGGCTAACCCTATTCATGCAAGCTATACGTGAAAACAAGGTCGTAAAGATAACACATCAGGGCTTCGGAAAGGATTATGCTAATACATTTGAGATAGAACCGTATTGTCTTAAAGTGGTGAAAAGACGCTGGTATATCATAGCTAATAACCCATATTACGTTTGGCTCAACAAGAAACACAAGGGAGAAGAATGTTATTCTCCTCGCAAGGAGATACGAGCTTACGGGTTAGATCGAATCTCTGAAGCCTCAATCCTTGACAAGACCTTTGTGATGAAGAAAAACTTCGACATGAAGAAATTCTACAAAGGTTGTACAGGCATCATACCAAGTGATGACCCTATAGAACACGTGGTTCTAAGAGCATATTGGAATGCTCCAGACTATCTCAGGACTTTACCGTTGCATGAGTCCCAAAAGGAACTTGAAAGCGATGAGGAATCAGCTACGTTCTCTTATGACGTGAAGCTGACTTATGATTTTATGCAATTGATAATGCAACAAGGTGACCAAGTTGAAATTTTAGAGCCAAAGAAACTCCGTGACCAAATGCGTAACCTTGCTAAAACCCTAACATCATATTACAAAGATTAAAAATGGAAGGATTGGACTTTATAGCAATAGACTTTGAGACAGCTACAGGTAAACGAGCTTCTATATGTGAAGCCGGTATCTGTGTTGTTAAAGATGGCAAGGTTGTAGAAACCAAATCGTGGTTGGTACGTCCTGAAGATAATGCGTATTCCTACTGGAACATCCAAATCCATGGGATTCATCCTGAAGATACAGAGAATGCTCCAGAGTTCCCAGAGGTATGGTCAGAGATACTTGAATATCTAGCCGATACTCCAATACTTGTCGCACACAATGCTGCATTCGACATTTCGTGTATTCGTAAATCTTTGGAGTTCTATGACCTTGATACTCCTGATATTGACTATTATTGTACACTTCGTGCTGCTCGCCACAATTATGACTTTGGATGTAATTCCCTTGACTATCTTTGTGAACAATTTGAGATACCAGAAGGTAAGCACCATCGTGCCGGAGACGATGCAGAAATGTGTGCTAAATTGTTCTTGAAAGAGATTGAAGATGCAGGATGGTGTGAATTATCAGAGATGGATTATTGTAAGGAAAAATTATAACATATAATATATGGCAAACAAAACAAACAAACTGATAGTCAGTGACATAAATCACACACTATTTGTCATTCCATATTATCAACGTGGGTATCGATGGACAGGCAGAAATGTAAAACAATTGCTTAATGATCTGCTCCTATTTGCAAATGGTGAAAATGATGATAATGAATACTGTCTACAACCGATTGTTTTACAAAAGATTTCTAATGAGACTTATTTACATGAGGCACAAAAAGACGATTCGGTAGTACGAATAGTTGATGGACAACAGCGTTTAACGACACTAGCAATTATACTGAAAAAGTTATCAATTCGAACTACATGGGACATATATTATGATTCAGAGAAAAAGAAATTGTCTGAAATTCTTGATGTTTGCATTAAGAATAATTCCATCAATGATTACTTTAGAACTGAAGTAAGTGAAGCTGTTGACGAGTTTATTTCAAATAATGAAGTAAAAAAAGCTCTAGTTAATTTGTTTAAATCAAATAAAAAGAGAATAGCATTTCTAGAATACGACATTGATACTCCAACAAATGAAGATTCTGAAAAAGAAGGGCATAAAGCTTTTCTTAGACTGAATGATGGAAAGACTCCTTTGACATCATCAGAGCTTATTAGAGCTTTATATATGGTGAAAAGTAGTGGCTTGTCGGTACAGCAACAAATGGAAATATCAAAAGAATGGGAGATTATTGAGAATAACCTTATTAATGAACAATTTTGGTTGATGTTTAATGCGCGTGGACTTGAAGACACTCCTACACGTATAGATCTTCTTTTTGCTTTGGTGTTACAAATCAGTTTAAGAGAAACAAAAGCTAATCCAAGAATAATCTTCGAAAAATTGGATGATGATAGCCATTATAATCTCGAGACTATTTGGGATGAGGTTTTACAAACTTTCTGGTGGATGCAGTCTTGTTATTCGGATATTGAATTATGTAATTATCTTGGTTGGATTAGACATTTTACAGATATTTCTGCAACGACAATATATAATCTATGGCGTAAATACCCTAAACATCAAGATTTCAAGGATTGCATCATAAAGACTATCCAAGATACCAATTTTGGCGGAACAAAACGACATTCGTTAGATGAAGTTAATTATGCCTGGGATAAAGGCGAATTGCGTAAGTTATTCGTCTTATTGAATATTTTAGATTGTAACAAAAGCAAAGAACGCTTCCGTTTTGATTTGTTTGGCAAATGCAAAGGATGGGACATTGAACACATTGATTCTCAAACGCCCAATGATTTTCAGCAAGATAAAAACAAGAAAGAATGGTTGTCTTCGGCATGGAATGAATTAGAGACTAATCAGAGATCTATTTTTATAAAACATTTTTTTGCATCAGAAAATTTAGAAGTTGACAAATTCGATATTAATTCAATTACTCTTGACAATTTTGAATCGTATGCAACCTTTATCGTTGAATTGACGCAAGATTCGAATGATAAAATTCCAGACCAAAATTTAGATAGGTTGGGTAATTTGGCGCTTCTAAACTATGAAATAAATAGAAGCTATAAAAATGATATTTTTCCTCTAAAGAGGAAGGCCATCATTAAAAAGGTTAATTGTGGAACAGAATTTATACCACCATGCACTGTTAAAGCATTTACAAAGTTTTATACAAAATCCGCAAGTCGAATAACATCATGGCAAAATGCTGATTACAAAGGCTATTATAACGTCATGAATGATTGGTTCATATCTTTCATGGACTATAAGGTTGAACTGCCAGAGTCTTGCGAGGAGACAAAAAATCTCTTTACCGCTGAAGATGATTACTTTGTCCCCGAAGGTCAATCAAAAACTCATTGTGGAGAAAAAGTCACACCCAATGTCTGTCGATTTGAAAAGCCAATAAGTTTCTCCACTTTTATGGATAATTATGATGTTATTATCCCTAAAATTCAACGCCTTTATGTGCAAGGGCGTTTAGATAAACGTGGAGAGAAGTGCCTTTCTGGATTTGCGAGTGCGTTGGTGAACAGTGTCATAACATCTTCGCCAATGCTCCTAGATTTTGTATATGGTATTGATGCAAATGGCAGATCTAAAGGTGTTTTTTATCCATTAGATGGACAACAACGATTAACAACACTGTTGCTCTTGTCATGGCTATGTGGTTTTTCAAACCCGAATTGGGCATTCAGATATGAATCAAGAAGAGCAACCGAAGTATTTATCAAAGGTTTACTTAAAAGTTGTCCTCCTTCAATGATAAAACCAGCAAACTATGATGAATTAAAAAAGAAGGCAAAGGAAGATAAGAAAGACTATCCTTCACTTTGTAAGGATTATATTTGTAGTCTTGCTTGGTTCCAAAGTTCTTGGTTAAGTGATTCTGGAATTTCCGGAATGATAGAAATGATGGACTCGTTATATGATAAACTTCTTAACAAAGCCGACCCAAGCCTTGTTAATATGGAGTCAATAGTATTTCTATTGAATTATTTGGATGTCAGCAAATTTTCCTATGATCATATTTTCTTGAAAATGAATTCGAGAGGTAGAGAGTTGACTGAGTGGGATAATGTTAATGCCATATTAGATGAATATTTGCCAACCTCATTGCGTGAATACTGGCCAGAAAAGATTCAGCAATGGTATGAGTTGATGTGGAACAAAACCCCATCAACTAGCTTAAAAGATACGGATAAGATTAATCGAGTAGATTCGCAGATGTTGAGTGTTGTTGAACTTGCTCTTGATTGTTATGATTATAGAGACAAGTGTACGAACACCTATGACCTCTCAAAATGGCTCCAGAATGAGAATGACAGAAAAGTTGAGCAGTTTTATAATACATGCAGTATATTCTTCTCTGCATTAGAATTGGATGCAACAAAGGATGACCTGTCAATCTTGATACCTTCATGGACACTAAGCCAACAACCTCGCTTGCCAGAATTTAGTTGCAAAGAGAAAGAGGTGGTTCTTAAATTGTACCAGCCATTACTCGCATATTATGCCTCCGTCAAATCAAAGGATGTAAATTGGATGCGTATTATATGGAATTTGGTTGGAAATATTGACGTTGAGCGTCAATCCTTCAAGCAAGCATTCGGATTGATTGAGGAGTTATCATCTAATAAGGATTCTATTTTGACCTATTTAAGCAGTGTTACTATAGACAATATTAAATCTTGTTACCGAAAAGCGGAAACTCAGCTACAAGAAGAAATAGACAAATCGTGCCAAATCGTAAATAATGGTGAGTCATGTCCACCTGATTGGAATGCTGAGATTTGCGGACAATGGCCAGGTTGGCAGGTACTCATTGTTACTGCCGAAAGCAAACGATGTTTAGCTGGCGCTATTCGATTCCTGTTCCATGATGGATCCTTCAAGGTGGATTGGAATAATTTCTTTACAAAATGGAGTCATGTAAATGAATATTTTGACGATAATGGAATAAAAGATGAGTATGCTGCAAGTTTAGTTTCTGCATTGCTAAAACGATGTACAAGATGGGAACAAGTCCACGATCATTTTCTCTTTGACAAATACGACTGGAAATATCCAGTACTTTTAAATACGTTATATGCAGAACCTCTTGATTATATTTTGAGTTCTCAATCTCTAAATGTGGAAGTTGCAGATTTTGAAAACAATCTGGTATGTGAACGCATTATAAGAGATAGGTTGTTTGAAGATAAATTGATTAAGGTAATAACTGCGAATTATAGAGATTACAGATTAAGTTCTGGACGATATTTCTATGGATGGCGCAAGCATGACGGAATATTGTTCGATTGGAGGACGAATGATAAAGAAGCAAATTCATGGGAACATAGAAGAAGCATTCAAGTTAAAGATATGCAATCGGCGTCATCTGACTTAATTATTAAAAACACGTGCGTTTCAGACGAAATTTTCTTTGGTTATAATTTAAGAATTGCATATAAAAACAAGAATCTTGAATGGCCAGGAAACGAAGATGTAATTTATATAATAGAACACGATGAAAGGAAACCTTTAATTAGGGTATTACCTGAAATGTGTGGCGAATATATTATTCAAAAATTGGATGAGTTGATACAATAGATAATCAGTAAATCATTATTATAAAACCTCCCGAGAGACATCCTATAGTTAGGATGTCTCTTGTTTTTGGGAGAGGGCGTATCGGAAGAATATGATGCATATAACTGTCCTTGTTACAAGATAAATACGCCTGCAATTTTCATCATCATGTATTTAATAATGTTACTTGTTTGTTACTAAATCTATACATTATAACTATATATTGCTACTTCAAATTGCTACTGCTCGGATTAAAAGACTCTACCAACGCTATTCGGGGATGAACCTATTTTCTTTCAGAAATCATATAAACTCTTTTACAATCTGTATCAAAGATTAATTTCAGTTATAAATGTTCAACCAACCATATTCTTCTCCAAACTTTATACTTTTTTAGTTAAAGAAACAATTTGATGGCTTGTCAAAATAATAATTTCTGAAATTATAAATATCAATTGATATGGAAATCACGAGGGGAAGTTAAATCCTTTAATCCTAAGAATCCTTAGCCGGGAAGTTTGTCGGTTATTCGTACACAATTTATGATTAGACAAAGTCCATATTCCCAATGTGCCGTTTGTCACTCGTAACTGCACCATTTAGCAAGTGAAACTGCACCACTTTTGATGGCTAACTGATAGGGTAGTGCTTGTCATTTGTGTTTTCATAAAATCCATAGAAATGAAAATACAAAGCATATTTATGTTAATAGTTGCAAACTAAATTGTTGAATTATAAAGATAATGTTATCTTTGCAGTGCAATGAAAAGGGATTTATATATAATAAGTGGCTGTAATGGAGCTGGCAAGACAACTGCTTCATATACAGTTCTTCCTGAAATTCTGCAGTGCAAAGAGTTTGTTAATGCGGATGAAATAGCTAAAGGTTTATCGCCATTTAACCCAGAAAGTGTTGCGATAGAAGCAGGGCGCTTGATGCTGCAAAGAATAGAATCTCTTTTGGAACGGAAAGAAACCTTTTCTATAGAAACAACACTGGCAACAAAATCTTATATAAATTTAGTGCGCAAGGCTCAAAAGAATGGTTATAGTGTTCATCTGATATTTTTTTGGTTAGAAACACCAGAGTTGGCTATACAACGTGTTGCAGAAAGGGTTAGCAAGGGCGGTCATAATATCCCCGTAGATATTATACGTCGAAGATATGTAGCTGGTATTTGTAATTTGTTTAATATATTCATGGATGAAGTAGATTCATGGATGATTTATGATAATAGTCAATCACCAAGGGACTTTATTGCAAAAGGTGGAAGGATGGTAAAATTTGAAATATTTTCCGAATTAGTTTTCAATAAAATTAAATCTTATGTCAGATAAAGAAGTAAACGAATTGATTGAGAAAATTGATGCTGGTTTGAAGTTGGCAGAAGAAAGGATGCTTAAAGAGAAATCTTTACGCGGTGAGACCATTGTTGTATATACGGAAAATGAGGGAATACATCGTGTTCCTGCAAGCCAAATTTTAGAACAATACAAGACAATGGCTTTGTCTTAAAATGAATGGACTGGTGCCTTTTTTTCTTGCCAAAGAATCAATTGCCTGATTAAGATTTGCAATCCCCTCCTGACCTCCCCTTGCTAAGTGGAGGGGATAGGTATTGCAATCAGTGAAACAGTCTATTTCTTCCTCCGCTTATAGCAATCTTTGTAATCACAAAGGCCGCAGGTGTAGTCGAGGTGACGGACGGTGGCGCCGATGCCGATGATGCCGCTGACGGACTTGATGGGAGTCATGAGGCTCGACTCGCTGAGAGTGATGCCGCAGGGCTGTGGAGTGGGGAAGTGGGAGAAGAGCAGATGCTGTTGTGATACGTGCCAACCGCAGTAGCCAGGACTGAAGCGGTTGGTGTGTTTAAGTCCTGATGAGGCGAGCGTCTGTTGCAGAGCCAGTTCCATGCAGTCGGCAACCTTCTCCGCAATCACGCTGCCCATAGCATCGGCAATGAAGATGCTCACCATGTCGCCTTCTGCCTTTAGCTGTTCCTGAAGATGTTCGAACTCCATGCCCGCCGTGGCAACGAAGAAGGCGAATGCCGACGAACCGCGCAGCTGTCGGCTGATAATCCTGCCGATGTCCATAGTGGCATAGCCCGTGGTGAGCAGGTTGTTGTCTTCGTCGAGCGTTGCCTTGGTAATGAAGAAACTGAATTGCGGTCGCAAGATTTCCTTTACTCTTGAAATCATACGTTCTGTCTCCGCCTGCACGTCAGCATCGGGCAGCGCATCGCCATAACCCATCTGCTCGTAAATCTCGGCAGCGGTTATGTTGAGGTCGGGGTATGTTAGTTCTTGGGTTATCAATGTTTTTTTGAGTTTATAAGTTTAGAAGTTGTCGCTCGCTTTGCTCGCTGAGAAGTTAGAAGACGGCCTCACCCCCGACTCCTCTCCAAAGGGCGAGGGGAGTAGCAAGCAAACTTTAATCTAACTCAGGGAGTTTAGGAGTTCAGGAGTGTAGGAGTGTAGGAGTGTAGACAATAGTAGGGCAAGCTTATTCATGTTTTCATCCCCCTCTAACTCCCCCTTTCCAAAGGGGAGCACAGTTTGATTTGCATTCAATCCCTCATCTTTAAACTCTCATCTTTCATCTAAGTCAGGGAGTATAGGAGTGTAGGAGTGCAGACAATAGCAGGGCAAGCAAACTTTAATCCCTAATCTCTCATCTTTCATCCATTCACGCAATCCCTCATCTCCAAACTCTCATCGCTCATCTATTCCCTCCCCCAAGGGGGAGGTCAGGAGGGGGCATTATTCCACTCCCTCACCGCCTCATAGAAGGCATCGATGTTCTCGAATGGCGTGTGGGGCGGAGTGTCGCAACCGCTTGAGAGGACGAAGTTGGGGAAGTCTTTTGTTGCATTGAGCAGGTCGAGCGTAGCCTTGCGCATTTCCTCTGGCGCGGCATCCTTGAAGAGACTCACAGGGTCGAGGTTGCCCATCGCCGGCACGTCGGCCGGTACGTCGTGCAGAGCCTGAACCATGTCAATCTTGTTGCCGAAATGATAAGCCGCAGCACCAGTCTTCACCATTGCAGCAGTACACTGTCCCGTGTTGCCGCAGTTATGGAGTATCAAGCTGAACGTGTCGTCCTGCACAGCGTCAACAATCTGTTTCACGTATTTTGACGAGAATCGCTCGCAGTCGGTATCAGAAAGCAGTCCCGCAGCCGGTTCCGCCATCATCACGCCATTTACGCCCGTGGCTTTCAGTGCACGGCAGTAGCGAGTGATAAATGTGGTACACTTGCTGAGCAGTTCGTCAGCTGCCTCTGGGTCTTCGTATATGAGCATCATGATGCCCGACATGTCGTAGAGACGGCCGGCAAGAGAGAACGGACCGATACAACCGCCAAGTACGGGGCGGTCGGTGATATTACGTGCTGCCAGCAAGTTGGCTTTAAGAAACTCAGGTACACGTCCCTTCTTCATTGACGGCACCTCCAACTTATGTATATCATCTACGGTATCGAGCATGTGGCCCACCACGGCAGGAACCTCATTGTCTGCAAAGGCAATCTCTGCCCCAAACGCCTCTGCCTCTACGGTTAGGTCCATGATTACAGTCACTGCATCGCTGGGATAGCGTTCGGTTAGAGCCTTGATGGCCTCATAGTGAACACAACCGTCGGTAACGGCATCGAGCACTGTTTTGCTAATAATCTCAATGCCGGGATGAGTCATTACAGGAATGGCTGCAACTTTTTTCTGTTGGATGAGTGAGGTCATCCATTGGGTCATGTTTTTAGTTGGTGAGTTGGTGAGTTGGTGAGTTGCCGAGTTGTTTGTATTCATGATTCAGTTCCTCTCTTTGTTTATTTTTAACGCAAATATAGTAAGTAATTTTGAAAAAATGAGTAACTTTGCATCCAAATTTGCAAATTTAATAATTATTATGGCACAAGAAGATGTTTTCAAGAAGATAATATCGCACTGTAAGGAATATGGTTTTGTATTCCCAAGCAGCGATATTTACGATGGTTTAGGCGCCGTTTATGACTACGGCCAGAACGGTGTTGAACTGAAAAAGAATATCAAGGACTATTGGTGGAAGTCTATGGTACTGCTGCACGAGAATATCGTGGGTATCGATTCAGCCATCTTTATGCACCCAACTATATGGAAGGCCAGCGGACACGTTGACGCATTCAACGACCCACTGATTGACAACCGCGACTCAAAGAAGCGTTACCGCGCCGACGTTCTCATTGAGGACCAGATGGCAAAGTATGACGAGAAGATAGAGAAGGAAGTGGCTAAGGCACGCAAGCGCTTTGGCGAAAGCTTCGATGAGGCACAGTATCTGGCAACAAGTCCACGCGTACTCGAAATCAAGGAGAAGCGCGATGCGCTGCACGCACGTTTTGCTGCTGCCATGCAGGGACCAGACCTTGAGGAACTGAAGCAGATTATCCTCGATGAGGAAATCGTTGACCCAATCAGCGGAACAAAGAACTGGACAGACGTTCGTCAGTTCAACCTGATGTTCTCTACAGAGATGGGAGCTTCTGCCGATGCCTCAATGAAGGTTTACCTTCGTCCAGAGACAGCACAGGGTATCTTCGTGAACTACCTGAACGTTCAGAAGACCGGTCGCATGAAGATTCCTTTCGGTATTGCCCAGATTGGTAAGGCATTCCGCAACGAGATTGTTGCACGCCAGTTTATTTTCCGTATGCGTGAGTTCGAGCAGATGGAGATGCAGTTCTTCGTTAAGCCAGGCACAGAGCTCGACTGGTTCAACCAGTGGAAGCAGACACGTATGGCTTGGCACCAGGCACTCGGTTTCGGTGCAGAGAACTACCGTTTCCACGACCACGACAAGCTGGCTCACTATGCCAACGCCGCTACCGACGTAGAGTTTAAGATGCCATTCGGATTCAAGGAGGTTGAGGGTATCCACAGCCGTACAGACTTCGACCTGTCACAGCATCAGAAGTTCTCAGGCAAGAAGATTGAGTACTTCGACCCACAGACAAACGAGCGTTACACTCCATACGTTATCGAGACAAGTATCGGTGTTGACCGTATGTTCCTTTCTATCATGTGCCATGCATACGAGGAGGAGCAGTTGGAGAATGGCGAGACACGCGTAGTGTTGCGTCTGCCTGCAGCCTTGGCACCAACCAAGCTCGCTGTTATGCCACTCGTAAAGAAAGACGGTCTGCCAGAAAAGGCACGCGAGATAATCAACGACCTGAAGTTCCACTTCAACTGTCAGTACGACGAGAAAGACTCTATCGGCAAGCGCTACCGCCGTCAGGATGCAGTGGGTACTCCTTACTGCGTAACCGTTGACCACGAGACACTGAACGACGGCATGGTGACACTGCGTCATCGCGATACAATGGAGCAGGAGAGAGTGAAGATTTCTGATCTCGCTGCCATTATCGAAGACAAGGTGAGCATCGCTAGCTTGTTGAAGAAACTGCAATAAAGCCCCTTCCTAACCTCCCCGAGGGGAGGGACGGGAAGAATATAAAGGAAGGTAGAAGAAGATAGAGGGAGATAGAAGACTAATGCGTTGGGTATTGTCTGGACTCCTGAATAATATCACTTAATTTAATGGACAGAAAAATGGACATCGCTAAGGGATTTGAAGCAATAAAGACAATGAGATTCATAAAGACGCTGATGTGCTCAGTGGCTCTCGTGCTCTGTTCTTCATTCTTCATCTCTTGTAGCGAGGAAGACAATGAGATTGAGGAGTATCCTAACTGGCAGCAAACCAATGAGGCATTCTTCAATAATCTGACCGACTCGGTAAAGGCACTGATTGCTGCTGCACCTGAGCGCACAGACTGGAAGCGCATAAAGTGCTGGTCAAAGCCGGATGAAGTGGAAGGCGATAATGATGACTATATTATTGTTAACGTACTGAAGGATGCTAATCCAGCAGATGAGGCTACACCATATTTTACAGATAGTGTAAAGGTGAATTATCTCGGTCGTCTGTTGCCATCGACATCATATCCTTACGGCTATGTTTTCGACCAGTCGTACTTTGGCGATTTCGATCCAGACACCAGTGCCCCTATCAGTTTTGCCGTGAATGGAGTAGTGAAGGGATTCTCTACAGCTTTGCAGCACATGGGCAAAGGTGATGAGTGGCGCGTGTATATACCATACGAAATGGCATACGGCGAGCAGGATACAACAGGAATTCCTGGCTATAGCACATTGGTATTTGATATAACCATGGTTGACTTCTGGTCACCTAGATCAAAGTAGTCTTTTATTGAGGAAGTTAGAAGGAGATAAAAGAAGTTAGAAGAAGATAAAAGAAGATAGAAGGAGTTAGAGGACGCATGCATTTTATAATGTCCCTTTCTCCTTCTATCTTCTTTTATTATCTTCAACAGTATTCTTTACAAGATATAGGAATATATAAATCCTTTCGCCTCGTCTACAATGGTGGTGATGGGCAAACTGTCGTCAAGTACGCTTTTAAGGTCGCGACGTATGCCTTCGCCAGTATATTTCAGTAGGGCCTCCTTGCGTGTCCATAGTTTAATGAACTCAATGTCAGGACGTTCAGAAGCAATCACCGTGGCATATTCGCCATCGTTGAGCACATGACGTGCCAGAGGATCCTTGAACGGACGTATGCTTTCGATGTCAATGCCCACGGGCTTATTGCCAATGGCTACGGCCACGGCTGTGCGGCAATGACTGATGTTGAAATGAATATCGGGCAGGTTCCCCATCACAGGCTTTCCGCCCTCCTGATACTTGAAGATGGGACTCACTTCAATGCCGTATTCCTTCTTAATGGCTTTCTTCAGCAACAGGAATGAAGCTGCACATTGTCTCTGTCCCAGTTCGTGCTTGAAACGCAAAGCCTGTTCGCGCCGTTGCTCTGTCAGTTGGTTCAGCGCATCGTCGAGATTGAAATCCAATATGTTGTCCTCTATGTATATCATGCTTGGTTGTGCTCAGTATCTTCGTTTTCTGTCATTTGCGTCTTAGGCCAGTTTACCAGAAACAGTTTCTCTGATGCTCTGGTGAAAGCAGTGTACAGCCAGTGTATATAGTCGGGCGAAAGCATATCCTCTGTCATGTATCCTTGGTCCAGATAAATGTGTGCCCATTGTCCGCCCTGAGCCTTATGGCATGTTATGGCGTATGCAAACTTTATCTGCAGAGCATTGTAGTACGGGTCCTGCTTCAGCCGTTTCAGTCTGTCTGCCTTAAGTGGAATGTCGGCATAGTCCTCCATTACATTATTATATAATAGCTCCATCTGCTCCCGGGTCAGCGAGGGTGCTTCCGATGTCAGGGAGTCAAGCATAGCCGTGGCAGTCAGTTCGCTGTCGTCATAGTCGGGAAACTCAACCGTGATGTCAGCAAAGCGGAAGCCATACAAGTTGCGAATGTTTCTGATGCGCCTTATGCGCATACGGTCGCCGTTGGCAATAAATCCTCTGCTGCGGTCGCTCTCGTTTGACTCGCTGCTTGTCCAGTGATAGTTGTTTCTTACCACCATGAGCATGTCGCCACTGCTAAGCGCCTCTTCGCGTCCCAGAATCATGTTTCTAATGCCTTGGTTGTATATGTTTGCCCTTTTGTTGCTTCGTGTTATTACCATGGTCTCGTCAAGTCCCACTTCGCTATAACTGGAAGCCATCGTCTCTATCAGTTCGTCGCCCGGCACTACACGGATGTCTGCAAAGCACTTCAGGCGAATCTTCGGCAACAGCAGTTCTCCACAGTCAGAAAAGCATGCGGTCCTTATCATCGTGGCATTGTATAGGATGCCCGACTCGCTGCTTTGGCGCAGCACCTCGTTGAGGTCGCAATCGAAGACCTGCAAGCCATAGCCGCGCATGAAGTCAGACTGCAGGGCAGGGCTTTCCTCTTCGCCCACAGGAGGCAGCTGTGCACGGTCGCCGATGAGCATCATCCGGCAATTGCGCCCGTTGTATACATACTGTATCAGGTCGTCAAGCAGTCGCCCGCTGCCAAACGCCGAGTCGCCATAGCCGTCGTTGGCAATCATAGAAGCCTCGTCTATGATGAATAGCGTGTCGCTTTGCAGATTGGCATTTACATTGAATGCCGACATGTCGCCCGCCGTGCGCTGGCGATATATCCGTCTGTGTATGGTGTATGCAGGATGTCCAGCATATAGCGACAATACCTTTGCCGCGCGCCCGGTAGGTGCCAGCAATACTATCTTTTGTTTCATGGCCAGCAACATTCTTACAAATGCCGCCGCCAACGTAGTCTTTCCTGTACCGGCAGAACCTCGCAGTATCATTACGCTCTGCTCGTCGCGCTCCATTAGAAAGCGGCAGAACACATTGATGGCTATGTCCTGCTCGGCTGTAGGCTCCATTCCCAGAGCCTCGAGGATGCGATATTTCAGTTCGTCGGCAATCATTTTTTCTTTTTAAGCCCTTTTTCTGAGATTTTTATTCTATCTTTGCAAAGGTAATATAAATTGGATAAAAAAGCGAACACGATGCAGAATAAAAACAGATGGACAAATATTATTCTCGCCATGGCGGCAATAGTGCTGGTCTGTCTGTGCATTGGCAGTGTGGCAAGTCCGATATTGTTTGACAAAAAGCGGCAGAAGCGAGAGGAAAAGGTCAAGGCGCGTCTGATAAAGATAAGGGAGGCGCAGGTTGCCTTTGAGCAGCGTCATGGCAAATATTGCCCGTCTTTAGACACGCTGGTAGGTTTAGGCCTGCTTATGCCAGGCGATATTTATGTTCCCTATAGCGACGGTATGCCTTTTGAACTGGAAGTCGACTCTATGCGTATGCGCACAGGCGAATATATGCCTCTGATGCAGTGCGGAGCAAGGTTTGAAGACTACCTCTATGGATTGGATGAACAACAGGTGAAGCAACTGACGGAAACCGTCGGCAATGCAGGAAACTATCCGGGCCTGATGATTGGAAATACAGCTGCACCCAACGGCAATGCTGGCAATTGGGAGTAGGGCAGAAGAAAAGATAAAGAGTAAAAATGACAGATATAAACAACGACAACAGACAACCAACAACAAAGCAGCGGCTGACAATTAGAATCAGTCGCAACTCGCTGTCGTTTTCAACGGTGAGCATTGGCGCGGCTGATTCGCAGATTATATATGAACCATATACCGTGAAGAGCGGAATATCCATGGCTGCCAATCTGCGAGAAGCCCTGAAGACTGCCGACCTTACTCAGGAAGGATTCAGGAAAGTGCTGGTGATGATTGACACCCCGGTGCTGATGATACCCGTAGATGTTTTCAGCGAGGCAGAATCTGCAGACATGTATGCCCATGCATATCCGTCGCTGGCTGCAGATAAGGTATTGCATAGTGTGATACCCGACTTGAATGTCGTGTCGGTGTTCTCTATAAACAAAGACCTGAAAATGGTTCTGGATGACCACTATCCAGACATAAACTTCACCCACGTGGCAAGTCCTGTATGGCGCTATCTGCATCAGCGAAGCTATATTGGAACAAGAAGCAAGCTCTATGGCTATTTCCACGACAAGAAACTCGAGATATTCAGTTTCAGTCAGCGACGCTTCAAGTTCTGCAACACGTTCGATATAAGCCATACCAACGATGCTCTATATTTCTTGCTTTACGTATGGAAGCAGCTGATGTTGCAGCCGGAGCATGACGAAATGCATATAGTAGGCGACATCCCGGAAAGGGAACTGCTGCTGGATGAGCTGAGGAAATACCTGCAGCGTGCATATGTAATAAATCCTACTGCCGATTTTAACAGGGCGCCGGCAACGCAGATAAAGAATATGCCTTACGACCTGATGACGCTGTACGTGAAGGGCAGGTAGTAGTGGCCAACTTGTCAACAAATAACAATGAGAATAATAACAGGTGAATACAAGGGCAGGCATTTCGACGTGCCACGCTCGTTTAAGGCTCGTCCGACCACGGACTTTGCCAAGGAAAACATTTTCAATGTGCTGAACCAGTATATTGACTTTGAGGGAAAGACTGCCCTCGACCTGTTTTCCGGTACGGGCAGCATATCGCTTGAACTGGTTTCAAGGGGCTGCGAAAGAGTGATTGGGGTAGAGATGGACCGCGATCATCACAGGTTTATTACCGGCTGTCTAAAAAAACTGGGCACAGACAAGTGCATCCCTTTGCGTGGCGATGTGTTCAGGTTCATAAAATCATGCAAGCAACAGTTTGATTTCATCTTTGCCGACCCGCCTTACGCACTGAAGAATCTTGCAGAAATTCCAGACCTTATCTTTGAAAAGAATATCCTTGCCGAAGGCGGAATATTTGTATTCGAGCACGGCAAGGACAATGATTTCTCCCAGCATCCACGTTTTCTGGAGCACCGGTATTACGGAAGTGTCAACTTCTCACTGTTCAGATGAGCAGTTGTGGCTGTCAATGAAGCGCAGCTGGGCTTCAAGCATCTCAAGGCAGGGCATAGCATAACCGACGCTATGTGCTGCCTTGATTGCGTTTGTATATAGGAAGTCTATTTCCATCGGACGGTGATATTCGTAGTCGAGCTTCATTGATGGGGAATACGGAACCATTTTTATTGTGTTCTCAATCATCTTGTCGGCAAAAGTGGCATCGATGTTCTTTACTCCCAATGCCTGGGCTGCACCAATCACCTCAAGCATCTGTCTGCGTATAAGACTCAACGTGTCTGGCTGAGCAAGCAGTTTGTCGGTCTGGGCATTCATCACTACCGTCATGCCATTGAATGGCATGTTCCAAACAGCCTTCTTCCATCTCGCCTCGTGATATTCCACTAGTGCCGCATTGATGCCCGACTGCATAAAGTCGCTCATCAAACAGTCTATTATCTCTGTGTTCTTGCATGAGTAGTTGCCGATGTTGATATTGCCGTAACATTGGTGGTTTACGCGTCCTGGTTCAGTCTTTGCAGAACAGATGAAAGCCAGTCCGGCTGCAATGTAGAGGTTGGGAAACCACTGCTGCAGTTCTGGCTCTGGCCCGATGCCGTTCTGTATCAGCAGAACAAGCGTCTCGCTGTGCAGCAATGGCGGAAGCAGTTCCTTAAGCAACTGGTTCCGTGTTGTTTTCAGTGCCACAATCACCACGTCAGCCTTTGGCATGTCGGCGGTAGAGCGGTAGATGTTTGGAGAGTCTAGATGAAACGAACCGTTGCATGAGTCAACCTGCAATCCGTTCTGTTTTATATAATCATAGTCGCTGTGCAGCAGGAAATGCACATCATGTCCGGCATTTGCCAAACGACCGCCATAATATCCGCCTACCGCTCCAGTACCAATAACAGCATATCTCATAATAATTATTGTTTTTTATTCAAGTTGGCTGCAAAAGTAATGATTTATTCCTAAAAAGTATATTATTTAGAAATAAAAGTGTATCTTTGCATTTATAATAATTCGATTAAAAAACAGTGGAACATAACGACTTTGTACTTCTTAACCAGATAAAATATCCATGCGATCTGCGTAAAATGCCGCTTGAGCAGTTGCCGCAGGTTTGCGAGGAACTACGCCAAGATATAGTGAAGGAGTTGTCTGTGAACCCAGGCCATCTTGCTTCAAGCCTAGGTGTTGTTGAACTTACTGTTGCACTGCATTACGTTTACGATACTCCAGAAGACAGAATAGTGTGGGACGTAGGTCATCAGGCTTACGGCCATAAGATATTGACAGGACGCCGGGAGCAGTTCTGCACAAACCGCAAGCTTCATGGCATCATGCCTTTCCCTTCGCCGGCAGAGAGCGAATACGATACATTTACCTGCGGTCATGCTTCAAATTCTATTTCAGCAGCATTGGGAATGGCTGTGGCAAATAAGTTAAGCGGAAAGGACAGTGACAGCAACAGGCACGTGGTGGCTGTCATCGGTGATGGCGCTATGAGTGGCGGACTTGCTTTTGAAGGACTTAACAACGCATCGTCTACGCGCAACGACATGCTCATCATTCTGAATGACAATAATATGAGCATTGACAGGAGTGTTGGCGGCATGAAGCAGTATTTGCTCGGACTAAGCACCAATGAGACATACAATGCCATGAGGTTTAAGTTGTCGCAGTGGTTGCACTCCAAAGGCTATCTCGAGGAAGACAGGAAAAACGGATTGATTCGTCTTGGCAATGCGCTGAAGTCGGCCATCAGTCATCAGCAAAACATATTCGAGGGACTTAACATACGATATTTCGGTCCGTACAACGGGCACAACGTTATAGAACTGGTGCGCATATTACGCCAGTTGAAAAACATGAAGGGACCTAAGATGCTGCATCTTCATACCATCAAGGGCAAGGGTTATGAACCAGCCGAGAAAGCAGCAACAATATGGCATGCTCCAGGAAAGTTTGATGTAAATACAGGTGAGCGCATCGTGAAAGATACGTCGGGCAAGCCTCAGAAGTTCCAAGACGTTTTCGGACATACATTGCTTGAATTGGCAAAGCAGAATCCAGATATTGTCGGTGTAACGCCGGCAATGCCAACAGGCTGTTCTATGTGCATAATGATGGACGAGATGCCGGAGAGAACCTTCGATGTAGGCATAGCAGAAGGCCATGCAGTTACCTTTGCTGCCGGTATGGCAAAAGAGGGCTTGATGCCTTTCTGCAATATATACAGCGCATTTGCCCAGAGAGCATACGACAATATAATCCACGACATGGCGATACAGAATCTGCCGGTTGTGTTGTGCTTGGACCGTGCAGGACTGGTGGGAGAGGATGGAGCCACCCATCATGGCGCTTTCGATATGGTGTCGTTGCGTGCAATTCCTAATCTTACAGTAGCTTCTCCTATGGATGAGCATGAGCTGCGCAGAATGATGTACACGGCACAGTTGCCAGACAAGGGCTCTTTTGTTATCCGTTATCCTCGTGGCAACGGTGTCTTGGTTGACTGGAAGTGCCCGTTAGAGGAAATAGAAGTAGGCAAAGGGCGCAAGTTGCATGACGGCAACGACGTGGCAGTGCTATCTGTCGGTCCTCTTGGCAACGATGTTGCCGACATCATAAAGGAACACGAGGCTTCCGATGCCGCAGTAAAGGTAAGCATAGCGCATTATGACATGCGTTTTGTCAAACCGCTTGATGAGGCCATTCTTCATGAGGTGGGCAAGAAGTTCAAGCGCATTGTCACAGTTGAAGACGGTGCTCGCAACGGCGGTTTTGGCTCTGCCGTGCTTGAATGGATGAGCGACAACGGTTACATGCCTTCAATAAAACGTTTGGGACTGCCAGACCAGTTCATAGAGCATGGCACAGTGCCGGAACTGCGTGAGATAGCAGGCATAGACAAAGAGAGCATAAGGAAGTCTGTTATTAATACATAGAAGGTTTCCAAGCATTGCATTAAGTTTTTTTACTATATGAAGATAATCATAGCAGGCGCAGGAGCAGTGGGCACTCATTTGGCAAAGCTATTGTCAAGGGAGTACCAGAACTGTACGCTCATCGACGATGATAAAGAGCGGTTGGGCAATTTAGGCTCGGACTACGATATAATGACGATGTTGGCGTCGCCAACGAGTATCAAGGCATTGAAAGAAGCCGGTACGGAAGATGCCGACCTCTTTATTGCCGTTACTCCAGACGAGAGCAGGAATATGAATTCCTGTATTTTGGCGCATGCGCTGGGCGCAAAGAAGACCGTAGCGCGAATAGATAATTATGAGTATCTGGCACCTAGTCTTGAAGAGTTCTTCAAGAACCTTGGCATCGATTCGCTGATTTATCCTGAAGTTCTTGCTGCTATCGACATTAACAACGGACTCCGCATGAGTTGGGTACGCCAGCGTTGGGATGTTCACGGAGGAGCATTGGTGATGCTTGGCGTGAAGCTGCGTGAGACGTGCGAAATTCTTAACCGTCCGCTGAAAGAACTTTGCGGTCCAGACGATCCTTACCATATTGTTGCTATAAAGCGTGGCGATGAGACAATCATTCCTGGCGGAAATGACGAGTTGCGCATGCACGACCAGGCATACTTTATGACAACAAAAGAGTATATCCCGTATATACGAAAGATAAGCGGCAAGGAACATTATGCCGACGTAAAGAATGTGATTATTATGGGCGGAAGCAAGACGGCAGTCAGGGCTGCGCTTACTACTCCCGATTATATGAATGTCAAGATTATCGAGATGAGCGAGAAACGCTGCGAACGGTTGAATCAATTGTTGGCAGATGTAGATACTATGGTTATTCATGGCGACGGGCGCGACATCAATCTTCTTGTTGAAGAGGGCATAAACAATACTCAGGCTTTTGTGGCACTGACGGAAAATGCCGAAACAAACATCCTGGCATGCCTTACCGCCAAGAGACTGGGCGTAAGGAAAACCATTGCCATGGTAGAGAATCTTGACTATGTAAGCATGGCTGAGGAATTGGATATCGGTACTATTATTAATAAGAAGACCATTGCTGCCGGACATATTTATCAGATGCTGCTCGATGCCGATGTCACCAATATGCGTTCGCTTATGATGGTCGACTCTGATGTGGCAGAGTTTGTTGCAGCCCAGGGCTCACCGGTCACCAAGAAACCGGTCAAGGACTTGAAACTGCCAGCCGGTGTTACTATAGGCGGTCTAGTGCGTCACAACGTGGGTATGCTTGTTAATGGTAACTCTCAGATCGAGGCAGGCGACTCTGTAATGGTGTTCTGCCATGAGCACAATCTGCATAAGGTAGAGAAATACTTCAAGCACCATCTGTTATGGTAGATTTCAAGATATTATACAAGATTGTCGGACGTCTTCTGTTTCTTGAAGCCGCCTTTATGCTTTGCTGCGTGTTTATAGCATTATGGCATCATGAAGACGACTTGATAGCGTTCATAGCATCTATGCTGCTTACTATAGTGGCAGGTGTGATGTTCGTCTTTTTCGGTCGTGGCGCAGGCAATAACATGAGTCGCAAGGAAGCCTATCTGGTGGTTACGGTGACGTGGGTCGTCTTCAGTATCTTCGGAATGCTCCCGTTTCTTATAAGTGGCTATATTACCAATATCACTGATGCGTATTTTGAGACGATGTCTGGATTTACGACAACAGGAGCAACAATATTAGACGACGTTGAATGCCTGCCTCACGGCATCTTGTTTTGGCGCTCACTGACACAGTGGATTGGCGGTCTTGGTATCGTGTTCTTCACTATAGCCATTCTGCCGTCTATGGTGGGTGGCAGCATGAAGGTGTTCAGCGCCGAGGCTACAGGACCGATAAAGTCGAAAATGCATCCGCGACTTACTACTAGTGCAAAGTGGCTGTGGTCTATATATCTTGCCTTGACGATAGCTTGTGGCGTGTCTTATTGGTTGGCTGGCATGGATTGGTTCGACAGCCTTAACTACTCCATGACAACAACGGCAACGGGAGGCTTCTCTACCCACAACGACAGTACTCTGCATTTTAATTCTGTTTCTATCGATTATATAAGCATACTCTTCCAGTTCCTTTCGGGCATGAACTTCATCTTGCTCTATTCGGTTGTGTTTAAGGGGCAGTTGCGCAATCTGGGAAAGAACTCCGAGTTTAAGCTTTATTTAGGTATAGTGCTCATTGCTACGGCATGGATTGCCTCACTGCTTATATGGAACTGCGGTTATGACATTGAGAAGGCACTCCGTTGCTCGCTCTATCAGGTGGTATCGTTTATCACGACTACCGGACTCTTCAACGACGATGCTGCTCAATGGCCTCACCTCACATGGGTGATATTGGGAGTATGCATGTTCATCGGTTCGTGTGCAGGCTCAACTAGTGGAGGTTTTAAATGTATTCGTGGCGTTATGATTGTAAAGATCATTCAGAATGAGTTCCGCCGCATGTTGCATCCAAATGCCGTTTTGCCGGTAAAGGTTAACGGCCAACCTATACCGCAGGCCACTATCTATGCGCTTCTTTCGTTTTTTGCGGTGTTCATATTAATGTGCCTTGTTACTGCCACGATAATGATTGTTGTTGGTGTTGACCACGTAAATGCCATCACCATTTCGTTAAGTTGCGTGAGCAATGTCGGTCCGACGCTCGGTACTGAGATTGGTCCTGTGATGTCGTGGAGTGGTCTTCCTGATGTCGTGAAATGGCTCTGTTCGTTGCTTATGCTGATGGGGCGTCTTGAAATAATGACAGTGCTCGTTCTTTTCACCGGCAGTTATTGGAAAGATAATTGACCTTCTGCTTATAAGCCTTGATTTTTGATTGATTTACCCATTTGGGATAAAAAAGACGAGTCCGACTCACATGAGTCGGACTCGCTTTTCACTAATAACTAAAAACTTTCTCTAAAATAGTCTCGCGACTAAAAAAAAAACTACCTAAAACTATTAACTTATGAATAACCAAAAAACTAATCTTTTTTACCTTCTAACCAATATCTATTGAAGTATCCTTTTCTAACAATCTTTTTTACCTAACTATTACCTATTTGTTGTCTTTTTTCTTTTGACGATGCAAAGGTACTAGATATATTTCTATTGACAATAAATCTTATTGATATATTATCGAAAAATATGTATATTGTTGATGTAAATCAATCTTTGTGTGCGAACACAGTAATTTGTGCTCGCACACAAAGCCGATTTTAGCCGTTATTTGATAGTTTTAGTTGCTCTTCTATTTGGTTTGTCAAATCAACAAACTGAGCTATTGTAAGTTGCTCTGGGCGTTTGGTCATTATATCTCGTGCAAAGAAGTCGTCAGTTGTAGGTTTTCCTGCAAATATCTGGCGCAGACTGACTCGGAGCATCTTGCGGCGCTGGTTGAATGTGGTCTTTACCACCTGCTTGAATAGTTTCTCGTCGCATCCCAGGTCAGTAGTCTCGTTGCGTGTCATGCGTATTACCGCACTTTTTACTTTTGGTGGCGGGTTGAATACGTTTTCATCTACAGTGAACAGATATTCAACATTATACCATGCCTGAATCAGTACGCTGAGTATTCCGTATGCCTTTGTGCCTGGTTCAGATGCCATACGCTGTGCCACCTCACGCTGAATCATACCTGTACAGCAAGGAATGAGGTCCTTGTTGTCAAGCATCTTGAAGAATATCTGCGATGAGATATCGTATGGATAGTTGCCGGTCAGTACGAACTGTTTGCCGTCAAAAACCTTGTTGAGGTCCATGCGAAGGAAGTCTTCTCCTAATATATTGTCAGACAGTTGCGGATAGTTGGCATGCAGATACTCAACCGACTCGCTGTCAATCTCAACCACCTTTACTGGGCGAGGCTTTTCTATAAGGTACTGTGTTAGCACTCCCATACCTGGTCCCACTTCCAGTACTGGCAGGTCAGGGCATGCGTCAACAGTGTCGGCAATGCGTTTGGCAATGCTTAAATCGATCAGAAAGTGCTGACCGAGATTCTTTTTAGGTCTTACTAATTTCATATCTGTTTGCAAAGATACAACAAATGAGAGCAAAAAAAGTCAAGCTTGCTTGAAATTTTTTTGCCGAGTGCCGTCCTATCTTATTCAAAGATACAACAAATGAGAGCAAAAAAAGTCAAGCTTGCTTGAAATTTTTTTGCCGAGTGCAGTCTATAACCCAGACAAATATCTCTCTCCAGTGTCCGGAAGCAGTACGACAATGCGCTTGTCAGCATAGTCCTCCCTCTTGGCTATTGTTGCGGCAGCATAAGCTGCTGCGCCTGATGAGATGCCAACCAGCAGACCGTCTTTGTGTGCCAACAGGCGGGCAGTGTCAATGGCGCTGTCGTCACTTACTGTTATTACTTCGTCTGCCACCGCCGCATTATAGTTGGCTGGAATGAAGTTTGCGCCAATACCTTGTATCTTATGCGCTCCAGCCTTGCCGCCGCTTAATATAGGCGAACTCTCTGGCTCTACTGCCACGATATGGATATTTGGATTAAGTTCTTTCAGTCGTTTGCCTGTTCCCGACAGAGTGCCTCCTGTTCCTACGCCAGCCACAAACACGTCGATGTTGCCGTCTGTCTGTTGCCATATCTCCTCAGCTGTAGTGTCATAGTGGCATTGCGGATTGGCAGGGTTTTCAAATTGCTGCAATATTATAGAACCGGGAATAGAGTCGCGCAGTTCTTCCGCCGCGTCTATTGCTCCTTTCATTCCTTTGCTTCCCTCAGTAAGTTTCAGTTCTGCACCATACCCTTTCAGTAGATTCCTTCGCTCGATGCTCATAGTCTCAGGCATAGTAAGAATCAGCTTGTATCCCTTGACGGCAGCAACCATTGCCAGCCCGATGCCGGTGTTGCCGCTTGTTGGTTCGATAATGGTTGCGCCCGGTGCTATTGTTCCTTTCTTCTCGGCATCTTCAATCATTGTCAGTGCTATTCTGTCTTTGGCGCTGCCACCGGGATTGAAGTATTCTACCTTTGCTATCAGTGGTTTGCTTAATGCCCAATGCCTTGACGTCCCGTTCAGTTCAACCATAGGCGTGTTGCCTATCAGTTCTGTCAGTTGTTTCGCTATTTTCTCCATATGCTTTCTTAATGGTTCTATTCTGTCTATAGCAAATATTATGCCGAGTTTCCTTATCCCAAATCAGTCATTTAGATTTATCCCAAGAATGGTGCCAAAAGTGAAAAAATATTGTTTTATTTTGTATTACGGTTAAAAAAATGTACTTTTGCAAGTAATATGGATTTTAAGAAAGTATGTAGTCTCATAATGAAGATAACGCTGCCTTTGCTGTTGGGCGGAGCGATATTGTATTGGATGTATCGTGATTTCGATTTCCAGCAGCTGGAGCATGTTATGCTAAATGAGATGGATTGGACGTGGATGTTGCTTTCGTTGCCGTTCGGCGCTTTGGCAGAAATACTTCGCGGACTGCGTTGGTGCCAGATATTGGAGTCTGCCGACGAGCATCCGCGCCGCATGACCATAATCAACTCAATATTCCTCTCTTACGCGGCAAGCCTTGTGGTTCCTAGGGTGGGCGAGTTCCTGCGCTGCGGTGTTCTGAAGCGCTATGACTCGGTATCTTTTACCAAGGCACTGGGCACGGTGGTCAGCGAACGAGCTGTCGACATCCTTGTCATGCTTCTGGTCACAAGCACCACGCTGTTGTTGCAGTTTGGTGTTTTCAATACTTTTTTTGAGAAAACAGGTACAAACCTAGATGCTATACTGGGCAAGTTCTCTTCCACTGGTTATATTGTAACAGCCATCTGTGCCATAGCCATCTGCATCCTGCTCCATTTCCTCTTGCGTCGCTTGTCTATATATAATAAGGTGAAGACCACACTCAGCGGAATATGGCAAGGAGTGAAGTCCATTGGCAAGTTGCGCAATGTGCCGTTGTTTGTCTTGCTGTCGTTCGGAATATGGACGAGTTATTTCGTTCATTACTACCTTACGTTCTTTTGCTTTGATTTCACGTCAGAGCTGGGCGTAACCTGCGGCTTGGTAACCTTTGTCGTGGGCAGCATCGCCGTCCTGGTGCCGACACCCAACGGAGCCGGACCATGGCATTTCGCGGTAAAGACAATGCTTATTCTTTACGGCATAGCCGACGACAAGGCACTTTATTTCGTACTGATAGTACATACTATACAGACGCTTCTCATAATGCTGTTGGGCATTGTCTCAATGGCATCTCTGGCAATGACAAAGAAAACCCTAAAATAAAAACTATGAATGAAATTAAGAATCTGAAGCCAGAATGCATCTGGCGTAATTTCGATGCCCTGACACAGGTGCCACGCCCATCAGGTCATCTTGAAAAAGTACAGCAGTTCCTTCTCGACTTCGCCAAGCAGGCTGGGGTAGAGGCATTCAAGGATGCTGCCGATAATATCGTGATGCGTAAGCCTGCCACACCTGGCATGGAAAACCGCAAGGGAATCATCCTTCAGGCGCACATGGATATGGTGCCGCAGAAATCGCCTGAAAGTACTCATAACTTTGAAACCGACCCTATACAGACATATATCGAAGACGGTTGGGTAAAGGCAAAGGGCACAACGCTTGGTGCTGACAATGGTATAGGCGTAGCTGCCATTATGGCTGTTATGGAAGACAAGACCCTTGTGCATGGACCGGTAGAGGCGCTGATTACTGCCGACGAAGAGACTGGAATGTTCGGTGCCAATGGATTGCCTGAAGGCGAACTTAATGGCGATATTCTCATCAATCTCGACTCTGAGCATTGGGGCAAGTTCGTGATAGGTAGTGCCGGCGGTATCAACATTACAGCTACATTAGATTATGTTGAGGCAGATACCGACCCTGAAGATGCTGCTGTTCGTGTTACCCTGAAAGGACTGATGGGTGGACACTCAGGACTGGAAATTCACTGTGGTCGTGCCAATGCCAACAAGCTTATGGTGCGCTTTGTGCGCGAGGCCATTGAAGAGTGCGATGCACGCCTGGCAACATGGCATGGCGGTAACATGCGCAATGCCATTCCTTTCAAGGCAGAAGTGGTGCTTACCCTGCCAAAGGAGAATGTAGAGGCACTGAAGGAACTTGTTGATGATTGGAAGGCCGATTTCATCGATGAGTACAAACTGATTGAGAGTGGTGTCGAATTCTTTGCCGAGGACGTGGAAACACCTGCCAAGCAAGTACCTGTTGAGATTCAAGACAATCTGATCAATGCCATCTATGCTGCCCATGACGGAGTAATCCGCATGATACCGTCATATCCTGATGTTGTAGAAACATCAAGCAACCTTGCCATTATCGACATCGAGGGTGGTAAGGCAAAGATTAAGGACCTTGCCCGTTCTGCTCGCGAAGATATGAAAGACTATGTTACAACAATGCTCGAGAGCTGTTTCAATATGGCAGGCATGAAGGTAGTTACCGACGGCAGTTATGGCGGCTGGGACCCAAATCCGCAGAGCGAGATTCTTAACCTGCTGCTTAAGCTTTATAAGGAGTTGAACAACGAAGACGGCATCGTGCAGGTAGACCATGCCGGTTTGGAGTGTTCAATCATTCTTGGCAAGTACCCGCATCTCGACGTTGTATCTATGGGACCGACAATGAAGTCGCCTCACACCACAAGCGAGCGTGCCTGCATCGAAACCGTAGAACCGTTCTGGGCTTTGCTCAAGAAGACACTTGAGGAAATTCCAGCAAAATAAAGGGTTAAGCCCCCTCCAACTCCCCCTTGGGGGAGGGAATACTAAGTTGCTACAACGAATTGGATGAACTAAACGAATTTGGAGTGAGGAGTTAACTTTTCACTCCAAATTCTTCATTCTTCATTTTTCATTCTTCATTTTTCATTCTTCATTTTTCACTCTTCATTCTTCACTCTTCATTCTTCACTCTTCACTCCTAACTCCTAACTCCTAACTCCTCCCTCCTCCCTCCTAACTCCTAAATCCTAACTCCTAACTCCTCCCTCCTAACTTTTTTCCCCTCTTTTTCTTGTATTCTTAGATTTTTTAATTATCTTTGCACCGCAAAATAAATAATATAAACAAAAAAATGGACGATTATCACGCGGAAAATAACAATTTGTAGGCGTGAGGATTTTGCAAGATATTTGCTAATCCTCTTGCCGTAAACTTATTTGAGGACTAGCAAATGAAAACATACTGGAATACTACAGGAGGGTTGCATGCTATCAATGAATGGCAGCCTAATTGCTGGATACAGGTAACGTGTCCAACAGAAGACGATCAGCAGGATCTGGAAGAGAGATTCAATATTCCCGACTATTTCTTCTCCGACATTAGCGACGCCGACGAGCGTGCCCGCTATGAGTATGACGACGGTTGGATGCTCATCATCCTTCGTATTCCGTATGTCAAGGAAATACGTTCCCGTACACCTTACACAACCGTACCGCTTGGTATTATCCACAAGCGCGACGTCACCATCACGGTCTGCTATTACGAGACTAACATGATGATCGATTTTGTCAGTTTCCAGCAGAAAAGGGCTGAGGGCTTTACCGACTATGTCGATATGATTTTCCGTTTGTTCCTGTCGTCGGCAGTATGGTACCTGAAACGCTTGAAGCAAATCAACGGACTCATAGAGACGGCAAAGCATAACCTCGACCGTGGTGTAAACAACGAGTCGCTCATTGGCCTTAGCCGCCTGCAAGACTCGCTTACGTATTTCATCACTTCTATTCGAGGCAACGAAACGTTGCTCTCAAAGCTGAAGTTCAAGCTTCAGATTGACGAACTTGATGCCGACCTTATTGAAGACGTAAACATTGAGATTACGCAGGCTCGTGAAACGGCGCATATCTATGCCAACATCCTTGAGTCTACAATGGCCACGTATCAGAGTATTATCAACAATAATATGAACACCGTCATGCGTACGCTGACATCCGTGTCCATTATCATGATGTTCCCTACTCTTATAGCCAGTCTTTTCGGTATGAATCTCGTCAACGGAATGGAAGACAACCGCTACGGATTTATTATTGCATTGGTACTTTCGGTTGCTATTTCAGGCCTCTTTTGGTGGATTTTCCGCCATAAACGTTTGATTTAGGCTGAAAAAATCAAAAAAATAGATTGAAAATTAGGTCGTTACAATAATTTTAAGTAAGTTTGTGGCTAAATTTTATGTAATATTGTAACATTCGAATCATTAACTAAATCAGGTTAAAATGATGGACTCTCAAGAAAAAGCCCTTGAGCAGGGTATGACAGAAGAAGTGAGCAAAGTAGAGGAAACAGTTGAGCAGACAGTAGAGCTCGACGAGGCTTCTCAGGTAGAAACAGTCGACGGCGAAATCGCAGCCGAAGCAGAGATTGAGCGCAAGTCGTATGACAACAAGAAAGATGTGCTTGTGCGTATTCGTGAGATAGCACAGGATGATGCGCCAAAGAAAGACGAGGTCGACTACCTAAAGACTGTGTTCTACAAGTTGCACAATGCAGAGCGTGAGGCAGCCTTAAAGCAGTACCTCGACGAAGGCGGCGACCCAGCCACTTATCAGGTTCGTCCTGACGAGTGCGAAGAGGCATTCAAGGCCGAGATGATTATCATCCGTGAGAAGCGTGCCAAGATTTTCCGCGAGCAGGAAGAGGAAAAGGAAGCCAATCTGCAGAAGAAACTCGACATTATCGAGAAGATTAAGGCCATGCTCACAACACCGGAAGATGTAAACAAGTCATACCAGGAGTTCAAGGCTTTGCAGCAAGAGTGGAAAGAGATAAAGAACATCCCTGCCCAGAAGGCCAACGAGGTATGGCGCAGCTATCAGTTGTACGTTGAGCAGTATTACGACCTGCTGAAGTTGAACAACGAAGCCCGCGAATACGATTTCAAGAAGAATCTTGAGATGAAGACCCGCTTGTGCGAGGCAGCAGAGAAACTGGCAGAGGAAGAAGACCTTATCAGCGCGTTCCATCAGTTGCAGAAGCTGCACCAGGAATATCGTGAGATAGGTCCGGTAGCCAAGGAACTGCGCGAGGAGATATGGTCACGCTTCAAGGCTGCTTCTACAGTTATCAACAAGCGCCATCAGCAGCACTTTGAGGAACTTCGTGCAAAGGAAGAAGACAATCTGGCACGCAAGACTGCTCTTTGCGAGAAGGTAGAGGCTCTTGTCGCTGAGGAGTGCAAGGGTTCTGGCGATTGGGAGAAGAAGACGAAAGAGATTATCGACATACAGGCAGAGTGGAAGACCATCGGCTTTGCTCCGCAGAAGATGAACGTAAAGATCTTTGAACGTTTCCGTGCGGCATGCGACGATTTCTTTGCTCGCAAGGCTGATCACTTCAAGAATCTCAAAGATGCTTTCAAAGAGAATGCTGAGAAGAAGCGTGCTCTTATCGAAAAAGCAAATGCTCTGAAAGACAGCACCGATTGGAAGTCAACAAGCGACAAGTTCATTGCTCTTCAGAAGGAATGGAAGTCAATAGGTGTTGTGCCAAAGAAACTCGGCGACCAGCTGTGGGAGGAGTTCCTTGCTGCATGCAACCAATTCTTCGAGGCTCGCAATGCTGCCAATGCCGGCCAGCGTAGCGAAGAGCATGCCAACCTTGAGAAGAAGCGCTCTATCATCGAACAGTTGAAGGCTGCTGCTGCAGAGGCTGGCGAGGGACTTCAGGAAACTGTTCAGAAGCTCGTTGCAGAGTATAATGCCGTTGGCCATGTTCCTTTCAAGGAGAAAGACAAGGTTTATGCTGAGTATCACGAGGTGCTCGACAAGCTGTATAAGGAAATGAATGTCAACGTTGCTAAGCGTCGCCTGAACAATTTCAAGAACAAACTGAAGAATGTGGCAGAGCTGGGCGAGAATGCACTCGACAACGAGCGTGCCCGACTGATGCGTCAGTATGAGCAGCTCAAGAGCGATATTCAGACCTATGAAAACAATCTTGGCTTCCTCAACGCTAGCAGCAAGAAGGGTAATAGTCTTATCGATGAGATGAACCGCAAGGTTCAGAAACTGAAAGACGACCTGAATCTAGTCCGCGAGAAGATCAAGGCCATCGATGCCGAGAACAGAGGATAAAGCCAATTCGACCTGTTTCTCAAGAAATAAAAAGAACAAAAGCAGGCGGATACCAGTTATCCTCCTGCTTTCTTTCAATAATCCCCTTGGCATCGGTCTCATCGGTCTCATTGGTCTTATTGGCCTCATGAGTCTCATAGGTCCCATTGGCCTAGGAACCTAGGACTTCCTAGGGTCTCCTAGAGCTTCCTAGCCCTCCTAGCCTCCATAAGGCCCATTGCTAAAAACCCAATTTAAAACAAACAAATAAAACTACTATTAAAATGAGAAGAAACATTTTCACTATGTTAGCGCTTTTCCTATGCACATTAGGACTGTGCGCACAATCAGAGGTCAGCACCGACCTTGGTCGTCACGACTTTTTCTATGCTGGTCAGAGCAAGAAGTTACGCATGTTTATGGTAAAAGACGGCAAGGTAAGCTGGCAGTATTACAACAAGAAAGACCGTGGCGAGATTAGCGATGCCATCCTCTTGCGCGATGGCCATATCCTCATTGCCCATCAGTATGGCATAGCCGAAGTTACTCAAGACGATAAGACCGTCTGGAGCTATCCTGCTCCTAAGGGCACTGAGATTCACACTATCCAGCCTATAGGCAAGAATCATGTTATCTTTGTTCAGAACGGCAAACCGGCTAAGGCTGTTGTCATGGAAATCCCTTCTACACGCATTGTTCAGGAGTTCGAGCTCCCATACAACGAGAAGGGCTCCGTTCATGGTCAGTTCCGCAATGCCCGCCTGTCATCAATGGGCACACTTCTCGTTGCTAATATGGGCATGGGCTATGTTGGCGAATACAATGCCAATGGTAAGGAGATAAACCGTTGGTCGCTGGGCGGTGCATGGTCTGTTTCAGAACAGCCTAACGGCAATCTGCTCATGGTAGGCCGTCGTGGTGCTGTAAAGGAAATCAAGCGCAGCGGTGAAACCGTTTGGGAGTTTGATGCCAGCAAGCTTGGCTATACCCAGGTGCAGAAAGCTCTTCGCCTGAAGAATGGAAATACTATCCTCAACAACTGGTATAACGAGTGGAACAAGACTCCGCTCGACACGCTCAACGCTCCTGTTCAGGCTTTCGAGATAACACCAGACGGCAAGGTGGTATGGCAATTGTGCTCATGGAAGAATCCAGACCTCGGTCCGTCAACAACTATCCAGTTGCTCAGTCAGCCTGTCAATCGCGACCGTATGTTCTTTGGCAATCTCAACGCTCCTCAGCCACGCCTTTTCGTAGGTCCTAACCAACCGCTGGGCGAGGGCTTCGGTGCTTTCCCTGGTCGTGTGGCATGGATGCATGCACCGGGCGTAGCCACTTGGGACGGCAAGACCGGTCTTTGGGTTGAAGACCGCTGGAACAGTCAGGAAAAGGCAGACGCCTTGGTCGACGAGGCTATACTTACCCTTACAGGCGAAACGGAATTGAAGAAGGCGTGGAAGGCTCTCTTCCGCAATTTCAACAAGACCCACGGCCGTGGCAATCGTGGCTACAAGCGCGGAGAAATGATTACCGTCAAGCTCAACATGAACAATGCGCTTACTCATCACGACACTATCGAACTTAACTCATCGCCGTTCGTTACACTTGCCCTTGTGCGCTCAATGGTCAACAAGGGTGGGGTAGACCAGCGCGATATCGTGCTCTGTGAACCGAGCCGCACCATCACCGATAGCATATACAATAAGGTGAAGCGCGAGTTCCCGAAGGTTCGATTCATCGACAATATAGGTGGCAACGGTCGTGAGAAGTGCGAGTACTACCCGGAACAGATACAGTATTCTGTCGACAACGGCAAGCTGGCACGTGGATTGGCAAAGTGCATCGTCGATGCCGACTATCTTATCAACAGCGGTTTGCTGAAGACACATAAGGGTCCGGGCGTAACGCTTACAGCCAAGAACTGGTATGGTGCCACCGACATTGCTCTTGAGTGGCGCAAGAATGCCCACAATAATTTCAGTGCCGACAAGCGTCGTGGCAAACCGGGCTATAAGACCTTTGTCGATTTCATCGCTCACAAGGACCTCGGCGGCAAGTGCCTGCTCTATCTCATCGATGCAACATACGGCTCGCGCGATGTCAACGGCGCTCCTTATCCAAAGTGGCAGAAGATGCCGTTCAACAACGAGTGGTGCTGCTCTATCATCGCTTCGCAAGACCCTCTGGCATGCGATGCAGTAGGCATGGACCTTCTCATCAGCGAGTGGCCTGAGTTTGGCAGTTTCAGCTTCTGCGACGAATACCTTCGCGAGGCAGCCAGTCTTCCAAACGCTCCTAGTGGCACGGTCTATAAGACCAATGGCAAGGCCATAGAGCGTCCGCTCGGACTCTTCGAGCATTGGAATAATGGCAAGGACAAGAAGTACACCAAGATAGACATGGTGTATAAGAAGTTGTAATCCAATATCTGCATTTTTTCATAGTTATTTGTGTTGTAGGTTTATAACACAAATAACTATGATTTCAAATAAAACTAAATTCAAATCATCCGGCATCACGCTCTTCGCATACATGGAGCGTGTCATCGCCCATTATTGGCTTCAAGAGCAGTATCGCACAAGTGAAACATATTCTTCAACGCTGAATAGTTTCAGGCGTTTCCGTACAGGCATCGATGTGGCTCTTGCCGATATCGACTGCCTGCTTATGGAGTCATACGAAAGCTACCTCAGGCGAAACAGTCTTTCTCCCAACACCATTTCGTTCTACCTAAAGCATCTTCGTGCCGTATATAACCGGGCTGTCGACGATGAACTGACTGTCGACCGCAAACCATTCCGGCGTGTGTCAATGACCATAGAAAAAACTCCCAAGCGGGCAATATCCCTTCTGAACATCAAGCGGCTCAAGTCATTGGATTTCAGCCACTACCCCTCACGACGTTTCGCAAGAGACATGTTTCTGTTCAGCTTCTATACCCGTGGCATGTCTTTTGTCGACATAGCCTATCTTCAGAAGAAGAACCTTAGAGGTGGCATCCTGTTTTACAGACGAAAGAAAACCAATCAATTGCTGATGATTCGTTGGGAGAAGTGCATGCAGGATATACTTGATTCATATAAGTCAGACGCTTCTTCTCCCTACCTCTTTTCCATCATCAAGCGACCGTCTTCCGACCCGCGCCGACAATACCAGAATGCCTTGTTCTTGATAAACAGACACCTGAAAGAAATAGGCATGCAACTGGGTCTTCGCCAACCCCTTACCATGTATTGCGCCCGCCACTCCTGGGCTAGCATCGCACATGACGAGGGCATCCCTCTCTCGGTCATCAGCGAAGGCATGGGCCACGACTCGGAAAAGACAACCCAGATATACCTTGCATCCTTAAAGACGGAAGTCATAGACAGGGCCAACAGAAAAATACTCAGATTACTTTGATTTGGTAACGCATGGGGTAAATTCACCAAACAGATACCATTCTGCCCAAAACAAAAATACATCTTCTCGGGGAAGATGTATGAACCTCCCCCTGCCCCTCCGAAGGAGGGGAGAATAGAAGAACCAAAAATAGTTTGATTTACTGGAGTTCAGACAAATGCAAATAATCTATATTGTTTCCCGACTCCACGAAAACAAAAAAAGCGAGGGTTTTTACGCCTCGCCTGTCTTTGTTAGGTATGTTAAAATATGTTTACGGTTCAATGTTTTTCATGTAAAAAAATGCATTAATGCATTTTTTTACTAACTTTGCCTTTGATAAATACATCTTCCCCGAGAAGATTTACATATCCATGTGCTATGGGCACGACAAAAGAGTATGAGCTGTTCAAAGCAGCAAAATTTGTTCTTAATGTGCGTAACAACCTGAAAGTCAGTGTAAAACATGCTGATTCGGGGACCCAGAGATATGCTTATTTTTGAAATTATCAAGTGTTAGACGAGGAAAATATAATAGAAAAAAGTTCAGAAGAACTCAACTGGTTTGCCATGCGAGCAACCTTTGGCAGAGAACTGAAGGCCAAGAAGCTGCTTGAAGGCATGCTGATAGAATGTTTTATCCCCATGCGTTACGAGCTGGTGACATATTCCACAGGGAAAAAGGTAAAGAAACTAGTTCCGGCAATCAGCAATCTTATGTTTGTGCATACCACAAAGGAATGCATACAAACAATAAAATCAACAGTAGAATACCTTCAATATCTCACGAAGCCCGATGACGGAAGGAGAAAACCCATCACAATTCCCGATAACCAGATGCATCATTTCATGAAGGTGTGCGACACCTACAATGATAAACTGGTTTACATGACTGCCGACGAGATACAGTTGAAAGAAGGCACCCCCGTCCAGATCATCGGCGGCACCTTCGACGGCGTAGAGGGCACCTTCGTCAAGGTAGAGAAGAAACGCAAGAAGCAAGTAGTGATACAAGCCCAGGGCATCGCCGCCGTAATGATAACACATCTCGACGACGGCTACCTGAAAGTAATATCATAACATGCCACCTCCTGACCTCCCCCTTGGGGGAGGAGAGAGATAGAAGAGGTAAAGGAAGATAGATGAAGATAGAAGGAGATAAAAGACATTAGTCTTTGCTACAGGGTATCTTTGAGTATCGTCCTTTATCTTCGCCGCTGAAGCGGCATATCTTCCTTGCACAAGAAGCATACGTCTGCACTTCTACGCTCCTTCACTCGTACACTCCCAGAGTTAGATTAAAGATTAAGGATTTCCTGCACAAGAAGCATTCGTCTTCTAACTTCTCAGCGAAGCGATAACTTCTTCTAACTTCCTTTAACTCCTTTATAAAAACTCCTACACTCCCAGAGTTAGATTAAAGATTAAGGATTTCCTGCACTAGAAGCATTCGTCCTCTAACTTCTCAGCGAAGCGATAACTTCTTCTAACTTCCTCTAACTCCTTAAAAAAACTCCTAATTCCTAACTCCTAATTCATAATTCAGGCGTTAGCCGTCTGTACTCCTGTCTTTCTGTCCAAATTCGTCTAATTAGTTAAATTCGTTGTCTTAAAAAAACATGCTTCCCCAAAACCTCACCAAACTCAACACCCTCCTGACCAAAGACTTAAACAAAATCCTTCAGCAGGAGCAGGATAATGAAAATCGTGTTAATATGTATGGAGTAGGAGAGTACTGGGTTGCTTTCCAACGCTCGGCATACCTCCTTGAATGCATTACGCACAAGAAGGAAGACCGCATCGTGCTTCATCTTGACAACTACCCCTTCCCGGTGGTTATGCACAACATCCACTACAATAAGGTGAACGACATGTGCAGAAGTCATATCGCGACAAAGAAAACCCTAGAGTTCCTGCAACTCACCACCACCCCGATAAACGAGCAGTCATACATCAAATGGTTCAGGAAAGTCCTGAAAGACACTGAGTAATGTTGGCCCTCGGCCAAAAGCCCCTCGGTCCCATAAGTCCCCTCGGTCCCCATAAGTTCCCTCGGTCTCATAAGACCCATAAGCCTTATTAGCCCCATCAGACCCATCGGCCCCATTCGGGCCCAAATATAAACCAATTTAAAAAATTAAACATTATGCGAGTAGTAATTTTAGATGACTATGCCCTCGTATCACGCTGGGCAGCAAATTACGTAGTTGAGAAAATCAATCAGAAGAACCCTACTCCCGACAACCCGTTCAAGCTGGGCTGCCCTACCGGCTCTTCACCGCTTGGAATGTACAAGGAACTCATCCGCCTGAACAAGGAAGGAAAGGTTTCCTTC
>JAFQQY010000047.1 GCA_017410365.1 Prevotella sp.
AAGTGGATGGAGTGCAATATCACACAACTGAACAATACATGATGGCAAGCAAAGCGCGACTGTTTGGTGATGAAGAAACACTGCGTGAAATAATGAATGCCTATTCACCTGCTGAACACAAAAAGTTAGGGAGAAAGGTGAAAGGATTTGATGCAGCTATTTGGGATGAAAAGAAACTGGACATTGTTGTTGAGGGCAATAAAGCTAAGTTCGGTCAGAATCCGGATTTGAAAGAATTCCTACTTGCTACGGACAATGCCATTTTGGTAGAAGCAAGCCCTTATGATAAAATCTGGGGAATAGGCTTGGATAGAGAAGCTGCGTTAAACAGTAGCATTGAAGAATGGAACGGAGAAAACCTGCTCGGATGTGCATTGATGGAAGTGCGTGACTGGCTAAAAGATAGGTAATATGTACAACAGAGAATATACATCAGAAAGAATAACAGAACTGAAGCAGAATGAGATTTTCGTTTTTGGCAGCAACCTTGCTGGTACTCATGGCGGAGGAGCAGCCCGTCTTGCCTACGAACGCTTTGGTGCAGTATGGGGACAAGGCGCAGGACTGCAAGGTCAAAGTTATGCCATTCCTACAATGCAGGGTGGCATAGAGACCATCAAACCATACGTGGATGAATTTATATGCTTTGCAAAGACACGCCCAGACCTCAAATTCTATGTAACACAGATTGGTTGTGGCATTGCCGGATTCAAGGTTGAGGAGATTGCGCGATTATTCCTGACGGCCATTGAGGTGGAGAACATCATTTTGCCAAAGGTTTTTGTGGAGTTTCTGTCAAAAACAAGATATCCTAAAATAGAAAAACTTATCAATAATGTTGATATTGAGAATTACCCGGCCTATAAAGAATGTGTTAAGGGCGTTGCTGAAATAACTGCATTGGATGAGAATAATATTCCCCTCATCTGGGAAGAACTATTGTCTGCTGTTTTAAATTCTTGCAATATCAAGGTCAAATATGATACCAAGCAAGCAGTTTCAAATTGGATTGACGCGGCATTTATGTGGAATGCAAATGTGTATGCCCCATTAGCAAGAGAAGGCTATTTCCCTTTTCCTGTTTCTGGAGAATATTACGATTTTGGCTTTTCAAGAGAACTCGGCTATTTAGATGCTGTTACAAATCCTTATTTGCGAAGATATATCCTAGCAATTGCATTATTTGAAATTCTTCGATACTATGTTAAAGAAGAAATGCCCAAACCTCTTTATGATGTATGGAAGGGATTGATTAAAAATGAACATTCCTTTGAAGAAAGAGACATGTGGCAGGTTATATTAGGCAATTGGCCAGTCCAGATTGATTGGAACTACTATGACCTGCTATTTGATGGCAAGAACTTTGCTTTCATTGCAAATAAACAGTCACGACTTAAAGAACTGTTGTAACTATGAAACTAATAGATTTTTGGAAAGATAAAGACGCTAGCAGTAAGAAGTATTCTTTTATTGAATATGCATACGACTCATATTTGGGCAATTTCCTTAAAACGATTAAGGGTATGTCCAGTAGTGAGGCTACTCGATTTGTAATTGATGAGACAGAGAAGGGGCATATTGAGAAAGCAAGTAAATATGCTCATGTCTTATTACGGCATGGAGAATTCTATATTAACATTGCAAGTCCATATTATGGAGAAAAGTTTGTTAGAGAACATGAGATCGCTAATAGTCTCAATTTGACTACATTCCCATTTTTAATAGAGTGGTTTATAACAGCAGGTGGTGATATGATTATAGTGACTAGGATACCTGGGAACACAGGTCAAAATATTAATGACCGACTAAGCTACTCTATTGCTAATATGAGAAACGAGGTTAGTGACCTCGCAAAGCAAAATGTCATTAGAGAACTGAAGATGTTGGAAAGTCATGGTTATTTGGTTGACCCTAAATTCCGATATTGTGTGAGGATGAATGATGATGGTAGAATCATTATACCCCACTTTCCACTTATTCCTGTCGAAGAGGTAAAATCAAGAACTAGCGATAGATTCCTTAAAGAAATATATGGTCGTTACAGTATGTTTGGCAATTATTTAGAGTAGAGAGTATGTTAGGAGCAGTATTTGGAGATATCGTGGGTAGTGCCTACGAATGGAATAATGTCAAGACGAAAGAATTTCCGTTGAAGACATCGTTTACTCGCTATACAGATGATAGCGTAATGACTTTGGCTGTCGCTCAATGGCTGATGACAGACCCCGAACATTCAGAAGAGGGATTGGTCCGAGAGATGCAACGTCTTGGACGTGGGCATTTCAAGGCTGGCTATGGTGGCAGATTCAAGGCATGGCTTATGTCAAAAGAACCTCAGCCGTACAACAGTTGGGGCAATGGTTCAGCCATGCGTGTCAGCCCCGTGGCATTATATGCGACTTCACTTGAAGAAGCTTTAGAGCTGGCAAGAAAGACCGCAAACGTCACCCACAACCACCCAGAGGGGATAAAGGGAGCGTTGTCTGTGGCAGAATGTGTGTTCATCTGCAAGGAAGCGAAAGATATTGAGACGGCTAAGGAAGAAATCAGAAGAACGATTCCACTGAAGTATGGTTACGACTTGGATAGGACGCTGGATGAGATACGTCCTGGCTATAAGTTTGATGTCAGTTGCCAAGGAAGCGTGCCTGAATCCATCATCGCTTTCCTGGAGAGTACGTTGTTGGAAGACTGTGTGCGGAACGCGGTTTCAATTGGTGGCGATTCTGACACTATCGCCGCTATTGCCTGTTCCATATATGCTGCTAATAAAGAGTGGAGTGACGAGTCATTGATGTCGCAATTTACCAAGTATCTACCAGGTGATTTACGAGCGATCATGGAAAGCTTTGAGGAGTTGGTCTTTCCTGTCAAGCCTATTCGTAACAGTTATAAGGTTATGGAAGGAATATATGCCGGAGAATACCCAAGAGAATATGATGATAAGAAAAGTATTGATAAAATAAAGCAATTCAAGCGGTTTGGTATCACCCACTTCATAGATTTGACGGAAGAAGGTGAGCTGCGTCCTTACGACCAGATGCTTGCATCCCCAATGCAGCATATCAGGTTCCCGATTCAAGATGTTTCGGTACCTGCAAACATAGAATCTGTGAAAGACCTGATTGGACAGATACATGGAATACTAAATGAAAGTGACAGGAACAAAGTGTATATCCATTGTTGGGGTGGTGTTGGTCGGACAGGAACCATCGTGGGATGTCTGCTTTCTCATCAGCATAACTATGACTACAATGAGACGATGGGCGCTTTGAAGAAAGCATTCTCCGATTGTCCGAAGTCTGCCTATAGGGAAACACCTGAAACCAAAGAGCAGCGAGATTTCATTGCAAGATATGCTGCGGAGATGAAGCAGGAGGAACTTGGCCGTCAAGCACTGATGATGTGGAAGATGGGAGCAGGTAATTCTGCCAAGCGATTCAACGGAGAGTATCCTATTCCAACGAAAACGAAAGTGGCCACAAAAGATAGTTGGAAGACAGAACCGATGCCGGCAGAAAGAGTGTTGATTCCCATGAATGTGAAGATTTCTCGTGCAGCCATGCAGATAGTGAAGTGTGGTCATATTCCAGATGCAATGGAAGATCATTGGTTCATGTACTGTGATGGCAGTACAATCCGTTACTATCGTAGTTGGACGGGAATCTGTATATTCATTGCCAAATATGTCGAAGAAGAGGAACAGTGTACTATAACTGAATTACAGGTTAATAGAGACTCGGAGCAATATGGCTGTAAGGATAATGACCATGATATTGCTCTTTTTATGGCATTGCTGACAGAGGAGTATGGTGGTGATGCCGGTGAATATTGAAAAAAGCATTCAGATGATAGTATTGTTGATAGATATTCGGTTACTTTCAGCTCACTTACAACATTAAGATTAAATGGAAGTTGAATATGAATGACCACAAGAACAGTAGCATTAGACGTAGAGGCAAGCTAGACTGCTGTGAATGTAGGAAAACGACATGGGAAGTCTATTGTGTTGGTCATTGATGCTAAGAAGATGGCTGAAGATGGGCAAAATTCTTCCTCGGTAGAAATAGCGTGTGACTTACAGACGATGTGGGCGTGAAATATATAAAAAGGAGTTTTGAATTTAATAGTGCTCGAAAATATGGATGAGAATAAAAGTAATAAAGTGTTAGGCTGCCTCTTCGGACAGGCAGCAGGAGATGCATTAGGCATGGGAGCAGAGTTTCTCGACAAGAAAGGCGTGCAGGAAAAGTATCCGAATGGCTTACGTCATTATGACGATATCAAGTATAACTTCGGTCGCGGATTCAAGCCTGGTGATTATACTGACGATACGGAGATGATGGAGAGCATCGTGTATTCACTCAACAAAGAAGGAAAATACGATTTGATGGACATCGCACAATTCTTCCGTAGATGGTTTGAATATGGTCCGAAAGACTGTGGCTTGCTCACAGCAAGAGTGCTTTCCAATCCGTTATATAGGCAGGATCCACTAGGGGTGTCAAGGACAACATGGGAAGAAGAGAACCGCAACGCTGCTGGTAATGGCGGTGTGATGAGAACTTCGGTGATAGGCTGTCTCAATGGCGATATAGAAGAGATGGCGGCAGATGTGTGCAGGCTTACACATTATGATCCCCGATGTGTCGGTTCTTCCGTCATAGTCTCGATGGTGATACACCAACTTATCTATTACGGCCACACTATGACACCCGAAGAGGTGATACAATTGGGCAGGAAGTATGATGGGAGCATAGAGTATTACGTGCAACGGGCTACTGACCCAGACATAGCTAGTCTGATGCTTGGTGAGAAAGAGAAGCGAGGGTACACACTAAAAGCGATGGGAGCGGCTCTTTGGGCATTATGGCATCCTGCTGATTTCACGGACGGGTTAGTCACTGTCGTCAATGAGGGTGGAGATGCTGACACTAATGGCGCCCCTGCTGGAGCGGTTCTTGGTGCAAGATTCGGATATGACGCGATACCTGCTGAATATACTGAGGGACTCAATCGTTACAAGGATCTGAAAAGAATCTTTGAGAAACTATTGACAATCATTCAGTAGGGAGTTTAAAGAGAGGTGTGATGAGATAGAAGCATGTGGAGCTGGGATGATTTTGTAAAACAAATATGACTTTCAGAATTTATGGAACAGCAGTATTTAGCAAATCTCCTCGAAGCATATACACGAGGGTTTGAGAAAAAATATAACAGCAAGGAAGATGCTCCAAAAATGAAGGAGCATTATTTCAAGGTGAAGGACGACCTGCCAAGGGTGCAGGCGGTGCTGGGATTCCTTCGGGGGATTGTGCCTGCCGGGCAGTGCCAGACATTGCTTGACGTGGGCAGCGGGAGAGGCGTGTTCCTCTTTCCGCTGCTACGCGACTTCCCGGATTTAGAGGTGACGAGTCTCGACATTTTGCCACATCGGGTAGAACTGCTTCAGTGTCTGCACGATGGAGGTATCAGAAATCTGCATCCTCTGCAGGCGGACATTTGCAAGTGGGATGCGCCTGACAAGTCGTTCGACGTGGTGACGATGCTGGAGGTGATGGAACATATTCCAAACACGGAGGCGGTAGTACGCAATGCCATTCGTCTGGCAAGGAATTACGTCATCTTGTCGGTGCCGTCAAAGCCGGATGACAATCCTGAGCATATTCATCTTTTCTCGAATGAGGACTTGAAACGGCTCTTTTTAGAGAATGGGTGCAGCAAGGTGAAGTTTATGTCTGTGACCAACCACAGAGTGATGGTTGCTACGTTATAATTGAGAGTTAAAAGTATAGAGTTTAGAATTGTTATGAAGATTGAAGATACAATTATCAAATATCCACGGACGCCCCATATTCAGGGGGCGCGGCTGCAAGCTGGTGATGAAGACCTGCGACAACGGTCTTTCAGCGACATCGCAGGCAGGAATGTTGTCCTGGAGGAGAAGATTGACGGTGCCAACTCTGCCGTCTCGTTTTCTGATGATGGGGAGTTGCGCCTACAGAGTCGTGGGCACTTTCTAACAGGCGGTTATCGTGAACGGCACTATGATCTGATGAAGCAGTGGGGAGCCGTCCATAAAGACCGTCTGTATGAAGTGCTTGGGCATCGATACGTCATGTATGGCGAATGGATGTATGCCAAGCATAGCATCTATTACGACCTGCTGCCCCATTATTTCATGGAGTTCGACGTCCTGGATCGTGAGACAGGGAAGTTTCTTGATACTCCGTCGCGTCATCAGTTGCTGAAAGACTTACCGATATGCTCGGTTCCAGTCCTTGCCACTGGTACATTCCGTTGCACAGAGGAGATCCTGGCGTTCATGGGTGATTCAAATTATATCTCGGAGCACCATATTGAGCATTTGCGTGAGGATGCTGAGAAATTGGGATTGGATGCTGACCGTGTGTGCCGTGAGACTGACAGCAGTCGGACGATGGAGGGCATATATATAAAGGTAGAGGAAAACGGTGAGGTGGTTGACAGAATGAAGTATGTCCGTGCTTCTTTTCTTCAGACGGTGGAGGAGTCACAGACGAACTGGCTCGACCGCCCTATTGTGCCCAACAGAATAACAAAGAAGATGGAAGACCTTTTTAAGTGAAGAGTGAATAATGAAGAGTGAAGAATTGACTGCCGCAGCTGAAGAGATTCTTAGAAGATATGAAGAGGGATTACGCCAAACCCCTCAGTCGCCTGTCTATCATGCGGAAGGCGATGTACTTGTGCATACCCTAATGGTGTGTGATGCCCTGAAGGGACTTCCTGAATTCAAGGAACTGGACCAGTTGCAACAGCATATCGTGTATGTTGCCGCATTACTTCATGACATCGGCAAGATTCACACCACACGTTTTGTAGATGGTGACTGGCATACGCCACACCATGCTCCTACAGGGAGCAATATGGCGCGTGAAATGCTATGGCGTGAGTATGGGCTGTGTGGAAATAAAGAACTCATAGAAATTCGTGAAGCCATTTGTCTGCTGATTCGTTATCACTCGTATCCTCCTGTTGCGATAGAAAGGGAGAATCCACAGTTACGCTTGCATCGGATGGCAGCAAACGGTTTGCTGGCGCCTGATTTCTCTATACGCTTGCTCTGCCTGCTATGTAAGGCAGATATGTTGGGACGGAAGTGTGATGACCAGCAGGAGGTGCTAGACAAGATTGTCCTTTGCGAAGAACTTGCCAAGGAGGAAGGTTGCTATGAAGGATGTTATCCTTTCCCGTCGGCTCAAACCCAGAGAGCGTTTCTTGCAGGGCGTGATGTATGGAAAAATCAAGAACTATATGATGAGTGTTGGGGCGAGGTCGTACTGATAAGTGGACTGCCGGGAACGGGCAAGGACACATGGATAAAGCAGAACGTGCCCGACCTGCCCATGATTTCGTTGGATGACATCCGACGTGCCAATAAGATTTCGCCTACGGAGGCACAGGGTAAGGTGGCAAATATTGCCCGTGAACAGGCCAAGGAATACTTGCGTCAGCATCAGCCTTTTGTGTGGAATGCTACCAACATCACGGCTCAGATGCGAGAAACGCTCGTCAGCCTCTTTGAGACTTATCATGCTCAAGTTCGGGTCGTTTATCTTGAAACGGACTGGCAGACATTGCTTGAAAGGAACTGTTCACGTGAGGACATAGTACCGCAGTCGGCCATAGAAAACATGATGGGTAAAATAACATTGCCTGAAGCCTTCGAAGCACGAAAAGTGGAATGGGTGGTAGTG
This sequence comes from Prevotella sp., assembly GCA_017410365.1. GTDB lineage: Bacteria > Bacteroidota > Bacteroidia > Bacteroidales > Bacteroidaceae > Prevotella. The sequence continues at coordinate 7,740 of JAFQQY010000047.1, forward strand.
TGATTGATAGAAATGTGGTTACTTTCCGCTCTATATTAACATAAAAGGTAAAACAGAAATTATGAGTAACTTGAAAATATATTGCAGAAATATCGAGCAGACTGCTTTAGAGCAGATTCAGTCCCTTACAGAGCATCCTGTCTATAGTGATGTTTCAATAAGGATTATGCCTGATGCTCATGCGGGAACTGGGTGTACGGTAGGAACAACCATCGCACTTGCCGACAAGGTTACTCCAAACCTCGTAGGAGTTGATATCGGGTGTGGAATGCATGTTGTGGAACTTGGGAAAGTGGATGTGAACCCTGCCGAACTGGATAGAATTATCAACCATCAAATACCTTCAGGTAATAATATCCGTACAGAACCCGTTTCGGAGTGTACAATGGCAGAGGAACTAATCAGGCAACTAAAGTGTTTCAAGTCCCCGTCACATTGGCCGCTTGAATATTTGAAATTGTCTGTTGGAACTCTTGGCGGAGGGAACCACTTCATCGAATTGGACAAAGATGATGACGGAAATGTATATCTTGTTATCCACTCTGGTTCACGCAAATTGGGCGTCAGGGTATGTCATTATTATCAGAAGATGGCTAATACGCACATGATGGAGTTGACGGATAACCGTAGGGAACTCATTGCGAGGCTGAAGGCAGAAGGACGTCAGCATGATATTCAATTAGAATTGGCAAAACAACCGAGGGTCCAGGCTGTAACCACCCCGCTTGCATATCTGGAGGGAGACGGATTTCGCGATTATCTTCACGATATGGATTTATGCCAACGATTTGCGGTCTTGAACCGTCATACAATGGCAAGAATGATAATCGAAGGTTTAGGAGTGGAAGCAGTATCAGAGTGGGAAACGATCCACAACTATATTGATGTATGTAACATGATACTGCGTAAAGGGGCTATTTCAGCTCAGGCAGGAGAAAGGGTGATTATACCAATGAACATGCGTGATGGCTCTCTCGTTTGTATAGGCAAGGGCAACCCCGATTGGAACTTTTCTGCCCCTCATGGTGCAGGAAGATTGATGTCCAGAAGCCAAGCTTTAGAGTCAATTGACATGGCTGTTTTCCGCCACGACATGGAGGGTATAGCATCATGGTCTGTTTGCGACTCAACGCGTGATGAGGCTCCTGGTGTATATAAGCCAATGGAGTCTATCATTGAGCAGGTAGAACCAACAGTCAGAATAGAGAGAATTATAAGACCAAAGTATAACTACAAAGCACACTAAAGAAATGGAAAATTTTGTAAAAAAAATATTGGAAAAGCTGTTCCCATCAAGAACGAATGAAAAACAAATTATGTGTTTCACAGACTTAGGATTACCTAGTGGGACCCTGTGGGCAACATACGATGTGGAAGAGCCCATTGTGGAAGGTTGCACTCTGCCTTCTTACGAACAAACCCAGGAACTGATAGAGCACTGCGAATTTTACGTTATGGAAGAGTTGGACGGCACGCGCTATATGACGGCACGAGGACCAAACGGACAAACCATCAGGTTTCCCATGAAAGACTACGAAGGGACTCCTGGATCGTCGGGATGCTGTTGGTGTGCAGGGGCACCAAGTGAAGATTTCGGGTATTTCATGCTTCTCAGCGAATATACTATAACCATAGGTGTAGGGCAAAGGGACTTGGAATTTCCTTACCGTATGGTGAGAGTATAGAAATAAAAGGAAATGATAGATGAAGCATAGTTTTAGTTTCATAAAGAAGAATATATAACTAAGATGCTTGACATAGAAAGAGTCATACAGGGCATCCATAACCGATTCATTGATTCTTTCGACCACGATGCCGACCGCACAGTATGGTGATTCATTAACAAGTAATAACTAATCAACAATGATATATGGGCGACGGACATAGTTTTTATCCAGACCTTGCACTTCTTGCTGAGGTGTACGACGGTATGACAGCTCAGGAACAAACCCAATGGGCTGAAGATAAAGTTGAAGAAGAACTAAGCAATTGGGGGTGTTCTCAATATGAGGATTATCTCGCCGAGGCTCGTGAATGGGAAGAAAGCGAGATGCACAATCGTGAAAAAGAGCGTTTGACAGAATTGGTTAATCGTATCCATAAGTTACTGACACCCTATGTCGATAAAGACATCTGGGAAGAGTGGCTATGGGAAGATGGTAACACGAAGAATGTTAGGGACGTTTACTCGCTTAGTTTGGGATTGGATTGGGAAGAAACGCATTATTTGGCTTCCATGGAATTGAATCTTAAAAATTATGGAGAATTCGGACCTGCATCTAAAGGAATAATGAATCGTGACACTCTTGGTGGTGAACTGGTAGGAAAACTGGGTGAATATATGGAATATGATGAGTTCCTGTTGGCATTGGAGCAGTTGCTTCGAGCAATAGACGAGTATCTTCTTAATCAGAGCTGAATTATAACCATAATCCGATAGATATTCGGTTACTTCCCGCTCTCTTACAACATAAAAGGTAAAAACAAAAGGATGTATTTAATATGAGCAGATTCATGATAAACCTGAAGAAGAGACTTAGACAGATATACGTTAAGTGGTTGGTATGGCGAGGTAAGGCTGTAGATATAGGTTCTAACGGTGCTTACCCAGCCGGAGTGTTGTCAAATTTCACTCCTTATACCTTTTCGTTTCGGGGAACTGACTTTGTTTCAATGGAGGCTCTTTTACAAGGATTGAAGTTTGAGGGTGTCGAAAAGCAGGCTAAGATATTCAAACTGGTTGGAGTACAAGCAAAGTTCAAGGGGAAGAAGCGTAAATGGTATCTTGACCAACGCCTCTACTGGCAGGGTAAACCCATGATGAGGGACTCAGAAGAGTATAAGTCGTTGATAAATGAAGCTTTTGATGCATTGGCACAAAATAAGAACTTCCAAAATGCATTGCTGGCTACCAGCAACAAACGCCTATACCACACAATGGGTAAGTCTGACCCAACCATGACTATATTGACAGAAGAGGAATTCTGCTCTATATTAACAAAGATAAGAATGAGATTGCAGAACAATGATGGAGACGAAAGGATATAACATAATACAGCGAGGCAAGCGTTTAGCGTTCTTGCTTCGCCATGACAAGAACTACCAGTTTGATGAACATGGGTGGCGAAAAATCAGCGACCTAATAAACCGTCATGGCTACACTATGGACGAGTTGAAGGTGATTGTCGAGACCAACAATAAGCAACGATTTGAATTCTCTGAGGACATGACACGAATCAGAGCGAGACAGGGGCATAGCGTCCATGTGGATGTTGAACTGGAAGAGGTATTACCACCAGATATTCTGTATCATGGGACAGGAGAGCGGTTTGTGAATTCCATTATGGAACAGGGCATCAACAAGGGAAACCGCTTGTTTGTGCATCTATCAGAAACCCGATTAACCGCTGTAAATGTAGGGAAGCGACATGGGAAGCCTGTTGTTTTAGTCATTGATGCCAAGCAAATGGCAAAAGACGGTCATAAATTCTACCTAAGTAGGAATGGCGTCTGGCTGACGGAAAAAGTAGATATGAATTATTTGAAAGAGGTTATGAATATGGAAGAAGACTATTTTGCAACTGAAAGAAATGGGCATGAGTTAAAAGATTTCTATGACCCTGATGCAAACACGCTGGATATACGTTCAAATGGGCTGTACCCATCGAACGTGCTGAGTAACCTGTGTAGTAACGGTTTCCGTTTTGACGGAATGGTATGCGGCAGCATGGAGGGATTTCTTCAGTCTTTGAAGCAGAAGGATAAGGACAAGCAGAGGCAGATATGCTCCATGAAGGGCGGTAATGCAAGGAAGCACAGCGTTACTTCGTGGCAGACAGACCAGATTGTTTGGTGGAAGGGACAGGCATACGATCGTCAGGGCGAAGATTATCAGAAATTGATACGCCATGCATACCAGGCTATGTTTGAACAAAGCGAGCGTTTCCGTGCAGCACTGATGCAGACCAGAGGCATTACGCTGGCACACACAAGCGGAGAGACTAACCCCTATAAAACGATACTTACGCCCAAAGAGTTCTGCTCGATACTCACAGAACTTCGAGATAACTATGACAAGCGAGACAAGGGAATAGAACACAAGAAGCGTGTGTTTGTAGATATGGACAATGTACTCGTTGATTTTGAATCAGGATTGGCACAGGTAAGTGAGGAGGTCAAGAAGGAGTATGAAGGATGTTTGGATGAGATTCCGGGACTGTTTGGTCTGATGAAACCGATGCCTGGAGCCATCGAAGCCATGCATGAGTTGCAGAAGCATTATGACTTATTCATCCTCTCGACAGCACCTTGGAAGAACCCTTCAGCATGGTCTGACAAGGTGATATGGGTGACGAAGTATCTTGACGACGTGTTTCACAAACGCATGGTCATCACCCATCGAAAGGATTTGTGCCAGGGCGACTACCTTATAGATGACAGGGGAAAGAACGGAACAAGTGAGTTCGCTGGAGAGTGGATAGAGTTTGGTTCTGAGAAATTTCCAGACTGGAATAGTGTACTTGAATATTTAAACGTAGAAGAACAATGAACACATTACAAGACAGAATACGCGGTTCGTTGATTGGCGGTGCCATCGGCGACGCATTGGGTTATCCCGTAGAGTTTATTTATTCTTTTGAGGGTATACAGGCTCGTTATGGAGAGCGCGGGATAACACGGCTTGATACAAAACAGCATTGGTTGGATGAGACAGAACAGGTGGGTAAGGCTGTTCTGTCAGATGACACTCAGATGACGCTCTTTACAGCCAATGGTCTATTGAATGCTAAGAGAAAAGGTATTTTGCTGAAGTATGGTATATGTAGTGCCTATATCGAATGGTATCTGACTCAGGTTGGAAGGTGGTCAAACAAATACAAGGATTGCTGGATTGCACGTGTTCCTGAGCTCAACAAAAGGCGTGCCCCAGGCAATACCTGTATGTCTTCACTCAATTCCATCTATAGTGGAAGGGAACCTATGAACAATAGCAAGGGTGATGGTGGCGTGATGCGTGTGGCCCCGATACCTCTTTATGCTCTGGCGGAGGGGCGTATGACGATTACTGACAGTGACCGTTTAGCTGGTGATGCTGCGGAGATAACCCACCAGCACCCCCTTGGATATATTCCTGCAGCCTTGGTCGCACACATCATCTATCGTTTGGCTGAGAATGAAAGCCCGTCACGCAATGATTTTGAGTGTTATATCCATGAAGGTGTTGAAGCCATAAAGGCTTTGTTCCCCCAATATCCCTACGACGCGAATTATATGGGCGAGTTAGCCAGTAAGGCTATAGAGTTGGCTGATAACAATAAGTCTGATGTCGAGAATGTCGAATCCATTGGTGGTGGATGGACCGGTGAAGAGGCATTAGCAATTGCCCTCTACTGCGCTGTTCGTCATTTTGACAGTTTTGAGAATGCGTTAATAGCCGCTGTCAACCATGCTGGCGATAGTGACAGTACGGGAGCCATTACAGGTAATATCCTTGGTGCAGCCATTGGCTACGAAGCCATTCCTCAGTTCTACAAAGATGACCTGGAGATGCATGATCTGATTTTGCACATGGCAGATGACCTCTATAGAGGTGAAGTAACAAAGATGTAAAACTAATGTAAAATCCCTATCAGACATGAAAAGAACTCTTTTTTCAAGCCTTGTCCTCCTATTTCTGTTGCTAATGGCTTGTTGTGGCTTGTCTTCTAACAAATCTGATGCGTCTGTCAATCCCCGTGACACTGTGGATGTTCCAGAGTGGCTAACTGGTGAAGATAGTATTGCATACATTGAGAATACCATTCTGCAAAGTCCCATAACGGCAGAAGACCTGTTGGACCTTGCCGAGGTACATTCTGTGGAGGACAGGGTTTTCAACTACAATAATTTTGAGAAGGCAAAGGAATTCCCCCAATATGCTGTTGCTTTTTTGGCTACACATCGTGATTCTGCGTCTATGCGTTTGGCCAATCGTTTTATGCGAATGGCGAATCTTGTCAACCTGAACGGTAATGCTGCCGACAAGTTGCAATGGGCGGTAGCTGTCAATGCCGCATTGGACTCCTTCCGTGTGACAGTTCCGTCGGTGCCCTCCGACTCAGCACTGTATGAGATTGAGCGTGTCGTGGACAGTTATTCTTCACTGACACAGAGTGAAATGAATTTTCAGTGCTACGTCAGTGCCACGGTTGACTACTATCGCACGATTGAAACTTACAGAAAGTGGCTGCTGGCTGTGCCTGCCAGCCTGAAATCATTGATGCAGAAGGAGTATGAGGCATGGCATGACCTCAATGAAGCCCGCTTTGCTTTTTGGCACGATGTGTCCTACACGCAAGAATGGTATAGCATGAAACCGATGGAGATTGAGGGCTTTTATGAGTACCTATCAGAAAACCGTCGGGCAGAGTTAGGTGTTGAGCGAGGTGTCATACTTACTGGTAAAACTTATCGTCAGAAAGGTACGACAGTGACAGCTAAACAATGGGAACAATGGATAGTCAAACACTCCGTTCCGGAAGACCTTGACATACTCAAAGGAGTAGAGGACAATGAACGTATCCCCAGTGACAGTCTTGTGGCAGAACGGGTGAACACATTGAAATCAACTTTCTCATGTTGGCTGGCAGCCCGTCAAGCCATCGCATCAGCATTACCGGAAGAACAAGGCAATTCGTACGACAATATTACAGCAGACATTCACTGCCGTATCATCGGAAAGCTTGAAGATCTCATTTCTTATGAAGAATGGTAGAAATCTTTAGACATTCCACAATTTGCCCGCCGAGAGGATATGAAAACGCTCATCACGGGGAGAAACGACTCATCTGACATTAATGCCAAAGTAAAGGATACATTAAATGATTGGTTTGGTGTTGAGTATGAATTAGTAGAGGGATAAAAGGAGTTTGAAAAATGAAAAGTCATCAAAGAAGGTTATGCTACAATATTGAAAATGAAGAATTAATTTAAAGAAGAAACGATTATGAATGACATCTACACAACCCAAATTAGTGAGAGTATAGCATCTTTGTTTAGCAATATGGAACAGCGCATATCTGTAGAAGATATGCAGCGAGTGCGTGATGCTTATACGCTTGCAGCTGAAGCCCACAAAGAACAACGTCGCAAAACGGGTGAACCATATATCATTCATCCGATTGCAGTAGCCCGAATAGTAGCTGAAGAACTGGAATTAGGTGCAAACCCTGTTATCGCTGCTTTCCTGCATGATGTTGTAGAGGATACTGATTACACCATCGAGGATATTCGTGAGCGTTTCGGTGATGATGTGGCATTTCTTGTAGGTGTCGTTACCAAGCAGAAGAAGGAGAAGTACGAACAGTCAAAACAGGTAGATAATTACCGTCAGATTTTAGCATCTGTTCAATACGATGTGCGTGCCATTCTGATTAAGTTGGCCGACCGTTTGCATAACATGCGTACACTTGATAGTATGCGCCCAGACAAACAGATGAAGATTGCCGGTGAAACGGATTACTTCTATGCTCCGTTGGCTAATCGTCTGGGCTTGTACCATATCAAGAGTGAGTTGGAAAACCTTTCGTTCCGCTATCGTTGCCCTCGTGAGTATGCTGAGATTGATAAGCTTATTTGCAACGAGAAAGATTCTAATGCAATTAATCTCAGAGGATTTATCGATAAGCTTGAAGGGATTCTCAATACAGGCAATATTCGAATCGAGGTTTGCTACCGAACGCCTTATAGTATTTGGCGTAAGATGCAGGCAGCAGGATGTGATTACTATCACACGGATGGCCGATATTACATACGACTTGTTTATGGTTGTATGCATATTCCTGAAGTGTCAGAGGATGAAACAACAAAGACATTTTTGCGTATTCTGAAGTCCAATGCACACTTTGAGAAGACATCTGCTCTGCACATTTATGCGCAATTGACAGATGCATTCAAGGAACGTCCTGGTAGTGTAGCAAACTACATAGACAATCCGAAAGAAAACGGCTATCAGAGTTTTCATGTGAAGTTGCTCAGCGACCAAGGTGTGTGGGAAGAGGTGCATATCTCATCTGAACGTATGGTGCGTGCCTCTCATTTGGGCTGTGCGGCGGAACGTACCGAGGAGAATGTAGCGCAATGGCTTGAAAAGTTTAAGAGCGTGTTGTTGGATGTTGCTTTCCATAACAAAGACATGGACTATATGGATGGTGTTACAGCATCGTTCTATAATGATGATATTATGGTTTTCACTCCGAAGGGCAAGGGGGTAATCCTTCCGAAAGGTGCTACCGCATTGGATTTCGCTTACGAGATCCATAGCAAAATTGGCCTGCATGCTGTTTATGCCCGCATCAATGGTAAGTTGATGTCAGTCAAGACCGTGCTTCATCGAGGGGATTGCGTAGAGATTGGTACCGATGAAAATTCTCGCCCTGATACAGACTGGATTGACCATGTATTGACTTACAAGGCAAAACGACATTTGCGCAGCTACCTCTCTACAGTAAGTAGCATTCAGTATAAGCGTTGTCCGCATTGTCATCCACTACCAGAAGATGAAGTTATTGGTTTTAAAGGGACAGATGGAGGTATTACTCTTCATAAGCGTAATTGTCAGACAGCAATAAGAATTGCGTCTCAGCATGGTGACTCTATTGTTGCTGTTGAATTTGAAGAGAATGACAAATTCTTGTATCCTGTGCGTGTACAAGTCCGTAGTGTGGACCGATACCATTTATTGAGCGATCTTATAGAATGTATCACAGAGAGGCTACATTTGTCCATCAATAAACTCACGACAGAGACCATTGACCGCATCGCGATAAGCTCTATTGACTTTGATGTACATTCAGCCGGAGAGTTGGAGGCTGCCATTAAATTAATATCTACGATAAAGGGAGTAGATGAAGTATATCGTGTGAATATAGAAAACTAAAGGTATGTCCATGATATGAAGGATATGTATAATCCAGAAACCAATACATTGGATATACGCTCTAACGGCCTGTATTCTTCAAACGTGTTGAGCAACTTATGCAGCAATGGTTTCCGATTTGACGGAATGATATGCGGCAGTATGGAAGGTTTTCCGCAGTCGTTGAAGAGAAAGGAACTTGACAATTATGACAGACGTGACAAGACACAGGAACTCATAGAAAAGTCTGTCACTAGAAAGAAACTTTTATACCAGCATGGGTTTGGTTCTTCTGCCGCCAGCGGTACCGCTCATAAGGAATGTATGCAGATGATAACCGTTTGTAATGATTAACCGCTTTTTCTATTCTAATACGGATAATTTACAACTTTTTATTGGCTCTTGGTACTTCATAAGGGGGAATTATATCCAAAATGCTTTCGAAAAAGTAAGTAAAAGAGACTGAAAAACAGTAGGTTATCTGTAAAAATAAAAATTTTATCCTAAATAGGATAATCCTAATTTGGATAATTGTGGATTTTTTCGTATTTTTGTCCACAAAATTTTACTTCTGATGGACAATCCGTTTGTAACTAAAGGCTATGCTGGGCCTGAATATTTCTGTGATCGCGTTGAGGAAACCAAGCGTTTGGTGGAACTGACTACCAATGGCAATAATATTGCACTAATATCTCCACGTCGTGTCGGTAAGACAGACCTTATACATCATTGTTTCCAACAGCCAGAACTGAAGGAAAAGTATTATACGTTTCATATTGATATATATGCAACGGCAAGCCTTCGTGATTTTGTAAATGTGTTTGGTCAGACAATCTTGAACGAATTGAAGCCAAAGGGCAGAGTAGTATGGGAAGGTTTTTTGAATATTCTTCGTTCTATACGCTCCGAAATTACATACGACATCAACAACTTCCCCACATGGAGCATTGGGTTGGGAAATATCGAGAACCCCATGGTGACGCTTGATGAAATATTCCAGTATCTCGGACAGGCAGACCGCCCTTGTATTATTGCTATTGATGAGTTTCAGCAAATCACTCGTTATGCTGAGGCGCATAATATAGAGGCCATGTTGCGCACATATATACAACGTTGCAATAATGCCACATTCATACTCTCAGGCAGCAAACGCCATCTGATGGGCGAGATATTTACTTCGCCATCTCGACCGTTTTATCAGTCGGTTTTGGTAATGAATCTTAAACCAATCTCTGTTGAGAAATACACAGAGTTTGCCAAAATGCAATTTGATAGATATGGTAAATCTATTGGGGATGAGGCCGTGGTGGCTGTATATGAGCGTTTCGATGCCGTTACCTCATGTTTGCAGCGCATACTTAACGTATTGTTCCTAAAGACGCTGCCTGGTGGTAAATGTACTTGCGATATGGTTGACGATGCCATAAATTACATTCTTGACATGTTCTCAGAGACATATCAAGACCTGCTGGAACGTATTCCTGAAAAGCAGCGTGAAGTATTTATTGCAATAGCAAAGGAAGGCAAGGCAAAGGCTATAACAGGAAAAACATTTATAAAAAAGCATCATCTTCAAACCTCCAGTGTCATTAATGCAGCAGTGCGAGGCCTTTTAGAAAAAGATTTTATCACTGTAGATAAAGGTGTCTATACCATTTATGACCCATTCTTTGCTTTGTGGCTAAGAAATGGCAGATGATGGGAGGTTGGCATTGACAGTCAAGGACTCTTCTCCTGACGTCCAAACGACGAGCAAGAAACATTACTCAAAGACCTCAATCAATGTGTGGAGTATCGGAAAACGATAGAGTTCTTCATCAAGACCAAAGGACTTCATGGTTACTTTGAACGCAATGGCGGTAGTCTTGATAAGGCTATTGCCAATGCAAATCGGTCTGTGGAAGAGAAGTTGAAGGATTATAGAGATTATACTTACTCGGAGTTGGGGAGGTTGATGGAGATGTTGAAAGAAATGTAATGCTATTGGATTTACGGTAAGTAATAGGCGGATTGTCGGTAATTACAAATAATATTTTAACTTTTGTCTTTAAATACTTTGAGAATAATTCTTTTTTTGCTTGTCATTTTGCTATTTTTGCAAGCAAATATTCGTAATATGCCTAATGGGTAAATAAATAGAAAGAGAACTTTGATAATAATAAATTGAATAATAATGTCTCTTTGGAATAGAATCATAGAATCAATAAGTGGTGCAGATGGCCGTGCGAATGTGGCAAAAAAGTCATTTTATGATAGTTCACGTTATGCATTTATAGATGTAGAGGTTGGCACGAAGGATCATAAGATTCATGATATTGGTGCACTTAGATGGGATGGTGCAGTGTTTCATTCGGCAAACAAAAAAGAATTATTTGATTTTTTGAATGGTGTAGATTTTCTTTGTGGACACAATATTATACACCATGATGCAAAGTATCTTTTTGGTACTGATATCTGCCAGTGTATGCTTGTTGATACACTGTATGTCTCACCTTTACTGTTCCCGGAAAGACCTTATCATCGTCTGTTGAAAGATGATAAATTGGTGAGCGAACAGATGAATAACCCTGTCAATGATTGCGAAAAAGCAAAAGATTTGCTGATGGATGAGGTGGCATGTTGGGAGGCATTGTCAGAAGAAAAGAAAACCATTTTTGCTACACTTTTGCAAGAAGTTCCAGAGTTTGAGGGTTTTATGGAATTTGTCAAAGCGAAAGCAGGAAAGAGAGAGAAACTAGCGGATTTGATACGCTCTGAATATCATAGCAGGATATGTGCTCATGCAAATATTGAGAATGTAATAACACATTACCCCTGCGAATTAGCGTATGCTCTTGCTTTGATTGATACAACAGACCATCGCTCGATAACTCCACCATGGGTGCTGTATAATTATCCGAATGTAGAGCAAGTCGTTAGGCTTCTCAGGAATACTATATGTGATGATGGCTGCGCTTATTGTAACAAGGGCCTTGATATACATAATAATTTAAAGCATTATTTTGGTTATGACCAGTTTCGTAGATACGAAGGAGAACCGCTGCAGGAGCGTTCTGTTCGTGCTGCTGTAGAAGGCAAGTCGTTACTTGCAATATTTCCCACAGGTGGAGGAAAATCGCTGACATTCCAGTTACCAGCTTTAATGGAAGGGCGCTCGGTGCACGGACTTACAGTAGTTATATCGCCTCTTCAATCGCTTATGAAAGATCAGGTGGACAATCTTGCAGAGAGGGGTATTACAGAGGCCGTGACCATAAACGGATTGCTTGATCCAATAAGCCGTTCTGTGGCTATTCAACGTGTCTTGGATGGTGATGCATCGCTTCTGTATATTGCGCCAGAGATGCTTCGCTCGAATACTATCGAGAAGATTCTTTTGGCGCGCCATGTCGTACGTTTTGTGATAGATGAGGCTCATTGCTTTTCGTCATGGGGACAGGACTTCCGGGTGGATTATCTATACATAGGTAAGTTTATAAGCGAATATCAAAAGAAGAAGAGGTTGGCGGAGCCAATACCGGTTTCGTGCTTTACCGCTACAGCCAAACAAAAGGTTATACAGGATATTTGTGACTATTTTAAGAAAACGCTTGATATTGACCTAGAACTTTTTGCTTCTACAGCTTCGCGAACTAATCTGCGATATTCGGTTATACATGCTGATACAGATGAAGACAAATATATTAAACTGCGCTCATTGATAGCGGAGGCATCTTGTCCGACAATAGTCTATGTGTCGAGAACAAGACGAACCAAACAGTTGGCAGAAAAGTTGTCGCGTGATGGATATAAGGCTTTGCCTTTTAATGGTAAAATGGATGCTGACGAGAAGATTGCCAACCAAGATGCTTTCATGTCTGATAAGGTGCGTATTATTGTTGCTACTTCAGCCTTCGGAATGGGGGTAGATAAGAAAGATGTTGGTCTTGTGATACACTATGATATTTCTGATTCATTAGAAAACTATGTCCAAGAAGCAGGACGTGCCGGTCGTGATCCTGAACTTCAGGCACGTTGTTTTGTATTATATAGCGATGCTGACCTTGATAAACATTTTATTCTGCTTAATCAAACCAAATTGAGCATAAGCGAGATTCAGCAGGTATGGGTAGCAGTGAAATCTATGACAAAGCATCGTATGAATACTTGTTGCTCGGCATTGGAGATAGCAAGAAATGCAGGTTGGGATGACTCTGTTTCTGATATCGAGACACGAGTACGTACTGCTCTTGCTGCTTTAGAGCAGGCTGGTTATTTGGAACGTGGCAATAATTCGCCGCATGTCTATGCTACAGGCATTACCGTAAAGAACGTTGACGAGGCACGCAAACGTATCACAGAATCGGTTTTGTTTGAAAACGAAGAGATAGAGAATGCTGTTCGCATTATCAAATCGTTAATAACTCAGAAACATATAGCCAAAGCACAAGATGACGTGGCCGAGTCGCGTGTGGATTACTTGGCTGATATTCTTGGTTTAAAGAAAAGCGAGGTGATATCTGTCGTTGAACGCATGCGCAAAGAAGGAATATTGGCTGATACTAAAGATATTTCAGCTTATCTGAATGATGTTGGTGAGTCGGAACACAAATCAAAGCTGTTATTGGAGAGATTCACAAAATTGGAGCGCTATTTGCATAATAGAATGCCAGAAGACACAGATGAACCTCTGAGAATTTCGTGTAAACAACTGAATGATAATGCTCAGAATGATGGCATTACCACGGCAACGGAGAAAGACATTCGCACATTGCTCTATTTCCTTACAATAAAAGGGTACACTAGAAAGACGGAGGATGCCGCACATAATCTGGAAGTGGCTCGTACGGATGATTTGGATAAAATCATAAAGCGTTTTGAAAAACGTTTGGAGATTTGTCGCTTTGCTGTAGATTGGTTGTTTAAGCAAGTGGTAGCAAGTGCAGACGAGGATGCAAAGAAGAAAGGTGTTCAATTCTCTGTGGTGGAGTTGCTGAATGACCTAAAGTCAAACGGTTCAAATCTGTTTGCAACTTTGCAAGACGTTCAGATTGAAGATGTGGAGGAAGCGTTGCTCTACCTTTCTAAGATAGGTGCTTTGAAACTGGAGGGTGGATTTCTTGTTCTCTACAATGCCATGAAGATATGTCGCAAAGTAGAGGATAATAGAGCGCGTTATAAAAAGGAAGACTACCGCATGCTTAATGAATTCTATAAGCAGAAGATTCAGCAAGTCCATATTGTCGGAGAATACGCTAATCTGATGGTTAAGGATTACAATGCGGCATTGCAGTATGTACAGGATTATTTCCAAATGGATTACAAGCGGTTCGTCTCAAAGTATTTCAAAGGTGAGCGTGTCCGTGAGATAGAGCGTAATGTTACGCCTGAAAAATACACCCAACTCTTTGGTTCGCTCTCAGATAGACAGATGCAGATTATTTCCGATAAGGATTCGCGTTGCATTGTGGTTGCTGCAGGTCCTGGAAGTGGCAAGACAAGGGTATTGGTTCACAAACTTGCTTCCTTGCTCTTGCTTGAGGATGTAAAGCACGAACAGTTGCTAATGCTCACCTTCTCACGCGCTGCCGCTACCGAGTTCAAGCAGCGACTTATGGATTTGATAGGCAATGCCGCACATTTTGTTGAAATCAAGACGTTCCATTCTTATTGCTTTGATTTGTTAGGTAGAATAGGGAATCTTGACGATTCGAAAAATGTGGTATCTCGTGCTGCACAGATGATTAACGACGGTGAAGTAGAGCGCAACCGTATTGCTAAGACTGTTCTTGTAATCGATGAGGCACAGGATATGAGTTCGGAGGAGTACGCTTTGGTTCAAGCTCTCATGAAAGCAAACGAAGAAATGCGTGTCATTGCTGTTGGTGATGATGACCAAAATATCTTCGAATTCCGTGGTTCCAACTCAATGTATATGGCTCAGTTGCTTAGAGATTCTGGTGGCAGATTCATAGAAATGGTAGAAAACTATCGTAGTACTAAGCAAGTTGTGGAGTTTGCCAATGCATTTGTGGGCAAAATAAGAGACAGAATGAAGCGGACGCCAATCGTCTCTATGAGTCAGTCGGATGGTAGGGTAAGCGTCACGCGTCATGTGTCAGCTTTGATGTATCAGCCACTTGTAAAAGAGTTGGTTAGTCATCGAGGGGATGGTACAATGTGTGTGCTCACACAAACTAATGAAGAGGCAGCCATCATGGTTGCGCTTCTAAGAAAGCATGGACTTAATGGCAAACTCATTCAGAGCCTGGACGGCTTCCGTTTTTGGAATATGGCAGAGGTTCGACTCTTTTTGAGGTATTTAGAGGCAGATACCCATACTCCGCTAATTGCAGATGAGGTATGGGACGCTTCAAAAAGAAAGACATACTCTAAATATGCAGATTCGTCAAGTCTTTGTTATTTACAACGATGTGTTCAACTGTTTGAAGAGACGAATAAGGCAAAATATTTGACAGACTTCAAGGAATACATCTTTGAGTCTTCGGCAGAAGATTTTTGTGATTTGCAAAATGCGGATGTGGTGGTATCTACAATTCATAAGTCGAAAGGTATGGAATTTGACGACGTGTATATGCTCATTTCTGAACCATTGCATTTGACAGATGAAGTTCTTCGCAAGTATTATGTAGGTATCACTCGTGCTAAGCAACGGCTGTTTATTCATGCTAATTTTTCTTTTTTCGACCAATTTAATGTTAGTCAGAGAAAGATGGACAATAATATATACGAAATGCCAAATGAGATTGTGCTTCAACTCTCTCATAAAGATGTTAATCTTGGCTACTTTAAAACACGGAAAAAAGAGGTGCTTGCATTGCGGGCAGGACAAAAACTACGTTTTGAAAATAACTATTTGTATGACGGCAAAACAACAGAACCTGTCTGTCAGTTGTCTCAAAAAATACAAGGTGAACTTAGTCAATGGAACGAGAAGAATTACTTCGTTTCAGATGCCTCTATTCGTTTTATTGTTGCGTGGCGACCTAAAGATGCACCTAAAGATGAAAAGGAGCATGCTGTATTGTTAGTGGATTTAATTTTGAATAGGGTAAGTTAGGATGGCTGTATGGAATATATGGGTAATTAGAATTCTAAAAAACAAAATGCTTATTCTTTTCAGAGAAGTCTTGGACAGTGTATCCAAAAATAGAGATTTTGTAATTCTTTTTTTTCGATTATTCTTTTTTATTTATTTTTGTAGTTAAATAAAAACAATCAACTTTATGAAAAAGCTATTTTTTGTTTATCTTGTTTATAGTTCAGGTTGCATTTGTAAGTGCAGTAGACAATGAAGTTTCAATGGTTTCATATGAGCAGAATTGGATAGACGATCAGGGTACGATTGCCCTTAAAAACAATACAGACAACGAGGTGATGAGTGTGTCATTCATGATTACATATCTTGATATGAATGGTAATCAGCTTGATTATAAGGAATTTAAAATATTTATTGTTTTCGCTGAATTTAGCCTGCGTTTGAGATGGAAATGCCAGTCAGACTGATATTAAACAGGAATTTATTATCAATTTTCAAAGATTGTCTCGCAAAAATTTGGTTATAATAATAAAATGTTGTATCTTCGCAAAGCAGACATTGTGCGGTAATTCAAAATGGTATATATATGGCTAATGCTGACCAAATAATTACTCTCATCAAAAGCCATATGGCAGGAGATGATGATAGGTTCAAGATGACAGCTCTCCAAATCGCAGCCCTTGAATCTAAGGCTGGACATGTGGTGTTGGCTCGCTCAATCAATGAAGCAATAAAGTCTAAGCCTATTATGAGGCTGCAAGCAAGAAGACTTACTCCGATCAACTCTGATTTGGCAGAAATGGTTCTTGAGATTGACAAGCCTTACCGTTTGAACGATTTAGTTTGTCAAAACAATGTTAAGGATAAGGTAAAACGTGTAATTAGAGAGTATCTGCACAAAGACACGCTAGCTAAATATCATCTTGGGAACAGAAGAAAATTGCTGCTTTCTGGTCCTTCTGGTACTGGGAAGACCATGACAGCCTCCATCCTAGCAAATGAATTGCAATTACCTTTATATGTGGTGTTGTTGGAGAAAGTAGTCACCAAATTTATGGGAGAATCAAGTTTGAAATTGAGTAAGATTTTTGATTTGATTAGCCAGAATCAAGGGGTCTATCTGTTTGATGAGTTTGATGCTATAGGTGCTCAAAGAGGTATGGAAAATGAAGTTGGTGAAATGAGACGTATTTTGAATTCTTTCCTTCAATTTATGGAAAGAGATGATTCGGATAGTCTTATTGTTGCGGCTACGAATTCAATGGCAATACTCGACAAGGCATTGTTCCGCAGATTTGATGATGTTGTAGAATATGCTTTGCCTACAGACGAGGAGAAACTCAAAATTATAAGTGGTCAGTTGGATGGTTTTATTAAAAAGAGTTTCAATTTCGATGAAATTTTACCACTTATGGATAAGATGAGCCATGCTGAGATTACTATGATATGCAGAGATGTGATGAAGGAATCACTTCTTGAAGGAATAGGTGTGAATGAAAATCTAGTGAAGACAATTATCAATCAGCGTTTTTCTGCCTATAGAGTCAGTTAATATCATAGTGAAATCATATCATGAGCAATTTTCGACATATTAAACTATCCAATTGGTCTGAAGATGTAACGTTTAAGTCAAAGTCAGCAAGAGGAGGTGTGTTACCTACTCCTGCTGATGCACTGGCGCATGCACAACAATTGCATGAAGGTTATGTATCAGCGTTAGCTTCTTTTAAACAAAAGAAAGAGGAACTACCAGAAGGAGCTGTGGCAGCATCTGGGTCGTATATAGATGTAATTGTTAAAAAGGACGCTCTTTTAGAAACATGGAAATCACTCGATACAAAGCGAGGTGCGCAGGTGATGAATATGCGTTCCTCAGACGACGAATCGAATAAGGTTACACTCTATCTTACAGAAAACCAAACTAATTGGCTTGACAACAAACTAAATGCTTATAGCCATTCAGCCGATACAGATAACAGACGTTGCAGGAAGTTAATTGATGCTTTGGATGCTGTAAGTCCTGTCAGACTTGAATCTTTCTTTACTGTATCAGGAGATTACGAAACTGTTTCTGACAGGATTGAAGAATATGAGATTTGGATTACAGGGACAGAGGTTGATGCCGAGGATATCAAACACAGAATTGCATCTGTAGGTGTTGAGTATCGAAATCGAACACTTACATTTGACTGCATGATGGTTGTTCTCGTAAAAGCCAATAGAGAACATTTGGAAATGCTGCCACAAGTAATAGACAGGATTTCGGAAATTAGGAAATTCAGACGACCTTCGATACTTACTAATCCAGAAAAAGGAATGCAAGAATCACGTGAATGGGAAAGTTTGATACATGAATGTGTTCCTGTAGAGGATAATTTAGTGAAAGTAGGAATTTTGGACTCGGGCGTCAATCATAATCATCCATTGCTGAGCCCTTTTCTTCCTGAGGACAGGTGCCATTCTGCTTTGGCGGATGCTAATTTAAGAGACAGGGCAAACCATGGTACCGGCATGGCTGGATTGGTACTCTATGGTGACCTTATAGATGTCATTTACGACAGAGATATTAAGCCAATTACAAACGAGTTGGTGTCTGTGAAGGTAATTGCAAACGCAACGAATCCTGATGCTACGGATGAACATACAGCAATCATCCTTGAGGATGCAATACGAAAGTCTGAAGAGGATGACGCTCATCTAATGACAATGGCTGTAACTGCGACAGAAAGCCAAGAGGCAATCGCATCTGCAACAAGTGCTGCTATTGATGAAACTCTCTACAATGATGGCACTCCAGAGAGTTTGCTGTTAGTGTCGGCTGGCAATGTGGATAACAACGGTGGTGTCGGCTATCCTGATTACCTATGGAACAATTCTGTGAATGATCCTGCACAATCATGGAATGCTCTTACTGTTGGAGCTTTTACGGAAAAAATTGTGATTTCAGATGTTGAATACGAAGGGAGACAGATTGTAGCTCCTCATGGAGGAGTTTCACCTTTCAGTCGAACTTCTCGTCTCTGGGATAATAATATGCTCATCAAACCTGAAATTCTGATGGAGGGAGGAAATGCCTATTGGGATGGAGAAGGGAATTTTCAAGGGCACGATGACTTGATGTTGGCAACGACTGATGCCCGGGATTATTGCACATTTAGCGCATTTAACGCGACAAGTGCAGCAACAGCCTTGGCTGGAAGACTAGCCGGCGCAATCAAGTACTATAACCCAGAACTTTCTGCTTTGTCAATTAGAGCATTGATGGTACACTCGTCTTCTTGGACAGAGGCCATGAGGGACATGTGTACAATCAATGGACATTTGGATAAGGATTTGCTGGTGCATACCTGTGGATATGGCGTACCTGATTGGAATAAAGCCGTTGCCACACATGAGAGTTATGTTACATTCATAGTAGAAGGAGAATTAAAACCGTTTGCACAAGGTTCAGGAAATGAGCTAAAGCATTCGAATATGCATCTTTTTAAGTTGCCTTGGCCAAAATATATTTTGCTAGACCTTGGAGAAACGGAAGTAACCATGCGAGTTACACTTTCGTATTACATACAGCCGTCTCCTGGCATTAAGGGAAAACTAAAGAAGTACAGTTATCCTTCTGAGTTGTTGCGTTTTGATGTATCCACATCACAAGATACTGAAGAAACTTTTACTCATAGAGTAGCAAATACTGCTGCAGAAGGTGAGAAT
Organism: Prevotella sp.; assembly: GCA_017410365.1. Lineage (GTDB taxonomy): Bacteria > Bacteroidota > Bacteroidia > Bacteroidales > Bacteroidaceae > Prevotella. Next base: position 27,383 of record JAFQQY010000047.1, read on the forward strand.
GTATTAAGTAATGACACTAGCAGGTGGTGGATTGGCATCAATCGCCGAAATCAGGGTTCAATACATAGTGACTTCATCTGCGAAACGGCTGCCCAAATAGCTGCATACGACAAAATAGCAATTTATCCTGCAACAGGTTGGTGGAAAACAAGAAAGAGTATGTTAGAAAAAGGTATTAAATACGCGTTAGTGGTCAGTTTGGAAACTCCTAATGTTGATATTTACACGCCAATATCTCAGATTGTTGAGAGTTCTGTTGAAATACCGAATAGCTAGTTGTAATTGGAGTGATTTAAAAGGATGAGATGAAGAATTATCCTAATCTGATAGGTGAATTCTCTTTCATGTCATTCCCTGCACTGTACAACAAATAGATTCGGGCGGAAACTTATAAAACAATGCAGTTCCCGCCCGAAATTATTAGTACGAAGTTAAGCAAACTACTTCGTCGCAATATCATATTTGTAATCCTAGGCAACGTCATAGATGTACCCTTGGCGCAGATGAGTTTATTGAAAGAATATCCCCATCCTCCAGATTTGGAAGATGGGGAAGAATGTATAAAGTCGTTTTACAACAGATTAGAGAGCAATCTTTATCGATTTGTTGCCAACCTTTACTATCACAACACTACCAACTTGTGCATCAGTATGAATTGTTGCCGTGTTAAGAGCAGTCTTTGCTTCACCAAGCTTTGTGCCTGATATGCCATATACCTCTACCATTGTACCATCATCAGCACCTGATACTGTTATAGTTCCATTGTTTGCCTGTACTACCACTGGCAAAGCCTTAACATTGGCAATATCAGTATTTGTAAGACCCTCAGACTTTGGTTCTACGTCAATCCAACACAATGTTGCTTTTGCCACTTCTGAATCCTTGTAGCCTTCCTTTGTGGCGTATACGCTGATGTTGTAGGTTACGTTTAGCTGAACTTCATTTGCTTCAAACGATGCAACGTCATCATCAGTTATTGTAGACTTACAAACAGCACCTTCTGTCTCGCAATTAAATATCAGCTTTCCATTCTCGTATGATATTGTTGGTGTAGCACAAACCTTTACTTCTGGAGTGTCAGGAACAACAGGTTTGTCTTCATCACTCAACGCAACAATTTTCCCAAAACTTTTCCATGGAGCCTTTGACCTATAGCTGTTTATCGATGTCTCAGGCACATGCAATGTAGCATTTTCTGAAATTGATTTATTAAAAGCTGTCTCATCTGTATTTGGTACTGTTTCTGCATAACAATACACATCTTTAAGATTAGAACAATAAGTGAAAGGAGACTCGCCAATTTTTGTTACGTTCTTTCCGATTGTTATTGTAGACAAACTGCTACAACCATCGAAAGCATCTTTTCCTATACTTGTTACGCTGTTGGGGATAATTATAGTATTTAATTTTTCACATTTATAAAAACAAAGATTAGGAATTAATTCTAAATTATCAGAAAGTATTATTGATTTCAAATTTCTACATTCCTGAAAACAACCATATCCGATTATTTTGACTTTAGGTAAAATAATACTTGATAGACTATTACAACCATAGAATGCAAATTCACCTATTTGGTATATATTGTTACCAAATACAATTTGAGATAAATTTTCACATCCACTAAATGCGCTATTACCTATGTTAATTAAGTTTTGAGGAAAAGTTATATGTGTTAAACTATCGCAGTTCCCGAAAGCAGATGGTCCTATATCTTTCAATGTCTTTGGAAAAGTAATTGATTTTAGTCTGTGATTATTTTGGAAAGCGCCAAAATATTGTCTATTTTTATATCCAGAAATACTTGTTACTGTATATTTATATCCATTATACTCTATTTCTTCAGGAATAACTACTTCAGACGAGTTGCCATTATACATATATAATTCAGCTGTTAATGATGAAGTGGTAATATTAAATTTGAAATTGCCTATTTCTACTGAACATGCACATAAAGGTATAAAGATTATGATAAAAGATAGAATTAGTTTCTTCATAATTTTGCCTATATTTAAATTGTTAATGTTTACTCAAAAAATACAAATAAAAAACGTGGACATTTACATCGTCTACGCTTTGGAGGTATTGGGGATAACCTTGCTATCTTAAACGAGTAAAAAGCCCACGCTAACAGCGTGAACTTATCTACTTCAGTTCTTATAGCATTTTTCAAATTCCCCAATTATCCAAAGCAAGAATCAAAAGTTGACAGTTCTGTCTATAATATGTCCTTAATTAAAAGTCTGTTGTTATGCCATGGGCAATGAGTTTTGTTTATTATACATTATATTATTATGCCCCATGTTACTGGGTTCTGAATGCAAAGATAAAGTTTTTTGCTGAACGGACAAAGAGACGGGCGCAAAATTATTATAGTAAAAACAACTATGCTGCTATTCTTTTTCCGCCGTTCCACCATTATCTAAACAAACGTGGAGTGAACTCTGTCAGATATATGCGCCAGTTTTTCCATATATGTCCGTCTTCGTTCTCAAAGTATTCATAGCGGTGACCATTCCTGTCGAGCAGTTTTCGGTAATCCTGGTTTGCCTTGTAGAGAAAGTCGGTCTTGCCTATGCCTATCCAGTAGAGAGCGGGCTTTTTGGCGAACTGCGTGGCCAGTTTGCCTTCCATGTCCTGATATATTGGCGATGTAGCGTTTCTGCCAGGCATGATGGCTGCAGAAAAAAGGCCCACATAATTAAACATATCTGGATATTGCTTTGAGATGTGCAGAGCATGGAATCCACCCATCGACAGTCCTGCAATGGCGCGACTTTTCTTGTCGGCCTTTGTGCGATAGTGCTTGTCTATGAATCTCACCACCTCTGGGAAGTGCGACTCAAACGAACCCTCCATCGTTTTGGGCAGATTGAAAGTTGGCTGTTTCTCCCATCCTAATGACGACTCGCCAGGTGCTGCTTCCAGTGCCGCGTTACCGTTTGTCATGACCAAAATCATTGGCTCCGCTTTGCCTTGCGCTATCAGATTGTCGAGAATCTGTGTGGCGCGTCCGAGGTCGCTCCATGCCTCTTCGTCGCCACCCATGCCGTGAAGGAGATAGAAGACAGGGTAGCGGCGCTTGCTTGTCTCATAGCCAGCCGGAGTATAGACGGTCATGCGGCGCGACAATCCCAGCGACGGACTTTCGTACCACACCTTCGCCACGGTGCCATGCGGCACATTGTTCACTTTATAGAGGTCGGCACGTTCTCCGCCAACAATAAAGACATTAGTAACAGATGCCACGTCGCGAATCATATATACATTGGCGGGGTCGTGAGCCTTCATGCCGTCTATGTAGAAAGAGTAACTGTATAGTTCTGGCGACAGCGGTTCAGGTGTGGTATATTCCCATACGCCATCTTTGTTCTCTTTCATGTCTGCGGTGCGATTGGCAATGCAGTCGCCTGTCACTTGCACGCGCACAGCCTTTGGCGCACGGAGGCGGAATGTAACGGTCTTGTCCTTATGTATTTCAGGCGACACCACTTCTTTTCTTTGTTGCAGAGCCTGCTGCGCCATTGTCTCTACGGGCATCAGCAATGCCATCACGCAGATGGCGGCGAATGATTTAATCAAATTGTTCATGGGTTGTTATTTCTTTCTCGCAAAGATAATTATTTTTGTCGGATAAACAGAACGTTTATAAAGTATTTTTCTCTTAGTGCCTCATGAAGCAGTTACATGTCTAAAATATTTTTTTGAAAGTGAATTTCTCCTACATCCTACATTTTTGCATGTAAGGCATTAAGCCATAGATTGTTAAGTGCAGTGTATGAGGATTTCAATCCTACATTTTTGGCCCGTTTTTGGGCGCTTTTTGGTAATTTTAACATTTTCCATGTAAAGAATATTTAGAAATTAAAGGAAGATAAAGCAAAAGCTAATGTCTTTTATCTCCCTCTATCTTCCTTTATCTCCTTCTACCTACAAGCAAGCAAAGTTTGCGAATGTGTAAGATATGCTTCTCCAAACCGCCGTTTTAGACTTCTAAAAGGGCCGTTTGGGTGTCGAAAGTGGTGCATTTAGGAGTGCTAACCGTACCGCTTTCGTATGAGAAGCGGCACGCTTTTTGTTGAAAAAACGCCAAAAAAATGCGCCAGATAGCAAACGTATCTGACGCAAATATTATTCAGTTAGGATATGAATCAGAATTTTATAGGCATAATCTTGTAACACATGCCTTTACTGGTTCTTTTAGACGCATAACCAAGTGCTTGGAGATGTCTGCCTGTTGTTATGCCAGCGGTCTTGTTGATGACGAATGTAGGGAATTCCTTTTTCAGGCGTTCCATTACCTCATATATCGGCACATAGGTGGCATCGTCGGGTGTCTCATTAGGCGTGAGGTGGGTGAGCGTTATCATCTGATATAGGTCGTTAACTTGCTGATACTGAGAGTTGTGCTCGATATTGAGCGCATTTTCTTCTTCGTTGAACCAATATCGGCGCCCTTCGTCCAGTTCCTGACATAGTTGGGCATACACCATGTTGTGATATATTATGCCAGAATTGTCAATATCGCTGGCGTAGGCGCATACGAAACGTCGGCTGCCGGTTGGGTCGGTGAGAGGTCGCAGGCAGTTGGTAGTGGCAATGAACGACGCAAAGCGCTGGCGCTGCTGGATGACCTTGCCATAAGGAGGGCGCATCTTCACGTCATGCTTTGAGAGTAGGTATTTCAGCAGAGGCTGCTGACTCTTTTTCATTGAGTCGAACTCGTCGATGTTGATGAGTGCGAACGAGGTCATGGCGGCAAAGATATCGTTGTCGTTTTTCATTGATATGCGGTCATTGAAGTAGGTCTGAAGATACTCCGGCAGCAAACGGCGGCAGAAGGTCGTCTTGCCGGAACCTTGCGGACCTATGAGTAATGGCACTATAGCGTTGCCATGCTGCAGGTTCATGCCGCGCCATTGTGCCACCATAGACAGCATCCATGTGTGGAAAAAGTCTTTCCAGCGAGGGTGGTCGGTCTTTACACGGCTAGCCAGTTCTCCCACCCAGTCGCGCCTGCCGTCCCAGCGTGGCAGATTGCGGAGATAGTCGTCCATGGGGTAGTATTTAGGTATCAAGTCGCTGTCGATATAGCGGTTGAGGTCCTTGTCCCACGAGTCAACGCCAGCCTTGAGGGCGAGTATCGACATGGTGTTGTGTGCCGACTGGTCGAGCGGTTGGAAACCGTGTCCTACGGCGTTTTTGCGATACTCAGGTGTGCCTGTCATCACGTTCAGGCGCAGGGTGTAGTGCTCTTTCATGTAAGCCTCGGTCTTGAATGTGAGCAATGCTGACGGGCGTGTGAATTTCATCGGAAGCGTTTTCAGCAGTTTTATCTTGTAGGCGGTTCTGAATGCCGAACGTATCATTTTCTCGTTTTTTTTGCCTCCGAGCAATGGAATAAAGGTGGAGGTTCGTACGGCATAGGCTTCTGGCAGCCCCATCTCGTGGCATCCGGCTGCAAGCTGTTCTATCACGGCGCATGTGAAATCCTCGCCCTCTTTGTCGATATGCATCTCAATGGCGTTGTCGAGACAATCGTGAAAGCGGCGCGAACGGCTAACCTGTACGCTCAGGCCTGGTATCTCGTCGGGAAAATTGTAGTCGCTGATGGCTGCTTGTGTCTGTTTGTACGCTGGTGTTTCTTCTTTGCAAGCGGAAATGATGATGGCATTGGCCGCAGGATGATATACCGGCGCTGGGTCGTGGCTTGCCAGACAACTGTCGTCGAACTGTGGTTCTGACTCGTAGAGGCGTGTTCCGAATTGTGACGAGTAGAGGAAGTGCAGTTTTCTGTAGGCATTGGTGAGTGCCTGTTGCTGATTGTCTTCATTTTCGTCGTAAGCATCGTAAGGACACACGATATTTACCGAGCGTCCATTGCTGCCAATAAAGGCCAGAAGAGTGTAGGGCATAAGTCCTGCAAGGTGTTTGTATTCTTCTGCCGTGGCGAGGTCGCGCAAGTTGCGTAGTTGCAGCAAAACGAGGTGGTTGTTGTTTGCCAAAACCGTTTGTCCGCTTGCTTTTTTCCATTCAGCGGAAAAGCAGATTTTCTTGGTAGGAGGAACGGTTGGATTCGGTCGGAAAGTACCGTCTTTTAAGAGTTGGCACACTTCGTCCAGAGTGATTCTGGAATAGCATAGTTGTCCCCTTGTGGGGTTGAAAATAGTACATTTCATGATAATGAATATTTGAAAATAAGAGTGGTTGTGGGTATCTAACTAGTTGATTGCTGTTATCCTTTTTAGGTGTAGCATATCTATTTACAAAGATACAAAATTTAAGGGCGGTTTGCAAGAGTTTTGCATTTTTTTTTGCAGAAAAGTGCCGAAAAATGTAGGATTGAAATCCTCCTACACTCCATATAACGAACTGTAGATTAGTGCGTTATGCGCAAAAATGTAGGATGTATGAAAATGTATGTTTCTAATTCAGAAACGGAGTCTGGTTTATATTAAGTCTGAGTAGCAGGGGATGTTCTCAAGGAAAATATAACGACGGTTTTCGTAATCCATGCGGCAACAGATGTGCTGGAGGCCGTTGCTCATGATGAGGTAATCAACGTGGAGTAACAGGTTGTAGGTGGCTATCTGGTCGAAAACTTTCTGTTGCAGCGGTACGGTGGGCGCTTTGTACTCGATAATCATTCGTGGCTGCAGCACCTTATTATATAAAATGCTGTCGCAACGCATTTTCTTATCGCCGATGCGCAGTTCAATTTCGTTTGCTAGCAGTCCTTGGGGATAGCCTTTGTGCTCAATTAAATAATGTATGAAGTGTTGGCGCACCCATTCCTCAGGAGTCAATGCCACATGCTTTCGGCGCAGAACGTCGAAAACGGTTGGTTTTTCTTTTGTTCCGCCAAGGCGGATAGCGTATTGTGGCAGATTTATATGGTACATCTTTTTGGGGATGAGAGATTAGGGATTAGAGATGAAAGATTATTTGCATACAACTTGTCAACTCATTAACTTGTCAACTCATCAACTCATTAACTTGTCAACTCGTTTAATTTTATAAGTTAAGCTTCGTCTCGGGGTAAAAAATAAATGAATTTATTTTGTTCTCCTCTCAACTTGCATTAACTTTGCATGCAAAAGTACAAATTTATATCTAAATAACGAAATGGCAGAGATCAAAACTGTAACTTACGAGGGTATAATGCGCGATTTGAAGGCTCGTAAATTAGCTCCTATATATTATCTTATGGGAGAGGAGTCGTATTATATTGACAAAATAGCGGATTATATTGCTGAGAACGTGCTTCAACCAGAAGAGCGAGACTTCAACCAGACGGTTCTGTTTGGTTCGGACGTTACGGCAGCACAGATTGTTGATGTGGCGAAACGCTACCCAATGATGTCGAATTTTCAGGTCGTAATAGTAAAAGAGGCGCAAAATATTAAAAATACGGAGGCACTGGAGCATTATCTTCAGAATCCGTTAGCTTCTACGGTGCTTGTGATGTGCCATAAGAACGGTTCTATAGACAAAAGGAAAAAACTGCCGGCAATTGTCGAGAAGGCTGGAATTTTGTTTGAAAGCAAAAAATTGCGTGAGCGCGATTTGCCTTCGTTCATAGAAAACTATCTGAAAGCAAAAGGTGCAAGCATCGACCCGAAGTCACAACAGATAATATCCGACTCTGTTGGAGCAGATCTGAGCCGACTGGTGGGAGAGTTGGAAAAACTGTTAATTGCACTTCCGGAAAATGACAAAAGAGTAACCCCTCAGGTGGTGGAAGACCAGATAGGGGTGAGCAAAGATTTTAATGCTTTTGAATTGCGCGATGCTATCGTAAATCGCAATATTTTTAAAGCCAACCAAATTATGAAATTTTTTGACAATAATCCGAAGGCAGGAAGCATTTACAGTTTTCTCCCAATGCTCTTCAATTACTTCCAAAATTTGCTGATTGCATATTATTGTCCGCAAAAGAACAATCAGGAGGCGTTGGCAAAATGGCTTGATCTGAGATCTGCATGGGGAGCAAAAGACTATATGACAGGCATGAGAAATTACACTGGAATGAAAACTATGCAGATAATTTCTAAAATTAGAGAAATAGATGCCAAAAGTAAGGGCTTGGACAACCCAAATACACCCCCAGGAGAGCTAATGAAGGAGCTGCTTTTCTTCATTTTTCACTAAAAAATACCCGTTTTTCGGGCTGTTTTTTTCTAGAACGCATCTTGCCAAAGATGCGTTTTTTTTGCCTAACTATTAGTTAAATCAGGAAGTTACGTCAAAATAAAGGCCTCATAATTCGCTCAAAATTTTTATGTTCAAGGCTCTGTGCGAAATAATTCAAAAAACGCAAAAAATCGTTTTTTTCGAAAATCGTGATTTGGTTTTAGGATTTATTAAGATTTAAAATTGTTGATTTAAAAATCCAAACGATTTAATTTTGTATTGAATTTATGCTTTTGTAACACAAATATTAAGGATTTAAAAATGTAAAACACAATTTTAAAATTACAAATTTAAAATGTAAATTTCAAAATCATAAAACCAAACCAATAAATATGCAAGTTGTTATTTGCGTGTAAATATCATTGAAACTCAGCGGTTTATGATGTTTTATTAATCCAAATAGACAAGATTTAGGCATTAATAGTCAGATAAAGGTAGAATTTGTTCATGTTTTAGGTATATAAACATGTAAATATCTATTTTATACCCAGTTATTTATAAATTTGCCTTTAAATAAAGGTTTGCCACGATTTACGTTGCTAAATATTGATTTGTAAAACTGAATCGATAGAAACACTAAATCGCTAGTTTGTATTTATGAATTTAAAATAAGAAATTCATATTTCGAAAATCTAAATTTTCTCAACAATTGTTGTGTAACTCAATTTTTTGTTTTACCTTTGTAAAATCAATAAAAAGTGTTGATTTTACCCTCTTTTTAGTGTTTAGCAGAAATGAAAGACAGAATTAGGCAGATAATGGAGACGCAACACATGACCCAACAAGTGTTCGCTCAACTCATAGAATTGGCACCTGCAACCCTTAGCAGTATTTTCAATGGAAGGACCCGTCCAACCCTGAATGTTGTTGAAGCCATAAAGAAGAAGATTCCAGACATAAATACCGAGTGGCTTCTGTTCGGTACAGGCAAGATGTATGCATCGGCTTCAGCCAGTGATTTAGGCACCGACATGGAGCTGCAAAGCGATGTCATGCCAGAGTTGAATTTCGATGATTCCGAGTCCCCCACTTCAGGAATAGCTGTCCAAGTAGTGCAAAATCAGCCTCAGCAGTCAAACAGTCATAATAGTGTAAGAAATACACGCTCGTATAATGACATGGAAATTATGAAAAACTTTGACAAAAATGTTCGTCGCGTAACAGAAATCAGGGTCTTTTATGACGACTTGACCTACGAGAGTTTTGTGCCTGCCAAGAAATGATTTTTGAGGTTGTGAGGTTATGAGGTTTTAAGGTTTTGAGGTTTTAAGGTTATGAGGCTATGAGGTTTTGCATATGTAACTTTTAAGTCAAAAGTTGGGAAAACTTTTATAATATTTATATATAAGGTGTAACAATTAATCAAAAAAATATTATCTTTGTAGTCGAATAACGTTATCAAAGATAATATAATGAAAAAATACATCCTGGATTTGACTGTCAAATCGGTAGATAGACTTAACGAGAAATATGCTCTGATTAAGTTGACCGATGCAGTACCATTGCCGGAAATGTTGCCGGGACAGTTTGTCGAGATTCGTATAGACAACACCTCGGAAACATTTCTGCGCCGTCCGATTTCAATAAATTTTGTAGATAAGGAAGCCAATGAATTGTGGCTTCTCGTTGCTGTTGTGGGTGACGGTACGTGCCATATGGCCGCTCTTAATGCCGGCGACAAGTTGAACTGTGTGCTTCCGTTGGGTAATGGCTTTACAATGCCGCAAGCCAAGGAAGAGAAGATTCTGCTTGTGGGCGGTGGCGTTGGCGTGGCTCCTTTGCTCTATATGGGAGCGGAGATGAAGCGAATGGGCGTTGAACCTACGTTCCTTTTGGGGGCACGCAAGGCGTCTGACCTGCTGCTTATGGACGAGTTTAAGCGCTATGGCCGTGTGTTCGTGACGACTGAAGACGGTTCTGAGGGTGAAAAGGGCTTCGTAACCAACCACTCAGTACTGAACGAGCAGTTTGACCGCATATCAACCTGCGGACCGAAACCAATGATGGTAGCCGTGGCGAAGTATGCAGCAAAGGCCGGCGTCGATTGTGAAGCATCGCTTGAGAATATGATGGCGTGTGGCGTAGGCGCTTGTCTGTGCTGTGTCGAGAAGACCACCGAAGGCCATCTTTGTGTTTGTAAGGAAGGACCAGTGTTTAACATAAAGAAACTGTTATGGCATCTCTAAATGTAAATATAGGCAAGCTGGAATTGAAGAATCCAGTGATGACGGCATCGGGAACGTTCGGTTATGGTCTTGAATTTGCCGATTTTGTGCCCCTTGACGGCATAGGAGGCATTATAGTAAAGGGAACGACGCTAAAACCGCGTGAGGGCAATGACTATCCGCGTATGGCAGAGACTCCGCACGGAATGCTCAACTGCGTTGGACTTCAGAACAAGGGCGTTGATTACTTCTGCGAACATATATATCCTCAGATAAAGGACATTGACACCAATATGATTGTTAATGTGAGCGGTTCGTCGCCTGAAGACTATGCCGAGTGTGCCGCACGTATTGACGCTCTTGAAAATATCCCTGCTATTGAACTGAATATCTCATGTCCGAACGTACACGATGGCGGCATGGCATTCGGTGTTACCGTAGAGGGTGCGTCATCTGTAGTTAAGGCAGTTCGCGAGCGCTATCACAAGACGCTGATAGTGAAACTATCGCCTAACGTAACGAATATCTGTGACATAGCCCGTGCAGTGGAGGCAGAAGGCGCCGACAGCGTTTCGCTTATAAACACGCTTATGGGCATGGCCATCGACATAGAGAAGCGCAAGACACTGTTGAGCATAAACACAGGAGGACTGAGCGGACCTGCAGTCAAGCCAGTGGCACTGAGAATGGTGTGGCAGGTAGCAAAGGCAGTGAAGGTGCCGGTTGTTGGTCTTGGCGGTATTTGCACAGCCAAGGATGCTATAGAGTTCATCATGGCAGGTGCAACAGCTATTGAAATAGGTACAGCCAACTTTATAGACCCTGCTGTAACGATAAAGGTGCGCGACGGCATCAACGAGTGGCTTGACGCTCACGGATGCAAGTCGGTAACAGAGATTATCGGTGCACTTAACGACTAAACGTTTTTCCAGAAAACATTCTTATAATATTTGTGTAAACAAACAGACTAAAACTTTATTTTTATGGGTAAGAAGAAACTATCTTTATTAATGGGCATTCTGCTTGCAAGCAGTGGCTTGACGGTAGATGCACAGCAACTGGCTTTCCCTGGAGCAGAAGGCTGGGGACGCTTTGCAACGGGAGGCCGTGGCGGTAGCGTTTACCATGTAACCAATCTTAAAGACAGCGGCGCCGGTTCGTTGAGAGATGCTGTTAGTCAGGCTAACCGTATTGTGGTTTTCGATGTGGCTGGTGTCATTAAGCTCGAAAGCCGTCTCGTTTTCGCCAAGAATCTATATGTTGCCGGACAGACAGCACCAGGAGAGGGTATTACCGTATATGGCAACGGTGTTTCGTTTTCAGGTGCAACAAATACCATCGTTCGCTACATGCGCTTCCGCATGGGTAAGAACGGTGACTCTGGCAAGGATGCTGCAGGAATAGCAAACGGTACGAACATGATTTTCGACCACTGCTCAGTGTCATGGGGACGCGACGAGACATTCTCTATCAGTCCTGACGGCAAGGGCGACCTGCACAGTATTACAATTCAGAACTCAATTATCGGTCAGGGATTGCTGACACACTCTGCCGGCGGTCTTATTCAGGCTGACTCAATAACGCTTTACCGCAACCTGTATGTTGACAACTCAACACGTAACAACAAGGTAAAGGGACGCAGTCAGTTTGTTAATAACATCGTTTACAACTGGTCTAACGGTGCATACATCATGGGTGGCGACTCAGAAGGCCAGTCATATTGCAATATCGAAGGCAACCTGTTCATGAACGGTCCGTCAAAGGGTGGCGATGCCTTTACCGGCGGTAATGAGAATTTCCATTTCTATGGCAACGACAACTGGCAAGACAGTGACAGAGACGGAATATTTGACCCTTCAGAGGTTACAAAATACTCTGCTTCTGACCGCCAGTCAAAGCCTTATCCTTATCCTGAAATGGAGAAGTGGGCAGGCAATGAACTTATTGAAAAGTCAATACCGGCAGTAGGTGCTTCGCTGCCATATCGCGACTATGCCGACTGCTACATGATAGACGAGGTGATGTCGTTCGGTAAGAAGGGCGCACTGATTTCTAATGAGGAGACTCTGATATATGGTGCTCCAACGACATGGAAATTGTGGGGCGGCAACAAGCGTGTCGATAGCGACAACGACGGTATGCCTGACGCATGGGAGACAGCCAACGGCACAGATCCGAACAAGAACGATGCGATGGTGAAGGCTGCCAACGGTTATGTTAATATAGAGAACTATATCAACAGCATAACAATCGACGACCGCGACTATTTCCTCCGTGCTCCTATCAGCGTGGAGTTGGCATCTGCCACAACGACAACATTAAAGGTGCAGTGGCGCGACTATACCGACAATGAAGACGGTTTCGTTGTAGAAATAGATAAGGGTGCAGGTTTTGTTGAGGCAGGCAAGGTTGCTGCAGGAACTACCAGCTTTACAATTACAGGTCTTGAGGCAGCAACAAAGTATCCTATCCGTATGCGTTCATTTGCCGGTGAGAAATATTCTGACTATACGGCTGTGGTTGAGATGAGCACTCGCCCGATAGAGGTGGGTATAGTCGATATAGACACTTATCAACCTGACTATACATGGGGTACAGCTGTTACGGCATGGGACTTCACCAACAGCGGTTGGAACAACGGAACTGCCGTTTATGCTGATGCCAAGAAAGTGCTCTTCGCTCCAGAAGCAGATGCAACCGTAACGCTCAACGAGACCGTGGCTCCTGAGGCAGTAGTTGTTAATAGCGATGCCAATCTTACAATCAGCGGTACTGGAGCCATCAGCGGCGAAACAACATCAGTTAACAAGGCAGGTGAAGGAACTCTTGTACTTGGTACAAACAATACATACAAGGGCGCGACTGTGCTCCATGGCGGTGTGCTTGAGTTCAACTCGCTGAAGAACGGCGGTGTGGCAAGTAGTCTGGGTGCCAGTGTTGGTTATTCTCAGGACTGGATATTTGACGGTGGTACATACCGCTATACAGGTGGTACAACATCTACCGACCGTGAGGCAAAGATATTGAGCGAAACAGAGTTCAATATCGCCAAGAGCGGAACAACAGTAACAGTAAACAATAAGTTTGAGGGTAACGGTAGTCTTGTTATCAACGGCGAAGGTCAGCTTACAGTAGGTTCAACCAAGTTCTTCGGTTATAATGGCTCAACCGTTCTGAAGGGCGGTACTGTTTATCTGAGCACAACAGACATCTCTAAGGCCGGTATCGGTTCTTCTTCTAAGCTCGTTATGGCTGGCGGTCATTTGAAGACAGCTGGAGAGACAGAGGGTTACGAGACATATTCATTCCCGATAGAACTGACTGAAGGTACTACATCGCAACTCTCGCCAAACCGCAACTGCTACCTTAATAATAAGTTGACAGGTGCCGGTACATTGCAACTCAATATTCCTTATCTGCGTGAATATATTGGTTTCAACTCTTCTGGCTTTACAGGCAGATTGATTGCCAACGGTGTATCATCTGACAAGAACGGGTCTCTGTTGCTCCTCAATAAAGGCAAGACAAGTCATTCTACCTTTACCATAGATATGAAGGGCAATGCACGTCTTTGTTCATGGGATACATCTCCAACCGTAGAGATTGGTGGTATCTCAGGTGAGAGCGGTACTTATATCATGGGTTCAAGTAAGAACACAAAGAACTTCACATGTACATGGAAGGTTGGTTATGCTAATACCAACGAGACTTTCAAAGGAAAGATTAACAACTGGTCATGCTCTGGTAGCGGATATACTGGTACTGTGAACATCACTAAGGTGGGTACAGGCGACTGGCGTCTAACAGGCAGCAACGACTATAAGGGAACAACATCAATCTCTGGCGGCCGTCTGATAGTAAACGGAACCAATTCTGGTACAGGTCAGGTGATTGTTGCCGCTGATGCAACGTTGGCTGGTAAGGGAACAGTGGCAGGCAAGGTAACAGTAATGGCAGATGCAACGGTATATGCCGGTGATACTCTGATTAATTCGCAGACATTGAAACTTACAGGCGGTTGTACGATAAATGAAGGTGGTGCTGTTGAGGTTCCTCTCTATTCAAGCAATGGCGCAACAAAGTGCAACAGACTTCAGGTAACAGGCAACTTCCAGATAAACGGTGCTACATTGCGCCTGAACATGTCAGAAACAGAAGGCATCAAGAATGATGCTTCATTCTATATCTTCAACTTGTCTGGTGCAACAGTCAGCGGTAGCGGTTTCACAACAATCGAACCTGCACGTCCATCTGCTACTCAGGTGTGGGATACGTCTAAGCTCATGACACTTGGTATTATCTATGTTCGTGCAGACGAGACACTAGGTGTAGGTGAGATAGAAGCAGAAAAAGACTCTGACGCACCTGTTTACGATCTCGGTGGTCGCAAGGTTGCTAATCCGTCAAAGGGCTTCTATATCAAGAATGGCAAGAAGTATTTGATGAAGTAAGTGCTATTCAAGACATATTATGACGAAATGAGGCAAGCCGGTTGGTTTGTCTCATTTTGTTTTACCATCTCCAACATCAGCAGATAAGATTGGTGGAAATAAAAAAGAGAGCGGAAACCCGCTCTCTAAACCAACACAAAAACTAAACTAGACTTAATATCTGCTATGAAAGATTTTCTCAAATCCCTAATAGCGATTACAAAGATACAAATTAATTTTTTAATTTGCAAAATATATCATGTCCTTTTTGTATTTTCATTCGTTTTTTATAATCTGACGGTTCTGCTCATCAGATAATAATCTAATATTGTCATAGCCGCCATGGCTTCTACGATAGGCACAGCGCGAGGCAATACGCAGGGGTCGTGTCGTCCACGGGCAGTTAGAGTAGTGGCGTTGCCATCCTTGTCTATTGTGTTTTGTTGCATTAGCAACGTAGCCACAGGTTTGAATGCAACACGGAAATAGATATCCTCTCCGTTGCTTATTCCGCCTTGGATGCCACCGCTATGGTTTGTTCTTGTAGATATGCCTCCCGTTTCGGTGGTAAAGACATCGTTCTGTTCAGAACCCAATGCGTTTACACCGTCAAAACCTTCGCCATACTCAAAACCCTTTACGGCATTGATGCTCAGCATGGCAGAACCTAATGCAGCGTGCAACTTGCCAAACTCAGGTTCGCCAAGTCCGGCAGGGCATCCCTTTATGACGCATGTTATTATGCCGCCAATGGTGTCGCCTTTTGCTTTTACCTCACTGATAAGTTGTTCCATCTCGGCTGCCTTCTCAACATCGGGACATCTCACAGCGTTGTTTTCTGTCTTTGTCAAGTCGTATTTGCGATAGTCGCGCTCGAGTTTGATATTACCCACCTGCGAGGTGTATGCGCAAATGCTAATACCCAACTGCTGCAATGCTAATTTTGCCAATGCTCCGGCAACACATCGGCTTATGGTTATGCGGGCAGATGAACGTCCGCCTCCACGATGGTCACGTTCGCCATATTTATTAGTATAGGTATAGTCGGCATGGGAAGGGCGGAAGAGATTGCGCATGTTGTCGTAGTCGTTGGAGTGCTGGTTGGTGTTTTTAACCATAAATCCAATAGGACAACCTGTGGTCTTGCCTTCAAAGACGCCACTAAGGAACTCAACCTTGTCTGGTTCGTTGCGACTCGTGGTTATCGCACTCTGTCCGGGGCGACGCCTGTTTAGCTCTGCCTGAATGAAATCCATGTCGATGTCGATGCCGGCTGGCATGCCGTCAACAACACCGCCAATGGCTTCGCCGTGACTCTCGCCAAATGTAGTAAGCGTAAATATGTTTCCGTATGTATTGCGCATATTATTTGAACGATTAACGATTAGCGTTGAACGATAAATGAAGTCAATCAACTCGTCAACTCGTTAACTTGTCAACTCGTCAACTAAAAAATCAATGACAATGTCCGCAACCGCATTCGTGGTCGTGATGTCCGCCGCAACCGTCGTCGCAACCACCGCCACAATCGCCGCCACAGTCGTGACATCCACAACCGCAACCCTCGCCGCTCAAACGGCTAATCATTGCCTTTATCTCATCCTCTGTAGCCTGACGACTCTCGTCAACGGTACCCTTGAAGTTGAGAGTGCATCCAGCCAACGGATGGTTAAGGTCAACCGTAACCTTGTCTTCTGTTATGCTCACAACCTTAGCCATGAATCTGTTGCCCTCTTCGTTCTGCAAAGGAATGATGGCTTCTGGATAGATGCGCTCGCGGTCAAAGTGTCCGTTGATAGTGAATATCTGCTTGTCAAGTTCAAGCACACGCTCATCTTCATAATCACCGTAAGCCTCTTCTTTTGTCAGTTCGAAATCAAACTCAGCACCTTTTTCAAGACCTACAATCTGATTCTCAAAAGCTTCGAGAGTAAGACCGAATCCACTCAAGAACTGGAAAGGTCTGCCAGCGGTTGTTTCCTCAACCAATTCTCTTTCACCGTCTTCTATTGTATATAACTTATATGAAACGGCGATAAATTTATTTCCTGTTGTATTCATGATGTATCGCTTTGTTTTTTATAAATAGGATGCAAAGTTAAGTATTTTAATTAAGAAATAGTCATAAATTATCATCTTTCGCAATATTTTATTATTTTTGCAAAGTAAATAAACTATATGATGACACGCAGAATATTTATGGCATTGTTTCTGATGCTGTTAACTATAGAGGCTTGCCCATACGGCAAGTTGTCGCCATGGCTTCGTTTTGCTTTACATGACAAAGCGGTGGACTGTGCTCACAACCGTGCCGCTCTTCGTGGCGGTGACAGGGATTTGCGAGCAACGGTCTTTGTTCGCGTCAACAATGAGACAGAGGCCGATGCTGCCTTTGCTTCCAACGATTGCCGTGTCTTCGATCGTCAGGGCAATATCTGCATTGTTAGTGCACCGCTTGCCAATATCGAACGACTAGCAATGCTTCCCTGTATAAGTAGGATAGAGGCAAATGTAAGTAGTAATCTTACCATGGACACAACAGCTACAGTTGTCAAGGCAAACCATGTTTACGACGGTCGCGACTTGCCTCAGGCATATACAGGCAAGGGTGTGGTATTAGGAATAATGGATGTAGGTTTCGATTTGTCGCATCCTAATTTCTTCGACTCGTCAGCCACCGACTATCGCATAGGCGCATTCTGGGATCAGCTTGACCGCGATACCATAGGCAGCGAGTTTCCTGTCGGAAGAGATTATGTAGGTTACGAAACCGTGCTGGCAAAGAAACATTCTACCGACGGACTCATACAGACGCATGCCACCCATACCTTAGGCATTGCAGCTGGCAGCGGCTATGATTCGCCTTATCGTGGCATGGCATTCGATAGCGATATCTGTGCAGTGAACAATGCTGTGAGCAGTGACATTGTGCTGATAGACTCAGCCGACCTTTATAAATACACCACGGCGGTAGATGCACTTGGTTTCAAATACATCTTCGACTATGCCGAGCGACAGGGCAAGCCGTGCGTGGCTTCATTCAGTGAGGGATATACCGTTGGCTTGGACTCAGAAGACAGTCTTTTCTGCGATTACCTCAATGCCCTTACCGGTCCTGGGCGCATCATCATCGCATCGGCAGGCAACGAGTCGGTGAAATACTCGTATATGGCAAAGCCGGCAGGCAATCAAGAGGCGGGCACGTTCGTCAACTCCGGCGGCAAGACATCCTACCTGTTGGCTCAGTCGGATGCTCCCTTCAAACTCCGCTTTAAGGTATATAACTCAGACTATCAAGAGTTTGTCTATGACTCCAGAGATGCGGCCTTGGATTCCATGGCTGTATATATCACGGCGGACACCCTTTCTGTAATCTCCTACAGGTATCCGTCTTCGTTTGCCGAAGGAGATACCGTTTATTATATAATGGTAACAACCCCCTTCGACCAGAACGGCAGAATGCCATTGGCGGTGATTGCCGAAGGTGAGAATGCCAATGTGGCTGTGCGAACATTCTCATCGTCATATTTTGTCAACGGACAGGCCGACGGACGTTGGGCAGATGCCGAGATAAGCCATAATGTCCATGCGCCAGCATGTTTCCCCGGCATAATCGCTGTCGGTTCAACCATCCACCGAACAGGTTTTACCAACTACTTGGGCGAATACAGAGACTATCGTCAGCAGGGCAGGAACGATGGTGTGTGGTCGGTTTATTCCTCAGTAGGTCCGACAATGGATGGCAGGATAAAGCCCGACGTATCAGCACCTGGCAACAATATCATATCGTCGTACAGCAGTTATTACATTGAGGCAAATCCCAATGCCGGTGATGTGAGGTCGGATGTAGAGCATTTCGACTTTGGCGGTAGAACATACGCTTGGAATGCCAATACTGGCACATCTATGGCGACACCCGTTGTTGCCGGTGCCGTGGCGTTATGGTTGCAGGCCAACCCTAATCTTACGCCCGAAGATGTGATGAATGTCATCAGCAAGACCAGTCGTAGGCCTGAAGATGGCTTGGACTATCCCAACTGCAAATATGGCTATGGCGAGATAGATGTATATAGAGGA
This sequence comes from Prevotella sp., assembly GCA_017410365.1. Classification (GTDB taxonomy): domain Bacteria; phylum Bacteroidota; class Bacteroidia; order Bacteroidales; family Bacteroidaceae; genus Prevotella. The sequence goes on from JAFQQY010000047.1 coordinate 46,248, forward strand.
CTTCTCGAAGTGCTTGGCATTAGTGGCATAGAGGGTGTTGATGGCAAAATGGCAGGTAATCTGAAAGCAGAACTTACGCACAACGGCACTCTGAAACTGCAGTTTGACGGTATGCTCTCTTCATCGGTCATGGTAACCCTCTACAATCTCAGTGGCAAGAAGATATGGCAAAGCAACATTGGTGCATTGAGTAAACATGAAGACTCATCAGCATTTGAGATGTCCGTCCCCACATTGCCCGAAGGCGTTTACTTGTTAAGCGTATCTGGAAGCAATGCTGACGGTTCTATCTTAATTCGTAAGACTAAATAACCCTAAATTCGCATGCTAAGAAAATATCGGAAGTTAAAGGAAGATATGCCACTTTCAGCGGCGAAGATAGAGGACGATACTTTGCAAGTGGGTGTTCTGCACCAAGACAAATGTCTTTTATCTTCCTCTATCTCCATCTATCTTCTTCTACCTCCTTCTACCTCCTTTTATCTCCTTCTACAGAGCAAGTAAAATTAGCGACTGTGAAACTGATGAGGGGTTCTCCCCGAACTAAATTTGAATAAATAAAAATATATCATGAGCAAGAAACTATTCTTTTTGTTAGCTGTGGCAGCCATTCTGCTGTCCAGTTGTGGAACAACCAACACGGTGCCTATCATAGGCAGAAAGCAAAATCTGTTGGTTAGTGATGAACAAGTGCTGAGTCTGAGCAATCAGGAATATCAGACATATATGAAGACAGCCAAGCCTTCAACCAATGCCACTAATACGGCCATGGTGAAGAGGGTAGGGCAGCGCCTGGCAAATGCAGTTGTATCTTATCTCAATGCCAATGGACTTTCTGCCGAGGTGGCTCATTATCAGTGGGAGTTTAACTTGGTTCAAGACCAGAATGTAAACGCTTTCTGTATGCCGGGAGGAAAGATTGTTGTTTACGAAGGCATATTGCCTGTAACGAAAGACGAGGCTTCACTCGCCATTGTCTTGGGGCATGAGATAGCCCATGCCGTGGCGAAACATTCGGCAGAGCGCATGAGCAATAGCATCAAGCAGCAGTATGGTACTCAGATTCTTGGTTCAGTACTGTCAAACTCAGGCGTCAGCACTGGCGTTCAGCAGTTGGGTTCCATAGCCATTGGCCTAGGTTCTAATCTCGGTTCTGCTGCCTACTCGCGCAAACAGGAGACAGAGGCCGACAGACTCGGACTGATTTTTGCAGCCATGGCAGGTTACGACCCGCAGGTGGCTGTCGGTTTCTGGCAGCGCATGGCACAGGCTTCTGGCGGTGGCGGCGCATCGTTATTCAGCACTCACCCGAGTGACGAGAAGCGAATTAAGGATATACAGAAGTATATGACTGAGGCGTTGCAGTACTATAAAGGTGCATCAGCACCATCAACCGGTGCCGTAAAGGTTTCGAACAAAGGCACAATCAAGACCATACATTTTAAGTAAAGGTCACGATGTCGTAAGCAGTTTTCGCGGTTTGGCATTCTTTCTACTATACCGTGGTTATAAGAATGCCAAACCGCGAAGTTTTTTATATAGGTAATCAGTAATTCAATCCGAACATCCACAAGGGAATTACATTCAAGTAACCGCTTTCGATGTCATCTTTTACCACAAATGCATCTTCGACCGATTCTATTTGTTTCTGTTTTTTGTTCTTGCCACCAATTTCAAATGTGTATTTGCCTATGGTAAAGTCGGCTACGTCTGATGAAACGACTTCATGATTCAGACGCATCTGGTTATAAAAGAACGTTTCTCTTATATTGCCAATATTTACTTCTTCCTCTGCTAAATTATATACAAGTGCCGTATTGTCAAGATACACCTTATTCACTTTCCCCAATACTCTGACCCCTGAAGTGCTGTCACGCAACAGAGTAATCATGCCTGCTTCTTCAAGATAAATGAAATAGTCGGCAATGCTGTTTCGGCTCGTGTCCAAGACGGTGGAAAGGGTACTCATGTTGGGCTTGAACGGTACGCTACGTGCAATTATCCCTAATAGTTGCTTTATCTTTCTTCCTGTTGCCACATTCATCTTGGCATATTGAGGAATATCCACTTCAAGTGTATTGTTTATCACTTGTTTCAAGCGGGTTTTGTATTGATTTTCCTTGGAAAAAGGGTAATATCCCTTTTGAAGATAATCTTTGAAAAGTTCAAGAATCTGTACATCAGTCGGAATTTTTACTTCATGGTTCAGAATCTGTTTAAGAGAATACACTTGAACATTGATTCCATGAAAAAGTGAAAGAAACTCCCTGAATGACAGACCTTGCATGGAATACATAATGGCTCTTCTACTGAGGTCGTGTGTACCTTTGGTTATGTCGAGAATGGAAGAACCTGTAAAAATAACATTTAGTTTTGGTTGGTAGTCGTGTATGAGTTTAAGGTATCTAGCCCAATCTTCCATTTTATGTATTTCATCAATAATTAGATAACGGCCACCCTTCTTTACGAAGTCAGCTGCAAATTCCACTATGTTATTAATAACGAAATACATGTCTTCAGCTGTGACAAACAATGTGCTATGCCTTGGTAGTTGTTCCTTGGCATGTTGTAGCATCAAAGTTGTTTTACCTACGCCTCTTGGTCCGACTAAACCAATTAACCTATTGTCCCAGTCAATTTGATTGTACATGTATCGATGAAACTGGGATGTGGTATATTCCAGCTGATTGTCAAAGTATTCTTGTAGCCTTTCCATTGCTTATTTTTTGCAAAGATACTAATATTGCACAAAAAAAAGTGCAATATTTGGAAAAAAGTGCACAAAAAAAAGTGCAATTCTTATATTGGGGGCTTATTTGGCTGGGATTGCGAACTCAATTTTATTCCTTTCTCTTTGCATGAATTTGCAAAGTCTATGTTGTCTTTATAATTGAAAACATTATTCTTTATTACGGTTTCAATATTATGATGTATATGAATATTTTTAGTTTGTTGCTTTTACTATTTGTATCTTTACTATAGGAGATTTACGTTTAGGACAGGTTTTTATTCTATTTATATCTATGTAGTTGGCAGGAACTCCATATTTCTGAATCTCCTCTAAAAGCATTAAATCCTCATAATGTATATAATTGTATCTTTCTGTAATCGAGTTTATAAAATATAGAGATTCTAAAGTCAAGTATACATTTTCATTCTTTTCATTACAGGCTGTATTAAATGTGCCTATAAAAAGATAATTTGATTTTATGTTTAAAATCATTCTGACATCGCAAACTGCAGAATCTTCCGATTTGGGTTTAATGTTATTATTGATAATGAGCTGCTTTAACTTGTCAAAATCATTAGATGCAACTTTTATAAGAGTATCAGTAGGAATACTGTTTATATTTTGCATTCTATCTTTGTATGATACAAAAATAGGATAATCAGTTTCCCCTCTATCGTAAATTACATTTATGGTGTCTGACGCTTCCAATATTGTGCCAGCACGTCCAAGGTCTTGATATTCTATTTGTTTCTTTTGTACCTTGTCGTTAGCCATAGGCGTATTAGCATCAATATCTTGAGCCTTGCTGCTTTGTATGGCTATCATTGTAAATATGATTGTGGTAAAGAAATTTATAAAAATCTTTTTTGTCATAGTAAATAATGGAATTTGTAATAATATTTATATAACATGACCATCAGAATTATAATACTGTACTTTCATATTGTCATCTATACGAAATACGACATCAGGAATTTTATGATGCATAAACAAAGAGTCTGTGTGACATTTGACATATTCCATCTTCAAGTGTGGTGCAATCTTTCTGACATCATGTATTTTAGCGAACTTAGTTTGTTTAAAGTTCCAAATAACAAAGACTAGTGATTTAACAGAATCACGTGCTGGTATATAACTATTTTCTAAGTCAGAATGCAAATTGACTTTTATAGGTGTATTGTCTAAATAAAAAACAAAACAAGATCTGTTGTTTTCTTGTACAAATGTATTTAAAGGAATGTACACAGGTATATCGTTAGGGTTATACAATTGTATGTAAAAATACAAATGTCTCATTTCAATGCCCATTTTTACATTCATAAGTGAGTCTTCATAACAACTGCTGTGAATAGCCTTTAATGTTGCAATGACAGGTTTGTCTGTAACGGGGGCTTTATCTTTCTTGTTTCCGCAAGCAGAAAGCAATATTGATGATATGATAATTAGACTATACAATTTCATTTCGTTTTTATTTGATTATATGTGTTTAAAATATATTGTTTAAATTCTTTTGTTGTTTTTTTGTCTTCGATACTATTTTTCACCCCCGTTATCTTTCAATATTGTGTCTTTACATTCATTATATTAAAAAAGAATCATATAGATATTTTTCAATGTTAAGTTCGCTTTTGTAGGTGCCTCCAGACTTAAAGCAATTGCCACAGACAAGGGCTAATAGTTCCTTCTCACCATCTCTCTTAATACTTAGCCTCATGTTTGGACCTATCTTTGCATCAATCATCACAGCATCTTCCTAAAAAATATTATTTATTCTATTAAACCATTAATGTCTACTAATGATTTTTCTAGAATAAAAGGAGGTAAAATGATTTTTTCTTTTGTCGCTCTTTCTTTAGATGGTAACCATTTGACATCGTTTATGAAGAGAGTTTCCAATCTTTTTAAGACTATTTGTGGAATAGCGTTGTCTTTATTTGTTACTTTTGCCTTAATGGTATTTCCCTCTCTATCTATGTCGCATACGATAAATACTCTGCCATTTCTTTTTATATCACATCCTTTTGTTATTATATGTCGTTGCTGTTGAATATATGTGAACAAGCTATCGTATCCATTTGGGAAAAGACATTTTTTTCCATGGCCATTAATAATAGTGTTACTTTTGCTTGTCAAATCAATTAATATTCTAACAAGTTGTGGATTAGTCTTATAATATATTCCATTATATAGAGACACATTATTATCAATGCATATTGTGTTCAAGAGTTTGCCTTTATAGTAGAAATATATTTTACATCTTACATCTATAGGAGATTCTTTTACCCTACACATTTTTTGAATATGACAGAATATTCTATTTATGTCATCTTGATTGTTAATGCATGTAACAGTGTGGTTTATTTCCTCAATATTATAGCATTTTATCGGAATATCGTATAAAGCATCCCATTCTAATGATTTTATGATGATGCTATCAGGCATTATTCTTGATTGAGAATTATTGTTTTCCCCATGCAATAAACAGGTAAAAACAGATAATGCTAATATTAAAAAATATCTCATAAATCTGAAAGTTAGAAATTTGTAATTATAACATCTTCTTCAATGTTCTTGTTTGAAATAGGGCTATTTGTTTTAAAAGGTACGCCAGAGTGGTCTGTTCTTGTTATATCATCATCTTCGATTTTCCCCAGTGCTCAAGGGCACGAGGGGCATCGCCAAGGTCGCGATAGACGCAGCCGAGGAGGTAGTGGGCGAGCATCTGCTCGTTGGCTGTGCCGTGGGCGTCGTAGTAATCTACCACACGCAGCATGGTGCTGTCGGTGGTGAACGGTTCGAAGTTTTCGTTCTGTGCCTTTGCCTGCATCAGGGCTTCGTGCATCTGCCTGCTGTCTTCGCCTATGCAAGCAAAGAATGTGAGCAAGGCAAAAAGTATAACCAATATATTTCTTGTAAACATCTTTATATGATAACAGGTCTTTAGTCTATGCAAAGGTACAATATAATTTTGATTATGCGAAAAATAGTCTTGTTAAACTTGTCTGGTTGTTAACCAGCGTTAAATGCAACGCGCTTAGGGCGTTGATAGTTTGATTTGTTTTTGTCAAATACAAAACCTGTTTCCCATAGCCGAAAACAGAGAAATGCCAGTTCTCTCATCAAGAAGTGCCAGTTCTCGGGGTGAGAAGTGCCAGATCTCTCATCGAGAAGTGCCAGTTCATTATTATGTGGTTATGAAAACAGATTGGTAAAGACAGGAATACGGCTGTCGTGTTTTAAGATTTGTTTGCAAAAGGTTTTCTAGCTAAACGGAAATAATTTATTAACTTTGCGGAACATAACTCATAAAAAACAGTAGGCGGCTAAGCGGCTGTATACTAATAATAATTTAAGTTTCGCATGTTAAGAAGATATAGGAAGTTAAAGGAAGATATGCCGCTTTCAGCGGCGAAGATAGAGGACGATACTTTGGCAACAGATATCCGGCAACAAAGCTAATGTCATTTACCTCCTTCTATCTTCATCTACCTCCTTCTATCTACAAGGCAAGCGAAGCTTGCGACTGTGAAACTGATGAGGGGTTCTCCCCGAACTAAAATTGAATAATAATTATGGAATTAGACCTTTTTCAAAACGACAATAACGAGAGAGACAGGATTGTGCAGCTCAGAAAGGAACTGCATGAGCATAACCACAGATATTATGTTCTCAACCAGCCGACAATTGGCGATATGGAGTTCGACATGATGATGCGCGAACTGCAGGACCTTGAGGCAAAGTATCCTGACATGGCAGACCCCAATTCGCCAACTCAGCGCGTGGGCAGCGACCTTAACCAGGAGTTCCGACAGGTGGAGCATAAATATCCGATGCTCTCGTTGGCAAACACTTATAGCGAGGCAGAGGTTGAGGACTTTTACAACTCTGTGAAAAAGGGTCTTGGCGACGAGGAGTTTGAGATATGTTGTGAACTGAAGTATGACGGCCTTTCTATAAGTCTGGTATATGAAAACGGTAAACTGGTGCGTGCCGTAACGCGTGGCGACGGTGTGCGTGGCGATGATGTGACGGCAAATGTCAGGACCATCAGAAGCATACCTCTGGTGGTAAACAAGTTAATGAGTGAAGGCGGCCTCACCCCCAACCCCTCTCCAAAGGGCGAGGGGAGTAGTAACAAGCCCTCATCTCTCATCTCTCATCCCTCATCGAGCACCCTTCCTTCGGAGGGGATGGGGGAGGTCTTAACTACTTTCGAAATCCGTGGCGAGATACTGATGCCGTGGAAGGTATTTGAACAGCTTAATGCCGAGCGTGAGGCGGCGGGCGAACCGTTGTTTGCCAATCCTCGCAATGCTGCGAGCGGAACACTGAAAAGTCAGAATTCGGCAGTGGTGGCCAGTCGCAAACTCGATGCCTATCTCTACTATATGTTGGGCGAGTCGCTCCCATTCGACGGTCATTATGAGAACCTGATGGCAGCAAAGGAAATGGGATTTAAGGTGGAATGCCTCACCCCCAACCCCTCTCCAAAAGGCGAGGGGAGTGGTAACATTCTCTCATCCCCAAACTCTCATCTCTCATCCAATATTCCTCCCCAAGGGGAGGATAGGAGGGGCGTCGGCACCTTAAAAAAAGTCCGCACCCTTCAGGAAATCTACGACTTTATCAAATACTGGGATGTGGAGCGCAAGAACCTGCCTGTGGCAACAGACGGCATTGTGCTGAAGGTGAACTCCCTGCGCCAACAGCGCGCACTTGGATATACGGCAAAGTCGCCACGCTGGGCAATAGCGTATAAGTTCAAGGCTGAGCGGGAAAGGACAAAACTGTTGGAGGTAACATATCAGGTGGGGCGCACAGGGGCGATAACGCCAGTGGCGAACATGGAACCAGTGCAACTTGCCGGTACTACGGTGAAGCGTGCAACACTGAACAACGAGGATTTTATCCGTTCGTTTGACCTGCATATCGGCGACTATGTCTATGTGGAGAAGGGTGGTGAGATAATTCCAAAGATTGTAGGTGTAGATACAGAGGCAAGAACAGAAGGACTGGAGCCGGTTCGTTTTATCACCCATTGTCCCGAGTGCGGAGCAGAACTGGTTAGGTATGAAGGCGAGGCTGCTTATTACTGTCCTAACGATGCAGGTTGTCCGCCACAGATAAAGGGTAGGATAGAGCACTTCATATCACGAAAGGCAATGAATATCGATAGTCTTGGACCCGAGACCATCGATGATTATTATCGTCAGGGACTGATTAAGAATATTGCCGACCTGTATCTTATTCAAGTTCAGCAGATAAATGGCGACGGCAGTCGTGAGAAGTCGGCTCGTAAGGTTGTTCAGAGCATAGAAGCATCGAAGAGTGTGCCTTTTGAAAGAGTGGTCTTTGCCCTTGGCATCCGTTTTGTTGGCGAGACATCAGCAAAGATTTTAGCTCGCAAGTTCAAGACAATGGATGCTTTGCAGGCGGCGACGGCAGAGCAACTCGTCGAGGCCGATGGTATAGGTGATGTTATAGCGGGAAGCATAGTGTCATATTTTGCTAATCCCGATAATCAGGCAATCATCTCCCGCCTGCGTGAATATGGTTTGCAGATGCAGCTCAGTGAAGAGCAACTGGCTGGTCAGTCAGACAAACTCGCAGGCATGTCCATCGTTATTAGTGGTGTGTTCCAGAAGCACAGCCGCGATGAATACAAGGCGATGATAGAGCAGCATGGTGGCAAGAACGTCGGTTCGATAAGTGGCAAGACCTCCTTCATCCTTGCTGGCGATAACATGGGACCGTCAAAGCTCCAGAAAGCAGAGAAACTGGGTGTGAGGATTGTTGGTGAGGAGGAGTTTTTGGGAATGGTTGGCGAGTAGTTTTTGAGGTTTTAAGGTTATGAGGTTAAATAGAAACAATTCGCTTAATTTGTGTAATTCGTTGTCGTAAAAATCCCATGAAAATAATTGTTTCAGAAGAAATATCAAGTGTATGCCCAGAATTCGCAGGTGCAGCTGTTGAGGCTTGGGTTACGAATACGCAGTATTGCGAGTTGCTGTGGCAAGAGATTAACGCCCTTGCGGAACAGTTCAAGGAGAAATATTCCACCGTAACGATAAAGGATATTCCGAGTATCGATGCCACAAGAAAGGTGTATAAGCTATGCGGCAAGGACCCCAGCCGTTACCGTCCGGCAGCAGAGGCACTTATACGCCGCATGGTGCAGGGCAAACAACTGTATCAGATAGACACGCTTGTCGACCTTGTCAATCTGGCGAGCATTGCCTATGGCTATAGCATTGGCGGCTTTGATGCCGATAAGTTTGTAGGCGACACCCTGACACTGGGCATTGGAAAGGAAGGCGAACCATACGAAGGTATAGGCAGAGGGATGCTCAACATAGCAGGTCTGCCCGTGTATCGTGATGCAGAGGGTGGGGTAGGCACTCCCACCAGCGACCACGAGCGCACTAAGATGACGATGCAAACCACCCATGTCATGGTGCTCATCAATGGCTACGATGGCAACCGTGAGCACGTCAACAATTGTGCCCAATACCTTAAAGAACTGTTTGAGAAACATGCTTCGGGAAAAGATGTGAATATAGTGGAGTATGGCTCCTTTTTCACTCCTTAAACTACACGATTATAATTAGTAAATGGCGTTCGGACTGACAGTCAGAACGCCACTTACTGGCAGTCCGAACGGCTCGGACTGTGAGTCCGAAGGCTTCGGACTAGGGGAAGCTCAGCTAAGAGGTGTCATTGACAAGAAATTCTTCATCTTCAGACGGTCAAGATTTTCGGCTAATCCACGCGGTTATGCAGGTGACCAACTTTTTGTCCGTAGAACTAAGTCAAGGAGATATTTCAAGCTACATATCTTCTATAGATAGTCCTTTGTAAATAATATCGTATCCTTTAAAAGAGCCTGCTGATTTTAAGAATAATTCTGATTTGGCTCTTAACACCGCTTCATCATAGTTTTTTTCTTGTCTCTTAACCTCGATAAATTCAATTTTGTTATCCAGCTCATCTTCAGCAATAATGTCAATCTCGTTTTCGCCTTTTCTGTCATGCCAATATCCTAAACGGGTGTATGCTCCCGATTCTTTAAGCACTTCATTGAAGTAGCTTTCAAGAGATTTTCCACTGACTGTAGTAAAATCACGTTCTACAATAGTTTTCAATCTCTCATTTCCTCCAGCCTCGATGATGTGCGTATATTTATATACGAATCGGAACCAAAATTTCAAGAACTGGTCGTTGATAGCATAATGAACATTCTTGTTGCCGGACTTTTCATATATGGGTTGCTTTTTGCTTATGAGGTCATATTCCTCACTTAGATTCTTTAAGTAGCCCGACAACTCTTTTATGTTAAGAGCATTTTCTAATTCCGAACGTGTATTTTTTCCTTGAGCTATAAGTGTCAATATAGAGAAATAGATGCCATAATCTTTTCCAAACTCGTCGACAAGCATATTTTTACCTTCTGGCAAGAAATAGGAATCTCTTTCAAAAAACATATCCAGCATTTTCTTCTCGGTAAACTTTTTTTTGTCGATAAACAACTCTACATATTTAGCAATACCACCAGTAAGAGTATAAAGAGCCAACAAATCTGATTTCTTATAGTCAGGGCAATATTGAGACATAATTTCTTTGAGGACTGATGGTTTGAAGGGTCGAACATGCATAGTGTCTGTTTGCCTGCCAAAAAGTGGTTGCTTCTTATCCTTGAATATCTTATTCATAAGGGTGTTTACAGAACCTGCCACAATTAGGTTTATCTGTGCATTGTTCTTATAACTGTCCCATATATTCTGCATATCTGAATAGATAGAGGGATTTACGCGATAGAAATCTTGAAATTCATCAATGAATAGATTGATGTGTTGAGTTTGCGACAATTCCATGATGAATTTGAATACGGCAGCAAAAGACATTGCTTTGCTATCAAGCATTGGAATGTTGAGTTTTGTGCGAATCTCGTCTAAGAATATATCGCATAGGTCGGCTTCTGCTTTACGAGCAACAAAAAAGTAGAGCATAGGCTTGTTCTCATAAAACTTCTTGACCATCTCAGTCTTACCGATACGACGTCTTCCTGTAATGATGGTAAATTGGGCAACTTCATGAGATAGTTCTTCTATCTCTCTAAGCTTTTCAAACTCTTGTTCTCTATCAAAAAATCTCATATCTATAAGCTTTATCGTAATATTCATTACCGTAACGACGGTTACGATAGTGCAAATGTACAAATAAAATTATTATTCGTGCAATAAAATCATAGTTTTTATATTTTTTTGCCGCAAATAAGTGTCTCCGACACTCAAAATGTCGGTGATATGTCGGAGATAAAACGATTTGATATTTGCCTGAAATGCCAAAATATCTTAGTTGGCATAATATTCATTCTTATGAACTACGCATACGAGTGCATGCCGCCAAGGAAATAGTTTACGCCGAAATAGGTCATCAGGACGGTGAGGAATGCAAGGAGCATGTACAGATGATAGTATTTCGGGTTCTGTAAGAACTTGATCGATTTGCGGTGCAGCGGTACGGAATAGACAAGCAGTGTTATTAGTGCCCATACCTCTTTCGGATCCCATCCCCAATATCTGCCCCATGACACGTTTGCCCATACGGCACCGAGGAAAATGCCGATGGCAAGGAGAAGGACGGCGTATGTGGTTATTTTAGTTGACGAGTTGACAAGTTGACGAGTTGCTAGACCAAGTTTGTGAGTTGATAAGTTGATGAGCCCCCACAACGACAGAAGAGCTGTGAAGGAGAGTAGGGCGTATGCCATCATAATCACCGATACATGAAGGGTGAGAAGGGGAGAGGAAAGAACTGGCATCAGCGGGGTTAGTTGCGGATTCATGTCGCTTAAATGAGCAACGAGCATTGTGAAACCGGACAATAGGAAACCGAAAGGAGTGAACATTATCGTGCGCCTTTGCATGACTACCGAAATCAGCATTATGCATAACGACATGAAGAGCATCGTTTCGTAACCGTTGCCCATTGGAATTCGTCCGCCAATATACCAGCGCAGCAGATAATACGCAGAAATAAATGCCAGTGAGATGCAGGATAATGCTTTTAAGAGAGTCATGGCTGTCTTCATCTTGCCTGTTCTTTGATTCAATAAGAATATAATGAATGCAATGACACCCAACGAAAGATGATACATGAACATTATCTTGTTGAAGGGAATGGCATTATACAGTATTTCCGCTTCAACGCGCTCTTTGGTGAGCGGTGCCACATCCTTTGGCAATGGTTTTATCAAGATACCGTTGGCGAGCATAAGCAGTATGCCAACTTTCTCGTCAACGCTACGGTAGGAGGGATTGGAAGCCAGTTTGTCTATATGCTTCGTAAGTTCTGAAAGGCATGCGTAGTTGCCCTTGATGCCCAATTCCTCACGCAGGCGTGAATCCTTAATCTTAATAAGAGGTTCGTCCTTCCATACATCAGGGCGTGCTATCCATCCGTAAACCACTTGCTCGGCAGAAAGACCATGATAACTGTCGCTGCCATAGATTTTCTTTACAATGTCTTGTGCTAGAGTGTTGAACGGTGCAATGCGGTCGTTGTATATCACTTGCATGCGAGCCATTTGCTCTGCTTTCTCGTCGCTGACGGTGGGCAGTGAGCGTGCTGTGGCGCCAATGCTTATTAGGCAGAGGGTTAAGGTTATGAGGTTATGAGGTTTTGAGGTTTTACCCCCTAACAACCTCATAACCTTACCACCTAATAGCCTCAAGATAATGCTCAAGAGCAGTAGGATATAACCCGTGTAGGTGATGAATATCCCCCATGGGTCGTGCTTGATGCTTAGCACTGTACCCAGCAAGTCGCGGTCGAAAGAAGATTGGAAAAATCTGTAACCCTCAAACTTCAGTGGGTTGTTCATGGAGATGGCCCCCTCCAAACCTCCCCGAGGGGAGGCTTCAAAATTACCCTCTATTGAAGCTAGCGTATCCCCCTCGGGGGACGAAAGGGGGGCTTTGCTAATACTTACATAACTTATAAAATCAGCAGGCGCATTGGTGCCGGGATAATAGTCGATTACGAAACTGTCGAGGGTGAGGGTAAAGGGGAGTATCTGGTTTGTCTTGCCGTCAGAATAAATCTGTTGCGCTATTCCCTTGCGCAGATGAACGACACCCTCCTTGCCGGTGAAATAGCTTGTTGCAGCACCAAGCAGTATGACGATGAACGACAGGTGGAGCAAGCCCGTGGCTGGTCGACGCCATATCTTTCTTTTTATGAGGATAATGAGCGAAAGCAAGGCAAGCATTGTCCACAACGCAAAAAACCACCACGAATGATATATGTTGGTTTGTGCATACTCCGTACCCTCGGCATGCTCGATGAACGTTGCCGCACCCATGACGATGAGCAGGACGACGAATATTATGGTCAGTGCCTTATTCAAAATCTCTCGAAGTTGCTTTCACATTCTTTTACTGCCATGCACTCCATTTCTATCAGCCATCCCGGACGGCAAACAGGAGCGTAGGTTATGATGCGCGGTGTGTCTGGGAAACGCTTGTCGAACATCTCCTTCACAGTGTGATAGTCGGCAATGTCGCGCAGATACACAATGATGTGTGCCATATCGTCGAAGGTGCAGCCGGCCTCCTTCAGCAACTGCTCCACATTCTCCCACATGCGCTCCGTCTGTTTCACTATGTCGCCCGGGTGAACAATCTCGCCCTTGTTGTTGATGCTTGCCGTGCCAGATATGAACACCTGGCGGCGGTCGCCATACTCAACCACCGTTCCACGCTCAAAGCTTACGCCATAGTCGCTGGTGCGGTTTAGATGACTTGGTGCATAGAGATGCCTTATCTGCTGCTCCTGCACACCGGCAATGGCATAGTTGTCCATCTGCACCAGCACGTTGGGGTCGGCCTGTCTGCCACCGATGCCCGTGCTTGCAATGAAATGAGTGTTCTGTGTCAGTCCTTGCGTGAAGAACACCTGATTCCTTGCACGCACCACACCGCCGTAGTTGAGGTCAACATCGTTGACGAAGAACCATGTGCGTATGCAGTTGTCAGCCAGTTTGCAACTCTCTTCAGCCAGTTGCATGATATACTCGTTGAGCAGCAGGCGCGTCTGGTATTCGGAGTTGGCTGCCAGATTGTGCGCACTTCCGTTCCACAGGTGACGGTATTCGCCATGACAGACCTCGTAAAGTCCGCTGCTGTTCATCCGTGTCAGTACGTTGGTCTGCAGATAAACCCACAGTGCCATCTTTGTGCCGTCGAGAGGCGGTTGCTCAATGACCGACAAGGCACACTCAGAACAGTCGGCAGCATAGGCATACACGCTGTTTGCCTGATTGGCAGTATCGCTCAGATAGAAACGCTTGAAAACGGCCACTGCCCCTTTCAGTCTGTCGGTCAACAGTTCATGATAGGCGTTGAGCACAGCCTCCAACTGTTCACTATATGTCAGCGAAGGTCTGGCAACGTGAATCATCAGGTGATACTCCTTAACCTCAGTGCCGTTGTCAAAACCAAACAGTTCTACGCTGGCGTTGTTGAATTGTATTGTTTCTTTTATGTTCATAATTCGTTTACAAAGATAATTATTTAAATGAAGACTGCAAAGCAGATGAGACAAAAAGCGAATATGGAAACCGCTAAAGCCTATTGCTCCGCTCCCTCATAAATCCAGTTGTCAATCATCGATTTTATGTCAGCCGACGTTACGTCCTTGCTGTGGTCATAATGCCATGTATGTGTGGTGTCGGTGTTTATCACCATTCTCAGCACACTGCCATTGGCATTGCCAGGTGCCACAAGACTGTATTGTGGCAACCGTGCCGACGTTTTGCCCACCAGCGCATTGTAACTGCGGTCGGCAGTGAGAAACAATCCGGCGGCGGCAGATGTAGCAGCGCCATGGCAGTTGACACACGAAGCGTTGAACACCTTCTGCTGAATGGCATCGTACATGCTGACGTTCTGTGTGCCCACGTCCATAGTAGTGCTGTCGTTGACGTGCTCAATATTCATTGAGGCAAATGTAAGCACATGGCGGCGCAGGCGGTCGATGACACAGAGGCGCACTTCCTTGACGTTGTTGCCAATGCCCGACAATTTGACACTTGCCTGTCCCTCTGCCGTAACGTATTTCGTAATCTCGGCATATTCCTCATCCTCGCCAAAACCAGCCAGTGCCAGTTTGTAGTCGTCTGTCCAGCGACTGCATCCCGAAAGATTTCCAATCATTGTCACGGAGCGTCCTTCTGTGGTATGCACTTTCTCGCTGTATATGTCGCCGTCGTCGCATGAGGATATGAGAAGTAGAATAGTTGACAAGTAAACAAGTTGACGAGTTGACAAGTTGCGAGTGAACAAGTTGATAAGTTGACGAGTTGCTTGCGTTATTAGTTGATGGACTGTTGTTTTATTCTTCATTTTGTTTTTCTTTTTAGAAGTTTAGACGTATGCTTCTTTTTAGGAGTGTAGGAGTTAAAGAGTGGAGGTGGCCTCACCCCCGCCCCCTCTCCAAAGGGCGAGGGGAGTAGTAACAATACTCAATCTCCCAACATTCATCCAAGTTCCCCTCCTTTGGAGGGGTTAGGGGAGGTTCCTAAAACGCATACTGCATCATAACGGTAGCGTTGTGGGTGGCAAGTCCTAGGTTGTCCATGTCGCGGTCAAGCTGTGTATTATGTCCCGTGCGACCAGTATATTGATACATGGCAGACAGTTTGATGTTTGTGCCCGGTACGAAATAGTTTACCACGGCCGCTGGCATATTCAACATGCCGTCGGCATCAGTGCCGTTGCGGTCCATCAGGTCGTAGCGTGCGCCCACCTGCAGTTTTGGAGTAATAAAATAACCTGCCTGAACATATCCGCCCCAGTAGTTGTAGGAGTCGTCAATCTTCTGTCGGTCAGTAAACCCGATGTTCATGTAGTATGTCTCCGCAGCCACATACCATCTGTTGTAGAGCATGGCAAATTCAAGTCCTGCACGCAAGTCGTTGGTACTTTCGTTTTCCGATTCTACGTTATAGTTGACACTTGCACCTACAAGCACTTTCTTTTCGTCAAGCATCTTGTTGTTGCCCTGAGTCATCGGCATAGCACCGAATGGCTGGTATGTTATTCTTCCGGCATAAAGCAATGACGGAATATGAATGTCGTCGCTCAGAGTCTTTGTTGCATTGTTTACGGCAGCGCCCGTGCCGTTGAAGATGCCGACCTGATAACCCCATTTGTCTTTTATCATACCATGCATCTGAACACCGAGATCAAAGCCAGTACCGACATTTGGTGTCAGCGCATTAAGCGAGTGGGGCAGTATTACGGCTGCTGTAAGCGATGTAGGCAGGGTGGGGAAGAGAGTCTCTCCGAGGGTTGTCATATAGGCATGACTGAACGGTGTCTTGAATTTTCCCACTCTGAAACGCATTTCCTTGCTTGCAGCATAGTCAATCCATGCCTGTTGCAGAATGTTGCCTCCAGAAGCAGCCGCATTTATACTCACGTTGTAGTCAATCTTTCCGAATGCCCTGCCAGTGAAACCAATGATTGCGTATGGCATAGAGAAACCGGAGTTGGCCACATTGTCCTGATTGTAGGCCTTGTCCAATCCGCAGTCGTCGTAATAGTTATAGTTGCCGGTTGTCTGTATATACATATATGGCTTGAACACGAAGTCGCCCTTCTGCGACTGCAATGTAAATCCGCGGTTGTCGGCAATCGGTATCACGCCGTTGTCCATGTTCAGCGTTGTCTGTTCTGTTTCCTTTTCCTGTGCCATGGCAGTTGCCGAAGCCATTGCGACTAAAGAAAGTGCCAATGCCTTGTTCTTAAAGCAAGATGCAAAATGCTTGATGCCTAATGAATTATCGTTCTTCATTTTTCTTTTTCGTTTTAAAGTGATTCTACGAATTTTATCAGTTGTCTGCGTTGTTCCTTGTTCATGTTCTTAAACTTGTTCTTCGAAGCCTCTCCCTCTCCGCCGTGCCACATGATGGCCTCTGTAAGGTTGCGTGCGCGTCCGTCGTGCAGGAAATAGGTGTGTCCGTTGACAATCTGTTGCAGACCTATGCCCCACAGCGGTGTGGTGCGCCATTCGTTGCCCATGGCAAGGCCGCTCTTGAAGTTGTCGTTGAGTCCCACTCCCATTATCTCCGAACCCATGTCGTGCAGCAGGAAGTCGGAGTAGGGGTGAACCGTTTGTCCGCCCAGCCATGGCAGTTGTGTGCCAGCCAGCAGCACCGAACCTCTTGGTTGTGTATGCAGTGTAGGCGTATGACAGAGGTGGCATCCTGCCTGATAGAACAGCTGTTGGCCAGCCTTTACGTCAGGGTCGTTGACATTGCGTCGTGCAGGAACAGCCAATGCCTGCATATAGAGGTCAACATCTTCCATGTCCTCGGTTGACACATCCAGTTGGTCGTAACACAGTCCCATCATGCTGCCCTGACTCATCTGCAACTGTCCTTCGCATATCTCCTCTGGATAACGGCTGTTGGTCATGCCCATGTCGCTTGAGAATCCCAACTCAACGGTAAGGTCGAAATGCTGTGCCTTGTTGCCCGATAGTCCCAAACGCTTCTTGCCTCGCTCTGTGATATAGTTGCAGCGTCCGCTGATGCCCCATTCAGGGTAGTTGCTCTTGCGAGCCAAAGCCTCAATCTCATTATGGTCTAAGGCCATCATCTGTCCCATGCCCACATGGCGCAGCGGTATGCGCACGGTGCAGAACAGATCGTCGGCACTGACGCTGTCGGCATACCATTCGGTTATCGACCACCTTGGCACGCAGAGCGAATATCTTTCGCCGTCGGGAAATTTAAATTCCATGCTGTCAAGCGCCACCTTCAACTTGCCTTCTGCCTTCACGCCATAGATGGCCTGATCGTGAATCACGCGACCATAGTCCTGAAATAACTCGCCGTTCTTCTTTGTTATGTAGATAAGCATCGACGTAAATCCATAGTCGCCCGATGCCATGTCGCTGCCGTTGCGCAACGCACTCCAATAGGTCGGTTCCGTTCTGCCTGCATTGCGGTGACAACTGCCGCAAGAGAATCCTGCATATGCAGGACCCAGTCCGCCGTTGTTGCCGTTCTCGTTGATGGTCTTCACGTTGTCGTATAGTCGGTCGCCGCTGTTGAATCTCGAATCATAGGCACCTGCTATCCAACTTGCCGGTTGGTCGTAGGCCAGTGGCGAGTTGAAGAATATGGTAGATGTGCCAGCCGACAGTTCATATCCCTCCGGCACCTCAATCTCCTCTACCGTAATGCCTTCCACCTCGTCGCATGCTGTTATGGCCATTGCAGCGAGAACCGTCATTGCGTATGAAAATATCTTGTTCATTAGTAAGTCTTTTTATGATTGCTTTCTTTTTTATGTCTATAGCGAAGACGGTCGGCCGGTACTTCCGGCGTTCCATCTCCGCTAAGAATGGCTCAGAAATTTATGTTTATTTAATTGTGCGTGCCTTGCCGTCCTTAAAGATAAGGAACTCCAATGTGTGGAATCCGCGAACATTCTGCGCCTCGCCAATCTTGTCGTCGCTGTCGCCCTCGCTCCAGTCTATGTTTCCCCATGACTCAGATGTGAGGATATTGTAGATGGCAACCTGGTCGAGCGGCCAACTGTCCATGTTCGGGTCCAGTTGCTTTGTGTCAACAGGTCCGAAGAGGAACGCCTCGCTCTCTTCCCATGGTTCACGAGCACTCAGCCATGCAGTGGCACATGTCTTGAAACCATTGTCAGACGGTGATGCAGCAAAAGCCTTTACTGCGTTGTTGAGTGCTGTGTTGCGGTCCATCAGGTCTTTATATGTAGGCAGAATGACACCATCGACATACTGATTCACTATTGGGTCGAGCACCACGTCTGTGAATGTTGCGCTGTTAGACTCCAGATAGTTCTTTATGTTCACGTCGAAGAGTTCTGTAAGTGCTGCGCACTCGTTCATGGCATTGACAGTCTCGTCGGATGCGATGTTGTTGCGGAACGGGTTAGGGATGTCCAAGATGGCGTTATATGTTTTCTCTATCTGCTCTTTTACTTTTGCATCCAGTTCAGGGTTGTGCTGTGCGAGCAGTGCGGAAATGGAGTTGGCATCAACCTTTCCGTTGCGACTGCCGTAGTATGCGTTCTGAATGGAGATGATGTTGTTTGAATAGTCTTCGCGTGAGTGCCAGCTGTACCATGACTCCACCATATAGAGAGCAGCTGTCTTGTCGCCGTTGACATACTCGTTGTATGGGTCGCCGATTTTTGCCGTTCCCACCTCGTTGGCTATAACGCCGCAGAATTCGATGATGGTTTGTACGCACTGCAAAGCAGAGTTGTAGCCTTCTGTTCCGTTGTGTGCCTTGAATATCTCGGCATAGCTCTTGCCGCCGTTGTAGTTCTCTGCCCAATCGTTGTAAAGGGTTGTCGCATCGTTTTGCAAGCGTGTAGAAACAGCCACCATGTAGTTGCCCCATTGCTTGGCATTGGTTGCGGTGTAGTCGGCCAGTGCGGCATTCACCTCACCGCCGTTGTCGTTGTTCTCGTCATCGTCGCTGCTGCACGATGCCAATGACATTCCCATTGCGAGAATAGCCATGATAAATAATTGCTTCTTCATAAAAACGTTACTAATTTTTGGTTTGTATTAATTTGATTATTATGCATATATCTTCTTGACATGAGAAACTTGAGATGTTTTATTTCTTGAAAAACCAACCGGTGTATGCCAGACACACGGCAAACTCATTCTCGCTGTTGAATTTTCCAGTACCGAAAATCTTGTCCGTGCCAATCTGTCGGGTGGTGTAATCTGCCTTTACCACGAGGTTGGGTAGCGGTTTCCAGTTTAGTCCGACGGTCCACATGCTCACCTCGCAACGCTTGTCCATCACCTGTGTGCCAACGCCCTTGAACTGTGGATTGTAATATTCGTAATGGGCAAAGGGATAGACAACAGGAAAATTCTTCACACCGCTGAACACGCTCTTCAAGTTGATGCCAGCCTCAATGCTATAGGTCGTTGCCCGCTTTGCTATCGGTCCTTGAAGACTATAGGGTGAGAGCTTTGAGTAACGGCTGTTTATCTCCGACAGCTCTTTCGATGCCGATACGCTGCCGTTAAGATAGTTGGCCTGCGCCGTCACAAAGCGGTTCTGATACTTGGCGTCAATCGAGTATATGAACACGTTTATGTCGTCAATGTTATCATACCAGTTCAGCTTGTCCGAGTTCTTGCCGGCATTAGGACAGTAATACACCGAACCGCCCAGTCTTAATCCCTTCACTCCCGTCCAGTTAATGCGTGCAACGTATGCAGGACTGGTGAAGTTGTCTGTTTCAAATGCTCCTTGCTTTCCGCCTTTCACCCAGTTGTACATGTCGAAGCCGTTTGGATTAAGTCCTGTGACTATCATTGCCTCATAGTCGAATGAGGCCAGTCCCTTGCCAAACTCTCCGAACACCTCGATACCCGTTTCGTGCCATGTGCAGGGGATGATGCTTGTCTCACCTTCCGGTCTGGAACTGCCGAAGAAGTTTATCGGTTCATGATGGGCGTTGGTCAGTCCCACCGGCACTATCATGTGACCGGCTCTGATGTTGAACTCAGGTGTTATCAGTCTGGTGATGTGAAACTGTTCCAGTGCCACCTCTCCGCCTTTTTCCACCTCTGTCTCATATTCTCCGTTCTCGCTGCCTGCCCCGCTTTCCATCTCAAACGTCTGTCCTGTGCCGCCAGCTTCAATCTCTACCTCAGCCCCTAATATCCATTTTGAATTGAACTTGTAGTCAAGGGCCAGTACAAAACGAGGAATTGAAATCTCACTATGGTTTTTCTTCGTGTTGCCTGATGGCGAACCATTAAAGCGGTTAAGACCATAGTCTTTCCAGTTGCCAAGTATCTCTCCATAGCCGCCAACGCGTACCTTATTATAGTTGTCAGCGCCGGTTGCCGTATCCTTGTTCTGCAGTCCTTCGGCAACCATAGGCATTGTGCCTAACAATATGCTAATAGCTGCAATATTCAGTGCTTTCTTCATATTTATTATATTTATATCGTCGTTTTTTACGATGCAAAATTACTCTAAAACTACAGCTTGTGCAATACCTAAAATATAGTAATCTACTTGTAATGCTTTGATAATCAGTGTTGTGGTATTTTGAAAATACCGAGTAGTTATTATCTCGCTTTTTTGATAAAATTAATAAATACCGAAAAATAATTATTGCATAAATGAATAATAATGTATAATTTTGCAGCGTCAAAACCTAAAATATACAGAAGGCAATGAAGAATCACAAGATGTATGAGGCAGGCGACAAGATGATTTCGCTCATTGCAGACAACTACAGTCTGTTGCAGTCGCTAAGCAGTTTTGGTATTAATCTTGGATTTGGCGACAAGACCGTGGAAGAGACTTGCCGCGATAATGGTGTAGATACCTATACCTTTCTTGCTGTGGTCAATTTTACCATCAACGGTCATATAAGTTTTGACGACGAAGACCGCCTCAGTGTGCCAACGCTGCTTCATTATCTTGAAGCTTCACATGTATATTACCTTGACTTCCAACTGCCTTTTATACGTAAGGAACTGACGGATGCCATAAACAAAGACGACAGTCTGGGCATGCTCATCATGAACTTCTACGATGAGTATGCACGCGAAATACAAAAACACATGATGTACGAAGAGCGGACGCTCTTTCCATACGTGAAGTCGCTAATGGAAGGCACGTTGCCCGACAACTATAGCATCGACACCTTCTCAAAGCATCATAGTGCTGCTGACCATAAACTGAAGGAACTGAAAAACATCATCATAAAATATCTGCCCAGCGACATGCTGCGCAACAACATGCTGACGGCTGCCCTTCATGACATTTACAACAACGAAGAATGGCTCAATCTGCATGCACAGGTAGAGGACAAGATTTTCACCCCCGCCATACGTCGCCTAGAGCAGCGCCTGAAGCAGAACGACGTTACTCGCAATATCTCGACGATGGTATTTAAAGGAAAGACAGAGGCAACGGAACCGCTGTCCGACCGTGAAAAGGAGGTCATCGTGGCACTTGTACAGGGCATGTCGAACAAGGAGATAGCCGAACATCTGTTTATAGCAGTGAACACCGTTATCACCCATCGTCGCAATATTGTTCGCAAGCTTCAGATTCACTCCCCTGCAGGTCTCACCATCTACGCTATCGTCAACGGCTTGGTTGACATTTCTAGCGTAAAATTATAAAGCAAGTACTAACTTTAGGAGTTCAGGAGTGTAGGAGTGTTGACAATAGTTTTGGGAGTGTAGGAGTGAAGGAGTGTTGGAGTGTAGACAATACTTCAAGTGCAAATAACTCGTCAACTCGTCAACTCGTCAACTCGTCAACTAATACATCCAACTCATCAACTCACAACCTCATACCCTCATTCTTTCAAATATCCGGCTATACGAGCAATCTTCATTGGGATTGAAGCATTGTCGTTGTGCCCCATGAACTCTTCAGCACCTACGCCACAGGCATAAACAGGTACAAGACCGGCAGAGTGGCCGCCTGTTGCCCAACTTATCTGTGCCTTGGCATTTATTATGCGTACAGCCTCTGCTGCCATTGGCTCGCTACTGCTGTAGAGATTGTCTTCGTTAGGCATCTTGCCCTCGAACGAACGGCGATGGATATCTTTCAGCTTCTTTTCTTCTCGCTCATTAAGTTTTACAGCATCCCAGAAGCCAAGGTTTTCACGTAAAGCCTCTTTCACCTGCTCCCAAGTTACATTGTTGTTGGTCTGGCTTCTAAGTTTCTGGAAAACCCTTGTAAGGCCGTCTTGGCTGCACTTCTGATTGGCAAGAACCTTCATGTTAAGACGGTTGCCACTGCCGTCCTTTGCAAGTACCAGACCGCCTGTTTCGTGGTCAGAAGTGAACACGATAAGCGTCTCGTCGGGATGCTGCTTGTAAAATTCGTAGGCTATTCTTGCGCAACTATCCATGGCTGCAACTTCGCGAAATGCAGTGGCTCCGTCATTGTTATGGCAAGCCATGTCAACCTTACCGCCAATCTCATTTACCAGTAAGAATCCTTTTGACAGGTCTTTGGCAAGGAAGTCCAGTTGTGCTCGCATAACCTGTGGAATAGTCATATCGCCCGGTTTCGCATCGATGTAGTAAGGCAGGCTATACGGGTCAACCTTTGCCCATGGTTCCGGTTGGAACAATATCATGCGTTCAGCTTTCTTTGCTTTCTTCAGGTAGTCGTCGTAGCCGCGTGCTATGGTGTAGCCAGCCTTCTCTGCTATCTCGTATGCTGATGGTGCTTCAGGGTTCTTTTTGTCTGTTGGCTTATGAAAGTCGGAGCCGCCATAGAAGTCGAAGCCGGTCTGTGCAGCCTGTGCTGCTATCTCGTAGTAATTGTTGCGTGAGTCGTTGTGTGCATAGAATGCCGCTGGTGTAGCATGGTTCACGTTTACGCTTGTTGCCACACCCACGCGTCTTCCTGCTTGTTTTGCCCATACTGCAATGCTGTAGACATTTGTAGAGTCGGGACCCTCGCCAATCATTCCGTTGCGTGTCTTCTTGCCAGTGGCAAGTGCTGTGCCTGAGGCGGCAGAGTCGGTAATGCCATGGCTGAAACTATGGGTTGAGGCTATGCTGGTTACGGGGAACTGCGATACGCATAGCGGTACTCTGCCTATAAAGCCTTGAAGTTCTGCCTGCATCATTTCTGCACCCAGTAGTGTATTTACTCCAGTGCCATCGGTTATCAGATAAAACACATACTTAGGTTGTTTACCCTCTGCTTTTGTCTCTGTGCTTAGAGCAAATGCGCATATTGCACATATAAATAATGTAATTAGTCGTAGTCTCATTGTTTCAATAGTTTTCTTTTCTATCTTGCAAAGATATGAAAAAAATGAATAATGAAGAATGTAAACAGAATACTTTTTAAAAAAATGTAGTCTTTCTCTGTCAAAAAGTTATGTCAGTACAGGTGGCATACGTTCCTGAATAATAAATACATAAGACATAAAAAAGAGACGCTCTCTAGTAAGAGAACGCCCCTTTGTAAATCATGAAAACTATATAGTTTCGCTTTTCTTGTGTTTACTCTTTGTCGAGCAAAATCTTCATCATTTCAACGGCTGCCTTGGCAACAGAAGTACCAGGACCGAAGATTGCAGCTACGCCAGCCTTGTAGAGGTAGTCATAGTCTTGCGCTGGAATAACACCACCGGCAATAACCATGATATCTTCACGACCAAGTTTCTTCAACTCCTCAATGAGCTGAGGAACAAGAGTCTTGTGACCAGCAGCAAGAGAAGAAACGCCGACAATGTGAACATCGTTCTCAACAGCCTCGCGTGCAGCCTCTGCCGGTGTCTGGAACAATGGTCCCATATCTACGTCGAAACCGCAATCGGCATAACCTGTTGCTACAACTTTTGCACCACGGTCATGACCGTCCTGACCCATCTTGGCAACGAATACACGTGGACGGCGACCTTCCTGCTTAGCAAACTCTTCTGTCAACTGACAAGCCAACTCGAAGTCGTTGTCATTCTTGCTTTCTGATGAATACACGCCTGAAATAGTTCTAATTACTGCTTTATAACGGCCAACGATTTCCTCGCAGGCATCACTGATTTCTCCAAGAGTACAACGGAGCTTAGCACACTCGATGGCATGTGCCAAGAGGTTGCCTTCGCCTGTGCGTACACATTCTGTAAGTGCGGCAAGTGCCTTCTTGCATGCTTCCTCGTCGCGGGCAGCGCGAACCTTTGCGAGGTTCTCTTCCTGCTGGATGCGAACGGCTGTGTTGTCAACCTCAAGGATATCGATTGGATCTTCGTGCTCCAGACGATACTTGTTAGTACCGACGATTGTCTGAACGCCAGAATCGATGCGAGCCTGTGTGCGGGCTGCAGCCTCTTCGATACGCATCTTTGGTACACCAGTTTCGATAGCCTTAGCCATACCGCCAAGCTTCTCGATTTCCTGAATGTGTGCCCATGCCTTATGTACGAGTTCGTTGGTAAGGCTCTCTACATAATAAGAACCTGCCCATGGGTCGATGTGCTTGCACACCTTTGTTTCGTTCTGGATGTATATCTGTGTGTTACGTGCAATACGTGCAGAGAAGTCGGTTGGCAGTGCGATAGCCTCGTCGAGGGCGTTGGTATGCAGTGACTGTGTGTGACCGAGCACTGATGCCATAGCCTCGATACATGTACGGCCAACATTGTTGAATGGGTCTTGCTCTGTGAGTGACCATCCTGATGTCTGTGAGTGGGTACGCAGTGCCATTGACTTCGGATCCTTTGCACCGAAGCTCTTGACAATCTTTGCCCAAAGCAGACGACCGGCACGCATCTTTGCAATCTCCATGAAGTGGTTCATGCCGATAGCCCAGAAGAATGACAGACGTGGAGCGAAAGCGTCGATGTCGATACCAGCGTTAACACCGGCACGGATATAGTCCATACCGTCTGCAAGGGTATAAGCCAACTCGATGTCTGCTGTAGCACCTGCTTCCTGCATGTGATAACCAGAGATAGAGATTGAGTTGAACTTAGGCATGTTCTGAGATGTGAACTCGAAGATATCAGCAATAATCTTCATTGAGAATGCCGGTGGGTAGATGTAAGTGTTACGCACCATGAACTCCTTGAGAATATCGTTCTGGATAGTACCAGCCATTTCTTCCATCTTTGCACCTTGCTCAAGACCTGCTACGATATAGAAGGCGAGGATAGGGAGAACGGCACCGTTCATGGTCATTGATACTGACATCTTGTTCAATGGAATACCATCGAAAAGCACCTTCATGTTCTCTTCGTTACAGATAGAAACACCAGCCTTACCAACATCGCCAACCACGCGCTCGTTATCTGGGTCGTAACCGCGGTGAGTAGGAAGGTCGAATGCTACAGAAAGACCTTTCTGACCGCTGGCAAGATTACGGCGATAGAATGCGTTTGACTCTTCCGCTGTAGAGAATCCGGCATACTGACGGATGGTCCATGGGCGGAAAGGATACATCATTGAATAAGGACCACGCAGGAATGGAGGCAGACCAGCTGTATAGTCGAGGTGTTCCATGCCTTCAAGGTCTTCTTTTGTATATACAGGCTTAACATCAATGTGCTCTGGAGTATTCCAATTAGGAGCAATGCCGTTAGCCTTCTGCCATTCAGCACCGTTCTGTGACTGAATACCGGCATAAATGTCTATATCATTAAAATTCTTTCTCATGATTAATTCCTCCTAAATATTAGATACCCAATTTTGCATTATATTCTTTCAGAGTCTCAAGCACATTGCACTTAACGTGGATGAAGTTCTCGATGCCGGCAGCCTTAAGGTCGTCCATGCATGCAGGAGCACCTGCCACGATGAACATTGCACGTCCGTCGAGATACTTATATGCAGGAATTGCATATTCTGCATACTCATCGTCGCTAGAACATATAACAATAATGTTAGCACCGGCGTTCAATGCAGCATCAACACCCTCCTCAACGGTCTTGAAACCGAGGTTGTCTATTACATTGTAGCCTGCACAAGCCAAGAAGTTTGAACTGAACTGTGCACGTGCCTGACGCATAGCAAGATTACCAATGGTAAGCATGAATGCTGTTGGAACCTTACCGCTGTTCTCTGTCTGCATACGGAGGTTCTCGAAATCTGCAGCCAAACGTGTTGAGTTGATTGCCTTGAATGTTGGTTCGTCATTAGAACCGCAACCGCAGCAGCATGAAACAGGAGCCTTGCCGTCAGCCTTCTCTGTGAAGTTAGGGAACTGGTTGGTTCCAAGGATGAACTCCTTACGCTTAGCGGCGTCAGCATGACGCTTTGTATTTGTAGCATTGATGTCGTCCTGAACAGAACCAGCCTTTGCTGCCTCGAGGAAACCACCTTCGTTTTCAACCTTGAGGAACAGCTTCCATGCTACGTCGGCAAGTGAAGATGTAAGTTCTTCGATGAAGTAAGAACCTGCAGAAGGGTCTACAACCTTGTCGAAGTGACTTTCTTCCTTAAGCAACAGCTGCTGGTTGCGAGCGATGCGCTCTGAGAAGTCTGTCGGTTGCTCGTAAACAACGTCGAACGGATTGACAACGATAGAATGAACACCAGCAAGGGCTGCACTCATAGCTTCTGTCTGTGTGCGGAGCAGGTTGACATAGCTATCGAACATTGTCATGTTGTATGTTGTAGTAGTAGCATTTACGCACATCTTGCATGCGCAGTTGCACTTTGGCTCATATTGCTTTACAATCTCAGCCCAAAGCATACGTGCTGCACGGAACTTGGCAATCTCCATAAAGTAGTTTTCTGAAACGCCAAGATTGAACTTGATTTTGCTTGCAGCAAGTGTTGGTTCTACGCCTGCCTCAACAAGCTGATTGAGATATTCGTTACCCCAAGCCAAAGCATAACCAAGTTCCTGAACGATATAAGCACCGGCATTGTTCAACGCACCAGCATTAACAGCAATGCAGCGGAATTTTGGATAGTCCTTCAATGCATTGATAAGTTCTGGAGCTACGGCTATAAGGCCTGTGGCATCCTTGCCCTTCATTACAATCTTCTCGATTGGGTCCCACTCGATAGAACCAACGAGCTTTTCCTTGTCATAACCCTTCTTGTCGAAATAGGCAGTAAGATACTTTGCCAATTCTACACTCTTGCGCTGACAGGTCTTGATGTTCACTTCAACGCATTCGCACTGGATGCCTTCCAATACGGTTTCTACAACTTCTGCAGAAAGAATCTTGCCAGGAATATGGAATCCGATAGAGTCAATGCCCTTGTTAAGTATGTCGAGAGCCTTGGCGTTAGCAGCCTTGGCGTCTTCAACCTTGATATTCTGACGAACATACCATGAGTTGTCGTCCTTTTTGTTACCACGTACAAAAGGGAACTCGCCAGGCAGAGCGTCTGGTGTTTTCAGTTTTAATACGTCTTCTCTGCGATAGAAAGGCTGTACATTAAAGCCTTCGTTTGTTCTCCATACCAGTTTCTTGTCAAAGTCAGCACCTTTCAAATCCACCTGAATCTTGTCCAGCCAGTCTTGGGCTGTAGGTGCTTGAAACTCGGTAAAGAGTTTTTCTTTGTTGCTTGACATAGTTATTCTTTTTATATTAATATATGTAGTTTTGACTTTCCCAAAAGCAATGCAAAGATAGTGCATTTTTCTGAATTCTTGAAAAATATATTGTCTTTTTAATATTTAAACGTAAAAAATTCATAAAGTTAGCAGTAGCCTTAAAAAATGTTGCACAAAAATTATCTTTTGAGCAATTTTTTGTCTAATTTTGCAGAAGATTAGTAAATGTTATTTATGTTATGGATTGGTTGATAAACTTATTTACTTCAACGAACTCGGTGGCGCATATTGCATTGCTCTATGCTATAGTCATTGCAGTGGGCGTACTGCTGGGAAAGATAAAGTTTTTTGGCATTTCACTAGGTGTTACTTTTGTGCTGTTTGCAGGAATTGTAGCAGGACACATTGGTCTGACTGGACCTATTGACATTCTTACTTTTGTTCAGGATTTTGGACTTATCCTGTTTGTCTTTATGATAGGTATGCAGGTAGGCCCAGGTTTCTTTGAAAGTTTCAGAAAGGGCGGAGTGACGCTGAATCTGTTGGCGGTGGCAGCTATTATGCTTAACATAGCTGTGATGTTTGCTTGTTATTTCATTTTCTTCGACACCTCCAATCCATACAATCTGCCTATGATGGTGGGAACTCTTTACGGAGCCGTGACCAATACTCCAGGTCTTGGTGCTGCGAATGAGGCTTTGGCTAGTGTGTTTGGTGATGGAAATATACCGCAGATAGCATCAGGATATGCTTGTGCCTATCCATTGGGTGTTGTAGGTATTATTGGAGCAACTATAGCTGTAAGATACATCTGTAGAGTTAAACTCGAGAAAGAAGAGGAGGCACTGAACGATAGTGCAAACGAGAACATGAAGGTTAAACCGCACATGATGCATCTGAAGGTGACAAACCAAAACCTTGCCGGTCATAACCTTATAGAAATCCACGATTTTCTGAAGCGTGACTTCGTCTGCTCAAGAATATTGCACGATGGACATGTCAGCATACCAAACCGTAACACCATCTTCGAAATGGGCGACCAAGTGTTCATCGTATGCGCAGAGGCTGATGCGAAAGCCATTGCGGCCTTTATCGGAGAAGAAATAGAGGTTGCATGGGAAAAGCAAGACCAACCGCTTATATCAAAGCGTATTCGCGTGACAAGGTCTTCTATAAATGGAAAGACATTGGGACAGATGCATTTCTCTTCCCTTTATGGTGTTAACGTGACTCGTGTTACACGTCAGGGCATGGACATCTTTGCCAGCAGTAACCTTGCATTGCAGGTGGGCGACAAGGTGATGGTAGTAGGTCCTGAGGATGCCGTTGACCATGTGGCAGAAGTGCTTGGTAATTCGATAAAGCGCCTGCAGGCTCCTAACATTGCAACTATATTCCTTGGCATTATCGCCGGTATAATCTTCGGAAGCATTCCGTTTGCCATTCCAGGAATGCCTGTGGCAATGAAATTGGGTATTGCCGGAGGTCCGCTTATCATAGCAATCTTGATAGGACGATATGGTTATAAAGCTCACCTTGTTACATATACAACAACAAGTGCCAATATGATGTTGCGTGAAATCGGTCTTGTGCTGTTCCTTGCCAGCGTAGGCATTAAAGCCGGTGCTGGATTCTGGGACACTGTGGTAGAAGGTGACGGTTTGAAATACGTGTATACAGGTTTCTTGATAACCATTATACCTATTTTAATAATTGGTACGATAGCACGCCTGAAGTATAAGTTCAATTACTTCACAATTATGGGTATGCTTGCCGGTACATATACAGACCCGCCAGCATTGGCATATGCAAATCAGATATGTTCAAAGGAAGCACCAGCGGTAGGATACTCAACAGTTTATCCTCTGTCAATGTTCCTTCGTATCTTTACAGCACAATTGATAATATTATTGTGTTGCGGAATGTAAGATAAAAACTTAAAACAAACAATATTATAACTTTTAAAACAAAAATGAAGAAATTCGGATTACTGTTGTGCGGTATGTTCTTCGCCGGTTCTTCGATGATGTTCGGTCAGGTAGAGAACAGCATCAAGATTAACGAGGTGATGACAGACAATACCGCTAATGTACAGGACGAATACGGACAATGTAAGGCGTGGATTGAGATAGCCAACATATCTCATACCACCTACAATATCCGTGGTATGTATCTGACTACCAATCGTGCTGTGCTAAACAAGGAGTTAAGTGTTCCTGAACGCGTAAAGATGATGAGCGTCATTCCAAATGGTGAAACGCGAACAAACTTAGGCGGTCATCAGCACTTGTTGTTCTATTGTAATGGCAACCCAGCACAGGGTGCTTTGCATCTTACGGTTCCTGTAGAGCCCGGCAAAGAAACGTGGATAGCATTGTATAATGGAAATGGAGTAAACTTGATAGATTCAGTAACTGTTCCTGCGTTGGAACCTAACCAATCTTATGCCTTAGTTCATAACAAAGACGGCAATGTTTGGGAAGTGCGTCAGGCAGAAGCTGTTACTCCTTGGATTTCCAATGAAGTATCAGAAAAGGAATCTAAGATAGCAAAACTGAAGCGTGAAGACCCCCACGGTTTTGGTATAACTATTCTTGCTATGGGTATTGTTTTCTTCTGTCTTGCTCTGCTTTGGATATTCTTCACATTGTTCGGAATATTCATGAAGCATCGTGAGAAGATGGCGAAGATTCAACCTGTTAAGGCTGGTGTCAAGACTGTTGAGAAGACAAAGGAGGTCGGTCATAAGACAAGTACAATTCTTCAGGACGGTTTGAAGACCAAGGGTATAGACAAAGAAGTTTATATTGCTGTTATCTCTATGGCATTAAAGCAGTATCAGGATGATGTTCATGATGTTGAAAGTGGTATTATCACTATCAAGCCAAAAGATACTGACTGGTCAAATGAGTACTTGCAGATGACTCATTTCCATGAATAATTAATCTGCGACATTATTAGAAAACAATAAGTAAAAGATTTAAGCATTATAACTATGAATAAGTATCAATATAAAGTACAGGGTGTCGATTACGACGTAGAAATAGAAGAAGTAGAAGGCAACCTTGCCAAGGTAAATGTTAATGGTATTTCATTTGAGGTAGAATTGCAGCAGCCAATAAATCCTGCTCATGCAATAACAAAGCCTAAGGTTGTCGCTCCACAGCCAGCAGCTCCACGTCCTGTAGCAGCAGCTCCTGTACAGCCTCAGCCAGCAGCACCAGCAGGTGCAGGAATGCCAACAAAGTCACCATTGCCAGGAACAGTGACCTCAATCAATGTAGTTGTCGGTCAGAAAGTTAACGAAGGTGATCCTATCTTGGTGCTTGAGGCAATGAAGATGCAGAACAACATTGAGGCTGAGTGTTCAGGTACAATTACATCAGTTTTAGTAAAACCAGGCGATACAGTAATGGAAGGTTCTGTATTGGTAACAATAGGTTAATGAGAGATGGGAGAGTTTATTATAAATAATTTCAATGAGTTTCTTACCTATACGGGCTTTGCAAATGCTACGGCAGGTAACCTCATTATGATTGTCGTTGGTGCAATCCTTATTTATCTTGCGATAAAGAAAGATTTCGAACCGTTGTTGCTCATTCCTATTGGTCTTGGTATCATTCTCGGTAATATTCCTTTCCGTGCTGATGCTGGTTTGGAGATAGGTCTATATGAGGACAACTCCGTGTTGAACATATTCTATCAAGGTGTGCGCATGGGATGGTACCCGCCATTGGTGTTCCTTGGCATCGGTGCCATGACTGATTTCTCTGCACTTATTGCTAACCCCAAGCTCGTGCTTATCGGTGCTGCTGCCCAGTTTGGTATCTTCAGTGCTTATATGGTTGCTTTGGCATTAGGTTTTGAACCTAATCAGGCTGCCGGTATTGCAATTATCGGTGGTGCAGACGGCCCTACCGCCATCTTCTTATCATCTAAGCTTTGTCCGAACTTGATGGGTGCTATTGCTGTATGTGCTTATTCATACATGGCGCTCGTACCACTGATTCAGCCAATGGTAATGCGTGCTCTTACCACTAAGAAGGAGCGACTTATCCGTATGAAGCCAGCTCGTCAGGTTAGTCAGACAGAGCGCATTCTTTTCCCTGTAATTGGTTTGTTGCTTACAACATTCATAGTTCCTTCAGGTCTGCCATTGTTGGGTATGCTTTTCTTCGGAAACTTGCTTAAGGAGTCAGGAAAAACAACACGTCTTGCTAAGACAGCAGGTTCTGCACTTAATGACGTAGTAGTCGTATTGCTCGGTCTTACAGTTGGATGTTCAACACAGGCAAGCGAATTCCTTACACTAAATACATTGTTTATCTTTGTTGTAGGTGCTTGCGCATTTGTTGTTGCAACAGCAAGTGGAGTATTGTTTGTCAAAGGTATGAACCTTTTCTTGCCAGAAGGCAAGAAACTGAATCCGCTTATCGGAAACGCAGGCGTTTCAGCTGTGCCTATGAGTGCTCGTATCAGCCATAACATAGGTTTGGAATACGACCGTAAGAACTTCCTTTTGATGCATGCTATGGGTCCAAACGTAGCTGGTGTTATCGGTTCTGCCGTTGCTGCCGGTGCGTTGCTTGGATTCCTTTCATAATACTCTTTTCTTATGCAGCAACACAAAGGCATGCCTAAGATAGCGATTGTTGACCCTAATACCCTTGCGGTATTAGGGTTAAAATCTTTATTACAGAACGTCATGCCTATAGCTACTGTCGATTGTTTCGGTTCTTTTGCAGAGTTGCAAGCGAACGCCCCAGAGCAATATTTCCATTATTTTGTTTCTATGAATATTGTTCTGCAAAACCGTAGCTTCTTTACAGACAACCGCCACAAGACAATTGTCCTTACCTTATCTCTTGATTCTACAACACAGTTGAACGGTTTCCATTGCCTTTGCATCAATGTGCCGGAGAATATGCTTATTAAGTCGCTGTTGGCATTGCAACAGAGCGCCCATGCTCATGGCAAGCACCTGCCTCCTATGTCTCAGCCTAAAATCCTTTCTGACCGTGAGATAGAGGTGATGACGCTAATAGTTCAAGGGTTTATCAATAAGGAGATAGCAGACAAGCTAAACATAGGACTTGCTACGGTTGTTACCCACAGAAAGAATATAATGGAGAAGCTGAAAATGAAGAGCGTTTCTGCTTTGACTATTTATGCTGTGATGAACGGCTATGTAGATATCAACAAGATATAGAACTTGTTGGATAGTATAAAAAAGAAGTGCCCTAAAAGTCTTTTGGCTTTTAGGGCACTTTCATATTAATTGATTTGTTTTGATTAACAGATTTTGCGTGAGCCATCACTTATTACAACATTGTAAACCTTTGGCTCATGGCCGAATTTAGCAGCAAACTTCTCCTTGGCATCCTTGATGAAGTTGTCGTATACTTCGTCTTTAACCAGATTGATAGTACATCCGCCAAATCCACCGCCCATTATACGGCTTCCTGTTACGCCATTCTCCTTGGCAATGTCATTGAGATAGTCAAGTTCCTCACAAGAAACCTCATATTCCTTAGAAAGCCCGTAATGTGTTTCATACATCTTCTGTCCTACTGTCTCATAGTCGCCATTGTTCAAGGCATCGCAAACAGCCAATACGCGGTCTTTCTCGCCAAGAACAAACTTAGCTCGCTTGTAATCCTCTTCGCCTACAGCGTCTTTAACTTCTTCGAGCTGCTCCCATGTGCAGTCGCGTAGAGTCTCAAATGTAGCTTCTGGATGCTTCTCTGCAATGTGCTTAACAACATTCTCGCAAGAATTGCGGCGGTCGTTATATGGTGAACCAGACAGTTCATGCTTAACAACAGAATCAAGAAGCACCAGCTTATATCCCTCAAGCTTGAATGGGAAGTACTCAAACTCACGGCTACGACAGTCAAGACGCATCAGGCATCCCTCTTTGCCAAACACAGATGCAAACTGATCCATGATACCACATTTTACTCCGCAGTAATTGTGCTCTGTTGCTTGTCCTGCAAGAACCAAATCCCATTTGCTTACTTTGTTGTCGCCAAACAAGTCGTTGAGTGCAAATGCATAGCAACTTTCAAGTGCAGCAGAAGAAGACATGCCTGCTCCCAGAGGAACGTCACCAGCGAAAGCCGTATTGAAACCCTTTACGTCAACGCCCAGCTTCTTCATTTCCTGAACAACGCCATAAATATAGCGTGCCCAGCTTGTGCGCGGTCCTTGTGGATCATCAACCTTAAACTCAACGCGGTCTTTAAGGTCAATAGAGTAGCACATGATAGTGTTTGTGCCATTAGGGCGAATTTCGCACATTATACCCTTGTCTACTGCTCCTGGGAATACGAATCCCCCATTATAATCTGTGTGTTCTCCAATTAAGTTAATGCGTCCCGGAGATGCATAGATGTTTCCTTCCTTTCCGTCAAAATGCTTAATAAAGCGGCTTCTTACAAATTCTATATCCATAGTAATTAATTTTAGTTCTTTATATATTCAGAAATAGGGCGAACAGAAAGTCCGCCCTATATTGTGGGTTTATTCTACGCCAAATTTATAAATTGTCTTCTGCTTGTACTGCTGACCAG
Organism: Prevotella sp.; assembly: GCA_017410365.1. Classification (GTDB taxonomy): domain Bacteria; phylum Bacteroidota; class Bacteroidia; order Bacteroidales; family Bacteroidaceae; genus Prevotella. The sequence continues at coordinate 80,629 of JAFQQY010000047.1, forward strand.
GATTAAGTACAGAAGAAGGGAAATACGGATGGTTAGGTGTGTCTGGGAAATGCTGGCATTCGAAGCATATCGCTGAGCGGCGTCCGAAAGTAGCACCATGATAACCTTTATAACCATCAGCCCAATTGTCGCTATATACCTGTACGCCTGGCTCTGTTGTGTAAACCTCCATTGTTCTTCCGCTCACAGGGTCTTTAATCTTTGCAGCAAAGCTCAGCTCGCCTTCTTCTTTCTTGTTAAGCACGAAGCAATGGTCGTAACCGTTACCATTCTTTATTTGTTCGTTGTCGGCGTTAATGTCTTGTCCTACCGGTTTGGTTGTGCGGAAATCAAATGGAGTGTCCTTTACGAATCTGATTTCGCCTGTAGGAATGCAAGTGTCGTCTATTGGCAAATAGTAGTCAGCATTAATCTCGCACTCAAGGTTGTCGATGGTTGGGGTAGGGTTGGCAACACCGGCAAGGCTGAAATAACCATGGTGTGTAAGGTTCATCACGGTCTTCTTGTTTGTTGTTGCCATATATTCGATAATCAGTTCGTTTGCATCGGTGAATGTAAACTCTACTGTTACTCTGAATTCGCCTGTAAAACCTTCTTCTCCGTATGATGAAACATAGTTCAGCGCCAATGTGCGTGGACCCATCTGACGTGCATCCCATACGCGTGTGTGGAAACCTGTAGGACCGCCATGCAGAGCGTTAGGTCCGTTGTTTATTGCCAGCTGATATTCCTTTCCGTTAAGTGTAAACTGTCCGCGGCAGATGCGGTTGCCGTATCTGCCTATAAGAGTAGAAAGAAATGGTTCTGGGCTATTGATAACATCCTGAATGTTATCATGACCTTGTATTACGTTTGCTACGTTGCCATCTTTATCAGGCACCATAATGGCGCAGATAGCACCACCATAGTTTGTTATTGCGACTTCGTATCCTTTACGGTTTCTGAGTATATATAAATCAGTTTTTTTACCTTGTATCGTGGCTTGGAAATCTTTACGGTTCAAGCCACATAATGCCACGTTTTCTGTTGTGTTTGTCATATTCTCGTTGTTTTAAGTTACATTATATTTGCAAAGTAACCGAAAAAAAACGAAATTAACAAACGAAATACTAAAAAAAACAATCTGTTAAATGTTAAAAACAACTAAACGCACTCTTTTAGGAAGTCTGCCACAATGTATGTGCTGCCGCCAACGAATATGAAGTCATCGTGTGAAGCATTGTGCGACGCAGCTTTATATGCTTCTTTGACAGACTTATAGCATTGGCCGTTCAGTCCTTTTTGCTTTGCCAGTTCCTCGATTATATCCTCGTCGACGCCTCGTTTGTTGTCTGGTTTGGTAAAATAGTATATAGCATCGAGAGGTAACTGTTCTATCACGCCTTCGCAATCCTTGTCGTCAACCATACCGAACACGATGTGCATCTGCTTGCACTTCACTGTAGCTAGCTGTTTAGAGATGTATTTCCAACCGGCAGGATTGTGGCCGGTGTCGCAAACCACCAACGGAACATCCTTTATTTTCTGCCAGCGTCCCATCAAGCCTGTTAATTCTGCCACGCACTTGAACGCCTGCTTTATCTCCTTTGTGTTCTTTGCAGCGCTTTCATTGTCGGCAAATTCAGCAACATACCCTAACTTGGCAAGCTCGTTCATTGCTGCCAATATTGTGTTGGCGTTTTTCTCTTGGTAGATGCCTTTCAGGTCGCCAACCATCTTTCCCATATTCCTTGTAGTGTAAATCAGCCCTTCTTCTGTGGTTTCAGCCTCAAGTATAAATGGGTTGTCTTCGGCAAATACTATTCTTGTATTACATTCTCTAGCCTTCTTTTCGAAGACGTGGCGTGTCTCTTCCGTTGCTTCGCCGATGACAACGGGCACGCCTCTCTTTATGATACCCGCTTTCTCTGCAGCAATCTTTTCAAGAGTGTCGCCCAAGAACTGAGTGTGGTCGTAGCTGATATTGGTAATGACAGACACCAGCGGCGAGATAATGTTCGTGCAATCCAGATTTCCGCCCAATCCCACTTCGATGACGGCAATGTCAACCTGCATGTCTTTGAAATATTTAAGAGCCATGGCCGTTGTCACTTCAAAGAATGAAGGGCTCATCTTCTCAAAGAACGTGCGTTCGTGCTCGACAAACTCTACTACGTATTCCTCGCTGATAGGTTGTCCGTTTATTCTTATTCGCTCTCTGAAGTCGAGGATATGAGGTGAGGTATAGAGACCAACCTTATATCCGCAACATTGCAGTATTGCGGATATAGTGTGCGAACATGACCCCTTGCCGTTCGTGCCTCCTATATGTATGGTGTGGTACGAGCGGTGCGGATGGCCGAAGTGAGTATCCAGCGCCAGCGTGTTTTCCAGTCCTTCCTTATATCCGCTTGCTCCTTGGCGTTCAAACATCGGCATCTGATTGAACAGATAGTCAGTGGTCTCTTTGTATGTCATAATCAACTAAAATAATTCATGAATCTCTGGAAAATAGTGCGCTTGGTGGCTGCATCGCCTTTGAAGTTGTCGCTGCTCTTGAACTTCTTAAGCGCTTCCTTTTCGTCTTTGCTGAGTGTCTTTGGCACGTAAACGCTAACCTGCACAATCAGGTCGCCCTTGCCGTGTCCGTAGCCTTGCACCGACGGCAGTCCTTTGCCTCTCAGTCGCAGTGTCTTGCCTGGCTGTGTGCCTGCCTCCAGCTTTACTTTCAGCTTTGTTCCTTCTATTGTAGGAATCTCAACGTCGTCTCCAAGTGCAGCAGTAGGGAAGTCCAGCAACAAGTTGTATATCAAATCGTTGCCGTCGCGAACGAATGTGTCGTTCTCTTCCTCTTCTATGAACACCTGTATGTCGCCGTTTATGCCGTTGTGCTGTCCGGCATTGCCTTTGCCTGGCACGTTGACAACCATTCCCTCTGCTACGCCAGCCGGAATGTTTATCTCTACAACCTCTTCACCTTTTTCAACACCTGTGCCTCCGCAATGCTTACACTTGTTCTTGATTACCTTGCCTTCGCCGTTGCAGGTAGGGCATACGCCCTGTGTCTGCATCATGCCAAAGATGCTTTGTGTGGTATGGGTGATAACACCAGAGCCGTGGCATGTCGGACATGTCTCAGTGGCACTGCCAGCTTCTGCTCCGCTACCGTGGCAATGAGAGCAGGTCATGTCTTTTCTTACCTTGAACTTCTTTGTTACTCCTGTTGCCACTTCGCTGAGCGAAAGCTTTACTTTCAGTCGCAGGTCGCTGCCGCGGTGTTGCTGAGGACGGCGCTGTCCGCCACCGCCAAAGCCTCCGAAGCCTCCTGCACGGCCGCCGAAGATGTCGCCGAACATAGAGAATATGTCATCCATGTTCATGCTGGCGCCGCTGAATCCGCCGAAGCCGCCCGCACCAGGTCCGTTGAATCCGAACTGGTCGTACTGCTGGCGCTTCTGAGCGTCGTGAAGCACATCGTATGCCTCAGCTGCCTCCTTGAACTTCTCCTCGGCTTCTTTGTTGCCAGGGTTGCGGTCAGGGTGGTACTTGATGGCAATCTTGCGGTATGCCTTCTTTATTTCGTCTTCTGAAGCATCTTTGCTTACGCCAAGCACTTCGTAATAATCTCTCTTTGCCATTTAATTTAAGAATTATGCATTAAGAATTATGCATTAAGCATTAAGAATTAAGCATTAAGAATTAAGCATTATTATTGTCCCACAGCCACTTTGGCATGTCTGATGACTTTCTCGTTGAGCTTATAGCCTGTTTGCACGCAGTCGAGCACCTTGCCTTTCTTGTCGTCGCCCATACCCGGCACCATAGCTATGGCTTCATGAATATCTGTGTCGAAATCGGCATTCTCGGTAGCAATCTTGCTTACGCCAAGACCCTCAAGCGTTTTGTTGAACTTTGTGAAAATCAGTTCCATGCCCTCTCTAAGCACGGCTGGGTCGTCGGTCTTCTGTCCGTTGGCAATGGCGCGCTCCATGTCGTCGAGAATTGGCAGGATGGCTGTTATGGCTTTCTCGCCTCCGTTCAGTATCAGCTCTGCCTTTTCCTTTAGTGTGCGCTTGCGATAGTTGTCAAATTCAGCCACAGAACGCAGATACTTGTCTTTCAGTTCTTCTATCTGCTCGTTTGCCAGTTCCAGCGGGTCTTTCTCTTCCTCTGGCTGCTGTTCTTCTGTATTCTCTTCGTTGGCAGTTTCTGTTGCTTCTGCCTTATTGTCAGTTTCTTGCTCTTCCTTGTTGAGCAGTTCCTCGTCTTTTATTTCTTTTTCTTCCATGATTCAATTAATGTTTGTTGTTGCCTAACATGCAAAAACCATGCCATAAGAGTTAGGAGTTAGGAGTTAGGAGTTATGAGTTAGGAGTTAGGAGTTATGAATTAGGAATTATGAGTTACGCATTAAGAATACATCTTCGCCTTCTGCTCCTTAATCTGCTCGTCGTAGATATACTCATCGTAAGTAGTGAGCTTGTCGATGGTACCCTTAGGAGTAAGCTCTATGATGCGGTCAGCCACGGTGTTGATGAACTCATGGTCATGGCTGGCAAAGATAATGTTGCCCTTGAAGTTTATCAGATTGTTGTTGAATGCCTGAATGCTTTCCAAGTCGAGGTGGTTTGTTGGAGTGTCCAGAACAAGGCAGTTGGCGTTCTTGAGCTGCATTCTTGCAATCATACAGCGCATCTTCTCGCCTCCAGATAGCACGTTTACCTTCTTCAGCACGTCCTCATCCTTAAAGAGCATGCGTCCGAGGAACGACTTCATCATCACCTCGTTGCCCTTTCCGTATTGGCTGAGCCAGTCAACAAGATTCATTTCGCTGTTGAAGAACTCGGTATTGTCCAGTGGCAGGTAGGCAGTTGTGATGGTCACGCCCCATTTGTATTCGCCCGCATCTGCCTTACGGTTGCCGTTGATTATCTCAAACAAGGCTGTCATCGCTTTCGGGTTGCGGCTCAGGAATACCGTCTTCTGGCCCTTTTCTATTGTGAAGTTCACGTTGTCAAACAGTACTGTGCCGTCAGCATCTACCGCCTTCAGGCCTTCAACCTCCAGAATCTGTGTTCCAGGTTCGCGTTCCATAGAGAATATGATGCCCGGATACTTACGTGTAGATGGAGTAATCTGCTCTACGTTGAGTTTCTCGAGCATCTTCTTGCGCGAGGTTGTCTGCTTACTCTTTGCCACATTGGCAGAGAAGCGGCGAATGAACTCTTCCAATTGCTTGCGCTTTTCCTCTGCCTTCATCTTCTGATTCTGCGCCTGACGCAATGCGAGCTGTGAAGACTCATACCAGAAAGAGTAGTTGCCAGAGAATAGTGTTACCTTGCCGAAGTCAATGTCCACCGTCTGTGTAGACACGGCATCGAGGAAGTGGCGGTCGTGAGATACGACCAGCACGCATTGCTCAAGGTTGCTGAGATATTCCTCAAGCCACTGCACGGTGTCAAGGTCGAGGTCGTTGGTAGGCTCGTCGAGCAACAGGTTGTCTGGGTGGCCGAACAAAGCCTTTGCCAGCATCACGCGCACCTTCTCGTTGTTTGATATCTCGCTCATCATCTTGTAGTGCTCCGGTTCCTTTACACCAAGGTTCTGCAACAGCTGAGCAGCCTCGCTCTCGGCTTCCCAACCGTTCATTTCAGCAAAAGCCATCTCAAGGTCGGCAGCGCGGTTGCCGTCTTCCTCGGTCATCTCGTCTTTTGCATAGAGAGCTTCGCGCTCCTTCATGTTTGCCCATAGCGGCTGGTGGCCCATGAGTACGGTGTCCATTACCGTAAATTCGTCATATTTGAAGTGGTCCTGCTCCAATACCGACAAGCGTTCGCCAGGTCCCAGTTCCACTGTTCCCTTGTTTGGTTCCAGTTCTCCGCAGATAGCGCGGAGCAGGGTAGACTTTCCGGCACCGTTGGCACCGATAATGCCATAAATGTTGCCGCTTGTAAATTTCAGATTAACGTCCTTGTAAAGTGTTTTCTTACCGAAAGAAATCTCGATGTTAGTGAGTGTTATCATTCTTTTTTATACCTTATTAATATATCCTTTTTTGATTTTGACTGCAAAGTTACTACAAGTTGAGCGGAGAACAAAATAAATCTATTTATTTTTTATCCCGAAACGCAGCGTAACTTATTAAAAGTTACTACAAAATTTCGATTAAGCGAGTACAATGAAATGATTTCATTGTCGAACGTGAGAAATTTATATAAGTTGAGCGGAGACGGGTTGTTGAGCGAAGGCGACGGGTTGATGAGTGCAACGAATAAAAACAAAATAAATTATTTATTTTTTATCCCGAAACGCAGCGTAACTTATTAAAAGTTACTACAAAATTTCGATTAAGCGAGTACAATAAAATGTTTTCATTGTCGAATGATGGAAAGTATATACAAGGCAAAACTGCATCGCTTACGAGTCAAAACCGCACCACTTTTGTGAAAGAAGTGATGCGGTTATAAATCTGATTTTAACTTTATAAATTATTATAAAATATACCTGTTGGAGAATTAAGTACGCTCAAAATTAATTCCACCAACAGGTTTTAAAATAACTATTATTACATGATTTTGTATGTCTTGTTTATATTTAAGCCATAAACTTTCATTATAATAGGAACTTTTCGCTTTGTAATATCAAAACAATGTGCTCTAGAATCTTCATAAATCCCAATGATTTCACCTTTTAAATTGTATAGATAGACAGAAACTTTTGTTTTTTCAGAATAAATGTTTATATATCCATCTTTTGTTCGATATATAGATATATTATCTGTTGTTTCTGTATGTATTTTTGTTGAAATACAATAGTTACCATATAATGGATATCCGCCAATAGCATTATTCTCAGATATAATAGGCACATCGGAAAGAAGCCCTAAAACATTGTTATTCTTAATGATACATGGTGAGTATGTATAATCATAATGTAAACATTGGGGAAATGTATCAATAGAAATAATCAATAAGAAAGTTACTAATGTTATAATTTTATTCATCTTATTGTTTTTTTAAAAGACAACCATCTGTATCTCCTATAACAATCTCGTTTTCGGAAACCATGAAAATGCTATATGCTTGATAATACGTTCCGTCTTTATCTGTTATTTCTTTAAGAAGCAGATGTCCTGCATTATTTAGTTTCCATTCAAAAGGATTCGTTCTATGTTTCCCTGAACCGTCAGGATTGAATATCCAACTTGTTGTGTCGCCCCAATCATCTTTTCCAATCCATGTACCAATTAGTTCGTTTCGAGTTATGTTACCTTCAATTGAAGCTGATGTGAAAGAGTAAGGAACGGAAAGTAATGGTGAAGAACCAATACTGTCACCGTCTGCATACAGCTTCATAAAGTACGGACCTTTATTCCAATTAAAATCATCAGGGAATGATAGTGTTAAGTTGCAAAGACCTCTATCATCAGTCTTTGTATCATAATTTTGCGACCAAATTAAATCTCCATTTCCATGGTCTTTATGGAGCTCTATTTGCAATTTGACCTCGCAATTTTGTTTAATTAATCCTGATGTTGGATTTGTTAACATGATGGTATAGTTCATTTTATTTGGAACTTGTGAAATGGCCGTAATAAAAAATGATATAAAAAAATACGATAAAACAATTCTTTTCATTTATGATGACGACGTAAAAAGGCGCGAAACCATCCGTTACTCGCCTTCCTATTTGGTTACCGCCAAGTGACCATGTATACTAACAAGTACAGAACAGCTCACGCCTAAACAGCGTGAACCTTCAGTCTACCTGATCTCAGTATACGGAATATTGGCGGTATTCAATAGGAAGAGAACAAGAGCTAAAAGCTCAATATTTTTAAAAGTACGAATGAGACTACGCCGAGTGTTAATAATAACTTTGGTTAATTAGTCTCTTGCGGAGCGATGTGCATCATGGCGCAAACAATCTCCTTTATATTAATTCGTTTCTGTCTGTTTCTTGTATTGCGGTTTTAAAGTTACACATTGGTTTGTCAAATGCAAAAATAATTAAAAGAGTTTATTCTGCAAAATAAATCCGCATGAATTTTTGTAGGCACAAGCGACATTGCTTTCCTTAGCCTTGTTTTTTTATGAAAATTACGGTTCTCGGAGCAAAAAAAGGTGAATTAGCCAAGAAATGCCAGTTCTTGATGAGGGATTTGTCATTTTTTTTCAATCAACCCTTTGATTTGTACTTAAAAGTTGTATCTTTGCGGTAACCAATAATGCGAAGAGCAGCACCGCACCATCTGGGTCTGCATCGCAAATTTGGAGGCTCAGCCAAAGGAGCGTGAAAATCCATGTGGATATTATCGCAACAATTGTTGACGTTTGAATAAGATGAAATAATTAAGTAATATGACTATTGATGAATTAAACAATATCATAGCTTCAGATGAAGACTACCGCATAGAGCGAACCATATCGACTGGAGATATGGACAAGTTTCAGGAAGCGATATGTGCTTTTGCCAATGATATGCCAGGTTCTCGACAAAAGGGCTATTTGCTTATAGGAGTAAAGGACAATGGTGATATTGCAGGATTGCAAGTTACCGACACGCTGATGAAAAGAATAAGCGGCATACGTTCTGATGGAAATATACTTCCTTTGCCGATGATGACCACAGAGAAAGTAACAACAGAACAAGGGGATGTGTTGGTTGTAGAAGTAACTCCCTCGTTCGATACCCCAGTACGCTACCGTGGCAGAACATTTATTCGCATAGGCCCTCGCAGGGATATTGCTACGGTTGATGAAGAACGCATCCTTTCTGAACGATGCGCTTCAAGTCTGCCTACGTTCGATACTCGTCCTTGCCGTGAGGCAACGATTGATGATATACATACGGATATTATTATTGCTGAATATTTACCCAAGGCAATAGATCCCGATGTGCTGGTTGACGACCATCGCTCTTTGAAAGAACAATTGGCTTCTCTACGATTGTATAATCTGACATACGACAGCCCTACCTATGCGGCAATGATAATGTTTGGTCGTAATCCTAAATATTTTATCCCTGGAGCCTATATCCAGTTTGTACGCTTCAATGGCGACAACAATGGAGGGAGCATTCTCAATGAACGCCGTTTTGCAGGTTGCTTGTATAAGATTTTGCCAGAACTGGAGAACTTTATTCGTGACGGTATCGTTACCCAGCGTCCGGTATCCATCAGCATTCTTCGGGAAAAGAATGTATTGAACTACCCATATAAGGCATTGCGCGAATTGTTAATGAATGCGGTAATGCATCGTGACTATCAGTCGAATATGCCAACACGCCTTTACCAATACGACAATCATATTGAGATAATGAATCCTGGTGGCTTGTATGGGCAAGCCCGTCCGGAAAACTTCCCTAATGTGAACGATTACCGCAATAGCGTCATCGCCGAAATGATGCGTACGCTTAACTACGTGAACATGTTCAATCATGGTGTGGGCGAAGTTTTTGAATTGCTTGAAAAGAACGGAAGTCCTAAAGCCATTTTCAATGTAGGTCTTCTGACTGCTTTCAGTGTTGTAGTAAATGAACCCGAAGAACCGAACTTGTCACAAGCTTGTCACCAACTTGTCACCAACTTGTCACCACAGGTAAAATCGTTGATAATCAGTTTGGAAGACAAAAAAATGTCAGCATCCGAGCTTCAGCTTGTCACCAACTTGTCACCTCTTAGCAAGCGCTTGTTCAGGAAGCAATACATCACCCCAGGCGTGGAAGCAGGGTTGATAAATCTGACCAATCCAGACACCCCTCGTCATCCTAAACAAAAGTATTACCTGACAGAACAGGGGATGAAAGTTCTGGATATGCTTTTGAATGAGAAACAGAAGTAACTGGCAAAGTATTCACATTCACATACATCTCAAAAGGAAGACCGAAATCAGTGAAAACTCTGTAACTCTCTCTGAGGATGGAAAGTACCCCTTTCGTCTTGCTTATATGTAAAAATACCGTCGTCATGTAAGTTGTTTGCAAACTGGAATCGTGTATAAATATGCATTTACCGGGTGCTCTGTTTATCAAGAACGGTTAGTTCTTTAGCCAAGAAGTGCCAGTTCTCGATGAGAGATCTGGCACTTCTTGCATCGAGATCTGGCATTTCTTTGCGTGGCTTTTGTAATCCTTTGGTTTCTAATAGGTTATAAAGGTGGATATATATGCAGTGTTTTTGTATATGTATGCTAAGAGTGGAGGCTTGCAAAGCATTCGGCTTAACTACTTAACTTCTTAATTACTTCTACTTCTTTACTCCTTAACAACCCCAAAAATAAGCATCAAAAAATTTGTTAGTTTTAAGAAAAATCTCTATATTTGCAAAGTCAGTTACGAGTAAATGCCAAACTGCTCGTTTGCAAGACCTTAACACCTTTCTCACTCTCGATTCCAACATAATAATTAAAAACAATAGAAGCTTATGAAAAAGACCTTACAAGCAATGCTCATCGCCCTCGTGGCGATAATGATGCCCATTGGAGCGTGGGCGGGAGGAACTATTACACTTTCTTTGACAATCCCTTCAACCGGACACACTACATTGTATTTAGCTTTTAACGTAGTAATCCCTGAAGGCATTACTGCCTACATCGTGACGGAAGTGAGTATGAGTGGTGGCATTAAACTTGAACAAATCGAAGGCACCGTTATTCCTGCTAATACAGGGGTTGTGATAGAAGGAGATGAGGGTACATATAATTTCATCTCTACAAGTAGCGCAGATGTAAATCCTGTCAATAATAATCTTCTTACAGGAAGTCCTTATGAAAAAACATTGGAAGAAGGAGATAATGTATATTATATATTGGAGGAAAAAGATGGTGTAAATATATGGGAAAGAGCAACCGTAATACCTGCCAATAATGCTTATCTAGAATTGCCTGCATCTGAATATGGCAATCAGGCTTCTTTATGCTTTAGTGCTCATTCATTCGATAATGGTGTGTGTAGCGTATGTGAAGCAGTTTGCACTCATCCATCTATAGAAAATGACAAGTGTACAACATGCGAAATGACAATAGAAGCCAAGTGGGGCGCATCGAAAGATGCGTTGACCGAGTATGGTACGCTCCAAGATGCTTTCAATGCTGCCAGTGCAGAGAACAGCACAGTTGGCTATATCCAGTTGCAGAATGATATTAGTTCAGATGTAAGTTATACCATACGGGGAGGCACCTTCACCCTTGACCTTAATGGCAAGGAGTTGGTAAGCAATACTCATACTCTTGATCTCCGAGCTTGCACGGTTACACTGACGGATAATTCTGCTGGTGGTGGCGGCAAAGTGGTTTCAACGGATGGAGGTTGTTATTCAATATGGTTAGATAATGCCGAAGTCGCAAACCTCACCATAGAAAATGGTAGATATGAAGGTGCTGGTTCAGCTGTAATCTCTGTTGAAGGTGGACAGCTAACAATCAACGGAGGTGAATTTGCTGCTTATGAAACCTCAGAGATAACAACAGTGATTGTCCGTTGTTCTGAAGAAGCTTATCTTACCATCACAGGCGGTAGTTTTGATGCAGAACGTTCTAATTATGCTATATATACATATGGCACTACAACCATTTCGGGAGGAACCTTTACCAATAGCAAGTTTGCTACTATTGAATATAATGGTGGCTCACTACAGCTCGAAGGAAATGTTACAGGTATGACTGTTAATTATTATTCTGAAGACAGAAATATTACTCTGCCCGAAGGCTATATTTTTTACAACACCGATGGTGAGCTGAAGGGAATAGGAGAACTGGAATCTGACAACATCTACACCATCTCAAAGCTGTTTAAGATAAGCTTTGCTGCAGGCGAGGGCGCTTCTGGCGAGATGGCAGAGGAGGAAGGTGCAGAGCTCTACACTCTGCCAGAGTGCGGTTTTACCGCACCTGAAGGCAAGATGTTTGAAGCATGGAAGGTGGGCGACGGAGAAACTACTTATCAGCCATATGAAAGGATTATGCTGACAAGCGACATTACGCTGACAGCTCTGTGGACAGATTATAAGCCGCAAATCATAATCCGCATGTTTGACAGCTATGGTGACGGATGGACAGGCAATGCAATCGTCGTGCGTAATAGCAATATGGACGAAGGCACCAAGTACACTATTGATGACGGCAGAGTAAGCATCATAAAGATAGACTATGACAAGACTAAAGATTACCTCTTCTATTGGAGCAATAATGAAGATGAATCTGATCCTAGAGAATGTTCTTTCCAAATTTTAGTAGATGGCGAAGAGGTATATAGCGCGGCAGATAGAGATAGTGAAGACGCTACGAATTATTGTACTGATTTCCAGGACGGCCAGTTTGTTTATGGCATAATGGCTCCTTTGACAGAGAAGGTTATCAACGATGGCGAAGTAACAGAGTTTGAAGTGTTGGGAGACACTAAGGTAGGAACCCTTACCTACAACCGCACGCTGCCAAACCTGACATGGAACGCCCTGTATGTGCCTTTCGAGATTCCTATGACAGCTTTGGAAAACTACGACGTGGCATACATAAACGATGTTCACAGCTATGATACAGATGGCAACGGCACCATAGATGCCATGGACATGGAGGTGATAAAGATTATGAGCGGCACGCTCAATGCCAACTATCCTTATCTGATACGTGCTAAGAACGAAAGTGCAAAGTCGATGAATATCAATCTTACAGACGCTACGCTCTATAAGACAGAGCATAATGGTGTATTTTTATTCACAGAGTTTAATGTATATGGCACCTATGAGCTGAAGAATCAGGAAGACAATCCGAATATCCTTGCCATTGGCGGCGATGGCTCTTGGCATAAGCTTGCTGAGGGTACAACACTCAACCCATTCCGCTTGTATCTGGAGATGCAGAACCTTGAAGGAAGTCCTGTAAAGGTGGAAGAAAGTGCTGCATCAAAGATACGCATCAAGGTGTGGGGCGAGGATAGCGATGCTACTGGCATAGAAGACAATTGTGAGTTAGGAGTTACGAGTGAGGAGTTAGGAGTTAGGAGTGAAGAGTATTATGACCTGCAGGGCCGCCGTGTGAAGAACCCTACAAAGGGCTTGTATATTGTTAATGGCAAAAAGGTGAACCTCCCCTAACCCCTCCAAAGGAGGGGGACTTTGTCCCTTGTAATTAAAATTTTACTGAATGCCCTAATAACCGACTCTTACCTTCGGTGAGGTTAAATGGGTCTTAAACATAGAATATATGAAAAAGAATTATATAAAACCAGAAATTGATATTGTGGTGCTGGCTACTGACAGCATGCTGCTGGCAGCATCAGGTTTTGAGAATGCGAATAGCGAGAAAATACCTATTGATCCAAATGAAACTGCTACCCCTACAGCCAAGGAACATGGCGGCAGCTGGGACGTTTGGGAATAATAATAGCCCAATGAACCCCATGAGGCCAATTAGATCAATGAGCCTTATGAGGCCTAAACCTCCAACCCCTCTCCAAAAGAGAGGGGCTTTTTTGTTTTCTCACAAATTGTAACGAATTGCGGTGCTTGTGGTTTTATTTTGTCGCAAATCTGCGGGTAATTCTTACAATTTTCAAACGGAAAATAATTTTATGCAGCAATTTATTGGCAGTTACAGAAAAAGAAAGTACCTTTGCACCTAATTTTCAAATATACGACACACATTATATATAATATAGGTATGAAACATCAATTGAGAAGTGCTGTTTGCACAGAAGGTAGAAGGATGGCAGGAGCCCGCGCTTTGTGGGTTGCCACAGGTATGAAACGAGAGCAATTTGGCAAGCCGATTATTGCCGTCGTCAATTCTTTTACACAGTTCGTGCCAGGTCACACTCATTTGCATGAGATAGGACAGATTGTTAAGCAGGAAATAGAAGCAATGGGATGCTATGCCGCCGAGTTCAATACTATTGCCATTGACGACGGTATAGCCATGGGGCATGACGGCATGCTTTATTCGTTGCCTTCACGCGACATAATAGCCGATTCCGTTGAATATATGGTTAATGCCCATAAGGCAGATGCCATGATTTGCATATCCAACTGCGACAAGGTTACGCCGGGTATGCTCATGGCTTCTATGCGCCTGAACATACCGACCGTGTTCTGTTCGGGAGGACCAATGGAAGCTGGCAGATGGCGCGGAGAGAATGCCGACCTTATAACGGCAATGGTGAAAGGTGCCGACCCTTCTGTAAGCGATGAGGATATGGCAGAGATAGAAAACTGCTCATGCCCTGGTTGCGGCAGCTGCTCAGGCATGTTCACCGCCAATTCCATGAACTCTCTGACCGAAGCCATCGGACTTTCTCTGCCGGGCAACGGAACGGTACTTGCCACACACACCAACCGCATAGAACTCTTCAAGGCCGCTGCCCGTCAGGTAGTAAAGAACGCCTTCGCCTATTATGAAGACGGCGATGAGAGCGTATTGCCTCGCAATATAGCAACACGCAAGGCGTTTATGAATGCCATGGCTCTTGACATTGCCATGGGCGGAAGCACAAACACCGTGCTCCATCTGCTTGCTGTGGCACAAGAGGCTGGGGCTGAGTTCTGCATGAAAGATATTGACGAGCTGAGCCGTCGCGTGCCTTGCCTTTGCAAGTTGGCACCAAACACTCAGAAGTATAGCGTTCAGGAGTGCAACCGTGCCGGAGGTATTCTCGGCATCATGAGCGAATTGGCAAAGGGAGGTCTCATAGATGGCAGCGCCGTGCGTGTTGACGGAATGACAACGGCAGAGGCAATGGCAAAGTATGATATTACTTTGGGAGTAGACGAGTTGACAAGTAAACAAGTTGACAAGTTGACAAGTAGACAAGTAGACAAGTTAATGCCTGAAACAGATGCAAATAACTCGTCAACTCGTCAACTCGTCAACTCGTCAACCATATACTATAGTGCTCCGGGCTACAGGTTCTCTACGAAGATGGGAAGCCAGAGCGAAGAGTGGGAGACACTCGATACCGACCGCGCCAACGGATGCATACGCGACCTTGAGCATGCATATACCAAAGACGGAGGATTGGCGGTATTGTTCGGCAACATAGCACAAGACGGTTGTGTGGTAAAGACAGCCGGCGTAGACGAAAGCATCTGGAAGTTCACAGGTCCTGCAAAGGTGTTCGATTCTCAGGAAGCCGCTTGCGAGGGCATATTGGGAGGAAAGGTTGTAAGCGGCGATTGTGTCGTGATAACCAACGAAGGTCCTAAGGGAGGTCCTGGCATGCAGGAAATGCTCTATCCTACATCGTATATCAAGAGCATGCACTTAGGAAAAGAGTGTGCCCTGATAACCGACGGCCGTTTCTCTGGCGGTACCAGCGGCTTGAGCATCGGTCATATTTCACCGGAAGCAGCATCAGGCGGCAATATCGGAAAGATAAAGGATGGCGACATCATTGAGATAGACATTCCTAACCGCACCATAAACGTGCGCCTGTCTGACGAAGAACTGGCAGCACGTCCACAACAGCCGCTCACCCGCGACCGTAAAGTGTCAAAGGCTTTGCGCTATTATGCACAGAGCGTTTCAAGTGCCGATAAGGGTGGTGTAAGAGTGATAAATGAAGAATTTTAAGAATGAAGAATGATATGATAACAGGTGCGGAAGCACTTATGAGAGCATTGAAGAACGAAGGAGTGACCACGATATTCGGTTACCCCGGCGGTGCCATAATGCCCGTGTTCGATGCGCTCTATGATTATACAAGAGGAGAGAATAAGGCTTTTAACCATATACTTGTTCGCCACGAGCAGGCGGCCGCTCATGCCGCTGAAGGCTATGCCCGTGTAAGTGGCGAGGTGGGCGTGTGCCTGGTTACAAGTGGCCCTGGTGCAACAAACACGTTGACAGGTGTGGCAGATGCCATGATGGATTCTACGCCGCTGGTGGTGATAGCCGGTCAGGTGGGCGTCGGTGCGCTTGGTACAGATGCCTTTCAGGAGGTTGACCTCGTAGGTTTGGCTCAGCCAATATCAAAGTGGAGCTATCAGATACGCCGTCCGGAAGACATAGCATGGGCGGTAAGCCGTGCTTTCTACATTGCCCGTAGCGGTCGTCCAGGTCCTGTGGTGCTTGACTTCCCAAAGAATGCTCAGGTAAGCAAGACTGAGTGGATTCCGGCAAAGGTAGATTTCATCCGTAGCTACATGCCTTGTCCGAAACCAGACGAGTCGGCCATAGCAGCTGCTGCCGAACTCATAAACAATGCAGAAAAGCCATTGGTGCTTGTGGGTCAGGGCGTGGAGCTCGGCAATGCCCATAATGAACTGATAGAGTTCATAGAGAAAGCCGACCTGCCTGCTGCCCGCACTATCTTGGGCTTGTCGGCATTGCCTACTGGTCATCCGCTTAATGTAGGTATGCTGGGCATGCATGGCAACTATGCCCCTAATGTCAAGCAACAGGAGTGCGATGTGCTTATTGCCGTAGGCATGCGCTTCTCTGACCGCGTGACAGGTCCTATATCTACATACGCAAGGCAGGCAAAGGTGATACACCTTGATATAGACAACTCGGAGATAAACAAGTGTGTGCATGCCGATGTTCCGGTGGTAGGTGATTGTAAGGTTACTCTGCCAGCCATAACACGTTTGCTCAAGAAAAACAACCACAAGGAGTGGCGTGATAGTTTCATAGAATATAACGAGCAGGAGCTGAAGCGCGTGGTAGAACCTGCCATACACCCTACGGAAGGTCCGCTGCTCATGGGCGAGATAGTGAATGTGGTGGCAGAAGCAACCAAGGGCGATGCGATATTGGTCAACGATGTCGGTCAGAACCAGATGTTCTCAAGCCGCTATTTCAAGTACAACAAGAAGCGCTCTATCGTTACGAGCGGCGGATTGGGTACTATGGGCTTCGGAATGCCGGCTGCCATCGGTGCCACGTTTGGTGCGCCAGAGCGTACCGTATGCATGTTCTGCGGCGACGGCGGATTCCAGATGAACATTCAGGAACTGGGAACCATTATGGAGCAGCAGGCACCTGTAAAGATGATAATGATGAACAACAACTATCTGGGCAACGTGCGCCAATGGCAGGATATGTTCTTCGGTCAGCGCAAGTCGTTCACACGAATGCTTAATCCGAAATACTCTCTGATAGCAGAAGCCTACGGCATACCATACGCCTTGGTAAGCGAGCGCGACCAACTGGCAGAAGCCGTAGAGAAGATGCTGAGCACCGACGGCCCTTATATCCTGGAGTGTGTCATCAAGGAAGACGATAACGTTCGCCCGATGATTCCGCCGGGAAACAGTGTAGAAGAGATGTTGCTTGAAATAGAGATATAAGTTATGGAAGGAAAGACATTATATACATTGCTGGTTTATTCAGAAAATATAGCCGGTATATTGAATCAGATAACAGCCGTGTTCACACGCCGACAGGTGAACATCGAGAGCCTTAACGTTTCGGCTTCAAGCATCAAGGGCGTTCATAAATACACTATCACAGCATGGAGCGACCATGACCAGATAGAGAAAATAACACGCCAGATAGAAAAGAAGATAGACGTGATAAAGGCTACGTTCTATACTGATGCCGAACTGTTTATACGTGAAACAGGTATGTACAAGCTGGCTACCGAGATCGTGATGGAGAATCCTATGATATCAAAGATTATCCGTAAGCACGAAGCCATTATCATGGAGGTAAACCCAACCTACGTGCTTGCCATGAAGAACGGCATGACGGAAGACATCATGAGCCTCTATTATGCCCTCAACGAGTTCGGTTGCGTGTTGCAGTACACACGTTCCGGCCGTATAGCCGTAACACGTTCTACACAGGAAGAAGTGAGCGAGTATCTGGAACAAAGAGAAAAAGACATCTGATTTTATGGATAAGGTAGGTAAGTATCTGTTTATGTCGGAGCCGTTTCATTGCGACTTCTCCCACCGTCTGTTCATGGGACATCTGGGCAATCATCTGCTGAATGCTGCCGATTTCCATTCTACCGACCGTGACTTCGGAATGACGTATCTCAATCCGATACACAAGACATGGGTGCTTTCAAGGCTTGCGGTCGAGATGGACGAGATGCCGTTGCAATATACGAAGTTCTTTGTTGAAACATGGGTTGAGAGCGCCATGAAGTATTTCACCAACCGCAATTTCCGCATCGTTGGTGAAGACGGCAAGGTGTTCGGCTATGGCCGTAGCGTATGGGCAATGATTGACACGCAGACACGTCAGCCGCAGGATATACTTGAGATTCATGATGGCGACATAGCAAACTGGATTGAGGCAGACAAGGAATGTCCGATAGAGAAGAGCTCGCGCGTGAAGATGACCGACAAGGTTGAGTTTGTGCGTGAAATAGATACATATTATAATGATGTGGACGTGAACGGCCATGTCAACTCAATCAAGTATATTGAGCATATCCTTGACCTCTTCGGCATAGATTATTATCGTGAGCATAATATCAAAAGGTTCGAGATAGCCTACGTCGCCGAGAGCTATTGTGGCGATAAGCTGAGCTTCTGGCGCGAACAGACAGGCGACAACGAATATTGCATACGCATAACAAAAAAGCCTGAAAACGAGGAAAAAACTATCGAAGTGTGCAGATGTAAGGTTGTTTTCGTAAAAAAATGAAAGTAAATTTGGTTCTTTCGTAATAATTTTATACTTTTGCACTTCAATTACAAATAGCAGAATAATTAATAATAATTGACCTTATACAGGTCGAACTTTTTAAATATAAAACATTATGGCAGAAATGAATTTTGGTGGCGTTATCGAGACAGTTGTCACCAACAAAGAATTTTCTTTAGAGAAAGCACGTGAAGTATTGAAGAACGAAACAATTGCGGTTATTGGCTATGGTATTCAGGGACCTGGTCAGGCTTGCAACCTGCGCGACAACGGTTTCAACGTCATCGTTGGCCAGCGTCAGGGAAAGACATACGAAAAGGCTGTTGCTGATGGCTGGGTGCCAGGCGAGACACTTTTCTCAATCGAAGAGGCTGCTCAGAAGGGTACAATCATCTGTATGCTTCTTTCAGATGCCGGACAGATTCAGGCATGGCCAACAATCAAGGAATATCTTACACCTGGCAAGACATTGTATTACTCACATGGTTTTGCCATCAACTGGAGCGATCGCACAGGCGTAGTTCCTCCAACAGACATCGATGTTATTCTTGTTGCTCCTAAGGGTTCAGGTACATCATTGCGTACTATGTTCCTCGAGGGTCGTGGCTTGAACTGCTCATACGCCGTATATCAGGATGCATCAGGCAAGGCTGAGGAGAAGACAATAGCCTTTGGTATCGGTATCGGTGCCGGTTATATGTTCAAGACAACATTCCAGCGCGAGGCAACATCTGACCTCACTGGTGAGCGTGGTTCACTGATGGGTGCCATCGAAGGTTTGCTCGAGGCTCAGTATGAGGTTCTCCGCGAAAACGGTCACTCTCCATCTGAGGCTTTCAATGAGACAGTTGAAGAGTTGACACAGAGCTTGATGCCTCTGTTCGCTCAGAAGGGTATGGATTGGATGTATGCCAACTGTTCTACAACAGCACAGCGTGGTGCTCTCGATTGGGCTCCTCGCTTCCGTGAGGCTATCAAGCCAGTTATGCAATGGCTCTACTACTCTGTAAAGACAGGTAACGAGGCTCAGATTTCTATCGATGCCAACTCTAAGGCCGACTATCGCGATGGCTTGAACAAGGAACTTGAAGCTATGCGCAACATGGAAATGTGGCGTGCTGCAGAAACCGTTCGTAGCCTCCGTCCAGAGAATGCCGAGGATTAATAATAGAACAAGAGATTTCGTAAAACATTTATAATAAGGAAGATAGAGGACATAGGCATTGCCAAAGTCCTCTATCTTTTCTTTTATCTCACTCTATCTTCTTTTGCCTCCTTCTATCTTCCTCTATAAAAACAAATCCGTCTTGCTGGCATACGGTTTCTTCTTGCATCATATCGGCTAATGCCACATTTATTGTAGCGGCAGGTATCAGTAGTTTGTGAAGTTCCGTGATGTGATGCCTCTTGCCGTCGCCTATCAGTTCTTTTATCTTCTTCTTGGCATCATCTATTTCATTGCCGTTGTCTTCGCCCGATTTCGACTGGCACACATCGCATTGTCCGCAACGGTGAGCAGCCTTCTCTCCGAAGTAGGCAAGCAGCATAATGCTCCTGCATTCCGTGTCGCGCTGGATGTATTGCTTCATCGTCTCTATGCGCTCGCAGAACTGCTCCTTGCGCCTGTCGTACACCTCAGGCATTATTCTTATGTGCTGCATCTCTTCGCGGCGCTGGGTGTATTTGATGAAAGGTATATGCTTTCTTGGAATGAAGTTCAGTATCCGCTTGTTGTTCAGAGACTTCAGCGTCTCGTATACCTCGTGCGAGGTGAACCCTGTTTCAGAAGCCAAGAAGCCCTCGTCGATGAAGGCATAGTCGCTGAACAACCCGCTATAGTTGCGCAATAGAGCAATAATCACCTTGTCCTCTGTGGGCGTATTGTTGTTAAGCCTGTATAGCTCGTCTCTGCTTGTCAGGAACATTACCCTTGCACTATTGTCACGCTCTTCCGTATATTCTATGTAACCAGCCCGCTCTAGTATCTTCAGGGCGGAATCAACCTGTACAGGGAAGTGCTTGAATATCTTGCAGAACTTTTCGATGTTAAACTCAAACGTCTTGTTGTAACCCGAACCCATGCCTATTTGGTAGAAGTATGCCAGATGCTCGTAAACCTGTTTGATATAGTCTTTTTCAGGGAAGTTGTCGCTTATGCGCCTGCTCAGCTTGGCAAAGTCGTTGTTGTTGTATAGCAGTACGGCGTATGATTTCTTGCCGTCGCGTCCGCCACGTCCTGCTTCTTGGAAATAAGCCTCAATGCTATCAGGGCTATCAATATGTATTACAAGTCGCACGTCGGGCTTGTCTATACCCATGCCGAAGGCATTCGTAGCCACCATAATACGTATTTTATCCTGCGTCCACGCTTTTTGTCTCTCGTCCTTTACGTTTGTCTCAAGGCCGGCATGATAGAACGTTGCCGACATGCCCTCGCCGTTAAGCAGTTCCGCCACCTCTTTCGTGCGTTGCCTGCTTCTTGCGTACACAATGGCCGAGCCTCCGACCCTGCTTAGAATATGTATCAGTTCCTGGTATTTGTTTTCTGTCTTGCGGACAACGTATGCAAGGTTCTTTCGCTCAAAACTCATGCGAAAGACGTTCTTCTCTCTGAACTCCAGCTTCTCCTGTATGTCGTTTACCACGGTAGGCGTGGCCGTGGCCGTAAGAGCCAGTATCGGCACTTCCGGCTTGAGCTTGCGTATAAGAGAAATGTTCAGGTAAGAAGGTCGGAAATCATATCCCCACTGGCTTATGCAATGAGCTTCGTCGATAGTTATGAAGCTGATTCGCATGTGCCTCATTTTCGTTTGAAACAATTCAGATGACAGGCGCTCGGGCGATATGTATAGGAATTTTGTCTTGCCGAAGATGCAGTTTTCGAGAGTCGTCAGTGTCTCGTCGTGCGACAATCCCGAATATATGGCCTTTGCCATGATGCCCTTCTTTCGCAGGTTCATTACCTGGTCTTTCATCAGGGCAATGAGAGGCGTGATAACTATGCAGACACCCTCTGTAGCGAGTGCGGGCACCTGGAACGTGATTGACTTTCCTCCTCCCGTAGGCATCAGCCCTAGCGTGTCTCTGCCTTGTCCGATGCTTTCTATAATGCTTCGCTGAATGCCTCTGAAGCTGTCGTAACCCCAGTGCTTTTTCAGTATCTCACTATATTTGTCCGTCATCGTCTGAGGGCTTGATGTCTTCTATCTGCAACTGTATCTCGCCACGTTTGTATATGTTTTCCTCTATGGTGTAGACAATGTCGAAGCTGCGTTTGCTCTTTATGTATCTGGCCGCTGCACTTTGTCCGAATGCTATGCCGTTCATGACATTGCTTGACTTGCTGTCTACGAGCTCGAGCTTGATGTGCTCCTGATGCTTGCCCACCACCTTGCTGGTGCCGTAGTCATAGACGTTGCGTGTACAGAATATCGGTTTTGTGTTGAAAGGACCGTGAGGAGCAAACTTCTTCAGGTCATTAAGCAGTTTCTTGTTGATGTCCTTGAAGTCGATGACCTCTTCCACGTCTAGTATCGCCTGTGTCTGCTCTGGCAGTATGTGCTCGCTTACATAGTCTTGGAAGCGTTTCTTGAACTCCTTCAGGTTTTCTACCTTCATCGACAAGCCCACGGCATAGGTGTGGCCGCCGAAGTTCTCTAGCAAGTCTCTGCAACTCTTTATGGCATTATAGATGTCGAAGCCGGCAACGCTACGTGCCGACCCCGTGGCCATGCCGTCGATTATGGTCAGAACTACCGTAGGGCGTATGTATATTTCCGTCAGACGCGAAGCCACGATGCCTATGACACCCTTCTTCCAGTTCTCGTCGTAGAGCACGATAGAAGCCTGGTGCTGCTGGTTTTCAAGCTTTGCCACAATCTGGTTGGCCTCCTCGGTCATCTGCTTGTCGATGTCTTTTCTCTGCTCGTTGTATTCGTTGATATGAGTAGCGGCACAAAGGGCTTTCGTTATGTCTTTTTCAACCAACAGGTCAACGGCTTCCTTGCCGTTCTGCATTCTTCCCGATGCGTTGATTCGTGGCCCTAGCTTGAACACGATGTCGTTCATGGTCAGTTCGCGATTGCTAAGTCCGCAAATCTCGATGATGGCCTTTAATCCCACCGACGGATTCTGGTTAAGTTGCTTGAGGCCGTGGAAAGCAAGTATGCGGTTCTCGCCAGAAACGGGCACGATGTCTGCCGCAATGCTCACCACGCACAAGTCGAGTAGGGGGATGAGGCGTGAAAACGGTATACCGTTGTTCTTTGTAAAAGCTTGCATGAACTTGAAGCCCACTCCGCATCCGGAGAGGTGGCGGAATGGATAAGTGGAATCATCGCGTTTCGGATTCAGTATCGCCACGGCCGGCGGCATCTCGTCGTCTGGCTCATGATGGTCGCAGATAATGAAATCGATACCTAGGCTCTTGGCGTATGCAATCTCTTTGGTGGCCTTAATACCGCAGTCGAGCACGATTATAAGCTTTACGTCGTGCTCCTTGGCATAGTCAATTCCCTTTAGGCTCACTCCATATCCCTCTTCATATCGGTCGGGAATGTAGTACTCGATGTTTGAGTAGAATTGCAGGATGAATTTATAAACCAATGTAACGGCAGTACACCCGTCAACATCATAGTCGCCATAAACCATGATACGCTCTTTGCGGCCGATAGCATCGTTCAGTCGGTCGACGGCTACATCCATGTCGTTCATCAGGAATGGGTCAATCAGTTCGTTGAGCATAGGGCGGAAGAATCTTTTTGCGGCCGATTCCGTCTTAATGCCTCTGTTTATAAGGAGTCCTGCGAGAACAGGGCTCATGCCTATTTTCTCGCTAAGTTCCTTGACGGCAGCCTCCCTTTCCGGCGATGTCTGGATATAGTTCCATTTTACTTGTTGTTGAGAGTCTTTCTCAAAAAATTGCATTATATAGTTTTATTTGTTTTCAGTATTAATGTGCTTCCTGTCTTTTAAAAAGACAATTAGCATGTAAAGTTACAAATAATTAACCATATAAAGAAATAAAGCTTAATAAGTTTTTGTTTTTTTAACCCGAACGGGTTTGGCGGTTAGGAGTAAAAAAAGAGACCGGCATGATGTTATGCCGATCTCTTTGATATTTTGTGAAGTGCAAGTGAGATTACTCACCCTTCTCCATCTTAGCCTTCAACTCAGCAAGAATGTCGATGTCGCCGAGTGTTGTAGAAGCTGGCTGGTTGTCAATCTTGACAGCCTCTTCCTTCTTAGCGCGTGGCTTCTTGGCAGCAGCTGCAGCAGCCTTCTTCTCTTCGCGCTGAACATCCTCGAATGTACGGCTGTGAGAAAGGATAATGCGCTTGCTGTCCTTGTTGAACTCGATTACCTTGAACTCGAGCTCTTCGCCGTTGGCAGCCTGTGTGCCATCTTCCTTAACGAGGTGCTTTGGAGTAGCGAAACCTTCAACACCCTTCTCGAGAGATACTACAGCACCCTTCTCAAGTGTCTCGATAATCTTGCCTGTGTGAACAGAACCTACTGTATAGATTGTCTCGAAAACGTCCCATGGGTTCTCCTCAAGCTGCTTGTGGCCGAGAGAGAGACGACGGTTCTCCTTGTCGATGTCAAGAACCATAACGTCGATTTCTGCGCCAACCTGTGTGAACTCTGATGGGTGCTTAACCTTCTTTGTCCAAGAGAGGTCGCTGATGTGGATAAGACCGTCAACACCTTCCTCAAGCTCAACAAATACACCGAAGTTGGTGAAGTTGCGAACCTTAGCTGTGTGCTTGCTGTCAACTGGGTACTTAACGTCGATTGTCTCCCATGGATCTTCCTTAAGCTGCTTGATACCAAGGCTCATCTTGCGCTCGTCGCGGTCGAGTGTCAGGATAACTGCCTCTACATCGTCGCCAACCTTCAGGAAGTCCTGAGCTGAACGCAAGTGCTGGCTCCAAGACATCTCTGATACGTGGATAAGACCCTCAACGCCTGGCTGAATCTCAACGAATGCACCGTAGTCAGCGATAACAACAACCTTACCGTTAACGTGGTCGCCAACCTTGAGCTCTGCATCGAGAGCATCCCATGGGTGTGGAGTGAGCTGCTTCAAGCCGAGAGCGATGCGCTTCTTCTCGTCGTCGAAGTCGAGGATAACAACATTGATCTTCTGGTCGAGCTCAACAACCTTGTGAGGATCGTCTACGCGGCCCCAAGAGAGGTCTGTGATGTGGATGAGACCGTCAACACCGCCGAGGTCAACGAATACACCGTAAGAAGTGATGTTCTTAACTGTACCCTCGAGAATCTGACCCTTTTCAAGCTTGCCGATAATTTCTTTCTTCTGTGCTTCCAACTCAGCCTCGATAAGAGCCTTGTGAGAAACAACAACATTGCGGAATTCTTGGTTGATCTTTACGATCTTGAATTCCATTGTCTTGCCTACGAACTGATCGTAGTCGCGTATTGGATGAACGTCGATCTGGCTTCCTGGGAGGAATGCTTCGATACCGAAAACGTCAACAATCATACCGCCCTTAGTACGGCACTTGATGTAACCCTGTGTGATTTCGTCGTTGTCAAGAGCAGCGTTAACACGATCCCAGCTCTTGCTCAGGCGAGCCTTCTTGTGAGAGAGGATCAGCTGACCCTTCTTGTCTTCCTGGTTCTCAACGTAAACTTCTACTACGTCGCCAACCTTCAGTTCTGGATTGTAGCGGAACTCAGATGCTGAGATGATACCGTCGCTCTTGTAACCGATGTTTACGATAACCTCTTTCTTGTCTACTGAGATTACTGTTCCGTCAACAACCTGATGCTCACTAACCTTGTTAAGGGTTTCATTGTAAGCCTTGTCAAGCTCTTCCTTGCTGACATTTGCATGTGTGCCATTCTCAAACTCCTCCCAATTGAAGTCCTGCAATGGCTGCACGTTCTTTGTTAATTCTGACATAAAAATTTAATTAAGTTTTTAAATAATAAAGTTAGACTTTATGTTAATTGTAAAAAAATCGGCTGCAAAGGTACACATTTTATATTACAATGAAGAATGCGGCGGGAGGGTTGTTAAACGAAATGCTGAATTTTTAAGATTTTTTATCATTTGGTTTTTCGCATTTCTTAGTTTTAAAGTTTCTTGTTTTTGAATTTCTAGGGCGCACCAACTTATTTTAAGTTGTATCCATATCTGACACTCAGGTATTTTGCCAATTCGGAATACTTGCCGGATTGATTTAAAATGCTGACAATATCTTCAGGTGTGATACACTTGTATTTTCTCTCATCTAATAGTTGAGAGCGCCATGTCTCTTCAAGTCCCTTTTTAGAATATCTGTATTTCCGATGCAAAAGTTGGGTGTTTTCTTTTGGAATAACATGAATATGGACGAAATCTTCTGCTTTAATTAATTCCACTTCTTTGTGGGCTATGATTTGTTCAGCCCATAGTGTCTGGCGCATCAGTTGGTAAAAGGGCTCGACAAAATAGATAGTATTAAGATAGCCATTTGCGATAGAACGTAATTGACAAGAGTTGTCAATTAACCCAGAGTATCTGCGTAGTCGCTCCTTTCCGCTACCCTCTGTTCCAGACTTGTCTATGTTATACTCATTTCCTTCTGTATATTTCCATTCGATGGGTATTAGTATTCTTGTGCCATCTTTCGTGATTGCCACCATGGCAGCGTCCACAGATGTGCAGTTTGCACCTCTTTTCACGATTCTCTCGTTCAGATAGTCTCTACTGCTTGTTACTTCAAATGAAATATATGAGTGACTCATGTCGCATTTCATGGTTTCCAAGTCGACAACTTTTTCTCCGATCATCATCTTGGCTAATTGTAGCGCAATGTCCTTGTCCTGCCTGATGGCAAAGAGGTGGTTTAGGCATGCCACTTGAGATGACAGGATGTGGTTTGGAATGCCTTCACTTCTCCAAAACACAATGTTTTCGCGGAGGAAGTAATCAACACAATCCTTGACAATGCCTTTATAGACATTCTTTTCAGATTCGTTGTTCTTTATACAGAACTCCCAGTTGCGATTGTTGAGTGTGCCACCGCCTTGAGCACCATAGAAAACCTCAGAGCCTTGTCGCATGAGCTGCAGTTGGCGGCATTTTTCTTTTTCTCTATAATTTGTGGCTTTTCTTTCCTCAATTCGAGAAACAATCTTAGCTTGGTTTGGGGGGTCGATGTGATTGCTTGGCTGCTTGTATAAGGATGTTTCTATTATGTCGAATCCTTGCATATTTCTTAGTTCGTCCAGTGTTGCGGGAGAAAAGAGGAATCTTGCAAATACCTTGTCGTTATTAGGGTCAGTTACATCTCCAAATGCCGATTCTATTGTGTGACCAGATACTCTGTGGCTATTCCAACGGGATGCGTCGTTGAAGAGGTATCCCCCAACTGTTTGCTTAGGAGTGCTCTGTTTCCCATAAGCATTATTGTCAAGCGTTATGACATAAAACTCTGGCTGGCAAGCGATTTGTTCTAACTTTAATTGGCTTAGCTCATCGGGAAAGACGGGATCGGTCTCACTGAGATTCTGCAGAATAGATATTGTTTCAAGCTTGAAAGACTCGTAATATCCATATTTGCCGAACAGGTAGAAATCTGTTATGTGTTTCATCAAGCCGCTACTGCCGCTGACGGCATCACGTCCATATTTCAGTTCGATTATAGCTATACGGTGCGGAGCTCTCTTTGATATGGCGACAATATCGAATCGTGCGTTGAAGTCTGGATGGCTCTTATCCTTTGTTTTGCACCATTCCACATCGGTACAATACCACGCAGAATCTTTGTTCATGTTGTTCTTTATGAATAACTGTGCCTGTGCTTTTTTCTCTTCATTGGTTTTCTTGTCACTGTACTTTTTTATGGTTTCATAGTTTGCTATAATTTGCTCGTATATCTCGTGTTCTGAGCACAATGTCAATATGGGTGAGTTGCTGATTCCTGTGAAATAATATTGGTTTATCTCGCACCTAACCTGTTCCCTTTGAGTGTAGTAAACCTTTGCAATGCTGATGCTGTTGTAGTAGATGTTAAGGTAGCCGTTTCTTATGGCAATGAAAAGTTCGTCTCTGTTGTTAAGATATAACTTATACAAACAACTTTTCTTGAAATTTTCAACAAAAGTAATCCCTCTCATTAATATATGTGCTTTAATATTTTATAGTAATAAAAAAATGGTGACAAAGTCAAGTAAAATAACTGATATTGTTTTTGATGATTTGTATTTATGTTTTTCGTTGTTGATTTTAAGCTTCCCTAGGAGCTACTTCTTTTTCTTTTTCCTTCCAAACAAATCCCCGAGGTTGGTGAAGTCCTTCTTAATGATGATGCCGATGCCTTGAGTGTTAAGGCTTGACTTGGTGAAATATCGGTCGTTTGTCTGGTTGTAAACCCTGAGCGCCAGATTGCCGTTCGGCACGAGCATGTATCTCACGTCGAAGTCGCCGATGAAGCTGGAGTTTGCCGTTTTCACGTTGTCGCGATAGCCGAACTGACCGTTTATGATCAGACGGTTGTTCAGCAGACGGCCGTTGAGAAGTCCCTCGTACTCAGCATTATGCCATCCCTCGTCGCCCGTAGAAATGTTTGCGCCGAAGTTCCAGTTGTTGTTGTTAATCGCCGAACTGAGCAGGTTGTTTATCTGCGTCGATATTGTTCCGCTCAGCAATCCCTGCATGGCTTGCGTGGTTTGGCTCAGCTTGTCCGGGTCTTGATAAGCCTCGTTGTTGTTTGTCTGCGGCATGAATCGCCCGAAGCCCAGTAGGTATATCACCTGTTGCTTCATGCCCTCTTCGCCCTGAATCACCGAGCGTATGTTCCTTTCCTGGTCGCTGCTGGCGGTAGGCAGTTCGATGCCGTAGTCGAGTCGCAGGTCGAAAGGCTCGCCGGTTATGTTTAGCAGGCAGTTTACGCGTGTGGTATTGTCGGAATAGCTGTTGCCCACGTTGAGGTCAGATAGCGACACGCCGTTTACGGTGTGCACGGCTTGCAGGTTGAGTTGCGCCTTTGCCGGGTCGCCTCCGAACTTCAGGTATCCTCCCTCCTTGAACGTGAAGTTCTTCTTTATGATGTCCTGTATGGTCATGCCGTACGTGCCGCGCTCCACGTTGTATGTGCCGTACATGTTGAATCCCGTCTTGTTGTGGTATGCTGCATTCAGCAGAGCCGTTCCGTGAAGCGATATGCGGTCGTTTGTCCTGCTGTCCATCAGGAAGTTTACGGTGGCGTCAGGAGTGCAGTTTATCTTGAAGTTGATATATGTGTCGCTCGCCATGCTTATAGGCTTCTCGGCGGCCTTATTGGGGCTCGTTGGCAGCTCTGCCGTCGCCTTCGTATTCCATTTGATGAACTTCTGGTCGATTATGGCGTCGGGCGTAGATACATTATATGTAAAAGTGGAGTTTGGCCGCGTGGTCAGGTCGACCTCCATCCTCAGTTCCTTGCTCTTGCCGTGTATCTCTACGTTGCCCGCGCCGAACACGGTTCCGCAGAACACCTCGTCGCCGAAATCCTTGAAGTCGTACACCAGCAAGTTGTCGGTGTCCACGTAAAGGTCGTATGTCAGCTTTGTCAGGTGCTTGTGTCGTATGTACCCCCTTAGAGTGGCGTTATTGCCGTAGATGTCGCTTATGGCAGACGGCTTCAGCTCTATCTCGTCGGGTATGAGCTTCAGGGTGTCGTTCTTGAGATAATATTTCGTGTTCAGCGGTTTTATGTTCATCTCGCCGTTCACTATCAGGTCGCCCACGAGATTAATCTTGCTGAGCGGTCCTATGAGGTTGGCATTACCGTGGACATGGCCCTTCACGCCCTCGGTAAAGCTGCTTGTAAACGACTCGAGGAAATCGAGGTGCATGCCCGCCGCCTTGATTTTCAAGTCGATAAATCCTGGCGATGGCGACACGTAGCCGTCAATATATGTCAAGGCATCAGGACCGTCGTCAGCCACGGCGTTGATGTTGATGGTCTTTTGCGTGTTGTCCCAGTTCACGTTGGCATCGAGTACTCCCATCCTGCCGTCCTGGAAGGTGAATTCGTTTACCATCAGCTTGGCCTTTGCCTCCATGTTGCCGAACGGAGCCTTGATGTAGGCGCGCCCTGTGGCCTTGCCTCCGAAGCGCACCGAACGGAAGTTCACGAGGTTCAGTATGTAGTCGACATCAATGTTCCTCAGACTTACGGTCATCTGCTCTTTGTGTGAGTCGGAAGCCACGCCGTTTATCGTTATGCTCTCGTTGCCGTGCGATAGCATGAAGCGGCTTACGTTGATGTTTTTGTCGTTATAGACGATTCTTGCCTGGCTTATGTTCCATTTGTCGTCGTTGATGGTAAGTGTCGACGGCATTACGTTTATTTCTGCCGATGTGGCGCCGTTGTCTCTGCCGAAGATGGTAGAGATGGTTATCTCGCCAATGAGTCGCTTATCGGCATTATTGTCGAAGTTTACCGATGTGGCCAGGCGGCTGTTTGCCGCCTTGTTGCTCATGTTCAGCTGGAACGGAATGCCGTTGTTCATTATTTTCACTATCGAGAGGTCGCACGATAGCGTGTCGTTGGGCGATGTTATGGCTATGGTGGCATTCTGGTACTCCTGATTGTTGTAATAGAACTGAGGAACGAGGCAGTTGGCATACATCTCTTTTTTCGCGTCGTCTATCTTTGCCACGAACGTGGTGCGCCTGTTCAGTTGGAGCGGTATGCCGAGCAATGCCTCCATCCAGTCGGTGCGGTCGAGCACGCAATAAACCTGTATCTTGTTGTTGGTCTTCTTGTTGTGCTCGGGCAGGTTGGCTATGGTAGGCATTTTCTCTCTCACCATATTTATTATGCTGTTCGGCAACGAGGCATAATCGAAAGAGCCGTTGATGCGCATGTGTCCGAAATCGCTGTTCAGGGTTATTGTCTGCTCGTTGTTTTCCCTTCTGGCGTCAAGCAACAGGTTTTCGAGCGTATAGCTGCGTTCGGGCGATTCCAGCGCCATGTCGCTCACCCTTATCTGGCCTTCTATGTCTTCCAGTCGTCTGCCCTTTAGCGACAGGTCTATTTTTCCGCAGAAGGCGGCATCTTGCCATTTCTGGCTTAGGTTCGTGGCCATAGGTGCGAGGTTGCCCACCTCAGAATTTATGTCAACCTGATATTTGCCGTTGCTCTTAGCCAATGCTCCGTCAACCTTTAGCATCGCGTTGGGGTCGTTGCTGCTGATAGAACCCTTGAAGTGGTCGTGCGCATATGTGCCTTCGAAGGCTATTTCCCTATATCGGTAGCTGTTGTAGTCGAAGGCAGGAACGGCTCCGCAGAAGGTTGTCGTTTGCGGCTTGAGGTCCTTGTCCAGAACGGCCTCAAACTGCGTCTGTAGCTTTATTATGCCCAGTCTGGTGTCGTCTAATAACTTGCCCAGCAGTATGCTGTCCGTCTGTATCTGCCCCGTCAAGATGCTCTTGTCTTCGAGCGATGCATTGAGCATTACGTTGCCCACGCCAGACGTAAGGTTGAAGCCTAGGTTGCCGTATCCCAGCGTGTCAATCTCGCAAGCCGCGTCAATCTCTATGCCGGCATTGGCTTGTGGCGATTTTGCTCCTGCCAGTTGCGACACCATGTTCAGCGATGTCTCGGCATGCAGATTGGTGATGCGCATCATCGCCGCCGAACCTTCAAAGTCGGAGTGTAGTACTATGCTGTCATTGATGTCGGCCAGCGACGGACTTAAGAAAGCGAAATCGCGGGCGTTGATTATTGACTTGTCTATGGCGCCGTGGAACTTAAGCGAACCGAAGTCTATCTTGTCGTTTTTCGCGTTGTATGAAGCTGCAATGGTGTCTACCCTCAAGTGCGAATTAGGCATTCGGATGTTAAGGCCGCTAAGCAGGCATCCCTGCTTGCTGCCCTTGAACGCCACCGACATTCTGTTGACCTTTATGCCCGAGTGTTCGTTGAACGCAAGACGCTTGATGTTCAGGTTCACGCTATCGCTGTCCAAGGCCTTCAGCACGATATGGGCGCTGATGTCTTCTATACATAGGTGAGAGGGGTTCAGTTTGCCCGGTGTGCGTGCGGCGAAATACCTGTCGTAGGTTACGCTTCCCTGACGCATGATGAGTGAATTGATGCGCAGGTCAAGAGGATTGGAACTGGTGGTGTCTTTCGATGCCAGCGAGTCGAGTACAAACTGGAAGTTGTGGTCGGCGCCTATGCTGTCTTGATAAAGATGCAGGTGAGTGGCAAAAATCTGTGCCGAAGAGATGGAAATCCTGCCCTTTATCAGCGAGGGCAAACTGATTTTCACGGCCAGGCGTCGTGACTTGACCATTTCCTTGTCTTGCTGGTCGTAGATGGTGGCTCCGTCGATGATGATGCGGTTCAGCATGCCCAAGTTAATCCTGTCTATCAACACCTTGGTGCCTAAGCGTTTCGACAATACCTTTTCCACCTCAGAGCCGATGCGGTTTTGCACGGCTGGTATCTGAAGCAGCACAATAGGAAACACATACAATCCGATGGCTAACCAGATTATAGTGCCTGTAAGTATCTTAAAGAATTGTCTCAATTTCTTTTATTTATTATGCAAATTTACATTAAAAAGTTGGAACGGGAAATTTTTTCAACTTTTTTCTTTTGGGTAATTATATTTTTGTGTAATTTTGCGCATCAACATTTTACGATTTTATTAATTCATAAACCCAAATCATGGTGAAAACAATTAAGTTGAAAAGAGGTTTGGACATTAATCTGGCAGGTGTGGCTGCCCGCAACAAGAAGCTGGCGCCCTCTGCTGACAGGTATGCCCTCATGCCTTCTTCGTTCACGGGCGTCGTGCCGAAGGTGGTTGTGAAAGAAGGCGACGAGGTAAAGGCTGGCACCTGTCTGTTTGTCAACAAAAACTATCCTGAGGTAGGTTTCTCGTCGCCCGTCAGCGGTGTCGTAGAGGCCATTGTAAGGGGCGATAGACGAAAGGTGTTGGCAGTAGTGGTTAAGTCCGACAGAAAGCAGGATAGCGTTGACTATGGTAAGAAAAACGTCTCGAAAATGAGTGGCGAGGAAGTGGTGGACAGCTTGCTCAAGGCTGGTTTGTTCGGCTATGTCAACCAGCGCCCGTTCGACATCTCGGCCAATCCTTCGGGCACGCCAAGGGCGATATTCGTTTCCGCCTTGCGCGACATGCCGTTGGCGGCTGACTTCGAATACGAGTTGGAGGGTCAGGAGCATTATTTCCAGGCAGGTTTGACGGCTCTGTCGAAGATTGCGCCCACATATCTGGGCATCGGCAAGAAGCATACCTCCAAGGCCTTGCATGAGATGGCAGACGTTACCACGACGATATTCGACGGTCCTTGTCCGGCAGGAAACGTAGGTGTTCAGATTAATAATATCTCGCCAATAAACAAGGGCGAAATAGTGTGGACGGTAGAACCTACGGCGGTGTTGTTCTTCGGTCGTCTGTTCCTCGACGGAGTGGTAGATTTGCGCCGTACCGTGGCGGTGGCGGGTAGTCAGGTAAAGTCGCCGTCATACATGGATGTTCTCGTAGGCACACCTATTTCAACCATCCTTAAGGATAATGTGATAGAAGGGAACAACAGAATAATTAACGGCAATCCGCTTACCGGCACGCCTGTGACCGATGATGCCACAGCATATATCGGTGCACACACCTCAGAGGTGACGGTGATACCTGAGGGCGACGATGCCGATGAGTTCGTGGGGTGGATAATGCCGCGCGTGAGCCAGTTCTCCGTAAGCAGAAGCTACTTCTCATGGTTGTTGGGAAAGCGTGCCTATACCATCGATGCCAGAGTGAAAGGCGGTGAGCGTCACATGATAATGAGCGGCGAGTATGACAAGGTGTTGCCGATGGACATCCTGCCTGAATATCTTATCAAGGCAATCATCACAAACGACATCGACAAGATGGAGCAGTTGGGGATATATGAGGTTGCACCTGAGGACTTTGCGCTCGCTGAGTTCGTGTGCAGCTCTAAGCTTGAATTGCAGAAAATTGTGAGAGAGGGAATTGATTTAATGCTTAATGCATAAGGTTTTCTTTTACTGGAGTTATAGGGAGTTATAGGAAGATACCGCTTCGCTTATGAGTTAAAAGTCATTAGCTTCAAGCACAAGCAATCCTTAATCTCTCATCCCTCATCTGATTATTCCCTTCTCATTATGGAGAGGGGCAGGGGTGAGGCCTTTTCAACTCTTCAATTATAAATAAGTATGAGATTTTTACGAAATTATTTAAATACAATAAAGCCCAACTTCGAGAAGGGTGGGCGATTCAGTGCACTAAGGAGTGTGTTCGATGGTTTTGAAACATTCCTTTACGTGCCCAACACGACATCGAAAAGCGGTGTCAGCATACACGACTCTATCGACTCCAAGCGAATAATGACCATGGTGGTGATAGCACTCATGCCGGCATTGTTTTTCGGTATGTATAATGTTGGCTATCAGAACTATCTGGCTGCCGGAACGCTCGGCGATTCGTCGTTCATGGAACTGATGACATACGGTTTTTTAGCCGTATTGCCGAAGATTCTGGTAAGCTATATAGTAGGTCTCTCCATAGAGTTCGCATGGGCGCAATGGAAGGGCGAGGAGATTCAGGAAGGCTTTCTGGTGTCGGGAATGATTATCCCTCTGATTATCCCCGTCAACTGTCCCCTTTGGATACTCGCTATTGCCGTGGCTTTTGCCGTGGTCTTTGCCAAGGAAATATTCGGCGGAACAGGCATGAATATTTTCAATGTGGCACTTGTAACGCGTGCGTTCCTCTTCTTCTCTTATCCTACGGAGATGAGCGGTGATACCGTGTGGGTGGCAAATGAAAGCATCTTCGGCCTTGGCAACGATTTGCCTGATGCCTTCACCTGTGCCACACCATTGGCATTGGTTGGTCAGACGGGTGCGGCCGGTTATCCGTTGTGCGACATCATAACCGGTTTGATACCGGGAAGCATCGGCGAGACAAGTGTCATAGCCATAGCGATAGGTGCCGCTATACTGCTCTGGACAGGCATAGCCAGTTGGAAGATTATGCTTAGCGTCTTTGCCGGAGGTGCCGTCATGGCATTGGTGTTCACTGCCACCGGTTCTACGCCAATCCAATGGTACGAGCATCTGCTTTTGGGCGGCTTTGCCTTCGGTGCCGTGTTCATGGCCACCGACCCCGTGACGGCTGCCCGCACCGAAACAGGAAAGTATTTCTACGGATTCATCATCGGTAGCGTTGCGGTCATCATACGCGTCATGAACCCAGGTTATCCTGAGGGCATGATGCTGGCCATATTGCTCATGAACATGTTTGCGCCGCTCATCGACTATTGCGTGGTACAAGCCAATATTTCAAAGAGAATGAAACGTCTAAACAAATAAACGATTGACCACTATGTCTGAGAAAAACAAGAAACGTTTGAATACTAATTCAAATTCATATATCATTATATATAGTACGATATTGGTACTGGTGGTGGCTTTTATGCTGGCTTTCGTGTTTACGGCCTTGAAACCCATGCAGGATGCCAATGTGTCGCTTGACAAGAAAAAACAGATTCTGGCCGCTCTGAACATCCGTAATCTTAGTGATGCTGAGGCAACTCAGAAGTATGTAGATGTTGTAGTGGCAGATGCCGTTATTGACGCGACAGGCAAGATTGTGGCGGAAGGCGAGAAGGGTGGCGAGAAGACCGCCTTTGTGCTCAACAGTTCCGACTTCAAGGCGGGAAAGTTGGCGGTATATTTCTGCGAGGTTGACGGACAGAAGAAATACGTGTTGCCGGTATATGGCATGGGATTGTGGGGACCTATCTGGGGCTATCTGGCACTTGATGACGACCGCAACACCGTGTTCGGAGTATATTTCAACCACGAGAGCGAAACGGCAGGTCTTGGAGCTGAAATAAAGGATAGCGAGCAATGGCAGCAACAGTTCCGTGGCAAGAAGATATTCAAGGCTGGAACCCAAGATATTGGCTTGTCGGTGGTTAAGAAGGTTACCGATGCCGCTACACAATGCGACGGCATCACGGGAGCCACTCTGACTATGGACGGTGTGACAGCCATGTTTGCCGATTGTCTGAAGGAGTACAAGGTTTTCTTAACAAACGAAATGCAGGAGGAATAAAATTATGAGTAAGTTATTATCAAAAGACAATAAGGAAGCACTGGTAAATCCGCTAAGCAAGGACAATCCGGTGCTGGTACAGGTACTTGGCATCTGTTCGGCTCTTGCCGTAACGGCACAGCTGAAGCCCGCCATCGTCATGGGGCTTGCCGTAACGGTAATCACGGCATTCTCAAATCTCATAATCTCACTTCTGAGAAACACCATTCCTACGCGCATCAGAATAATCGTGCAACTGGTGGTTGTGGCAGCTCTGGTAACGGTGGTTAGTCAGATACTCAAGGCCTTCGCCTACGATGTTAGCGTTCAGTTGTCTGTGTATGTGGGTCTTATCATCACCAACTGTATTCTTATGGGTCGTCTTGAGGCGTTTGCGCTTACCAACAAGCCTTGGCCGAGTTTCCTCGATGGCATCGGCAATGGTCTTGGCTACGCCTTGATTCTGGTTATTGTTGGTGCGGTGCGCGAATTACTTGGCAGAGGTTCTCTGCTCGGTTTCCAGATAATACCCGATGCCATGTACGAAGCCGGCTACATCAACAACGGTATGATGACCATGCCTGCCATGGCCATGATTATCGTGGGATGCGTGATTTGGGTACATAGGGCGATGAATAAGGATTAATAATTAAGCATTAAAAAGCATGGAACATATAATAAGTCTTTTAGTCAGATCAATATTCGTAGATAATATGATCTTCGCATTCTTCCTGGGAATGTGTTCTTATCTGGCCGTTTCAAAAAACGTAAAGACATCGTTGGGATTGGGTGTTGCCGTAACCTTCGTGCTTATGGTAACAGTACCCGTTGACTACTTTCTGCTGACCAAGGTTTTAGGACCTGATTGTCTGGTTGAGGGCGTCGATTTGTCATACCTCAGTTTTATCCTCTTCATTGCCGTCATAGCAGGCATCGTTCAACTGGTGGAGATGGTTGTAGAGCGCTATTCTCCTTCGCTATACGCGTCGTTGGGCATCTTCCTGCCCCTGATAGCTGTCAACTGCGCCATCATGGGAGCGTCTCTCTTTGTTCAGCAGAGAGTGAATCTCGACCCTGCCAGCACTCAGTATATAGGCAACGTGTGGGACGCCCTTGCC
This sequence comes from Prevotella sp., assembly GCA_017410365.1. Lineage (GTDB taxonomy): Bacteria > Bacteroidota > Bacteroidia > Bacteroidales > Bacteroidaceae > Prevotella. The sequence goes on from JAFQQY010000047.1 coordinate 117,401, forward strand.
TATGCCACTGGAAGCGGTATCGGTTGGACCCTTGCCATCGTTGCTATGGGAGCCATCAGAGAGAAGATGCAATATTGCGACGTGCCACGCCCTCTGCAAGGATTGGGCATCACGTTCATAACGGTAGGTCTCATGGCTATGGCCATGATGTGTTTCAGCGGATTGAAGATTTAAGCATAAGAAGACATGATACAGTTTATAGCATATAGCATAGGAGTCTTTCTCATAGTGATACTCCTTTTGGTTGTCATCCTGCTTGTGGCTAAGAAATATCTCAGCCCTAGCGGAAATGTAACCATAACCATTAATGGCGACAACAAGATAACGGTACCACAAGGCGCAAGTCTTATGGCCACTCTTAGCGAAAACGGCATCTATCTGCCTTCGGCATGCGGCGGAAAGTCGTCGTGCGGCCAGTGCAAGGTTCAGGTGTTGCAGGGTGGGGGAGAGATACTCGACTCCGAGAAGCCCCATTTCTCACGCAAGGAAATAAAGGAAGGCTGGCGACTGGGTTGCCAGTGCAAGGTGAAGGGTGACCTCGACATCAAGGTACCAGAGAGCGTGCTCGGCGTTAAGGAATACGAATGTACCGTAATCTCCAACAAGAACGTAGCAACGTTCATCAAGGAGTTCAAGGTGCAGTTGCCTCCGGGTGCCCACATGGACTTCATACCGGGTTCTTACGCCCAGATAAAGATACCAACGTTCTCTATCGACTACGACAAGGATATAGACAAATCGCTCATTGGCGACGAGTATCTGCCATCGTGGGAGAAGTTCGGTCTTTTCCCTCTCAAGTGCATCAACACCGAACCAACGGTAAGGGCATACTCCATGGCAAACTATCCTGCAGAAGGCGACGTGTTCATGCTCACCGTGCGCATAGCCACACCGCCGATGAAGGCAGACAAGAGTGGCTTTATGGACGTGAATCCGGGTATCGCATCAAGCTATATCTTCACTCTCAAGCCGGGCGACAAGGTTATGATGAGCGGACCTTACGGCGACTTCCATCCGCACTTCGACTCTAAGCGCGAAATGATATGGGTGGGAGGAGGAGCCGGAATGGCACCACTCAGGGCGCAAATCATGCACATGACAAAGACCTTGCGCACCACCGACCGACAGATGCACTACTTTTATGGCGCACGTGCACTGAACGAGGTGTTCTATCTCGACGATTTCCTCGGGTTGGAGAAAGAGTTTGACAACTTCCATTTCCACCTCGCTCTCGACCGTCCCGACCCGGTGGCTGATGCCGCAGGCGTGAAATACACTCCGGGCTTCGTTCATCAGGTGATGTACGAGACATACCTTAAAGACCACGAGGCACCGGAAGACATCGAGTACTACATGTGCGGTCCTGGTCCTATGTCGCAAGCCGTTGTAGGCATGCTCGACAGCTTAGGCGTAGAACCTCAGTCGATTATGTACGATAACTTCGGCGGATAGCAAGGGTTTTCTAAGTGAAAATAGTTATATCAAAAGGCAAAATGTATGAAAAACTGCATTTTGTCTTTTTTTATTTCCCAACCATTACGTCACACTAAAACCCCAATATTGTCTTTTTTATCTTAAAATCTGCCAAATGCGGAAATTTTGTGGCGGATAATGTTGACTATTAACCAAAAGATTATTACCTTTGTAGCAAAATATATTTTTCTGAACGATATGACGCTGTTGATAGTTATCCTTCTGCTGTTCGGCTATTTGCTCATAGGCACTTCTCACCTTACAAACGTGAACAAGGCTGCCATTGCCATGTTCATTGGTGCCGTGAGCTGGGTGCTCTATATTTGCTTTGGTACAGATTTCGTGATGGCGCAACATCCTCACGAGTTTCTGGAGTTCATGGCAGGTACTGATGCTTCGGCCAATAGCGTGAAGGAATTTATCTACGACAATATTTTCTTGAAATACGTAGGTAAGGCGGCAGCCATTGTGATGTTCCTGTTGGCAACGATGACCATCATCGAGATTCTCAACAACAACGGGTGCTTTGATTTTGTGACCGGATGGGTGCGCACGCGTAGTTCAAAGCGCTTCTTGTGGATTATAACCATCGTAACATTCGTTGTATCGGCAAACCTTGACAATCTTACTACAACGGCGATGATGCTCGTCATCATGCACAATCTGATAGGCAACCGCAAGCAACGCATGCTGATAGGTTGTGCCATTGTGCTGGCTGCCAATACAGGTGGATGTTTTACGGTGATAGGCGAACCTACGGGAGTGGCGATGTGGGGCGACGGACTTGTTACAGCCACCAACTTCTCCATGTATCTGGCTTTGCCAGCCATGGCGGCATGGGCATTGCCCACATATCTTATCAGCAGGGAACTGCCAGAAAGGCTTGATGTGGCATGGTCGGTGCCTACCTTCCGCGGCGATGACACGACGCTGAGCCGCTTGCAACGTTTTGCGATGTTCATAATCGGTATAGGCGGCTTGTGGTTCATACCTACGTTCCATAGCTTGACAAAGCTGAGCCCTTTCCTCGGTGCGTTGTGTGTGCTGGCGGTTTTGTGGGTGGCTCACGAGATATTCAACCGCAAGCAGATGGATGCCGACCTTATGGCTACTCAGAAGAAGATGCCTTTGTCTATCCAGTATGGCAGCATTCAGCAGATATTGTTCGTAATGGGTATTATGCTCGGATTGGGAGTGGTGAGCGAGACGGGGGCTTTCAGCGACGTTTCGAAATGGTTTGACTACAACATACATAATGTTTGGGTGTTGGGCGCCATCAACGGTTTGCTGAGTAGCATGGTAGACTCTTTTACGGTGGCCATGACCAACCTCTCGATGTATAGCGTGGTTGAAGACTTCCAGTTGGGCCAGTGGGTTGACTCCGACTATATGGCTAACTTCGTTCAGAACGGTGCCTACTGGAAGATTCTTGCATACACCACAGCTGTGGGCAGTTGTCTGATGTGCTTTGCCAATCCTAGCGGCATTGCTCTGATGAAGATGGAACACATAAAAGTGGGTTGGTATATCAAGAACTGTACGCTAAAGGTGCTTCTGGGATGGATGGCAGGCTTCGCCATTCTGTGGGCGGAAGTTTGCCTGCTAAGTTAGATTAAGGATTGAAAAATTGAAGGATTGAAAAATTGAAGAGCTAAAGAATTGAAGGATTGAAAAATTGAAGGATTGAAGAAGATATAAGGAGGTAAAAGAAGATAGAAGGATATAGAAGGAGATAAAAGACATTAGTACTCCTTCTTAAGTCCTTTTAAAAAAGTATCGTCCTTTATCTTCGCCGCTGAAGCGGCATATCTTCCTTTAACTTCCTCTAACTTCATAATTAAGCATTAAGCATTAATAATTAAGCATTAAAAACATGGCAAGAAAAATAAAGACAATAGGAATTCTTACATCTGGAGGCGATGCCCCAGGTATGAACGCTGCTATCAGAGCCGTCACCAGAGCGGGAATCTGCAACGGCTTTAACATTAAGGGTATCTACAGAGGTTTCGACGGCCTTATAAATGGCGAGATAAAGTCGTTTACAACAGAGAACGTCAGCGGCATAATAATGCAGGGTGGAACGATTCTGAAGACTGCCCGCAGCAAGGAGTTCATGACTCCGGAAGGCATGAAGAAGGCATACGACAATCTGGTGAAGGAAGAGATAGACGCACTGGTTGTGGTAGGAGGCAACGGCTCGCTTACGGGTGCCAAGATTTTCGCACAAGAGTACGACTTCCCATGCGTAGGACTTCCGGGCACAATAGACAACGACCTGTACGGCACTGACTCTACCATAGGTTACGACACTACCATGAACACCATCATGGATTGTGTTGACCGCATACGCGACACGGCACAGAGCCACGAGCGAATATTCTTTGTCGAGGTGATGGGGCGCGATGCCGGATTCCTGGCACAGAATTCAGCCATTGCATGTGGAGCCGAGGCTGCCATCATTCCTGAAGACTCAACCGATGTTGACCAGTTGGCACGCTTCATGGAGCGTGGAATCAGAAAGTCGAAGAAATCTTGCATCGTAATCGTGTCGGAAAGTCCTAAGTGTGGCGCTCTCTATTATGCCGACCGTGTAAAGAAGGAGTTCCCCGAGTTCGACGTGAGGGTTTCGATATTAGGACATCTCCAACGTGGAGGCCGTCCGACGGCTCACGACCGCATTCTTGCCAGCCGTACTGGTGTGGGGGCGATAGAAGCCATCATGCAAGGGCAGCGCAATGTGATGATTGGTGTTCGAAACAACGAGATCGTATATGTGCCGTTCAGCGATGCCATCCGCACCGACAAACCGCTCGACATGAAGCTTATCAAGGTGCTAGATGAATTGAGCATTTAGCATTGACAGATAGTTTTCGGCGGCAAAACTGCAGAAATTGTGCATAAAATTGTACTTTATTTCGATTATTGTAAAGTTTATCGTCAATTATAACAAATTAATTGTTAACTTTGCAGTACCTAAAACGAGAATTGATTAATAAAAATATAAAAATAAAATTTATGTCACAGATTATTGGACACATTTCTCAGATCATTGGTCCTGTTATCGACGTTTATTTTGATACAGCAGGCGCTGATGCCGAGAAAGTATTGCCAAAGATCCACGAGGCTTTGAAGATTGACCGTGGCAATGGCCGTGAGCTTGTAGTAGAAGTGCAGCAGCACATAGGTGAAGATACTGTTCGCTGTGTGGCCATGGACAATACCGATGGCTTGAAGCGTGGTCTTGAGGTTGTACCGGTTGGTGCTCCTATCCAGATGCCTGCCGGAGAACAGGTGAAGGGTAGAATGCTCAACGTTATCGGTCAGCCTATTGATGGTATGAAGCAACTGGATATGCAGGGTGCTTACCCTATCCACCGTGAGGCTCCTTCGTTCGAAGAACTCTCTACACGCAAGGAAATGCTTGCTACGGGTATCAAGGTTATCGACTTGCTCGAACCATACCTCAAGGGTGGTAAGATTGGTTTGTTCGGTGGTGCCGGTGTAGGTAAGACCGTGCTTATCATGGAGCTTATCAATAACATCGCCAAGGGACACAACGGTTATTCGGTGTTTGCTGGAGTAGGAGAGCGTACACGTGAGGGTAACGACCTTATCCGCGAGATGATAGAGAGTGGCGTTATCCGCTACGGTGACAAGTTCCGCAAGGCTATGGACGAAGGCAAGTGGGACCTCAGTCTTGTTGACGAGGAAGAACTGAAGAAGAGTCAGGCAACACTTGTATATGGTCAGATGAACGAGCCGCCGGGAGCACGTGCTTCAGTGGCATTGTCAGGACTTACCGTTGCCGAGACATTCCGCGATAACGGAGGTAAGGATGGACAAGCAGCCGATATCCTTTTCTTCATCGACAACATCTTCCGTTTCACTCAAGCGGGTTCAGAGGTGTCTGCATTGCTCGGACGTATGCCTTCAGCCGTAGGTTATCAGCCGACACTTGCCTCTGAGATGGGTGCCATGCAGGAGCGAATCACATCTACCAAGAACGGTAGTATCACATCTGTTCAGGCAGTTTACGTGCCTGCCGACGACTTGACAGACCCGGCTCCGGCTACAACCTTTACTCACCTTGATGCAACAACGGTGCTCGACCGTAAGATTACGCAGCTCGGTATCTATCCAGCCGTTGACCCGCTGGGAAGTACCTCTCGTATTCTCGACCCGCTGATTGTAGGCAAGGAGCACTATGAGTGCGCACAACGTGTAAAGCAGATTCTCCAGAGATACAACGAACTTCAGGATATTATCGCCATCCTCGGTATGGACGAACTTTCTGACGAGGACAAGCTCACAGTGAACCGTGCACGCCGCGTACAGCGCTTCCTTTCACAGCCGTTTACCGTGGCAGAGCAGTTTACTGGTATTCCTGGCGTTATGGTATCTATCGAAGACACAATCAAGGGCTTCAATGCTATCCTCGACGGTGAGGTTGACGACCTTCCAGAGCAGGCATTCCTCAATGTCGGTACTATCGACGATGTTAAGGCTAAGGCCAAGAAATTGATGGAACAGGCTAAACAAGCATAGAAACATATATAGCTATGGCTTTAACTCTAAAGATTGTTTCCCCCGAAAAAGTTGAGTTCTCAGGCGAGATAAAGAGTGTTATCGTGCCTGGTTGCAGCGGCGAGTTTCAGATTCTTGAAAACCACGCCCCGCTCATCTCTTTGCTCGAAACGGGCAAGGTTGTCTATGAAGATGCTTCTGGCAAGCATCAGCTGATGATTGAGAGCGGCTTTGTGGAGATTCAGAAGAATGAGGTTAGCCTTTGTGTGGAATTGTAAGTCATTTTATTGAGCGAACAGACATCATCTTGTTATGGCAGACATTGACAAATTGACCAAGCGTTTTATCACGCAGAGCGTAATCATCACAGCTGTGCTTTGGATTATTGGCTTTGTGGTTACGCAGTTCGTGCCTGCTGCTGACTCGCAGTTGGCATTGCTGGTAAGCGCTGTTTTCTCGCTTGTCTTTGCTGTTGCTGATGGATTGTTGTGGCGCTTTGCGGCCAAAAAGGGTGCCGAGGCACTGACCACCTTCTATACGGCGGTGTCGGGTTTCCGCTTGCTGCTTGCGCTTGCAACGATGTTCGTCTACTATCTTTCAGTGGGAAGTGACTCCATGCTGGTGTTCTTTTTGGTGTTCATGGTTTTCTACTTTGTTCACTTGGCTCACCACACGCTTTTCTTCTCAAGAGTGTCTAACCGCTCATAGTGGCAACAAATACAAATTCTATAATGAAAAAAATAAAGTTTAAAAATATTTTGCCGGCAATAGGCAGATGGTTTGTACGCAAAATGATTAAAGCAAAAAAAATGTTGCTGTCATTTTGCTGTTGGGTGATGCGCAACAAGTACATATTGCTGGTGGCGTGTTTTCTGCTGGCATTGCTTTTCCTTGTTCATGTCGATATCAACAAGCGTACTGATGGTAAGGGTGTTCAAGTAGACATCCCTCATGAGGTGATGCACCATCTTGCAGATTCTTACGACTGGCATTTCACAACCTTTGGCGAGACTCATGTGACCTTGCATCTGCCTATCATCGTAAAGAGCTGCGTTGATGGCGAGTGGCATGTCTTCACGTCGCATGACGTTCCCGACGGATTCTATTTTGACGAGAATCATCATGGCAAGGTATATGAGCGTGCTGCTGACGGCACACCTGTCAAGCCTTGGGATTTCAGTATAACGAAGCTCGTGGCACAGCTTATAATTGTGGTAGTGCTACTGCTCTGCATATTCCTCAGTTGTGCTCGTTGGTACAAGAAACGCGACGAAACAAGTCCTGCACCACGGGGCTTTGTAGGCACAATCGAGATGCTTGTCATGTACATCCATGACGATGTGATACGCCCATGCGTAGGCGAACATCAGTATAAGAAGTATGCCAACTATCTGCTTACGATGTTCTTCTTCATCTTCACCACCAATCTTGTTGGTTTGATACCAGGAGCAGCCAATGTAACCGGTAATATCAATGTTACATTGTTCCTTGCCTTCTGTACCATGTTGGCAATCAATGTCTTTGCCAATAAGATATACTGGAAGGAAATCCTTTGGCCGGATGTGCCATGGTGGTTGAAGTTCCCGATTCCTCTGATGCCAGCCATCGAGATATTCGGTATCATAAGCAAGCCTTTCGCGTTGATGATCCGTCTCTTTGCCAACATGATGGCAGGTCATGCCGTGATGCTCAGCTTCACCTGTGTGATATTCTTTGGTACCACTTTAGGCTTGGGTGCAGGTATGGGACTTAACCTCTTCAGTGTTATCATGCTTCTGTTCATGTATGCCCTTGAGGTGCTTGTAGCCTTTGTACAGGCCTACGTGTTCACGCTTCTCAGTTCGGTATTCATCGGCTTGGCACATGTGGAGCATCACGGAGAGTAACATATTTATAATATAGTAAACAACATAGAACAATAAACATATTAATAACAATAAAAAACATTTAAGATTATGATTTCAGCATTATTATTAGCAGCAGAAGGTCTGGCACAGCTCGGTTGCGGTCTCGGTGCAGGTATAGCAACAATTGGTGCAGGTTTAGGTATCGGTAAGATTGGTGGTAGCGCAATGGACGCCATCGCACGTCAGCCAGAAGCAACAGGTAAGATTCAGACAAACATGATTCTTACAGCAGCGTTCGTTGAGGGTTGTGCTCTCTTCGCTATTGCAGCCTGCGCATTCCTTATCAAATAATAAGAGTAGATAATTAAACAACAGCAAATGGATTCACTTAATTTGCCATCAATACTAACGCCCGATCTAGGACTTCTCTTCTGGATGGTGCTGGCATTTGGTGTAGTCTTTTTTGTGCTTTCAAAGTATGGTTTCCCTGCCATCACTGATATGGTAGAGAAGCGTAAACAGTATATAGACGACAGTCTTCGCAAGGCACATGAGGCTTCCGAACGCCTGACCAACATCAAAGAAGAAGGCGAGGCGATACTGTTGGAGGCACGTCAGAAGCAGGCAGAGATACTCAAGGATGCCGCTGCCACCCGCGATGCCATGGTAGAGCAGGCACAGCACAAGGCCCTTGAGGAGAGCGCCCGCCTGATAAGCGATGCACGCGCTGAGATAGAGAGCGAGAAGCAGGCTGCCATTGGCGAGATTCGCAAGCAGGTGGCTGTGCTCAGCGTCAGCATCGCAGAGAAGGTGGTACGTGACAGTCTTGCCGACGACAAGTCTCAGATGGATTTGATTGACCGTATGCTGGATGAGGTCTCTTCCTCTGATAATAAATAGATGTAGTTATGGACATAGGAGTAATATCGGTAAGATATGCGCGTGCGCTGCTTCACTGTGGCTTGGAGTCGGCTCTTGAGGATAAGGTTTATTCCGAGATGCAGACGATGGCACAGAGTTTTGCGAGTGTGCCCGAACTGAAGTTTACCATAGACAATCCCATGCTCTCAAAGGAAAACAAAGCCAAGCTGCTAACAGCTGCCGCAGGCGGCGAAATCAGCGAGCTAACCCGTTCTTTTATTAATCTCGTATTAAAAGAAGACCGTGAGGGCGTGATGCAATTCATGGCTAATTCGTATATCACTCTTTATAGAAAGCAGAAGAACATCATCCGCGGTAAACTCACGACAGCTGCAGCCGTTACGCCTGCCGTTGAGCAGAAGATGAGGCAGCTGGTTGAGAACAATACTAATGGAACTGTGGAGTTTGAGACAGAAATCGACCCAGATATAATTGGCGGTTTCGTTCTTGAGTACGACACTTATCGCATGGATGCAAGCGTTAAGGCAAAGCTCAACACTATACTCACGCAGTTAAGTAAATAAATTATTAAAGTAGACAAGTTGACGAGTAGACAAGTAAACGAGTAGACAAGTAAACGAGTAAACAAGTAAACGAGTAAACAAGTAAACGTGTAGACAAGTTGCTAGTATATGAGTCAGCTAAAAAAACAATAACATGTCAGATAAAATTAAACCAAGCGAAGTGTCTCAGGTTCTTATCGAACAACTGAAGGGCATCAGCGACAGCGCCAAGTTCGATGAGGTGGGCACTGTGCTCCAGGTGAGCGACGGTGTGGCACGTATCTACGGTTTGCGCAATGCTGAGGCCAACGAGCTTCTGGAGTTCGAGAATGGCACAATGGCCATTGTGATGAACCTTGAGGAGGACAACGTGGGTTGTGTGCTTCTTGGCACCACATCGGGCATCAAGGAAGGCATGGTTGTGAAGCGTACTAAGCGCATCGCTTCTATCCGTGTCAACGACAACATGCTCGGCCGTGTTATCAACCCTCTGGGCGAGGCTATCGACGGCAAGGGCGACATTGACCTGAGCCAGTCGTTTGAAATGCCGCTCGACCGCAAGGCTCCTGGTGTTATCTATCGCCAGCCGGTAAAGGAACCGCTACAGACGGGTCTTAAGGCTGTCGACTCGATGATTCCTATCGGTCGTGGTCAGCGTGAGCTTATCATCGGCGACCGCCAAACAGGTAAGACAGCTATCGCCATCGATACCATAATCAATCAGAAGAGTTTCTTTGAGGCAGGCAAGCCTGTTTACTGTATCTATGTAGCCATCGGTCAGAAAGCTTCTACCGTAGCTGCTCTTGTGCAGACACTCAAGGAACGTGGCGCACTGCCATATACCATCATCGTGGCTGCTACAGCTGCCGATCCGGCAGCCATGCAGTACTATGCTCCTTTCGCAGGTGCTGCTATCGGTGAGTACTTCCGTGACCGTGGTCATGCGGCACTTGTAGTTTACGACGACCTCTCAAAGCAGGCTGTTGCCTATCGTGAGGTGTCGCTTATCCTTCGCCGTCCTTCTGGTCGTGAGGCATACCCTGGCGACGTGTTCTATCTCCACTCACGCCTTCTTGAGCGTGCTGCTAAGATTAACGAGCAGCAGGAAGTGGCTGAGCAGATGAACGACCTGCCAGAGTGCATGAAGGGTCACGTAAAGGGTGGCGGTTCGCTCACAGCGCTTCCAATCATCGAGACACAAGCGGGCGACGTTTCTGCTTATATCCCAACTAACGTGATTTCTATCACCGACGGTCAGATATATCTTGAGAGCGACCTCTTCAACCAGGGTTTCCGCCCAGCCATCAACGTAGGTATCTCGGTATCTCGTGTGGGAGGTTCTGCACAAATCAAGTCAATGAAGAAGGTAGCCGGTACTCTGAAAATCGACCAGGCGCAGTATCGTGAGCTCGAGAGCTTCTCTAAGTTCTCAAGCGATATGGATGCCGTTACGGCGATGACCCTCGACCGTGGTCGTAAGAACAACCAGTTGCTTATTCAGCCACAATACTCTCCAATGCCTGTAGGCGAGCAGATAGCCATCCTCTATTGCGGAACACATGGTCTTATGCACAATGTGCCTGTCACCAAGATTCGCGAGTGCCAGGATGCATTCCTCGACAAGATGCGCTCTACACAGCAGGGAGTACTTGATGCTTTGGGCAGTGGCAAGATTGACGACGACATCACTAAGGTGATAGAATCCGTAATGGCAGACATTGCTGGAACATATTAATTACGAATGTTGAATTAAAAAGAGAATTTCGAATGTTGAATTCATAATTCATAATTCGTAATTCATAATTCGTAATTCGTAACTCAACATTATAAAATATGCCAAGTTTAAAAGAAATTAAAGGCAGAATAGCCAGTGTTAACAGCACGCGCAAGATAACCAGCGCCATGAAGATGGTGGCATCGTCAAAGCTTCACCACGCACAGGTGATGATAGAGAACATGCTGCCTTACGAGGCAATGCTGGAGCATATCTTGAAGACGTTTCTTGCATCAGAGGTTGACGCGCACAACGTGTTTACCGAAGAGCGTCCCGTCAAGCGTGTGGCTCTGGTGGTGTTTGCCAGCAACAGCAGTCTCTGTGGCGGTTTCAATGGCAACATCATAAAAATGATGCAGCAGGCTATTGGCGAATACGAGCATCTGGGCAAGGATAATATTATTATCTATCCCGTTGGCCGTAAGGTGGCAGAGAAGGTTGTAAAGTTCGGATACAAGCCGGCTGGCGACTTTGAGGAATTGGCAGACAAACCAAATGCTGCACAGTGCATCGAGATAGCGAGAGAACTGGGTACTAAGTTCGCGCAAGGCGAGATTGACCGTGTGGAACTCATCTACCACCACTTCAAGAGTGCGGGTAGTCAGATTCTCACTCGCAAGACATTTTTGCCTATCGACATAACCAGTGAGCTGAAGCGCGACCATGAGCGCGACCTCAAGACCAATATCATCACCAAGCAAGCCGTTGATTACTTGCAGCAGAAGGGTCAGCAGACGAAAGAGGCCGACATCAGTGCAAAGCCGTTGAACGACAACTTCATCGTAGAGCCTGACATGCGCACCGTGTTGAGCACGCTCATACCTAAGTATGCCCATCTTATTATCTATACAGCCCTGCTCGACAGCAATGCCAGTGAGCATGCGGCGCGTATGATAGCCATGCAGACGGCTACCGACAATGCCGACGAACTGTTGCGCGAACTGAACCTTCAGTACAACAAGAGTCGCCAGCAGGCCATCACCAACGAGCTGTTGGATATTGTTGGAGGAAGTGTTGAGCGATAGTGCTTTTGCAAGACATAATTATTATAAAAGCGTAGAGCTTAGGCTCTGCGCTTTTATTTTGAATAAATGGCTCTACGCTTAAAATCCAGGACACTTTTTTTGGGGGTTGAGGTCACGATGGCGGACGATGAGGGCTTTTGGGTAGCGGTGCTGCAGGACTGATAGGAGGGTGTACCATGTGGCGAGCTGTTTACTCTCCAACGGAGGAAGAAAGGTCGTGCAAATGAGAGCAGAGCCAAGTTTACTTGAGCTATGCCGAGTGCAGCCGAGTTTCTGTAAACTGCTCCAAACGGTTTAGCACTTGACCTTTTCTTATTCAGTATAAGGTTTGGCTACCTTCGCATCCGAAAACGAAGATAGATGGCAAACGAAACGGATTGTTTTGTGAAGACTTATATCTATATTTACTTTATAATACTCTAAGAACAAAAATGCGCTGCAAATGCTAAAAAATGCTTTCAAAAATGCCGCTTGTGCGAAAATTTAATTACTTTTGCGTAGAGAAATATGCTTTAACAGAAAAGAATGAACAATTATTCAATGATATACAGCCAATTTGGTTGCTGCGGGAATCGTCAGATTTCTGCAAAATATGTCGTGGATAATTTGGTTATGTGCGAAAATCGTGTAAACACACATTCTCATCGCGCGTATTTTACAGAAAATATCTTAAATGTCAAAGAGTTAGCAATTCCTTTTTGCATAATTTCGGCTGCGGTTCAGCATTATTGGAGCAAGTTCCATACTGCGTTCACCTTGCACCAAATTTCTCCTGTTTTGCTAACCGTTTCCTCAGACTTATATCTACGCAATGGTGCTTCGCCCCTCCGTGTGGCGGCACGAGAAGCATTGCATCATCATATTACGGCGTTACCAGTCGGCACTCACCGTGCCATGTAGGAAACGCCGTATTTTTCTTTGGGAAGTAATCAAATATAATAATATTAAGACTAAGAAAAATGAAAGAGAACATTTGGTGTGAACCTCCGAAAGTTGAGGTAATCGAAGTAGAGGTAGAAAGTGGCTTTGCGATTAGTGGCTATGGAGATGATAGTGATGATTCTGAATTTTAATACTAAAGCTTTTATCTATTATGAAGAAGATATATATAAGACCCATGAGCGAAGAAGTCAAGATTGAGACTTCCCAGATATTGGCAGGTTCCACTACAGGTAATGCACCGGATAGCGACGATAGCGAGTTCGGTGACGCCAAGGAGCATCGCGGAACTTGGGGAAACCTTTGGGAAACTGAAAGCTGAAAGGTAAAAACTGAAAACTGAAAACGATTATGAGAATAACAAAAAAAGCAAATAAGAGCAGAACAACATCTGTACTCTGTACTCTGTTATCTGTACTCTTCATCACCTCTTGCCAACAGGACGACATCGTGCCCGACACACCCGCTGAGGGTAAGCTTGTACGACTCACTTTCGGCACTGCCGATGCCCCGGGCACGCGTGCCGTTTGGAAAGATGAGACCGGCAAAGGAAATCTTATTTTCAAT
>JAFQQY010000048.1 GCA_017410365.1 Prevotella sp.
GAATGGACATTCCTTCTTGAATCATACGCATGTACTTCAAGCACTCTACATAACCGTGTTTCTTCCTTTTTGACATAATAAACCCCGAAAGTTTTTTGTCTAACTTTCGGGGTTCACTTCAATTACATCGGTGTTCCTACTTCAATTAAGTTACCATCCAAATCGTAGAATCGGATTACTCGTTGCCCCCAACTATGTGTCATAAGATGATTTACATATTCTATCGTGGGGTATAGCCTTTTTAATTTTTCATCAAATGATTCGATATCCTGCTCCTCAAAATACAATTCGCAAGAGTTGCTTTTTGGAACAATATCTCTATCTAAAAACTCTTTCCATATTTTCTCGTCTTGAAGGACAAGACCTTCTGTTAAAATCATATTGCCGTCGTTATCATGCACCAAGTCTATACCAAATAAGTCGTGATAGAATTTTCTCGACTTTTCTATATCTTTAACAACAATCAAGGTATTCTTCAATTTCATATCATTTCTCCGTTTAATTCTGATTTATTTGTTTTAAAATTATTTTTAAATTTATACCCAGCCCAAAAGTTTTTTATTCTTTAATATTCCAATGTCTGCTGTTCGCCATGCATATATTTAAAAGGGTGGCAATTATAAGGGGCTGGTTCAAAACATCACCATATACGAAGCAGAGGTTGTTACAATCTACTTTTGAAGCAAAAGTAAATATTCCTTTTCTGTTTACCAAATTTTTCTGCAAATTTTTTCTGAAGATAATTTTGTATGTATAGCGATGAACGTGGAACAATTAATGATGAGCGATTAACGAAATATGTCTTTTTGTCTATGAATGCTATTTGTCTCTATGTCTAAAAATGTTATTTGTCTTTTTGTCTAAGATTCAAGGATTATATTTTGTCTTTATGTCAGAATTAACGATGAGCGAAATCTGTCTTTGTGTCTTAAACCACGATTTTCGCTAATTAATTGCTAATGTCGAATAAAATAATTAATTTTGCAAAATATGAAAAAAATAATTGATTTATTAAGTTCGGCAGTCTTGGCTGGTGTCTGCATCGGCATAGCGGGGTTCGGTTATCTGGCTACGCGTGACATCATTGGCAGTGTGCTGTTTGCATTCGGATTGCTTACCGTGGTGGGGTATAAGTTGAAACTCTATACCGGTACAGCTGGTTTCATAACCAAGGGCGAGGTGGGGAGTCTGTTTATGATTCTTCTCGGCAACATCGTGGGATGTCTGCTGGTGTCGCTGATGGCCCGCTTGTCTCCAATGGATCTGCAGGCTTCGGCACAGTCGGTGCTTGAAGGACGTTTGGCGATAGGACCATGGCGGGCAGGTGCATTGGCCATTGGTTGTGGATTTATTATGACCACCGCCGTTACCTTTGCCCGTCAGGGAAATAACTTGCCGTTGCTGTTCGGTGTGCCGTTGTTCATCGTGTGCGGTTTCCCTCATTGTGTGGCAGATGCCTTCTATTATCTATGTGTGCCAGTTGATTTCTGGTTGCAGAACATAGGCGATATAGCCCTACTGTATGTGTGCATCGTTACGGGCAATTTCGTTGGATGCAATTTTTACAGGTGGGTTGCTGCGAGGTTTTGAGGTTTTGAGGTTTTAAGGTTATGAGGTTGTAAGGTTATGAGGTGATAAGGTCGCTTTGCTTTGAGGTTTTGAGGTGCACAAAAGGGATTTGTAGTGCAGATACTACAAATTTTTATTGCATTTGTAGTGTATATACTACAAATTTTATGTAATTTTGTAGCGAGTATAATACAAATCGTTGTTTTGACGTTGAAATGATAGCTTATGGAGAATCTGATTAAAAGATGTAAAAGGCTCTTGGATGTGACTTCTACCGACTATATTAGAGGCTTGATGAATGTTATTCATTGGGATGTGCGTCTCGTTGCAATACGAGGAGCACGTGGTGTCGGTAAGACAACGCTGATGCTTCAATATCTGAAACTCCACTATTCGTCTGATTGCAAGGAAGCTATTTATGTGAGTTTGGATAATCCTTACTTTACCCGTCATACTCTTGAAGAGTTTGTGGATTTGTTTTATTTGCATGGCGGCAAGCATCTTTTCTTGGATGAGGTGCATAAATATCCAGATTGGAGTCGTGAGATAAAAAGCATCTATGACGGTTATCCGGGGTTGCGAATAGTGTTTAGCGGTTCTTCTCTTTTGCAGATTTTGAATGCAGAGGCAGACCTGTCGCGCCGTTGTATCTCGTATGAGATGCAGGGATTGTCATTCAGGGAGTACTTGAAATTGTCATATAAGATAGATGTGCCTCCATTCTCGTTGAATGAGATATTGGAATCACCCGACAGTATTTGTTCACAGATAAATGCTTTGTGCCGTCCGCTGGCCTACTTTGAAGAATATCTGCAAAAGGGATATTATCCGTTTGTTTTTGAAGGTGGCAGTGAGTATTATTCACGCATTGAGAATGTTGTGAACATGATTCTTGAGATGGAACTCCCACAGCAATGCGGAGTGGACCCAGGTAATGCCCGTAAATTGAAAACACTTCTTACGATTCTATCTACCGAGGTGCCGATGATGGTTGATATGACAAAACTGTCGCTGATGGCTGGTATGCCTCGTAGTACCATTCTCACGTATCTGCACCATCTTAATCGTGCGAAGCTGATACACTTGCTCTATTCTGATCTCAGTTCATTGAAGAAAATGCAGAAACCAGACAAGATATATATGGAAAATCCTAATCTTCTATATGTTCTGTCGTTGGAAGAGGTCAACAAGGGTACGCTAAGAGAAGTCTTTATGGTTAATCAGTTGTCATATCAGCATCAAGTAGAGTATTGCACGCGCAGTGCCGATTATACAGTGGATGGTCGTTATGTAATAGAAGTGGGCGGCAAGGCCAAGGATGGAAAGCAGATCGCCAAAGAGCAGAAAGCATTTATTGCTGCCGATAATATAGATTATCCAGTAGGCAATAAGATACCGTTGTGGCTGTTTGGTTTTTTATATTAATTAAACACTAAAAGAAAATGAATAAATTCAAGAAAATAGTGGCTATTGAGCCGGTGAGCCTGATACCTGAGTATGAAGAGAAACTCAAGACACTGGCAGATGAAGTGGTGATGTTCGGTGATATTCCGACAGACGATAATGAGATATCCGCACGTATAGGCGATGCCGATTGCGTGTTGCTGAGCTACACCTCGCGCCTCACGGCAGAGGCGATGGCTAAGTGCCCGGATATAAAATATGTGGGCATGTGCTGTTCGCTCTATTCGCCTGAAAGTGCCAACGTGGATATACGCTATGCCGAGGCGCACGGAATAAAGGTGACCGGTATTCGTGACTATGGCGATGAGGGAGTGGTGGAGTATGTTGTCAGCGAACTGGTGCGCTGTCTGCATGGCTTTGGTCAACCGGCGTGGGAGACGATGCCTCGCGAGATAACAGGTTTGAAAGTCGGTATTGTTGGTTTGGGCAAGTCGGGCGGCATGATAGCAGATGCTATGAAGTTCTTCGGAGCTGATATTGCCTATTTCGCACGCGGAGAGAAGCAGGCAGCAACAGAAAAGGGTTATCGTTTTATGCCGTTGCAGGACATGATGGAGTGGAGCGATGTGGTGTTCTGTTGCTTGAACAAGAACACGGTTTTGCTTCATGAAGAGGAATTCCGCCGTTTGGGCAACCACAAGATTCTGTTCAACACAGGCCTGTCGCCTGCATGGGATGAGGCTCCGTTCTTGAAATGGCTTGAGGAAGACAACCTTTGCTATTGTGATACTCTGGGCGCCTTGGGCGGAGAGCAGTTGCTTGCGCATCCTCATGTACATTGCGTAAACGTATCTACTGGTCGCACGAGTCAGGCTTTCGTCCGTTTGAGTCAGAAAGTTTTGGCTAATGTTGAGGAGTATTTGGGGGCGTAAGGTAGTGAGGTGATTAGGTTATTAGGTCGCTTCGCTTTGAGGTTATAAGGTTTTGAGGTTATAAGGTTTTAAGCGTTGGCTAATAAAGTAATCGGGCACGAATTTCACAATCCGTGCCCGATAATATTATCTATGTCAAACTGTTTTTCAAGTCACTTTGATTAAAACGTTACAACCACCTTCTTGCCATTCTTGATATATATGCCATTCTTGGTAGGAGCAGTGATGCGCATACCATGCATATTGTACCATATGTCTGAAGTCTGTGTGGTTATGCTGTTGATGCCATTTGGAACATTCTCCTCGTTGTAATAACGGTTTTCTGTTTCATTGTAGAGCACCTTCAAACCGCCAATAACAGGGTGGGTATCCTTGCCAATCTCCTGACCGAATGCTTCGCCAAGCAGATAGGCAATCTCACCTGATGCCATTTGCTCTTCCGTTACCGTTGTCTGTCCCTCAACGATGCCGTACTCCTTAATGGCAAACATATTCACGGCCTTGTTCTTCTTCGTTGTTCCGCCGATACATGCAGCCACTTTCGTACCACTAATCTCGCCAAGGTTGAACACATTCTCGATTACGGCATTGGCATTATTGTAGCCAGCCACACCGCCGCAGTTGGTCGTTCCGCTTATATTGCCCGTGTTGTAGCAGTTGGTAAGTTTTGCCGTGGTGTGAGACACACTGCCAGTTATACCGCCAACATAGGTGTTCTTTCCCGTTACGTCGGCATGGTTGGCGCAGCGGTCGATACTGCTTGATACACCCAGGTAAGCCACGATGCCGGCAACATACTGCTTGCCAGATACCTCGCCCTCAACGGTTATGCCGCTTATATTGCTTGTCTTTATGTAACCGAAAAGACCTTGGTATGTGCTTGTGCTGTTATTGATGTAGAGGCCGCTTACGGTATGGCCTTGACCGTCGAAATTTCCTTGGAAGGCCGTTGCCGACTTGCTGCCGCCTATTGGTGTCCAGTCATATCCGCAGAGGTCGATGTCGGCCGTCAACGCTCCGCTTATCTTATAGTTGCCGCCGTTTACCTGATTGGCAAACCATGCCATTTCCTCGCCGTTGTCTATGAGGTAAACCCCATCGCTAAGTTCCGGTTCGGAAGTAGTAGAACCATCCCATCCGTTTTCGCCAGCCGCTGTCATACTGATGTTGCACACATATTCTCCCTCATGCCCTTCGTCTATGATAAAGGTTCCGCGCCAGCATCTGTAACCCTTCTTGGCCGCCTTCACCATATAGGTGCCATAGGTGCCAGTGAAAGTGCCGTCGGCATTAGCTTTGATGGTGTCGCCCGCTGCAATAACGGTATATTCTGCACCCTCCACATCGTTGACCATGCGTATGGTGAAATTCTTTACGGCCGTAAGCGGTATGCGCACGTCGGGCAGCATGCCGAAGTAGGTCTTGTGGGCAATGGCTGTGAAGTTGGGCGAGCGTCCTGCCTGTTTGTTGATGCCACGATGTGCACCTATAGGGTCGCCGAAGCCGTTAACCTGAATAACACCCTCGTTCATCACCAGCTCTGCCGACTCAGAGAGGTCGTAATCGGCTGGTATGTCTATCGTTACGGCTTGTGCCGCTGGGGCAGAGGCGAAGGTGTACTGGCCGGCGCCTTGGATGAGTGAAGAACCGTTTGGTATGCCGTTGTAGGTTACATAGGCAGACATGTTGTAGATGCCTGCCAACTTATTGGCTGGGTGGTAGAGACCGCTATACTGAATCTTTACCTGGTCGCCAGGCTGGAACACGTTGCTTCCGCCGCGGGTAACGTTTGAAATCTCTCGGTGACATGGTTTTGCCGTGAGCACTTGATAGATGGCATTGCCGGCGGCATCAGTCATGCGGACAATCTGTCGGCCGCGCTTCAGAAGCAGAGTGTATGTGCCGTCAGCATTCTTTGTTACGCCCTCTGAAGCAAACCCTTTGTAAGTTGCCATCTGCTCGCCGATAACGGGATAGGCAATCTCAACCTTCTCCACACCTGTTGGCGCAAAGGTGTATCTCGCTCCCTCTTCGGTGTCGAGATAATAGAACACGTCGTGCTCGGCATCAACATTGTTGCCCGCTGTCTTCAGGGCATCGGCATTGTATTGTATGTTGATTGTCATGTTTGGCTGCATGGTTGAGTTGTCTTCGCCAACTGTAACCACGTATGCCGCCGTGTTTTCCGGCCAGATGGCACTCCAGTATTCGCCACCCATATAGTTTGTCTTGTTAAGCGTGCCGCTTGAGGTGTTGTACTTGTAGTAGTTAAGGCCGATGGCATCATAGGTTACGAGTACAATGGCCGTTCCCTTGCCCACAGCCTTGATGGTTGACCATGGATTGGTGGTAGGGTTAGCGTTGTCAATCTCTATGACGCCGGTACTCGGATTACCCTCAAGGTCGATTACGGTATAGTGGAAATCTGGTTCTATGAAATAGTTGTTCGTCTGCGTGTCGGTGATTTGCCATGAGCGCATGGCAAGGGCATCGTGTGTGTCGCCCACATTCATCATCAGATGACCGCGCTCGTTGATGTTGACGAAGATGTTGCCCGTCTCGTAACCGCCGTTCCACATAACGTCGTGCTTTATTGTCTTAGCGCCGAAAGCCTCATAGTCGGCATCTGAGAAACTAAGATACCCGCCTTCGCCTGCGTCAATGTCCATGGTGAAGTAGCCGCCCTGCGTCAACCCTCCCTGCTTCCATGTGCGGAAGTTGTACACTTGGTTGTCTGCCAGACGGTAGTAAACCTTCTTGTTGGCGCCCTCCGTCACTGTCTTCGTTGGTTCTACCTTGGTGAAAGCGGTGAAGTGGCTGAACTTCTTGCCTATAAACAATTCGGCATCGGCAGGAAGCGTTACGGCATAGTCGCCACCCATAGGGATTGCGCCCGAAACGGTTATGCCTCCTGTCAGTGTGCCGCTGCGGTCGTTGGACATGTAACCCTCGGCTTGGCGCTCGGCGCTTGGTATCAGAGACACGTAATAGGTGTTGCCGCTAAGCGCAAGAAAGGTCTTGCGACCGGCGGTGGTGCTATTGCCCATCTCCATTGCCATCTTCTCGCCCTCGCGAGTTGCAACCTCGGCGCTGATGGTATAGTCCTTGCCGTACTCCCATGCCGTTTTGTCCTCGTTCTTATTTGTGGCGTATGTCGTGCAGGTGAGTACAACAAAATCCAGAGAGTCTTGTTCTGTCATGTTCAGTTCTATCCTTCCGTTAACGGTGGTACTGTCTTTGGCGTATGCCGTAAGTACATAAACGCCTGTTGGCACATCGAAAGAGTAAATCTTGTTGTCGGGAGTGCCCACGTCAACAGTGTCGTTTGTCGCCTTGCTTACGAGGCTCATCGTCGGTGAAGTGCTGTTCATCTTCACGGTCACATTGGCTGCAAATGCAATATTGGTGCATAGGAATGCAGCCGATAAACTTGATAATAACTTTTTCATACGTTTAATTATATGTTTATAGAATGATTTTCTTTCCGTTCATGATATATAGTTTTCCCTTTTGAGGTGTCTCAACCTTTCTTCCGAAGAGGTCGTATATTGCGTTGTCAGATGGTTGTTGGTTATTCACACTCTCTTCTATTCCGCTGAAATCGCCGTTTGGCGGTAGGGCGAGGATATGGGCTGGATTAATATATACCTTGTGCTTGCCCAACAGTTTGCCTTCTGGCGACCACTGGATAAGTGAACCTGCGGCAGCAAACGAACCGGCATCGGTAGCGTACATATATCCTGTGTAGGGGTTGACATAAATGCCGTAGGGCATGCCTATGCGCTTGATGTCGCTAAGCATCGTGCCAGGCAAAGACTCTTCTATTCCATTGGTGCCGTCTGACTCTATTGCTTCTTTAGGGTCGATGGTGATATAGTTGAACTCATACTGGTTAGTGTAATAAGAAAAGCGCGAACCTATGGCAAAGAACTGTCCGTCGATGGTGGTACAACCATATGTTGAGGCATAGTCAAGTCGAACGAAGCAATTGTCGCTTCCGCTCAAAGCCTTCTCGCAGTCGAAAATGATTGTTGCGGCAGGAACATCGTAATAGTCGCCGGGGGAGTTGATGCAGAGATATTGGCCCGACTGAGACATCTTTCCATACAGGTTTATCTGATGTGTGTCAACGTTCCTTTGTAGTTGCATGGTGTTGGCATCTATAATGCTCACGGTTGTCTCATAATCGTGGTTCTCCTGAAAGGCGTAACCGCCGGTGTTGGCAACGAACAGATGACCTTTATACATTGCGATGCCTTCGGGTTCGTAACCCACTTCACATGTAGCGACAACCTTGAATGTGCTGAGGTCTATCTTGGCAACGTAACCTTTTGTAAACGAGACATATCCGTTTACTGTTCCGCACTCATGACCATAAGACGTTACATATACATATTGGCCGTCGGTGGCAAGTTTACGGTTATTTGGCACATCCTCGGTTGCTGCTATAGCCTTGCCTTCGGGTGTAATGAACTGCACGATATTGCTCCAGTTTATTGAAATGGCAATCAGATTGTCGTTCACCTGTATGATGTCATTAGGTGTGTCGCCAAGTTTCTGACCGTTGACATCTCGAAACCACTGGTTACTTACAATGCGCCCGTCTTCAAAATACGTAAGTTTGCCATTGTCTGCCTGCCATATCCCTTCGTTAAGCAGGATAATTTTCTCTTGTGCATAAGTCGTGCTAACGGCACAAATCAATGCGATAATTATAAATAGTTTCTTTTTCATATTCTTTGATGTTGTTGTCAAGTGTTGTAGGCAATTCCTTGTCATGCAAACAATAAACCTTAATCTTTAATCTATAATCCAGAAACCCAAAGGTTTCTATATCCCCACCACCAAAGTAAGCTTGTAGTTCCTTCCCGGCATGGGGTATCTTGGAATGTGCTCATATTGTTCGTTGAGCAAGTCGTTAATCTCAAGACAAAGTCCTGTGCATATCGGTTTGCCTGATTTGCGCATTATGGTAGTATCGTAAGATAGTTTCATATCGATATTGTCGTATGGTTTTAGTATGTCCTCTGGGTCGGCATACGACCACATACGCTCACCGACATGGAGGTTGGACACCGTGAGCGACAGTCCTTTCCAAGCAGCGATGGCGGTGATGCCGTAGGAGAGAGTGGGTGAGTAGCATATAGGTTTGTCGTAGGTCTCCTCATCTTTGGGGTCGGTGCGGTTAAGGTCACGCTGCCAAGTGAGCGAGGTGAGTAGCGAGAACTTCCACCCCTTGTTGGCGAAATGTCCTGATGCCGTGGCGTTAAGTCCTTGACAGAAGGTATAGCCGTAGTTCATCATCGTCCATGTGTATGTGCCTTTCATTGGCAGGCACACGATGCGGTTCTCTATCTTGTTCTGATAGACATCGGCTTGTATTGATGCCTTCCAACGCCTTGATGCATAGTGATATTCCGCACCGATGTTCAACTGCTTGGTATATTCCGGTTTGAGGTTGCGGTTGCCCACCTGTGTGTAGTAAATGTCGTTGAGTGTAGGCGCGCGGAAAATCTTCTTATACCAAGTTCTAAGTGTCAGGTCGCCTAAAGAATAGGCAACAGATATGGCCGGTGTCCAGCGGTCAATAGGGTCGGCTGCTCCTACATGAGTGTTGGTAAAGTCGTGGTAATGCTGGTGCAACAGCGAAGCTGCCAGTTGCAAACCTTTGTAGTTTATCTGTGTGGCAACAACCTGTTTCTGGTCGAGACGGAAAATGTTTTCAAACATCTTGAGGTCTGCCCACAGCTTGCTGTAACGTATGTCGTAACTTGTTGACAGGGTGAGCCAGGAGAATGGGGAAAAACCATAGCACACAGCACCATAACTATCCTCTTGCCGATAATGATTGTCATAGCGTGCGGTGTTTTGGTTCTCGGGATAGTCGGTGCAATAGCGGAGATACTCGTTGGTGTATTTCGCATTTACCTTGAAGCGATGGTTGTTTATTTCTTTCTGATAAGAAGCCTGAATAAAGAAATCGCGGTCCCACTCCCGCCCCACGTTCACATACTTGTCGCTCAGGCGGCGTACAATGCCACCGGGACAACCGCGCTCTGATTCGTAATAATAAAGATGAGATGAGAAACCACCGTTGAAGAGTGCTGCTTCGATGCGTCCGTAGCAGATGTCGCTGTTGCTTCGTCGTCCTATGGTATCTTCATATTCCGACTTATATATGAAAGGGTAGTCGCCCTTAGAATCGCAATACTCGCCGTCAACGAATCCGCTCCAACCCTTCTTCTTGAACTGGGCGTTTGCCTTGGCTGTGTATGTGGTGAACGAACTGCGTCGTAGTTGTAGGGAGAGGGAGTCGCTGGTAGGGCGGCGTGTGCGGAGATACACCGTTGCCCCCGATGCGTATTCGCTTGCCGACTGGCAGTTGTCGAGTTTATTGGCATTATACAACGCCACCGATTCCATTGACGACAGGGAAAACTTGCCAAGGTCAACCGTACCGTTCTGTGCGTTGGTGATGCGGATGCCGTCGATATACACACCCACATGCTGCGCACCGAGCGACCGAACATTAATTGTTTTCAGTCCTCCCAATCCGCCATAATCCTTTATCTGCACACCGGCAAAATACTTCAATGCGTCGGCTACGGTGGTTGTTGACAAGGCTCTAAGGTCTGTCCCTTGCAGTGTCTGCGCTGTTGCCAATGGGCGTCTGCCTTGCACTCTTACCTCTTTAAGGTTGTAGATGCTGTCAGTCATAACCTTCTTAGTATCTGCATTTTGCGCAGCTATATGCAAAGGCACGCTCCACCATAGATGAATGAACGCATTGACGACGATAAGTCTCAGATGCTTCATATCCAAAAAGTAATAAAATAAGCTTTTCTTCAGCTCCCATCCCCAGGGGAATTCTGAATAATTAGCAAGAGGCAGGTCTTCTGACTTATCGCCAACCAGCAAACGTCTTCCCAAAAATATCAGTGACTTTTGTTTGCTTTTAAAAGCGATTTACAGCTGCGGGACAGTTGAGGATTCGCACCTCATTCCCTTTTAATCACCCTTTCGAGTGAACCAAATGCGGTTGCAAAAGTAATAATAAAAAATGAATTTGCAAATAAATGGATGGATATTTTTATGAACAACCAAAAAAATAACTGCACCATTTACGCATCGTAAGTGGTGCAGTTATGCTTGCTAAGTGTGCCACTTATGGAGTGAAAGTGGCATGGTTTCGCAAAGATGCACCAGAGGAATTCGGCTAAACTATCGAAAAATGACTACTTTTACGACTAGAAGCTTCCAACTAGTCTTTTTCTAGTCGTTATTAGTCGTGTACTAGTCGTTGTTTTAGTCTTTACTAGTCGTCGCATACCAAGTTCTATCCTTTTGTGTGACTGAACCTTCATTACTCATTTCTGCCAAGATATTACCTACCAATCTCTGGTTTTGTTCCTTGGTGTTTCTTGCAGGAAGGGTCTCTCTGAGGTATTCAATGACAAACTCTCTTCGGGTTCCTTCCTCTCCAGCATTCTGGATGAACTGTAAAGCCATCTGTTTTAACTTGTCACGTTCAAGTCCTTTCACCTTGGTATATTCTGGCAATTGTTTCGTTTGCCTTGCAATGCTCAGGGATATAGTCAAGTCTGGATATTCACCCTCTACCAATCCGCGTTCCAAGAGGTTCTTGGCATCACTTTCATTCAGTCGGTGCCCTTTCTGTACAGCATCAAGCAAGATGCAGTCCTCCAACGACAAGTCTTTGTTCTCTTTCAGAAGTTTGGTATACTTCCCATTGATTGCGTTACCATACAGACGGACGGCAACCTCCTTATTGGCTGCGTCAATCTCATAGTCAGGCATAGGGAAATGGCGTTTCCACTGCTCATTGAATATCTTGCGGATGCCACGACCAACGATGTCTATCATATTGAAATTCACCATCGCATTGCAAAGACACTCGTTGCGGTAGTGGCGCTGCGGCCCATGCGTAGCCAAAGCCTTTTGCAGGGAGCCAGGAATGAAGCTACCACCATTAGCATAATACAGGAATCCTGGATTCTCCACCAGATTGATTCTCTCTTGCAGGGTATAGTCCTGATGTGCGATGCAGTTATGAAGCACTTCACGCATGGAATAGTCATCGTATTGCTGCATTACATCTGGGAACATCGTGCCGCCTGGCATCTCACGCATCGTCAGGTTATGCACTTTGGCAAGTATCTGGTCAACAGTCAAGATGAATGGTGCCGTGAAGTGTTCATAGTCAATTACATCTTCGTGTTCATCACGTAGTGACCAAGTGACTCTCACTACGGCAGGACGGAGTTTGAACACTGACACAGGCTTGCCCAGCAGAATGATGGCGGCGCGAGTGATTCCACCGTCAATCATCACTCCGGCATTACTCAGAAACTCTTCTACCGACCATGCATTCACCTCTGCTGCAGGAATACGACTGTGTACCTTCTTGAACATCACCTTTGCCTTGGCAATGGCCACCTCATCCAAATCATCAATTGTGGCATTGGGCACAATTACGGCCGACCAGTCGGTATCTGTGAACAACGGTTCATCCAAAATGGCATTCAATCTTTCTTGTGTCAGTTCCACCAAAGAGTCCTCTATCCGTTGCCATGCCTTATCGTGTGCATAGACAGGACGCTTGGGCTGATGTTTAGGAATATGAATCACCCACACCACCTTCTTTGTGTCGTCTGTGATATATTCCTCGATGTCCAGTCCCTCGCTTGACAGGTTCGTGCATCGTTCCGTCAATCGGAGTATTGCCTTTTGGCGGTCATAGTTATAGGTGTCTGTGCCGACGACTTCCAATGTCTTGTCATGCACGCCCACCACGAGGAAACCACCCTCCATGTTGGCGATAGCCGACACGTAGGAAATCACATCATCCTTCTCGTCCCCACAGAACGAGTTCTTTAGATTCTTAAATTCCTTCCACTCACACCGCGCATTCTCCTGTGGGTACTCGCGGAGCAGGTATTGTTGTAGTTCGAATTGGGTCATATAATTCTTTATTTAAAAGAGCCTTTTACCCTCTTGCTCAGGAGGTCCCTCTTATAGAAAGATTATTAGGAGGCCAATAAAGACCCACCAAATGAAGTTGGCACATAGCTTTCCCATCTGTCTCTAAAACTCTTCTACGAAAGGAGACGGCCTTTGAGAACCAGCCCCTTTTCCTTGGGACTGTTCAATCTATATGCCACCATTGTTCAAAAAGTAATACTTGTCAAACATGATTTTATAGACTTTGAAATGTTAAATGCATCACACGTTATCAACCCTGTTTGCTTCCGGGCTGGCATCTACCTACTCTCCCACATATGCAGTACCATCGGCATAAGCGTCTTTCACTTCTCTGTTCGGGATGGTTAGAGGTGGGACAACGCTATTATAAACACCTAATTTATTCTCATTATTTATCATTATCTTTAGAAATGTTCAAATCAAAAGACCTTTCAAGTTCCAATTCTGGACGAGTCAGAAGGATCGGCATTTCCTTTTGCTCTTCTTCCTTCACAATAGTTGAAGCGTTCTTTGCTCTAGTTGCTGCCCAATTCCTAAGAACTGCTATTTGCTCTTTCATCGTTGTTGATAGAGGAACTGTTTTTGAAATAGCATCCACCAAGTGTTTGCTCAGCAACTTAGGATTATCAGGAGATTCAACATAGGCTGCAAACATTGCTTCCTTGATGCATTCTTCAATTTCTGCACCATTAAAACCTTCCGTTTTCTTGCCAAGCATTTCCATTGGGTATTGAGAAGGTTCTTGCCCTTTCTTTTTCAAATGTATGGAAAAAATGTTTTCTCGTTCCTTTTGGCTTGGAAGATCTACAAAGAATATTTCATCGAAACGTCCCTTTCGCAACAATTCTGGAGGCAGGAGATTAATGTTGTTTGCAGTAGCCACTACGAATACTGGTGATGTCTTCTCTTGCATCCACGTCAATATTGTTGAAAAAATCCTTGATGAAACACCTCCATCTGTTGACCCACTAGATTGCACACCATTAAGTCCCTTTTCTATTTCATCTATCCAAAGAACACAAGGTGCCACAGCCTCTGCAGTCGCTATTGCCTTTCGTATATTGTCCTCGCTACTACCAACCAATCCTTGATAAACCTTGCCAATGTCCAACCTCAACAATGGCATATTCCAGAAAGATGCAATACTTTTTGCGGTAAGACTTTTTCCGCAGCCAGGAACACCCAACAGCAATAAACCCTTTGGTTCCTGAAGTCCAAAATCTCTAGCTTTCTTCTCATATGCCTTTTGTCTTTTGAATAGCCAGTCTTTTAAGACTTCCATGCCACCGACATCTTTGAGGTCTTCGTTTTTGGGAAAATAATCCAATATTCCTGATTTCTTTATTATTTGCTCTTTTTCTGATGAGACTGTATATGGAGCATTATTTCCCAAATCGTCTTTCACCGCAGCTAAGCAGAATGCCAAATCTGCTTCCATAGATGTCATACCAAGAGCGGCATCAACCATTCTATTCCGCATTTCTACAGATAGATTTATCTTACATTGTCTTTCAACTACGCCTAAAGTTCTCTCCATATCAAACCTGTCAGGCAACGGTATGTTTAATACGGTAACATATTTTTCCAGTTCAACAGGTAATTTGTAAATGGCAGACAATATAATCGCATGGGTATTCGTATGCCTTGCCCTTTCTGCAATAGTGCGGATGTAGTATTTTATTTTCTCTTCTTCAATATAATTGCCAAAATCTTCTAATATAAAAACGTCTTTACTTGTTTCCTTATCATTAAGGATATATTTCAATGTCATTTCCGGCTCGTCGTATTCTTCTCCTAAATAACGAGAGCCGCTATCTGATACCTCACACAATCCTTCTACGCAATTCCAGTTGAAAAGGCGAATCTGTTTGGCGTTATCAGATTTAAGACTGTTTATGATACCAACGATCTTTTGTCTTGTCCTGTCGTACTCAAAGCTTGTGAGATATAATACAGGATAATATGCCTTGAGCATATCTCGTATTTTGCCGTATATTGCTTCCATATCACTTGTGTTCAATTGTTTGCGTGTTGACTCTACGCGGTTTCATCTTAGCAAGATATTTTGCTGGAATATTCGTCTTTTTGGTCATAATACGTCTATTTCCCAACAACTGCTCTAAGACATCCATTGCTTCATGGGCTCTTTCATTGACATCATTTGGAAGATAGTCAGAATCCGTTACAATTGTACCATCCTTGAGAATCGTAAATTTGATTTGTGCCACAGGCTCATCTTCACTCTTGTCTTTTGAACGACCAACCATAAAGAAACAATATACTTCTTCTGTAGTCGGAGTGAAATGATCATTCGACTTGTATGTAAACCCTTTCTTCTTAAATTCTTGAACTAAGGAGTTCTTTGCGTAGGCAGCATTGAGAGCATAAAACTGGTTTTGCAACTCTTCTACCTTTTGTGTCGCATTGGGCATATAATACGTATTGTATGTAACCTCATTTGTTGTGAGGTTTAATTTCAATGCATATTCTCCGTACAAACGAGTTCCCTGTTTGGCATCTGTAACGAGGAGCTCATTCCCTTTTATTGTATATGTCCATCCCAAGGTGTCGCACGCAGACTTTAGTACATCTACATGCATTACTTGTGGGTTGCGGACAAATCTTGATGACTCGAATCTAGACATATTATTCTATAACATATTTAATTGCGATATCCAATATTTCTGTTGAAAACAAGAATGTTCTGCTACCATTCCATCGAGTTATTCGATTGTTATGAGCATTTATTATTCCCCTAATTTCATCATTCACCTCAAATTTTTCATATTGGAATTGTATTCCTTCAAGATCAAATATAATACGCTTTTGACTCTCATTATATATTATACTGAGATTCTCAAAATCATCACTTTTTTTAATAACACGACGAAGTGAATTATGAACGTCTGCAAGTCTCATCTTCCTTTCTATACCAAGTTTAATAGCTGAAGCCAAGACATTAGCTCCAGAAAGGACCTTGAAAAGTTTGTCAGTATTTTCAAGACTAAGATTTATAGGAGAACACATCTTTTTCGCCATAGTGACAGACTCTAACGTAATGCGTGTACCATGCTGATTACCATCCATCAAATCAGAAACCATCGATGTGATTTTTGACACTGAGATGCTCTCTGTAATTGGAGTTAAAGAAACAGGTTTCTGAGTTTGGGGCTGAGAGTTAACACCTGAAATTTTAGCGGGTTTACCTGGGAAAATCTTTTTCTCACGAATCTTTTCTAACAATTCCTTGTTGTTGTTTAGCAACTCTTGCATAGAGGGGTCATCTATGCTGTTGTTTTGCATCTCGCTCTCAATAGTTGTCAACATAGAGGTAAGCCGCTTCTTTTCTTTGGGATTGAGGCCTGAAATGTTGGAAGCGGCAACTAATTCCTGACCAATCTTGACAAGCTTTTTGTTGACTTCACTTTTTATTCTTTCATAAGCCTTTTCTTCCAACATGTCTTCTAACGGGCTAAATAGCTTCCTTATCACCTCGTTGTCAATTTTAAGAAAATACTCAAAACGCTCATTCTTGTAATTGGCCAACATGTTAAAGTCGAGTTGCTCAATTT
Source organism: Prevotella sp. (assembly GCA_017410365.1). GTDB lineage: Bacteria > Bacteroidota > Bacteroidia > Bacteroidales > Bacteroidaceae > Prevotella. The sequence continues at coordinate 16,481 of JAFQQY010000048.1, forward strand.
CTTTCCTTATACGGTTTGCATATATTTCAGCAAACTCTAATTGGCAGTCTTCATATTTTTTTCTTGCCACGCTGTGATGTGCCAATGCCATTTCTTCTCTGCGAACATGAGTTTGTTGGTCAGAGACAGAGAAAGAGAGGACATTGAAGCTGCCCGAGAAAAGAACTTTTTGGTCACCCTTTACTTCAATTACATTCTTTAAATGGAATTCAGGCAGTTGAACATAAAAGAAATTGGGGTATTGTTCGTCCAGCAACTTGATACCAGGTTCTACTTCCTCGTCCATCATTGGTTTGCCATCATTATTGGTGGCAGGCTCTGAATATGCTATAAATACGCGTTTGTTCTCATCGCACAAGAAATCTTCTATCATTGGACCGCGATCATGTAGGAAAGCCCCTTTTCTTATCCAAGGACTAATCAGCCATACCTCATCAGGATCATCCTCTGTGAAAATCTTTTGCAATTCCACTTCAAACGACAAGGAGTCATATAGGGCTTTTTTATGTAAGCGTTCTTTTGCAGGAACCCTTGTTATAGTACCAGATAACTCATTACTCGGACTTAAAGCAGATTCTTCTTCGCTATTATCATCAATCTCACCACTTTCCTCCTTGATTATTTTTAGCTCAGCCTCTTTTATTTCTTCTGAGATTTCAGATTTTGCGACTTCGACATCATCCCCTTCAAGAATAGTTGTCTCTTCATTGTTTTCAATCTCATAATGAATACAATTATTAAGCAATTCTTCTTTTAACGAGAAATCTCTATTGATATAATTAGCTAAGACATCATTAAGGTTATTGGTGTTTTCGTCAAAAACAAAAGCCCTCACGTCATCACTATTGGCAACATTTTGTACAAAGCATACATATACTTTATATGATGCTTCGTGACCAGAATGCCACGTAGCACTTTCTAACAAATATCTGTTTTGTGGGAAATGTACATCTTGCGCTTGATTTTCTGCGTAAGACTTGATTGTTTCTAAATCCAAATTAATATCATCACAAGGAGTGTTTATTTCTACAATGTTCTTAGAGTTTTCTCCAATCCCATTCTTAATGTCTAACCATGATGGGTGGCTGACATCAACAAAGATATCAAAGGATTTCGTGTATGAGTCAGGACGTTCACCTTTGTCGGCATATACACGTCCCTCTGTTGTAAGTGCATAACAACTATCATCCCCTTCAATAGCCCCAAATCCTTTTAATAAGTCTATTTTGTTTCTAAGAATTGATTGTTCTGCTTTGTCATTAACTACGTCAAGTCCAAGTATTGAGCCAATCTTCTCAAACGAAGATGACTCATCAACCAACAAGATACCAACAATACCCTTTTCTAAAGCAGTAATTTTTGCAGGGCGTTGTGTTTTGCCATTGTATGTAGCACGCACGAATTTAATATCGTACGAAACATAGCCAACAATTCTTTCCGAAATACGTTTAGCTTCGTAAACAGCTTTTGCAATGCGGCTACTAATGGGCTCCTGTACCTTCTTTGTGGCAGGGGTTTTATGATTTTTTTTTATCTTTTTCATCTTACTGCTGCTTTTAACTGTTCAATACTAAATGTTTTCATGTTATGAATAGATGCTGCATAATTGGTATTCTGCTCAAATTTGCTTTTGTTACCGACAACTATAAGAAGACGCCGGGCTCGTGAAAATGCAACATTGATTCGCTCTATTTCTCTTGCAAAACCAATTCCGTTCTTCGAATTATAACTTTTGACTGTTGATATGATGATGATATTACGCTCCATGCCTTGGAAACGGTCGACAACATCCATCCTGTAATTCTTTCCCTTGTATTTCTTTTTTATTTCCTTGCTTTGGGCACTATAGAACGTAATAATACCGATTTCTTTGTCTTCCGATTTCTTTTGAGAATCCATAAAGGAGGTAAAACCATCAGCCTTTTTTAAGCCTCTTAATAGAAGGTCTATTGCTTCTAATTCACCTTTGTTCATACAGCTAGTTGAGTTGGCTGGTGTTTGCTCTGGTGTTTGAACATCAATCCATACAGCGTGTGTACTGGGCGTAATAATAGGATTTAGCGTGATACCATGCCAACGACTCCCCTTGTCAGATAGATCCGAATTATCCATAGTATCAACAATTCCACATTTCAAGCCCCCCGTTTCTGCCAGCTCTTCTTGATAGAATTGCTTAATCGTATTCATAATCTGCTCATGCATACGATATTGTGTATCAAGGGTAGATACTATCGTTTTGCGTACTTTAGCAGCAGACACAAACAATCGCTTGAATTGAGATTCAGCTTTCTGCAATTTCTCAGCAAGTTCCTTCTTCCCAATCTTTTCAAGAGCACTGTCTATTGTGTTCTCATTCATCATTGGAGGCAACTGTTTATGGTCACCTATTACAATGATTTTCTTTCCAAGTACTAGAGGTACAGCCATCTCCAAAGGAGTTGCTTTACTTGCTTCATCCATTATCACGATGTCAAAATACATATCTTGGCGTCTTGTCTCACCAAACATTTCAGTATATGTATCTTCAAAATCACGTGACCCGCATATACTACATGTGGCAGCAACTAGGTTTACATGGCTCTTATATAATCTGCTAAATTCGATACGAGAGAATTTGTCCCTCTCTAACAGTTCTGTTTTCCAATAACTGACAGCATCAGAGTATTTTGCGTCATTGGATATCTTGTTCACAATACGATCTATCCATATTTGTGAAGCGTTGTCTGTTGCATCAAGTTCCAACTCCTTATTTACAGCGTATTTATCAGAACCCTCAGCCCAACTTTTTATTATAGGTAGAGAGAAACGCCTTCCTTCGGGTTCCAGTTTTTCTGGTCTTCCTATGCGGATAGGTCGAATACCTGCTTGCCCTTGCAAACGTTCAAGAGCATTATCTACTGCCAAGTTCGTTTGAGATGTAAGCAATATCCTACAATCTGGGTTACGCCTTATTGCTTGCCATATAATCTCAGCAATTACCGTAGTTTTACCAGTTCCAGGAGGACCTTGTATGAGTGCAATATCACTTGCAAGCACGGATTTTGTAACCGCTTCTAATTGCTTTTCATTCAAATTTCCAATTTTATGGACGCGAATGTCCTCCATAGCTTCAACTATATCAGCAACCGTTTCTGCCGCATATTTTGGATCAAAAATAAAATTAGGCAAGTTGGGATTGATTGGTTTATGATTGTAACGACTTTCTGGCTTAAGTATCCTATTCATCGCATTGCTCTGACGCATCAATTCCATCGTTTCACCCATTGCAGGGAACTGAATATAGTCGCCAGTTCTTATTGCAAAATCTTTCGTGGACAAAGCCTTTGCTATTTCATCTGTAGGTTCAATAATGGCATAGTCACGGCATCTTTTAATGCATACACCTATGTTTTGACTATTATTTCTCAGAAACGCCATTCTTTTTCTTTTGATTATTTTGTCTCTGGAAAGGTAGTTCTTGTCGATTTCTTCATCATCCACTTCATCTAGCTTATCATAAGCTTTTCCGTTAATATGGTTGACGGCCTCATTTCTAAAATCTGATTGTAGCTTTCTTTCAAGTTCTTGGAGCAGAGACGGGTCTTCTGTAAAAGACCATTCTGTTACTCCTTTGTTGTTATCATCGTCATAGAGAATTTTTATCCCATGAATGTTCGCAAGGGAATCTTCTAGTATTTTTTCAATAGCATCTCTTTCCTCGATGTCTCCAAATTTGAACTCAAAAGCTAATTCTCGCGCATCACGACTAAGTTTGTTTTTAGAAAACTTTTCTCGTTTGTCCGTAAGGGAAACGCTCACTCTTTCAAACAAAGAACGTCTATAGTCTTCTTTCTCGCAAAGGAACTCTATTCTGGCAGTTGGCTCATACTGTGGAACTTCCGCAATTGTTGCGCTATCTAATTGCTGGAGAATGTCTTCTCGTAAAGCCGTATAATCATCTTCTGATTGTGGAGAGAAAATCACACAGGAACGCGGAACGTCAACAACAACAGACTTTTTTCCGTAATTGCTTAACTTTAGTTCTTGTAATGCCGCCCTGTCAATTTGGGGTGCGAATGCGTAATGAAAAGTGCTGTTTATGTATTGATCTGTATATACTTTTCTTACCTCATTGAACAATCTTCCCAAACCATTCAACTCATGGAAATCATTAATAATCCATTGGTACGCGTTTCCTTTAATTGTTGCGCCTTCTATTGCAATAGTAGTATCAATAGATTTGGAAGGACTAATACTTACCATACAACTTGCAAATTGAAGATTTTTGAAGACATCAAGCGATGTGTCTAATGGTTTTTTCGAAGAAACCACAAAATGCTTCCCATGAGGTACTATGTTTGCGGTATCTGGCAGCCACGCTTTAATTTTCTCAATGTCAATCCCCTCTGGTGATGGTACCAGACGCATAATCATTTTGGTAGTAGGTACTACTTCTGCTATCCCTTTGTGGTTGGTTTCAACGATTTTTCGCAAGAACTCAAAGTCCTTGTCTGATGATAATTTAAACTCACCGCTGTCTGTTCTTTCTATATGAGTTCCAAAATCATGAAGTTCCTGATCTATTGCAGACAGGATACTGTTTAACTCATCAGGATTTGAAACAATTGCGATTTTACCGCTAACAACATTTTCAGGGTTTGCTTCAGATGTATAACAATAATCTCGGCCTATCGCTTTAATGTCCTCAATAATCTCCTCAGATATGGCTTGATAACTGTCAAAAGAGATATGACACTCCCCATTTCCAATCTCAACATCAAATTTCTGTTCGCATTGACTGGATAGCTTTTCAATAATGGCATTTTTTAGGTTTTCTCCATAGCTCTCCATATCGAAAACCAATTTAATTAAGCCACCCTTTTGATTATGAACTGACGAGATTTTGATGAGATCACGCTTGTTCTCAAGAATGGCGTTGAGTCCGTCCAAATAGGCCTGCCACATCTCCTTGTCCTCTTCAATTCTAATCTCAATGGGAGGGATGGGAAGCGCAAAACAACTTGCAATAAACTCCTTGACATCGTTAGTGTGGCCGACCCAATAGGAACCTGCCGAGTTGAAAAGCTTTAACGTGTCCTCAAATTGATCCACAAATTTTATCTCGCACTTCCTTACAATGTATTGTTCCTCTTCTTCAGGGAGAACCATGTTCTTTTGATTGAAGTGTGGCCACTGTAACGTGAACTCATCGCGTGATAATTGTGCAGTCATGCAAAATGACTCATCGTCAACCTTAATAGACAACTCATCGTATTCTTTTGCATTACGTCCCTTTTGTTTGCGATGAATAAAAACGCATGTGTGAACACCAGACAACATCGAAACGATAGTGTCAAAAAGAACAGATGATGTTTTGTCGTGAAACTCTACGTTTTTACTGGTGTATCTTATAAACAATGGAAGAACTTCTTTTTCCTCAACATTGCTATAGATACTTTCCTCCGGCTGTCTAATTTCTAATTCTGCCATTGTGATATAATGAGTTATGTGTTCTAATGTTGTTTATTCAAGTATACAATACTAATGTCTCTGTCGTACATGTTCAGTTGTAGTCTCTTAATGGCATTATTCTCAATCAAGAGAACAACGCCATAACTAGCGAAAGATGCATCAGATAAAGGTGCGCCCATTGCCAATGCATTTTCGTCATAGCCATAACCGCGCAATTCTACAAAATTGTCATTTACTGAAACAATATGCATACGCTTGGGAGCCATCTGGATATTATTCTGCCAAAATGGATGAAGGCCATCAAGATTATACATGGTAACAGTATATCCTACGCCTCCCTCAATGTTTTTCTCAATCACAAAACGTCTGTTGCAACCATAATTATGTCCTGATACATTTTGACCATTTTGGAAGCGTATATGATCAGAAGAATCAAAAAACACTTTACCTTCTGGTGGATAATTATTGCCTTCAATGAGACATTTTATTATTTCTTTCATTCTTTTAGAAAAGTTACTGATATGTTCTAAATATGTCTATTTTCTTTCTGAGTATTGTATGAAACCATAGTGGAGTATCACCTATCGTCTCGCGTACATATTTCAGTATCTCGTCAAACGTGAAATACTCCGGCAACTCAAAACCATGATACTGCTCAGATTTCATGAAGAAGTCCATTACTTCCTCATGATTCAGGGATAATATGTTTTTTGTTGTTTTAGTCATCGAATTTGCTTGAAAGTAGGAATGATAAACTTTCCTTGTTGAAGATTGTCATATTTTAGACATTAAATTACAAATATAAATAGAAATGACATCAATAAATGGCAAAAATCAGCGATTTTTAACAGAAATGTTCTCTGAATCGTTTAAAAGCAGTCTTCTGTCTTTTATAACTTTTTTGTTAATCTCTCGCCACATCACACAAACACAATAGGAGAGGAGATGTTGCGCAAGGTGTTTACAACCGACCAACCGGCGATTTCGGCGGTGGCACTGTAAACATCGATGACGGCATGCACCTGATTGTTGCGTATCTCCACGCGCTGTGTGTCGCCCTTGAAATAAGGTGTTGACTGAATTGTTACCTGCATGTTCTCTGGACCTACACTGGCGCGAGAGGCTGCCACGGTTACGTTGACCTTGGTAGGGAACATCTTGATGGCTTCTTTGGCAGTGCCTGTGAACACGGTACGCTGCTCTGTTAGCAATGAGTCGTCGTAAACGGATGTGCCTACAAGTCCTTGCGGACATTTCTCATTGAAGAACTTTGCCGTTGCTCCCCCCATAAGCGTTGCCGTCTGGAGTATGTCGAAACCGCCAGTTGCACCGGAGACGATGTAGATATGTGTGCCGTTTTCCTTGGCAACCTCCATTGCCTCGGCATAGAAAGCATCGTCGGCAAAGGCACCGATAGACAATGTTACTATCGATGTGCCGTTTTTGAGTGCCGGCACTGCCCATTGGCGCATGGCTGCAGGTGATGCCGCCTCTACCAGATAATCTGGTTTGAGAGCAAGCAACTCCTCAAAAGAATCCGCAACTTGACAATCCATGCCTTGCTCATTGGCTTTGCCAGCAAGCATTATGGCTCTGTCTTCTGTTCGTGAATAGACTCCCACCAATTCGTAATCGGGCAGAAGTCCTTTAATCATTGCATCAACAACGATGCTTCCTAATTTGCCGCAACCGGCTATTGCTAGTTTTTTCATGTTTTTTTGAGTTTTAAGTTTATGAGTTTTTAAGTTTATGAGTTTTAAGTTTATGAGTTTTTAAGTTTATGAGTCTTTAAGTTTATGAGTCTTTGAGTTGTTACACTTCACCTACTCGCAAAATCATTAACTCACTAACTCTTTAACTTACCAACTCAACAACTTACCAACTCAACAACTGATTGCTACGCTATCCCTATCAACTCAATCTCAAATATCAACGTAGAACCGGCGGGTATGCCAGGTTGGGAGAACTTGCCATATCCCATTTCTGAAGGGATATATATTTCCCACTTGTCGCCCACGCACATCTGTTGCATAGCAATAATCCAACCTTCGATGAGGTCGCATAGGCGAACAGCTAATGGTGCTCCGCCACGACTAGAGTCGAACTTCTTGCCGTTGATTGTCCAACCAGTATAGTGAGCAGTGATAATACTCCTTGGCGTAGGGTGTTTGCCGTCATTATTCCCTTCGCTAATTACCTTGTAATAAATGCCTTTAGGCAATGCTTTCACTCCCTCCTCGCTGGCCTTTGCTGTAAGCCAATCTTTGTTAGCTTGTATATATTCGCGTTTTGACATTCTTTCTTTATTCTTTCTGCAAAAATACTTAAAAGATTACAACGTTGCAAGAAAAGCTATTTAAAAGTTAAAAATAAAACCACCTTAATGCCATGATACGTTGTAGCATTAAGGTGGTGTGCATGGTTGGACAACTAATGATTAAACCCAAATCGGTTCATTAGACCGTAACTGTGATATTAAGAAATACTTTTTGCACGTTTGTCTATTCTTTTTGGCATATATTTCATGTCTCTTCAGTCGTATAGCCAGCTATACTCCTTTAGAACACATAAAAAATCTGGTTCATCCCCGAATAGCGTTGGTAGAGTCTTTTAATCCGAGCAGTTGCAATTTGTTCTCATAATGATTTCCATTATAATACATTCTGTTTGCTATTATTGTTTATGTCGTAGTTTGTAAGGTTTGACGGACTTTATGTATTCTTCTCGGTAAGGATACCAATCTTCAAACATTACTCCGTTAGAGAAGTACTCGTATGCAATGCTTGCAGTCCTTTTCATTTCAGGATAAAATTTATCCATTGCCGAAAGGATTCTGTCCTTTTCTTTTTTGTGGCTGCTGTCAATAACTCCTCCGTCTTCCTCATGACTCAAAGATGCCCAATAGAATTGCCAGAATCGCATCTGGTCACCTTTCATAATCTTTGATATAACCCACAGCATAACATTGAGCATGTCTTTATCTTTGTTTTTCAGGCATGTCGTACACCCCATCTTCCTGTGTAAGACATCTTGGAAATAGGTTGCTCCGTCCACTCCATAATCTGCTGTAATGGCTATATTCATCAGTTTGATGCAGAAAATAGTGTCGTTAATGGCCGATAGTTTGGACAATTTATCAAAAACTTCGTATGGGTGAGTTGATTGTGATTCCTCTGATTCCAGAAAAGTTTTGAACTTGTCCCATGTAGAAGGAATTAGTTTGAAAAACTCATGTTGCTCACTAATTGTTAACGACTTGTCTGATAATTGTGGACGAGCAGTTATGAATATAGATATTCCTAATATAAAAAAGAAAAACCGTTTCATGTCTTTTTGTTTTGATTAAATTTCAATTCAATAAATAATTATCTATATTGTATATCTCATTCGGCAAAATTACAAATAAATAATCAAATATGGGGATGCTGGCTGATTTATTTTGCCTCATAGCATAATTTTGTCTTTATAGAGTGCGTATTAGCATGCCTTTATTCGCTCAATGGAGTGTTAAGCTTCACAAAATATTTAAACTCATACTTGCTCATCTGCCTTTTATATTTGTTTGGACGGCGTGGCGTTAAGGTTTAATGAAAAAAATTATTACTTTTGTAATCAGATTCTAATAATAACTCAACTTGCACATGTTAAGAGGATACATTTTGTTTGCCATGATGATGGTAGTACTGAAGGCAATGGCTGCCGATGATGCTACAAGCGGGTTGTGGAAGGGCTTTTCTAATCCACAAGATTCGGCACGCACAAAAGTGTGGTGGTTTCACGGACAGACGGAAACAACACGCGAGGGAATAACCGCCGACCTTGAGGCGTTCAAGCGTCAGGGTGTGGGAGGCGTGGTGTTCTATAATCAGGTGCACGGCAAGCAGACGAGTGGGGCATTGAAGGTTTTTTCGCCTGAATGGTGGCAGATGTTCGTGTTTGCCGCGCAGGAGGCAAAGCGCCTGGGATTGACGTTCGATACACATGTCTCTGACGGTTATGTGGCTGGCGGCCCGTGGATAACACCTGATTTAGGCATGCAGAGACTCACGAGTGAGGAATTACGAGTTACGAATTATGAATTAAACGGCCTCACCCCCAAACCCTCTCCAAAGGGCGAGGGGAGTGGTAACAATAGTATTTTAAGGAGTTCTGGAGTGCAGGAGTGTAGGAGTGAAGACAATGGTTTGTCACGCAATTCTTCAATTCTTCAATCCTTTAATTCTTCCTCCTTCCTCCTCGCATACCCCCTGAAAGGCAAGGTGTGGGAAAGGAGCAAGACCATAAGCGAGGGGAAACTGATGACCATCGAGGCAGATGGCAACGAGCATTATCTGGATTTTGACATCAGCGACAGCTTCACTGCTCGTCGTATAACCTATAAGTGCGGCAAGCGAGGTAAGGCAACCACAAGTGCAACCAACGTGCCGGGACCTCCAGGCGAGACATTCGTGGGAACTGGTTATCGTGAGATGCCCGATATTGGCGAGTTGCAGGCTTCTGACGACGGAAAGAATTACTTCACGGTGTGCCGACTGAAGAATGTGTATAACGCACATGGCAGTTGGAATCAGAAAACCATAGCCTTTCCTGCGGTTAGAGCACGCCATTTCCGTTTGCGTCTGCACGACTGGAACCCGGAAGGCGAGAAGCGCAACCTGCGCATCGGCGACATCTCGCTACATTCGGCTGCCGGAGTAAACGAGTGGGAAGAGAAGGCGGCTCTTTATTCCGAGTATATAGAGCGGCAGGAGATTGTTGACTATCCCGATGAGGAATGCCTGCGCTCGGATGAGATGATAGACCTGACGCAGTTTGTAGATGCCGACGGACATCTGCAATGGAAAGCACCCGAGGGCGATTGGCTGATAATGCGCTTTGCTCCTGTGCCCACGGGCGCGAAAACCAAGCATGGCACCGAGGGCATGGGCGGATTGGAATGCGACAAGCTGTCGGCAAGGGCAGCTGAAGTGCAATGGCGCAACTACTTCAAGGTGATGAGCGACACGCTGGCACGCTACGGTTTGGCGATTGACGGCTTGGCTATGGACAGTCATGAGGCTGGTTCGCAAAACTGGACAGCAGATTTTGAAAAGCAGTTTGAGCGTCGCCGTGGCTACAGTCTTTTGCCCTATCTGCCAGTGATGATGGGCTATGTGGTCGATTCGGCAGAGCGTTCCGAGCAGGTGCTTCAGGATGTACGCCGCACCATTGCCGACCTCATTGCCGATGAATACTATGCCACGCTCGACAGTCTTTGCCATTCGGTAGGCATCCCCTTTACCGCACAAGCCACGGGCAATGCCCTCTGCATCGTTTCCGACCCTATACAGGCAAAGGGCAGGGTGGCGAAGCCGCAAGGCGAGTTTTGGGCGATACACCCCGACGGCAATTATGACATTAAGGAATGCTCGTCGGCAGCCCACCTCTACGGCAAACCCATAGCATCGGGCGAGGCGTTTACCGATGTGAAGTTCACCCAACCGCTGTCTTACATCAAGAGCCTGGCCGACTATGCCTATTGCTACGGCATCAACGAGTTTGTGGTGTGTGCCTCTGCGTATCAGGCGCAACAGGATAAAATGCCTTATAACACCGGAGGCGGACGCCACTATTGTCTGAACCGCAACAATACCTATTGGCCATATAGCCAACCCTTCTGGGATTATCAGGCGCGTTGCTCGTGGATGATGCGTCAGGGCAAGCCAGTGGTTGACCTCTGCGTATATCTCGGCGACAACGCTCCGGTAAAGATACTCACTCACCGCTTGCCGATAATCCCCTCAGGCTTCTACTACGATGCCTTTACAGCCGATGCCCTATACAATAGGATGAGGGCAGAAGACGGCAGGATAGTGCTGCCCGACGGACTTTCATATAGAGCCATGATTATTCCTCGCCGCACGGTGCTCACGCCACAGGCAGCTGCCCGCATCGACTCGTTTGAGCGTGCCGGTGTGCCTATTATCAGGGAAACAACGTTAGAGTCAGTGGCAGAAGGGATAAGAAGCCACGGACTTCTGCCGTCCATCCGTCTGCAACATGGCGACATGAACAACCAGCAGTTGTGGTTTGCCCATCGAGAAACGGATAATGCCGAACTGTATTTCCTCAACAATCATGGCGAGGAGGTGATTGACGATGCTCTTGTCATTAGTTCGCCATATCGGAATGCCGAATGGTGGAATCCCGTTGACAACAAGCGCACGCGACTCACGCAGACAACCGATGGTGCATGGCGCATACACCTGCAACCAAAGGAGGCGGGTTTCGTGGTGCTCAGTAACCAGTCGGTAGCAGAACTTCCGCCATACGACAGAGGAAAGGAACGCTTGGTGAAGACGATTTCAGACGATTGGAACGTCAGTTTCGATAAGAGTATGGGTGGGGTAGGTGATGTGCATTTCTCGCGACTTACCGACTGGACAAATCATACCGATACCGCCATCAGATATTTCTCAGGTACCGCCATATATGAAAAGGAGTTCAAGATAAAGAAACCGAAGGCACGCACGCTGCTGAGAATACCCCAACTACACGACATTGCCAAGGTAGAGGTTAACGGCATCGATGCCGGCATCATCTGGTGCTCGCCGTGGCAACTCGACATCACCCGTCTTTTGCGCAAAGGCAAGAACACCCTGCGCATATCAGTTGCCAATACGCTGATGAACAGAATGATTTTAGATTCTTCGTTGCCGCAAGAGCAACGCGTGACCGAGGCAATACCTGTGATAGCCACCCCCGACGACCCGCTCATGCCTTCGGGGATTGTGGGGAGTGTGGAATTGTTGGAGGTTGATTATGGAGAAAGATAGAAGACAATATAGGACAATAGCTTTGATGTATGATATCAGTAGATTTAAATACATTAAAGCTATTGTCCTTTATCTTGCCATTGAAAGTGCATATCTCCAGTATCTTCTTAATAATTATATTGTTTTTTATTCTTTTTTTCACTAACTTTGTAACGACATAACTAATTATAAACACTTATAAACTATTTATGAAGACAAACAAACTAATAACTATATTGGCAGCTTTAGGCATAAGCCTATTTGCGGCTGCTCAAGACAATCCCATCAAGAAGAGCGCTTTGCCGCATAATCCCTTCGGCAATCCTCTTATTCCCGATATGATTGGCGACCCGAGCATTGTGGAGATAGACGGCACGTTTTATTGTTATGTAACCACCGATGGCTACGGACGAGGACTTGAGACATCGGGACCTCCAGTGGTGTGGAAATCGAAAGACTTTAAGAACTGGAGTTTCAACGGAACATATTTCCCGCAAGCGGAAAACGAGAAGTATTGGGCACCAAGCAAACCTGTCTGGCGCAACGGCAAGTGGTACATCTATCCTACGGTAAACGGCTACATGTATCCCGCCGTGGCAGAAAGTCCTGACGGACCTTTCCGACTGGTAAAGGGCGATACGTTCACGCTTGAGAACCGTCTGCTGGAGAAGGACAGCGTCTGCGCCATTGACACCGAGATTTTCATCGACGACGACAACACGCCATACGCCATTTGGGGACTTCGTAACGTGTCGCGACTAAAGGAAGATATGGCAACTATCGACACGCTTGTTACGATAACCACACGCAAGAAGTCGTACACCGAAGGCCCTATATTCTTCAAGCGCAACGGCATATACTATTTTCTATATACCAATATGGCGCTAGAAAAATATGAGTATTTCTATCAGATGAGTCATGTGTCGCCGTTTGGCCCTTACATCACACCAAAGCAAGACCGTGTTTGTGCCACCAATGCCGAGAAGGGTGTTTTCGGCCCCGGTCACGGTTGCGTGTTCCGCCTCGAAGGTACCGACGATTACTATCTCGCATATCTTGAGTTCAGCAGGAATAGCACTAACCGACAGGTGTATGTAAACAAACTCGAGTTTAATGCCGACGGCACCATCAAGCAGGTAGATGTCTCGCTCGATGGAGTAGGGGCATTGCGCCCTCAAGCCGATGCTCCTCGCCGACTCATGCCTATGGACGTTAAGGCTTCGTCGGTGGCAGAACCACAACGTGTTCCTTACAAACTTGATAAGCGATGCCAGAGAACGGAGTATTTCGTGCCCGAATTTGCCGCTGACGAGTCGAACGGCTCACGCTGGATGGCGGCCGACAACGACACCACCGATTGCTGGCTGATGCTCGACCTTGGTAGCGTGCGCAATGTGGGCACAAGCAAGATTGCCTTTGTCCGACCGACACAAGGTCATGCCTACGAACTTGAGGGTTCTGCCGACGGCAAGCAATGGGCACGAATTGGCGGTCATGCCGACGTGCGAAAGATGTCGCCACATACCGATGCCATAGATATGCCATTGCGCTATCTGCGAGTAAGGATAACCAGTGGTATCAGAGGTGTATGGGAGTGGATAGTGGAAGAGCCACAAGAGAAAAGTTAATTATAAATAAATGGGATGCAGATTGATTGCATCCCATTTGTGTTTTATAACTCTTCAAACAGATTGCCCCATGGGTAACTACCGGGTTTTAATATGATGCGCATATTGCCATGGGAGAGGCAGACGACGCCGGGCGAGTATTCGTATTCTACATCGAATGAACTGATGCCAAGGCGCTGAAGAACGGTGTAGGCGGTGGCGCCGCCTTCAATGATTATACGAGTTGACGAGTTGAGTGCTTCGCAAGTTGACAAGTTGACGAGTTGACGAGTTGACAAGTTGCTTGTACTTGAAGGTAATGTCTGCACTCCTTCACTCCTGAATTGGGATGAGAGATGAGGGATGAGAGATGAGGGATGAACCTCCCCTGACACCTCCGAAGGAGGGGGAGTTGGGGATGAGGGATTGCTTGCCAAGGTAATGTCTACACTCCTACACTCCTTCACTCCTTCACTCCTCAAAATGCTATTGTCTGAACTCCTGCACTCCTGAACTCCTTGAACAGGTGATAAGATTTGATATGCCATTTCCCCAAAAAGCTTTCTAAGTCTTACGGCATATTCCTTGCCGCCAGTGGCCTCGTGACCTATGCGTACAATCATGGCATCGTGCTTCAGCCATTGGTCTTTGAGGGTTGCAATCCATGCGTTTGTTTCTAGAATAGAAGCGGTTCCATGGAACACGTCTTCGGGCATGGTCACCTCAATGGCGTTCTTGTTGGCAAAGAAGGGTTCACCGATAAGCGAGCGGCTCTGGGTGCTGCCGCAGAGGAGGAGGATTTTTTCAGTTGACGAGTTGAGTGCTTCGCAAGTTGACGAGTTAACAAGTTGACAAGTTGACAGGTTGTTTGTACTTGAAGGTAATGTCTGCACTCCTTCACTCCTGATTTGGGATGAGAGATGAGGGATGAGAGATGAGGGATTGCTTGACAAACTATCGTCTGAACTCCTGCACTCCTGCACTCCTTCACTCCTGCACTCCTGCACTCCTAATAAATAATCCACCACCGCCTCATACATATCGGCACCGCCGGCAAACAGGGTGTCGTTGTCGGCCTTTGCGACATGCTCTCTGATTTCTTCGAGGGTGGTGGCGTCGGGGAGGAGAAGTCCCCTCCCGTCCTCCCCCTTGGGGGAGGAAATAGATGAGAGATGAGAGTTTGGAGATGAGAGATTGCTTGCCCAGCTATTGTCTGAACTCCTACACTCCTGCACTCCTGCACTCCTTTTTAAAAGTTTCTTCGCCTCCGCCGTCTTTGCCGGAAACTCAGGGTCATAGGCGAAAGATGTCTGGTCGAGTGGGGTGCCGTTGATATAATAGATGCCGTCTTTCACGATTCTGCCCTTAGATGGGTTTTGAGGTATGAGCAATGCTTTCTGCTTGCCCGTCACTCTCATGAGTGCCTGCAACTCCGCCGCTACGTGTCCTCGGAGGACGGAGTCGGTTTTTTTGAAGATAAGGCCTACCCCAACCCCTCCTTGGAGGGGAGAAGTAGAAGGGGCAAACAAGTATTCAATCGTTTTCACCGCCTCTTCCTCCGTGCCTGAGCGGGTGTCGGTGGCAAGAATAAGAGCCTCACCCCCTGCCCCTCTCCATGATGAGAGGGGAGTTGTTGGCATATTAGGTTGGTAAACCATCAACCTAACCTTCAATCCCTTGCGCCATGCAATGCCCGCTATCTCGGCAGCTCCGGTTATGTCGTCGGCAATTATTAGCATTTGTTTTCAATCTTCCTTTTTCTGTTTTATCCCCCTCTAACTCCCCCTTTTCAAGAGGGAGCACAGTTTGCTTTTGTTACAAAATCCCACCCAAAAATGGGAGGTTAGGATAAGGTTTCTCATCCCTAATCTCCTCCCCAAGGAGAGGATGGGAGGGGCTTTCTACTTATTCTTCGCCATCCGCGTAGCATAATCAATGGAGAGGAGCATGGCAGAAGGACTTGCGATGCCCTGACCGGCTACGTCGAAGGCGGTGCCGTGGTCAACGGATACGCGGATGATAGGCAAACCGAGGGTGATGTTCACGCCCTGTGCACTGTCCATCTTTCCCGTTTCCTTGTTCCAGTTGAACCCTACCACCTTAAACGGAATATGTCCTTGGTCGTGATACATGGCCACGCAACCGTCGTACTTGCCGCAACGTGCTTTGGCAAAGAGGGTGTCGGGCGGCACAGGACCGTCAACGTTGAAGCCTCTTGCTCTCAGTTCCTCAACGGCTGGCAATATCTCCTTCTCCTCCTCCCAACCGAACAAACCGCCGTCGCTGGCGTGTGGGTTAAGTCCTGCGATACCTATGCGAGGATTGTCAATGCCAAACTGCTTGCAGGCATCGCTAATCAGTTCGGTAACCTCGATGATGCGTGGCTTCTTCACTCTGTCGCAAGCCTCGCGCAGAGAGACGTGTGTAGAGACGTGGATTACGCGCAAGAACTCATCTGCCAGCAGCATGGCATATTTCTTTGTGCCTGTGAAGTGGGCATATATCTCGGTATGTCCGTCGAAGTGATGACCGGCAAGGTTCAGTGCCTCCTTGTTCAGGGGAGCCGTCACGGTGCCGTCCACCTCGCCCGCCATAGCCAGTTCGATGGCTTTTATTATCGAAACGAAAGCCGCGTTTCCGCATTGCGGAGCCACCTTGCCCGGCTCGAACTGCTCCATGTCGATGCAGTTGAGGTCATATACATCGATGGTTCCATATTCAAACTTTGCCTCGCTGACGTTGGCAATGGCATTTATCTTCACGTCGGCACCCAGTTGCTTGGCTGCCCATTCCATTACTTTAGCGTCGCCAGTAACCATCGGACGGCACTTCTCGTAAGTCTCTTTTATTGTTAGGGCCTTAACCACTATCTCAGGTCCGATGCCTGCTGGGTCGCCCATGGTGATTGCTAAAATTGGTTGCATGTTATTTTTTAGTTAAAGCCCCCTCCTATCCTCCACCTTGGGGGAGGGATTGGGGAGTAGGTTTTTGAGTTTTTGAGTTTTTAGGAGTGTAGGAGTGAAGGAGTTTAGGAGTGTAGACGATAGCTTGGCAAGCAATCCCTCATCCCTCATCTTATTTCCCCTCCTTCGGAGGGGTTAGGGGAGGTTCATCTCTCATCCCTCATCTTAAATTTGGAGTTCAGGCGCATACGTCCTCTAACTTCCTTTATCTTCCTCTAACTTCTTCTAATTTCTTGTTTCTGATTATCAGCTCCCCTCTCTATGGGAGAGGGGTGGGGGTGAGGCTCAAATATATCCCCCTCGCATCCTCCTCCGTTACCTCGCGCGGATTGTTCTTGAGCAGTCGCTGAACGCCCATGGCCGCCTTTGCCATGCCATCAACGGCCGAGGCAGGGATGCCCAGTTCTGTGATGGTGGTTGGTATGCCGCAATCCTTTGACAGCTGAGCAATAAACTCCACGCCCTTGAGAGCCGTTTCCTCGTCTGATGCTCCAGGAGCAACGCCGCAAGCCAATGCCACCTCGGCATATTTCCGTGGGTTGGCACTGATGTTGAAGCGCATTACCGACGGAAGCAATATGGCATTTGAAAGACCGTGAGAGAGGTGGAACTCGCTTCCAAGAGGGTAGGAGAGAGCGTGGACAGCCGCCGTGTTCACAGGTCCGAGACATAATCCGCCATACATGCTGCCCAAAGCCAATGCCTCGCGTGCCTCCACGTCGTTGCCGTTTTTCACCGCACGGAGCAGGTTGGCGGCTATAAGGCGAATACCCTGCAAGGCATATACATCTACCACAGGATGAGCAAACTTGTTGGTGTATGCCTCAAGGCAATGCGTCAGAGCGTCCATGCCCGTCTCCGCGGTTACCTTTGCCGGCACGCTCCATGTCAGTTTGGGGTCGATATAAGCAGCATCAGCCATAAGGTGAGGACTTACGATGCCCTTCTTCATGTTGTCGCGCTCGTCGAGCAGGATGGCGTTTGGCGACACTTCGCTACCCGTTCCTGCCGTTGTTGGCAGACAGGCGAACCACTTGCCGCGCTGCTTCACGAAACCGATGCCAAACAAGTCTTCCACCTGTTGCTCGCTATCCACGAGAGCAGCCACGAGCTTAGCCACGTCGAGCACGCTTCCGCCGCCCACGCCCACCACGCTATCGGCACCAAACTGGCGAGCCGCGTTGAGCGTTTGCTTAAAGTCGTTGACGCTTGGTTCCTGCATAATGTTTTCATACACCTCTATGCTCACGCCCTTTTCCGTGAGAGTGTCAATCATCTCTGAAATCATTGGGCGTATAACGGGCACGGTGAGCACGAAAAGTCTCTTGTGCCCCAATGCGATATAGTCGTCGCAGAACTGCTTTGTGCATCCTGTGCCGAATACTATCTTGCCGGGTTGTAATAGGGTAATCATATTAACTTTAATGTAGATAGAGGAAGTTAGATGAAGATAAATGAAGTTAGAGGACATTTGTCTTCTATCTCCCTCTATCTTCTTTATCTTCTTATATCTCCCTTTGTTATTCTTTTATTTTCTAATGTAGTTAGAGGAAGTTAGATGAAGATAAATGAAGTTAGAGGACATTTGTCTTCTATCTCCCTCTATCTTCTTTTATCTCCCTTTATCTTCTTTTATCTTCTTATATTTTGTATTTAATACCTCCCCCAAGGGGGAGGACGGGAGGGGGCTTCACTTCTTCCTCCTCTCCTCCAAATATCCGTAGATGGTGAGGTTCTTGTCGGCAAGCGGAGTCTTGAAGCAACGGCTTGCGATGAAGCCAACCACCAATACGATGATGTGGCTATACACACCAAGCATCAATGTGTGGTGAGGGAAGTTGTATTCGCCCAAGTCGAGGAACAGGGTTCCGTCGTCGGCCTTTGTTGTTGTCAATACGGCATAGGCGGTAAAGATGATGGCGCAAGCGATGCCGATGTAAAGACCTTGCCAGTTGGCGCGGCGGTCGAACAAACCGAGCATGAAGATGCCCACGATGCCAGCCGAGAGAATGGCGTAGAGGCCGAAGAGGGTGCCCAGCACGCCGTCGCCGCCCCAGCTCACGTAGAGCAGAGCCACGCCAACACATGCAAATCCTACTACGAGCACCGACACACGGCCAACAAACAGTTTCTCCTTGTCGCTTGCCTTAGGGCGTATGCGTGAGTAATAATCCTCAACCACGCAAGCCGAGATGCAGTTGATGTCAGAGTCGAGACTTGACACCGCACCAGCTATCAGAGCCGCTATCACCAATCCTGTAAGACCCACTGGCATCTCTGTGGCAATGAAATATGGGAACACGTCGTCGTTGCGAATACCCTCAGGCAGAGCGCCGCTGTTCACCTGATAGTAGGCGAAGAGGCAAGTGCCCACAAACATAAACAATGCCCATGCTGGCACGCTCATCAATATACCCATATACGAAGCCTTCTTAGCCGATTTGTCGCTCTTGGCGGTGAGGTAGCGCTGAACGATTGTCTGGTCGGTTCCATACTTCTGTATAGCATAGAATATACCGTTGATTACCAATACCCAGAACGTGCGCTGGCAGAAGTCCCAGTCGTAAGGTCCCACGTCAATCTTCTTGTGCTCAGCCGCAATGGCAAATATCTCAGATGGTCCTCCGTCGGTAAGGTAGAACAGCAAGCCGATGGCCATCAGGCCGCCTATGATGAGCAGGAATCCCTGTGCCACGTCCATCCAGATGATGGCTTCCATGCCGCCCAGATAGGTGAGCGCAATGACCACGATGCCCACGAAGATGATAATCCACGCGATGGTTGTTGGGTCGTTATATCCAGTGAATATGGCCACGGCTGTACCCATGAGGAACATGATGGTCCCCGACTTGGCAAAGTGCTCAAGGATGAATGCCACCGAACTATAATAGCGTGCCAGCGAACCGAAACGGCGCTCGAAATATTCGTAGCAGCTCAGGCGAATCATCTTGCGGTAGAGCGGTACGATGTAGCCGATGATGAATACCAAAACGATAGGTACCATCAAACCTTGCACCAGTAATATCCAGTTGCCGCCGTAGGCAGCTCCAGGGTAGGCGAGGAACGTTACGCTACTGATGATAGTTGCAAACATCGACATACCGATGGCCCATGTAGGCACGGCGCCGTTGGCGGCGAAGTATGCCTGTGTTGAGTTTTGTTTCTTAGAAAAATACACGCCCACGCCTACGGCTGCGAGCACTGACACGATGATAATGGTGTAGTCGATCCAATGTAAAGATGTGTTTAGTTCCATAATAATTTATTTTGAGCCCCCTCCTAACCTCCCCCTTGGGGAGGAATTGGGGAGTAGGTTTTTTGAGTTTAGGAGTTCGGGAGTTCAGGAGTTCAGGAGTTCAGACAATACCTTAAGCATTTGTCCTTTATCTTCCTCTAACTTCTTTGTAACTTCCTTTAACTCCTTTGTTTTTGATTATCAACTCCCCTCTCTCTGGGAGAGGGGCGGGGGTGAGGCCCTTAGCAATACTTCTCCACCACCGCCTTGGCATCTCTCTTGATGCGCTCCACGATGTCGTCGCTAAGAGTGGTGAGCGGTGGCAGCATGTAATAGTCGCACAAGCCAGCCATGCTCATTATAACCTTGAGTCCGCAGAGCGATTCGCCCAAAGTAAGACCAGCGGTGTTTATCTTGCCTATCTCAATGGTAAGCTGTTGCAGTTCCTCTGCCTTTGCCGTATCGCCGTCGCGACCAGCCTCGTAGAGCGCCTGGTAGAGCTGCGGCACGTAGTTGCCCACGCTTGGCACGATGCCGTCGCCGCCCAGCGAAAGAGCTTTTGCCGAGTTGGCAGCACATCCGCAGAAGTAAGAGAAATCCTCGCGGTCGGCAAAGAGTTTCAACGCCTCCTCTATGCGTGGCACGTTGTTCTCTGAGTCCTTCAAACCCACGATGTTCGGGTGGTGGCTCAAGCGCTCTATGATGTCCATAGGTATGCTCATGTGTGTGGTGATGTCTATGTTGTAGAGCATCAGCGGCACGGTAAGCGCATCTGCCATTGTCTTGTAGTAGTTGTACATCTGCTCAGGCTGCAACTTGTAGTAGCAAGGCAGTGTGGCGGCAATCACGTCAGCACCCGCCTCAATGAATTTCTTTGCCGTTTCCAGCTGTTCGCTAACGCAGTTGCCAGGCAATCCCACGTAGATGGTCACCCTGCCCTTTGCCGCACGCTTTGCCGCACTGATCATCTCCACGCCCTGGCATGCAGAAACAGAGTTGCCCTCGCCCGTTGTTCCCATTATCAGAGGCGAAACGCTGTTGTTGGCAAAGTTCTCGATGATTCTCTCCACGGCGGCAACGTCTATCTTGCCCTCGCTGGTAACGGGTGTCACCATTGGCACCACCACGCCGTGGTATTTCTTTTCAGTCTTCATAATTATAATGTTTTAGTTTTGTTGTTATTTTCAGTTACAATTTTTCTTATTAAGACGTAAAAACCTTTATTTTGTAACCTTTTCGGCGAAAAATAATTGATTTTCACTTAAGATTTTTTAATTTTGCATGGTGTAATGAGTGAATGAGTGATAACATTCATGTTTCTCATGCAAAGAAGATATAGGAAGTTAAAGGAAGATATGTCGCTTTCAGCGGCGAAGATAAAGGACGATACTTTGTAGGCAGATATTCTGTTGCAAGACTAATGTCTTTTATCTCCCTCTATCTTCATCTATCTTCTGTTACCTACTTGTTATACAAAGCAAGCTCGTCAACTAAAAAAATATAACCATGCTCGGCACAATAGTAAACACATGTACGATAATAGTAGGCTCGGTGGTGGGCGCGCTGCTCAACCGCGGAATCAAGGAGAAATATAAGAACGTGCTCTACACCGGATTGGGACTTGCCTGTTTGGCCATAGGCCTTAATGCCACCGTCACCAACCTGCCTAAGAGCCAGTATCCCGTGCTCTTCATCGTGGCCATCTCCATAGGCGGCGTCATCGGTACAGCCCTCGATATTGACGGACGGTTTAAGAGAAGGGTTGACAAGTTGAGTCATTCAGTCAACTCGTCAACTAATAATAACCTCGCCTCCGGCCTTAGCACCGCCGTACTCGTCTATTGCATAGGTCCCCTGTCAATGCTCGGTCCTGTGATAAGTGCGCTCAAGGGCGACAACACCTTTCTCTATACCAATGCCACGCTCGACCTCGTGTCGTCGGTAGTCTTTGCCTCGACCTACGGCATCGGCATGATACTTGCCGCCCCCGTGCTCTTCCTTTGGCAAGGACTGTTCTATCTTGTGGCATCACTCTCGAGTCAGGCGGTAAGCGATGCCCTCATGGCAGAACTGCTCATCGTAGGCGGAATGATGATAACCGCCAGCGGCCTCTCGCTCCTCAACCTCAAGGATTGCAAGACGCTCAACTATCTGCCCGCTCTGCTCGTGCCAGTGGTATGGTTCTTGGTGGTGTAGTGAAGACCAGTGGATTGAAGGATTGAAAATTGAAGGAGATAGATGGAGGTAGATGAAGATAGAAGGAGATAGAAGACATTAGTCTTGGATACAGGAGGATTGGAAGATTGAAGGATTGAAAAATTGAAGGATTGAAAAAGGCATTCGTCCTCTAACTTCCTCAGCGAAGCGATAACTTCCTTTACCTCCCTTTAACTCCTAAAAAAGAAAGCATACGTCTGCACTCCTACACTCCTTCACTCCTAAAAATAAGGCATTCGTCCTCTAACTTCCTCAGCGAAGCGATAACTTCCTTTAACTCCCTTTAACTCCTAAAAAGAAAGCATATAAGAATATGAAAAAACTCCTTATTACCATCTTAACAGCCCTTGCATGCACGGGGGTGCAGGCGCAGCTGAACCTGCAAATGCACTACGACATGGGTAATGCAATCTATGGCGATGAACTATCGGAGCGACCGAAACTCACCGCAACCGTAGAGAATTTTAAGGCAGACAAGTGGGGTAGCACCTATTTCTTCGTGGATGCCAATTTCGCCGACAACAAGATGCACAGCGCATACGCGGAAATATCGCGAGAACTAAAGTTCTGGGATGCTCCGCTGGCCGTGCATGTTGAGTATAACGGCGGACTTGCTGGTAGCGGTTCCTACAACGATGCCTATCTCCTCGGAGCGGCTTATAACTGGGCAAGCAAGGACTTCAGCAAGACCTTCTCTTTGCAGGCGCTCTACCGTTATCTCGCCAACCAGCAGGTGGGCACGAAGCACAGTTGGCAGCTCACTGCCGTATGGGGGATAAACTTCGCAAAGGGATTGTTCGACTTCAGCGGCTACGTTGACCTCTCCCACGACAACAGCGTCAACGGCTCGCTCGTCTTGGGCAGCGAACCTCAGTTGTGGTTCAACCTCTATGCCCTCGACTGCATCAGCGACGATGCACGACTGAGCATCGGCACCGAACTGGAGATAAGCAACAACCTCGTGTGGCCGTCCGACGGCATCAACAACCGCTTCTACGTCATCCCCACGCTGGCGGCTAAGTGGAAGTTCTGATACTAATGCCCCAAAAAAGAAACACAATAAGAAGCCTGCTCCAAGAATTCTCTTAGGGCAGGCTTCCTTTTTTCTTTTAGTTATTTATTACATAT
Source organism: Prevotella sp. (assembly GCA_017410365.1). GTDB lineage: Bacteria > Bacteroidota > Bacteroidia > Bacteroidales > Bacteroidaceae > Prevotella. Next base: position 39,876 of record JAFQQY010000048.1, read on the forward strand.
TTAGTAACAACATCTAGATTGTAGAGCCTTTTGGAGGAATAGTCCATGCCGATGTACAATTTCCGCGTCTTGTCAATAAGGGCAAACTGTCCGAACTAATTTATATTCGAGCTGTAGCTGATGGAATATACAGGTTAATCGTCATTTATAACACAGGAATTATCGCAGAAAGGGCATCGTTTTTTTTCAAACTTGCAGAGATTACAATCGTGGCGATTTTCGAAGTTGCATAAAATACATTTTTTAGGCAACCATGATAAATCAAAATACGTCAATATCCTTTCTCTATAGATGAAAATATTTGAAAGGAAATACAACAAAAATACTATTCCAACATACTTAACAATCCTATTTAATACATTTGTTTTCATTCTCTTAAATAATTTATTGTTACTATATCTGAAACATACTTTTTAATCTCTTGTTTATGCGTGATAATGATAATGGTCTTTCCTAGCATAGTAGAAGTAACCCTTTCGAGAAAGAGTTTTTCTGTCTCATTATCAAGAGCAGATGTAGGTTCATCCATTAAGATAACTTGACCAGGACATAAAAAACTCCTAGCAATAGCAATCCTTTGGGCTTGTCCTTCACTAATACCATGCCCTTCTTCACCTACAATTGTATCAAGCCCATTTGGAAAATCGTTAATTACAAATTCTGCTGCGGCATTATATAATGCATTTATCATGTCTTCCTCAGAGGCGTTCAAATTTCCAAGCAATAGATTATAACGAATGCTTCCGCTTATTATACTATTTCCTTGTGGAACATAAATACAATTTCCTCTTGTAAGAGGACTAGCTTTGTACTCATTCTTGTCATCATATAATATAACAGAACCCTTAGTTGGATAATTAATTGAAAGAATCAAGCGAAGTAATGTACTTTTCCCAGAACCTGTCTCTCCAATTATCGCTGTCGTGCTGCCTTGGGTAAAGTTGTAAGAAAAATCCTTATGTATCCATCTTGAGTCTTCAGAATATCGAAAACTCATATTCTCAAATCGAATACCAACTGAATCATATAGGAATAATGGATCTCCAGTTTCTTCTTTAGGCAGATTCTCTACCTCTATTAATCTTTCTATGGATGCAAAAGAGGATACAAATGCGGGATATTGTGCTTTGAATAGGACAAATGGACGTTGGATTTGTCCAGTTAGTTGCATAAAAGCGATTAATTGTGAATAAGAAAACGTATCGTTCTTTATTCCAAATACACCCCAAATAAAAATTACAATAAATCCAAAAGCAAAACCAATATCCACAAATGATTCTGCAACAATATCTAGAGTAATCTGAGATTTCTGTTTATGGAAAAGATTGTATTGAAGTTTTTTAAGTTGTTCTTTGATAAAGTCATTCTTACGTAATGTATTTATTAATTCATGATGTTGTAAATGCTCTTGCATAAAGACATTTACTTTGCTATTACATATACGAACTTTTCTAGAAATAGGAATCATTTTCTTAGTATAATATCGCCCAACCAAAATTGCGAAAGGCATTATGACTGCCAAGATGATAGTTAATACGGGTTCTATAGTCATTAGATAACAGCATGTTAAAAATAGTTGCACAAAAGCATAAATCATAATAGGAATGACATATGTGACACTTTGAACAACTGCGAACACATCTGAAGTTAGCCTGTACATTTCATCTCCCGAATGCAGAGTCTTTTCATCAGATATTTTACTATCGAACAAAGATGAAAAAATTCTTAAAGATAAGGCATTCTCCATCTTCGCACTAGATAATTCTCTGATGTATATTTCCGTTTGTTCAAATGCTAATTGAAGAATCTTCGTAATAACGAGAATTAAGATTAATCCTCCGACTTTAGAAACATTACCTTCAAGAAGTTTTTGTGTTATATCTACAAAAAACAAAGATAGCAAAACTGCAAATAGATTCAGAAGAATAGGGATAATAATAATTTTTTTATAACCATGACTTATATCATAAAGCCATTTTACATATTGCCAATTCATGCTGTTGTTATTCCAAGTTCAAATGCCTTACCTTTGGATATCATTTGTCCTTTTTTCATTAGTTTTTTCCAATATGTCTTATTCTTGTTTGTTTTTAATTCTAACAAAGAAGTAACTTTTTCTGTATTTGCATTCATTTCTCGAGCTTCTCGGATTAATTCGTCAGCACAATAATTGCCATCTAAATGTTTTGTTATAGAATGTACGTAGAAAGAAGAACCTGGTAAGCAAATACGTTCATCCCCAGCCAAAAACACAATAATAGCAGCTGAATTTACATAAGAAGTGTTAACCATTTTTATATGACAATCCAATGTGTTTATAAAGTTAAATAATTCAATGGCAATATCTACATTACCTCCTAGGGATGAAATGTTTATTGTGAGTTTATCAGCTTGAGGATTTTTATTATTTATCTGTTCCAACTTGTTGATAAACATATAAACACTATCTGAGTTAATTTGCTCAGAGAAAGCAATAGTTATATTTTTTTCACTCATTGTGAGAACTTTCAAATAAATTAATGTATCTTATGGCATTTGAGATAGCCTCTTTTTGATTATTTGTATCTAATTTTAACATGTTCCTTGTAGCACGAGCTATGAGTAATCTAGCAGATGAATAAGCGACAACTTTTTGTGCTTTGCACATTAGCATTCGGTTTATATTGTCGCCAAAATTACCTGTATGTTGAAAGTTTAGCGCCATACAATTTTTACAACACCATCTAATTGGACAATTCCTGCATTCATTTAGAAACAATTCAAATTTGACTTTTGCAGCTTCAAATAATATTGTTTCCCGTTTCGTTTTCCCTTGTATGATGCTGGAGAACATATGGCATGGTAATAATTCACCATCACAATCATATGTATGAATATTAGCAACTTCCCAACAAGGTGGATCTGCTTCATCTTGTGATTGAGGAATCCAAAATGATTTATGGAAGTCAAAATCAAATAATGGAGTGATAACATCTATCTGAGGATTATCTAAATAGAAATCGCAAAGTAGATCAAGCTGTTTGTTTAACTCTTCGCATGATTTATCATCCCACATTACTCCTTGGGCCAATCCGCCAATAATATTAAAACCTCTTCGATAAAAATATTGCAATGATTCAGATAAATATTGAACACTATCAGGAAAAACCGTCATTTTTAACGGGTTGTTAGGCCAATGCTCTTGAAAGAAATCAATATCAAGATAAGCTATTCCACGGTTAATTAAGTTTACTTCGGGTATGCCATCAATGCTAAGTCCAAGTGTAATTCTCTTTTTGTTTGATATAAACCATGATTTCATTTCAGGTGTAAGTAAGGTACCATTTGTCCTAATGAAAATTCTCATGGCTGGTACTTTATCCCATACCCAGTTGCATATTTGAGGAATCAGTTCAAAATTTGTAAGGGGTTCTCCACCTAATAAATCAACACTTTCAATGTCATTATTGCTATTTTCAAATTCTTTTTCCAGAATTGGTTTAACTTGGTTCCATGTCATTCGTTTAGAATCCTTGAATCTCTCATAGCAATATCGACAATTGAGGTTGCAGGAATGACTTATTAGGAGTAATATGGTTCTTTTCATATTTGGTGTCTTTTATAAAAGCACAGAGGAGATATATACTCCTCGTGCTATTACAGATTAATACTTGTTTTTTGTGGCTTTGCATACGCTAACACATGTGCCACGGCAAGTTCCCTTACAACCACCGCTGCTATAGCAATCGGTGCAAGAGTTTGAGTTCTGAGACTTGTGCTCGGCAATAGAACCGTTCACTTTGCTGTACTCATTAAGCTTGAGTTCCAGCGCATTAAGAGCTTCGAGATTGATTTTCATACGAAATCCTCCTGTTTGTTAAATTGTTAATAATAAATGAATATTGGGCATTATGCCTTTATATGTTCATGCATGCTACTGTGTATGGACTTTTGTTTTTTTCAATGTCCAATTGTTGCAATATTTTATATGCAGTTAAGGCGGTTTTTCCATACTCAGCATCTTGCATTGTTAAATTTTCAATCATAGCTATTCGTTCTATTTGAAATTCACAAGCAGTCATGGCTTCTGCAAGAACCATAGGGCACCATCGTTTGTCACGGTTGGAGAAATGTCCCCTATATTTATAATTGAAACCAGGGCATGTAGGGCAAAAACATCTAAGTACGCAGTCTTTACAATAATTATCTGCCATAACCTCAAGTTTACCCCATTCTACATTCTCAATTGGAAGTGCATTCTGATTTCCTAATACTAATGGAGTAAACATATGACATCCATAACAATTTCCATCGATGTCGTATGTCACCATATTGAGACCAGCCCCACAACGCTGTAGCTGTTCTCTTTCGTATGATGGCAAATTAAAAACATCAACAATTCGTCTTAATTTATTAAGTGGTGTCAATTTCGAATCAGCTAAGTAAGCATCTTTTAGCAAGCATAATTGCTCTCTATAAAGCAAAGCATCATTTAGATCCCATTCAATACCTTGAGCCAAAGAAGCTGAGATACCATAACCTTTACGTTGTACATAAAGTACCCCTTCTGCTAAATTGGGTAATGTTTCTTTGGAGATTGTCATTTGAAATTCTTGCTCAGGCCATAATTCATGGAAGAAATCTAAGTCAATCGTATAATTATCAGTACCCCTGTTTGTTAATTGCATATTCTTACTTCCATCATAACTGGCACCCAGTATAATGCTTTCTTTATGTTCATGCAACCACAACTTAATCTCTTCGCTAATTAAAGTTGCATTAGTTGAAGCAAAACATAACCATGGTACATCAATAGCTCCGTTTTCAAGCCATTCTACTATTTCTTTAATAAGTGTAAAATTCATCAAAGGTTCTCCTCCCATAAAGTCAATTTGTAATTCATCAAACTTTTTGTCTTTTAATACAAATTGTGCTTCTTTGCTTATTATTGACTTTGCTTGTTCTACACTCATGTATTTATTTTGCTTATGTGTTTCATAGCAATAACTGCAATTTAAATTGCAAGCATGTGTTATCATTAACATACACATCCTTCGTCTAGCAGAGTGCTCTTCCTCCCAAATTGTTTGGTTCTTAATTATTTTAGGCATATCTTTACATTATTTTAATGCAAAGGTATAAATTTAAAATAAGAGTATATATATATAGGTGATGCCAGACAATCCACACTTGTGTGGTTGATTATTCCTGTAATTTTTTCTTGTAGATATCAAAAAAGTCGTATTTCAATATTTTTGATATTCTTAATAATAATTCCGTGTCTATTGTTGAACGTTTGAATAATTTATAAACATTGGAACGGTCACAATTTAATTTCCTAGCAAACCAGCTAACAGTTCGCTCTTGGTTTTCCAGCTCAGCTTTTATTAATGTCCCAATATGAAGTCTTGCTTGTGTTTTATCTAGCAACTCATTCATCTTATAATCAATCTTGCAGCATCCCAGACAAGCATAAATTTAGTTTTGATATTATAAAAAAGCGCGGGTGCTGTATCTGTTGGCTCGTCCCACTGCTCAAGGCGTCTCGCATTGCCCCTATTGTCTGACGAGCAACATGCAGATCCCACGCCTTGATGCAATATATTTATCCTATTGTTCGATTTAATGAACATAAGGATGCGTATATTAACACATCATGCGAACATCTACCTGTTGCTTTGTCTTTGACAATAGTTAAAGTTTGCGAGACTTTGAGCAGTCAAAGAACAAAGCGCTGATAAACGCTTTTCTTAAAAAAATGTCTAAAGTTATCAGGGCCGTACGTTAATGCGACATCACTTCTAAAACTTTGACTTTACAAAAGTACTAATATTTCTTCAATACTGATTATTTTTAATACAAAAATATTAGTTTAGTAAGGATTTATTGTATAATAAAATTTGATTTTCTTTCTTTTTTATGACAACTTTGTATATTCAGAATCTAAAACAGTAAATATGAAGATTATATAAGAAGGGAAAACTAATGATAATATGGCGGACTTGGATTATATGCATATACTTCGCTATATTCATATGTTTTTACCTTGAATTAGGGTCTATATTAAAACAAAATTTCACAACAATTCACAAAACATACTGTATACCTAAGTAATAAGCATGATTACTATAAGTATCTAAAAGGGGAATAGTTGCACATGGCAGAATAACAAGAAAACATTGAAGAGGTTTTCCGAAATCATGACAACGTTGGAAAAGTGGTGTACAATTGCACGGAAGAGGTAAAATCATAGTCAATGGAATTTGGTATACTGCCTGTATACCATCGGTATATGCCGTGTATACCAAAAGTATACAGGCTATATACCAAATTAGAGTCTGGATTCCAGACTCTAATTATTTTATACTTTTATCTAATAAACAACAGCTCGCGATATTTCGGCAACGTCCAAAGGCCGTCTTCGATTATCATCTCGAGATTGTCTATCTCAAGTCGCATTGCCTGCATCTTCGTGTCCACGGTGTCGTGGTAGGCTATAGCGCGCTCGCGTATGCTCTCTATTCGGTTGGCAAGTCGGCGTGCCTCGGTCAGTTCGTCAGTCAGTCGCTCAATGCTCTCCGTGCGCTCTGCTATCTCCTCAATGAGTTTCATGTTGCGTGCGCTCAGTCGCTCAGCCTTGTCGGCAGGGAAGATGCTCTGCATGCTCTGTACGTTCTTGATGAGTTTGCTCTGGTAGTGTGTGGCCACAGGGATGATGTGGTTCATCGAAAGGTCGCCCATGACGCGCGCTTCTATCTGCACGGTCTTGACGTATGTTTCCCATTTCACCTCGTTGCGCGCCTCCAGTTCCTTGCGTGTCATCACCTTGGTGCTCTCGAACATGCTTACGGTTTGCTCGTCGAGGTAGTGCTCGAAGATTACGGGGCACGACTTCTCTACATCAAGTCCTCGGCGCTCTGCCTCTACCACCCACTCGTCGCTGTAGCCGTTGCCGTCGAAGCGTATTGGCTTGCATGCCTTTACGTCCTGTCGCAGTATGTTTATGATGGCGCTAATCTTGTCTTCGCCATCGGCGATGCGTGCATCTACGCGCTGCTTGAAACTGGTCAGTGCCTCCGCCATGGCGGCATTGAGTGCTATCATGGCCGATGCGCAGTTGCCCTCGCTACCCGGTGCACGGAACTCGAATCTGTTGCCGGTGAAGGCAAACGGCGATGTGCGGTTGCGGTCGGTATTGTCGATGATGAGGTCGAGATTGCCCAGTTGCGACGTGCGCGGAGCAAGGTAAGAAAGGTCTTGGTATGAGAAATCTTCGCGCTCCAGCAGTTCGAGCATGCCAGTAAGCTGCTTGCCGAGGAAGCTGGAGATGATGGCTGGCGGTGCCTCATGACCTCCCAGTCGGTGGGCGTTGGTGGCACTCATGATGCTGGCCTTGAGAAGTCCGTTATGCTTATGGACGGCCATCAGCGTTTCTACGATGAAGACTATGAAGCGGAGGTTCTCTTCGGGTGTCTTGCCCGGCGCATGGAGCAAAGTGCCGTTGTTGGCAGAGAGGCTCCAGTTGTTGTGCTTTCCCGAGCCGTTGATTCCGTCGAAGGGCTTTTCATGAAGCAACACGCGGAAACTATGCTTGCGTGCCACTTTCTTCATCAGCGACATGAGCAGCATGTTGTGGTCAACGGCGAGGTTGCATTCCTCGAAGATAGGTGCCAGCTCAAACTGGTTTGGCGCCACCTCGTTGTGGCGTGTCTTGCAAGGTATGGCAAGTTCTAATGCCTGCACCTCAAGGTCTTTCATGAACGCCTGCACGCGGTCGGGTATGGTGCCGAAGTAGTGGTCGTCCATCTGTTGGTTCTTGGCACTCTCATGACCCATCAGCGTGCGACCGGTGAGCATGAGGTCGGGACGTGCAGAGTAGAGGCCCTCGTCAACGAGGAAATACTCCTGTTCCCAACCGAGGTTACACTTTACGCGTGTCACGTTGTCGTAGAAATACTGGCATACTTCGGTGGCTGCCTTGTCAACGGCACGAAGCGCGCGGAGCAGAGGTGCCTTGTAGTCGAGCGACTCGCCCGTATAGCTTATGAAGATTGTTGGGATACATAGGGTGTCGTCGATGATGAACACGGGTGAGGTGGGATCCCATGCCGAGTAACCGCGTGCTTCGAATGTGTTGCGAATGCCTCCATTGGGGAAAGACGAGGCATCCGGTTCCTGCTGTACGAGCAGTTTGCCGCTGAACTTCTCCATCATTCCTCCCTTGCCGTCGTGTTCAACGAAGGCGTCGTGTTTCTCGGCGGTACCTTCGGTCAGCGGCTGAAACCAGTGGGTGTAGTGGGTGACACCCATCTCCATTGCCCATTGTTTCATGCCTGCCGCCACAGCATCTGCTATCGAGCGGTCGAGGCGTGCGCCGTTGTCTATGACGTCTATCAGTTGGTTGTAAACATCCACTGGCAGGTACTTGTACATCTTCTGTCTGTTGAAGACGTACTTTCCGAAATATTCTGATGGTCTTTCCTTTGGTGTCTCAACGTTGAGCGGGCGTTTCTTGAACGCCTCTTCTACTACTTGGAATCTTAAATTGCTTGACATTGGTTTTCTTTTTCTTTTTTATAGGGTTTTCTAGGAACTTCTAGGCTTTCCTAGGATTTTCTAGGATTTTCTAGGACTTTCTAGGACTCTCTAGGACTTTCTAGGATTTTCTAGGACTCTCTAGGGACTTTCTAGGACTTTCTAGGACTCTCTAGGATTTTCTAGGACTTTATAGGATTTTCTAGGACTCTCCAGGACTCTCTAGGATTTTCTAGAGCTCCCTCTCCAAGGAGAGGGCGGGGGGAGAGGCTTTATCAATCAATAAATCTCTTTGTTATCTCCTTATACTCATCTATGCGGCGGTCGCGGAGGAATGGCCACCAGCGGCGTACCTGTTCGCAGCGCTCCATGTCGATGGTTACTACGGTGCGCTCTTCGGCATCATCTGGTGACTCATGGAGCAACTCTCCTTGTGGCCCTGCCACGAATGATGTGCCCCAGAAGTTTATGCGCTCTTCTTGTTGTAGGATGCTTGATTCAGAGTGTCTGATGCCTTCTTCGTTTTTGATAATTTGCTTTAGTTCATCAACTCGTCTTAAATCATTCTTTCCCTCAAAGCCAACCCTGTTTACCGCAACCACGGGCAATCCGTTTGCCACGGCATGACCGCGCTGAACCGTCTGCCATGCACGGCGTTGGCGTTGCTGTTCGTCGGGCGTGTCGTTATCGGCATAGCCGATGGCGGTAGGGTAGATGAGAATCTCCGCTCCTTGAAGAGCCATAAGACGTGCTGCCTCGGGGTACCATTGATCCCAGCATACGAGCACTCCAAGACGACCAACTGACGTGTCGATGGGCTTGAAACCAAGATCGCCCGGTGTGAAGTAGAATTTCTCGTAGTAGGCAGGGTCATCGGGGATGTGCATCTTGCGATACTTGCCCGCTATGGTGCCGTCGCGCTCAATCACTACGGCTGTGTTGTGGTAGAGGCCAGCGGTGCGGCGCTCAAAGAGAGAGGTTACGATGACCACATTCAGTTCCCTTGCCAGTTGACCGAACAGTTCGGTAGAAGGTCCGGGAATGGGTTCGGCGAGGTCGAACGTATCGACATTCTCTTCCTGGCAGAAGTAGAGCGAGTTGTGCAGTTCTTGAAGCACTATGAGCTGCGCACCCTTCGATGCCAGTTCTCTGCATCCCTCTGTCAGTCGCTTTATGTTGTCGGCAATATCAGCCGTGTTGTGCTGTTGGATGAGGCCGATGTTTAGTTTTTTCATTTTTTCTTTTTCTAGGGTTTTTTGGGGAGGCTCTAGGGCTATCTAGGATTCTCTAGGAGATTCTAGGACTTTCTATAGCTCCCTCTCCAAGGAGAGGGCGGGGGGAGAGGCCTCAAGGACATTCTATTTTTACTATCTATATAGTTGCATAGTGCAGCAGTGGAGCGAACCGTGCTGCTTGATGATGCTTCGGCAATCGATGCCAACCAACTCTAACCCTGGGAAGGCCATGGCGAGGGCTTGGCGTGCCTCTTCGTCAAGGTCGGGTTGTGCGTATGTGGGGTAGAGCACGGCTCCGTTGATTACGAGGAAGTTGGCGTATGTAGCAGGCAGGCGCTCGCCTCCGTCGTATATTGCTCTTGGCGAGGGTAATGGTATGAGGCGGTAAGGTTTGCCCTCGTCGGTGAGCAGACATTTCAGTTGCTCCTCCATGAGGTGAAGTCCGTCATACTGCTCATCGTTACGGTCAGAGCATGCTACATATAATAAGGTGTCATTGGGTGCTACCCTTACCAGTGTGTCGATATGTCCGTCAGTGTCGTCGCCCACGAGGTTGCCATGGTCAATCCATACTATGCGTCGGGCGCAGAGCGATTGCATGAGACGCTTCTCGATATCGGCTTGCGACAAAGGTTGGTTGCGGTTGGGCGCCATGAGACAGCCACTGGTGGTGAATACCGTTCCTTTGCCGTCGCTCTCAATAGCTCCGCCTTCGAGCACGAAATCCAACTCATCTGAATACTCTCCACCGAGCAATCCGGCATCGAACATCTGGCGGTTGATGGCATTATCGTTTTCAGCCTTGAACTTTTCGCCCCAACCGTTGAAGCGGAAGTCGAGCAAGCGGCGACTGATGCCGTCGGAAGATACGAGCGTGATGAATCCGTGGTCGCGCGCCCAAGTGTCGTCCGTGTCGCACTTAAACAACGTTACCTTTGCCATTTGTTCATCGCTAAGCTTTTGTTTAAGCAACGCCGCAACCCTTTCAGGCTCCGGCGTTACTATGATAAGATGCTCGCGAAGGCTGATGGCGTCTGCAATATCAATGTATGTGTCATCAATCTCGCTGAGCATGTATTGCCAATCGGTGGCGGCATGTGGCCATGTCAGTTGCACAGCTGTCTGCCGCTCCCACTCGGCGGGCATTCTGAAGGTGTTGGTTGTCATTGTTTTTGTGAGGTTTTTTTCTAGGGGCTAGGAGTTTCTAGGGGTTTCTAGGACTCTCTAGGACTTTCTAGGACTTTCTAGGACTCCTAAGAATTATCTTACAACTTTCTTCTTGTTGATGATATAAGTGCCTGGTCGTAGGTTCTTGATATCAGAAGCGTTTGCATTTTTCTTTATCAGCACTCCGTTTATGCCATAGACGTTGCCATTGGCATTGCCGTTGCTTGTGATGTTTTCTATGCCCGCTGTACCTGTTATGGTTGTGTAGGTGGCGGTATAGTCGGCTGAGTGGTCAACACCATCAGGAGTGACAACATCGGCCAGAGTGACAATCACGTTGGTGTTGGCATCGGCTATGAATGCAGGCACAGGGATGGTGAGGATAGATGCGTTGGCATCATACTCGTCTGCCTCAATCTTGATATCGCTCTTAGCCACAAAGGTGGTGTCGGCCTTGCCCTCGAAGGTGGTTATGAACCAAGCACCCGTGTAGGTCATCTTCTTGTCACCCTCTTCGCTAAGCCATAGTTCGATGCTCTTCACGCCATCGATAGATGCAGGCTTTGATGCCGTTGTTGCCGGCATGTAGTCGCTCATAACCATATAGCGCACTTCCTTGAAGTTATATACATAGGTATAAGAACCGAAGGCACTGCTGCCAGCAGAGTATGTTGCCTGTCCGTCCTTGCCGTGAAGATTGGTAATGTTAAGGGTAATGTCGGCGAATGTGTCGTCGATGGTAAGCATATCCTTATGGCGACGCAACTTATTGCGGAAGTCAACGCCGATGGTCTTGTTGTCTATAATCTTCACCTCTATGTTCTCGATGTAGAGGCCGTTCTCCTTCTCAAGGTCGCCGTATGTAAGTGAAGCATGTGGCATGTTGTCGCCCTCGGTGCTTAGTTCGCCGTCGAAGGTCAGAGTAACAAGTCCGCTCTCATCTTCAGGCATGAACCAAGAGTAGAATGTGGTCAAGCTGTTTGGATTGCCCTCAGGCACGTTGTTGGCAGCAATCAGTTCCACCGGTTTGTCGGCTGCCACATAGTTAAGAGTAAGCGTGCCGTCGGTTCCATAGATATTGCTGTTGTTGCGTGCGTCGCAAAGTCCTTCGATGACGAATGAAATGGCATCGCCCTTCTTCATAGTGCCAGCCTTGTAAAGGTTCATCAGTGTCTCCTTAATCTCAATGGTGAGGTAGCAGCCAGACACGTGGCCGTTCATCTGTATTTCCTGTGAACCCGCCTTTAATACTATTTTGCTAAAAGCCACGTTCTTGCTGAACTCAAGCGAAAGCACGTCGCTGGCGGCGCGCAATGTGCTACCGTCTGCCGGAATCTGTCTTACCATTTCGATAGGCGTTGCCTGAGTGCCGAAGCTGATAGTTATGGTACCGGTGTTCATGATGAATGTATTGGCAAGGTAGTATGTCTCGCCAGCCTTTACGTTGAGTGCATATTCCTTTGGATTATAGCTGCCGTTCCACTGAGGTTGGTTTGGCGCCTCCTCGCTATAAGTAGCATCGGCGAAAAGATAGAGTTGGTCGGCACCAACGTGGGTCATTGTCATCACACCATCTTCGGTAGCGTTGAAGATGGCATAGAGAGGTTTGAAATCATATTTTGAGTCGATATTGTAGGTCTTGCCTACCTCGAGCACCAGTGGATTGTCCTTGGTAAGTCCTGCCTGAGCCATGGCAACCATGCTTGTTGCCATCATCAGGATAATTGTTATAAGTGATTTTGTTCTTTTCATATATTTAAACTCTTTAATTTTTCAATTCTTTATCCAAGCCCCCTCTCCAAGGAGAGGGCGGGGGGAGAGGTTTCTTCAATTTACTTCACAACAACTTTCTTGCCACCAATGATATATAAACCCTTCTGAAGGTTTCTGGTGTCGTTGATGCGTCTTCCATCGATGGTGTATATGGCATTGCCGGTATTGCTGTTCTTGTCAGAAACCACTCCCTCGATGCCTGTACTGCTCAGAACCTTGGCACGTGCCACGTTGATTACCTTGCCTGTGTTGGCATCAATCATCATGCAAACCACCTTGCAGTTGTAGATGTTGTCAACGGTAGGCTTGTTGAATGTAATCGAAGCCTTGTATTCCTCGCCACCCTTGACACTTGTAGGTACGATGCCTGTCTGTCCGAAATAAGAAGATGACATGATGCCACGGGCAACGTCGTTCTGCGTGTAGAGCACGGCTTCTGCACCATATTCGCCGCCCTGCTGCCAAGGACCCAGGTCAGGGTCAACGGTCTTGTAGAAGTTATTGTACTGATAGCCGCTGATGCCGTCTTCGATAACTATTGGCAGCAAACCGATGTTGAGCTTGTCCTGAGTGATGGCAAACTTATAGCTGCTGTTCATGGTTATCTTGCCTGTTGCCTCGTCGAACGATGCGGTGATGTCGATGTTGGCATCGGCATCTGTTGCCATTTCCTGTTCTACTACATCGAGCCAGCAATCCTTGTTGGCAGAGCTGAACATGTAGTCAGTAACGCCATCCTTTGTTACGTTGGTCATAGGAGAGTAAGTTGCTGCACTACGGTTAATCTTGGCACTTGGTGCTGCCGAAAGACCCAAGAACTGTTGTGCGTAGTTGCTCATGCCACTCTCAAGCGGGTCGCCAGTGTAGGTATGATACTCGATAGGAATAGCCAGTTCGCCATAGATGCTCTCAATCTTCTCAAGAGCCACCTTGCCCTGAGGACAGAACACGCAATCCTGACCGGTTACAATCTCAAGAACAACGCGCTTGGTAGGTTTGAACGAGAGGTTCTTTACCGAAGCATAGAGCGTGTCGATAGCCTCACCCAGTTTCACTCTTATGGCATACTTGTTCTCGATGCCGATAGTCAGAGGCAGTTCCTTGGCGAAAGCAAAGTTGTATGAGTCGTCGAGTTTCATGCTTACAGATGCGTCGCTCAGTTCGTCTATCTTATTGCCGTTGGTATCGAGCAGAGTGAGAGAGATGCCATTGTATGTCTCGTTCATGTTCTTCACGATGACCATACCCTCAACCTTCATGCTGCTTTTGGCGATAACGCTTTCTGGCGATTTCAGGGCGGTGATGAAGTCGTTGTCGTGTACAATCTTGATGTTGTCAACGAATACGGCACTCTGGTTCTCGTTCTCGTTAACGAAAGCCACGTAGATGCTCTTCTCGGCATAGTTGTCAAGAGCGATGGCATAGTGCTTCCATTCGCCTGCCAGCAATCCCTCGTTGGCTCCAGGTGTCAGTGTCTCGTTGAATATCACCGTTCCCTCGCTGTTTATCTTTGCCACCTCTTCGTCTGTCAGGATGCTCAGTTCGCGCTCTGTTGCGTAAACAATCACCTTCAGGCGGTCGTTCTTGCTCTTGAGATAACTCTGTGCGTCAAACTCCAGCACACACTTGTTGTCAGGGATATAGCACTGAGGAGTCATCATCCAGTCGGCCGACTTGCCTGCAGGAGTGTACATAGAGTGAGATGCGGCGCTGAAGTCGCTTCCCTCGTCGTCTCTTACCGGTACCCATGGGCGACCGTCAGCGGTGAAGTCCCATGCAAGCATCTCTTCGGTAGGATTCAGTTTGTCACCCTCGTAGAGCAGCATGTTGGCAACGCCGTTGGCAAAGTCCTCGCTGAATATCAAAGTATCGTTAGACACAATCAGTCGTTCGTAAGAACCCTCGTAGGCAATCTCAATCTTCTCGTTGCCGTTGCCGTCGGTCACATCCGTAATAGAACCCGCGTTGATAACCACCTTGTAGTTGTTGTTCTTATACAGATACTGAGTTGTTGTAGGATAAACCAGTACCATGTTGCCAGAGTACTCCATTTCCAGTGCAGACAGTGCTGACGGGTCGTCGTTGATGTAGAGTGCCGCCGATGCGTTCTCTGCCAGTTTCACGTTGGTGTCGAAGGTAAGCAGTATAGGGTTGGTACTATAGTTCAACTGAGCCACGCTGCTTCCTGATGCCGGTGAAACGGCTGTCATCTTCACCGGTGTGGCGGCACGTCCGCTGTATTCAATCTTTATGATTCCGTTGGTGCGAGTGTTGTCGCCCTTGAGGCAGATTGTTCCGGCAGGAATAGTTACGAAGTATTTCTTGCCATCTTCGAGAGTGGTGGTGCGGAAACCTACGTCAACGGTCTTGTCGTTGCCGGCATTCACGCCGAAGGCAATAGAACTTCTTACGGTGTTGCCTGCCTCGTCGGTAAGCAATACAACGTTTCTCTCGCCAATGACCTCAATCTCGCGGCTGAACCTGATGCTGATGCTCTTGATGCTTGTAAATTCAGAACCGCTCTGTGGGGTGATGGTGTATGTGTTCAGCAGATTCACCTTTGCTGCCGCCTCACCGAAGGTTACAGGCAGAGAAAGAGTATAGTTGTCATCTGATGCCGATGCTATGGCACTGAGAATCTTTCCGTCGCCAGATACTGCGATTGGTGTACCAGAATATTCGAATCCGCTTTTCTCGTAATAGTTTATTCCGTAGTTCTGACTCAGTATCTCTGTCAATGGATACCAGTAGTTGCCGTTGCGCACAAAGAGTGTGCGTACTGGCGAGTTAGGTGGGGTGGCAGCGTAGAGTGTACCGTGGTTGTCAACAACCACACAACTCATGTTCTGGCTCTCGCTGTCGTCATAGAGTTCAAATGCCTTTGTCTCGAGATTGTATCTGAACGGAGTGCGGTATTCATTTCCGAACTGGCTGCCTTCAACGGTCTTCACCATATATGCCGTACCGCCAATCCACTTGCCGTCGCAACTGATGTCGGCATCGTCCATGTGGGCAATGCCCTCCTTGAGCGGAGTATATCTCTTTGTTGTTGCGTCGTAGTTGAAACCCAGCGGTATCCAACTGTTGTCGTTACGGTCGTAAACGAAGTACATCACGTTGCTCACATAACTATAAGAAACGCAACCCACTATATATCTTGCATCTGCCGATATGCTATAGAAGCGCACCATGCCGTCGTTGCTGCCCTCAACACCGATGGTTGGGAAGTTGGGTGTCGCAACAATGCTGCCGCTTTCCAGATTCCACATCACAGGGTACTCTCTGAAGCTGTCGCCATAGTCGTTGGCACGTCCCACGGCATACTTGCCGTCAGGAGTAACGGCATCTGCCTGACCCTCGTTCCATCCTGTTGGCAATGGCAATGTCTTCCAACCCGCACCAGATTTCCAGTAAGCCGGTTTGCCGTTGTACTCGCCTACGATGGTCTTGCCGTCGTCGGTCACGTCGTTTCCGTAGCATGACTGCACTGTTGACATCTCCATTTCGGTGAGCAGGTTGTTAACCGCTTTGGTTGCCACGTTGATAAGTTTTGGATAATGGTATCTGCTTCCGTCAGTGGCGCTAGGGCCGTATGCAACTGCCCATGCTCCGTTGTCGGCCATGCCTCGAATGGTGCTGCCATCCTGAAACACATATTTGTTCAACTGTGCGTTAGCTGTTTGTGCCTGCGCCCCTGCGCATAACTGTAATCCAATGAATAAAAGGAGTACTCTGAAAATCAGTTTTCTCATTGTGTGGAATTATCTTTTATTTTAATAATGTATATAAATCGGTGCAAAGTTATTAAAAGTTAGTGTAATTTTGATAAAAAAGTAAATATTTTTCATTACTTTTGCATGTACAAACTATTTTTCGAACCATTAGTTTTATGAGATATGCAATAATTCTTTCACTTTTGGCGGCGTTCACGTCTTGTTCTGAAAAGGCTGCAAAGGAGGTGGCCAGACAGGTGGAGGCAGCTGTGAGTGAAGCTCAAGAGAAAAGTCGCCAGCAGTCGTCTGTTGCCGACGGATGCCTGTTGCCTGCTTCAGCAGATGAGACTTTGCTGAGGCGTGTGGCATATACAGCCAACTATAACGCAGAAACCCGTCAACCAGATTGGGTGGCATGGGAACTGACAAAAGAAGAAACGCGTGGCGAACACAATCGTCAAGGCATTAATTTTCAGGAAGATTATGCCGTTTCCGGGCGTCGTGCAACAGCATCTGACTATTCCCGCTCCGGCTACGACCGTGGTCACATGTGTCCGTCGGCAGATTGCAAGTGGAGTGCCGATGCCCAGCAGCAGTCGTTCCTGCTAACCAATATCTGTCCTCAAGACAGGGAACTGAATGCCGGTGCATGGAATGACCTCGAACAGCTGTGTCGCAAGTGGGCGCGCCGTTACGGTTGTCTGCATATTGTTTGCGGACCTGTTTTCTACGATGATAAAGCAACAGGTCGCAAGACGATAGGCCGCAACAAGATTGCTGTTCCTGATGCCTTTTTCAAGGTTGTCTATCGTCCGGGAAATAATCCTCAGACAATAGGATTCATATACGCCAACCACTCTCAATATCAGTCGCTTAGCGATGCTCGAAGGACGGTCGATGAGATAGAGCGCATAACAGGTTTCGACTTCTATCACCAACTGCCCGATAATATTGAAAACAAGGTGGAAGCTGCGTTTGATGAGGGTGAGTGGCGGTGAGCCCCCTCCTGACCTCCCCAGGGGAGGAATCTGAAAGGAGTATACTTCACTCCTTCACTCCTTAAAAAAACAATCAGCTTGTCAACTCGTTTTTTCGTTTCACTCAAGGAACTTCTCGTCAACTTGTCAACTAAAAAAATATAATGAAAAAGCCAATTCTATTAGTTCTAATCTGCCTGTTGTCGTTGACAACAAAGATTTATGGTATTGTACCAAGTGACTATATCAAACCGTCTGTTGTAACGCCCGAAGGCGCATGGTGCTGGTTTGCCGATCCGCGTGCTTTGCACTATGAAAATGCCGATGGTTCCATCAATAGCACATACATCGGTTATATTGACGTGCATGGCAATGTCAAGGCAATGCAATATGATTTTAATACCGGTGAGCAGGCGGAGGTGCTTGTCCGCTCTTATTTCCAACCCGACGACCATAACAATCCCACGTTCCTGGTGTTACCCGACGAGCGTGTGATGATATTCTACTCTCGCCATACCGACGAACCATGTTTCTATTATCGTCTGACGGAGAAAAAAGGTGATATAACAACGCTTGGCGAGGAAAAGCGATTGGCTACCGACCATAACACTACCTATCCGTCGCCATTCGTACTGAGCGACGACCCTAATCATATCTATCTCTGTTGGAGAGGCATCAACTGGCACCCGACCATTGCCCAGTTGTCAATGCCCGATGCTCAGGGTGAGATACACTTCACTTGGGGACCTCATCAGTTGGTCAAGTCAACAGGTGCTCGTCCGTATGCCAAGTATCAGTCGAACGGCAAAGACAAGATTCTGCTTGCCTATACAACAGGACATCCTGACAATGAAATGCCTAACCATTTGTATTTCAATTATATAAACATAAACAAGAAGACCGTTGAAGATGTGGCGGGAAATACGTTGGCTGACATCTCTGCCGGTCCTCATCGTGTTGACAAGACACCTTCTTACGGCGAGAAATATCCTAAGGCAGTGGTCGATGCTCCTACACAATGGCGCGACTGGTTGTGGCAGGTAACGGCAACGCCCGACGGCAAGCCTGCTATAGCCATGGTGCGAATAAACGATGCCAAGAACTCTCATCATTATTATCTGGCACAATGGGACGGCAACCAGTGGCAGAAGACATTCCTTGCCGATGCCGGCGCTCACTTTCATCAGTCGCCAGATATAGAGAAATGCTATAGTGGCGGCATGGCTATCGACCCGGCTAATCCCAAGGACATCTATTGCTCGGTGCCGGTTGAGGGTGCTAACGGCAAGCACTATGAGATTGTGAAATATAGCGTTCAGGCGGATGGTTCGGTAAAGAGCACTCCTGTAACTGTCAACTCAGAGAAGAACAATGCCCGTCCGTATGTAATTCCAGGGTCAGAGGCTTCTCCGTTGCGTCTTATTTGGATGCATGGCGACTACTACGACTGGATTGTAAGTCGTCAGCGCCCTGGCTATCCTACGGCAATATGGGCAGATTATATTGCTCCAACGGTTAAGACAGACACGCAGAAGAAGTTGCTCGCAGGGAAAAAACGCCAGAGTTTCGCAGGCAAGCGCAAGCTCGGAGATTTCTCTCTTGTGGTTGACGTTAAGCAGCAGGATGGGGCGTATCCTCAAACGCTGTTGGCAATAGGCAATCTTTCCGTTGCATTGGAGGCAGAAACGCTTAAGCCTATAGTCAGGGTAGGGCAGCAGACGTATAAGAGCAGCAACCGCTTGGTAACTGCAGATTCTTGGTTGCAACAGAATCGCAGTACCAATGGCCGTTGGTATAAGCCCTCTCTCCATAAGAAACTCAGCTATGCCGTAGTTTATGGCGACAACGTCATAAGTACCTATGTCAATGGTCTTCTCGACCAGAAGATTGCAATTTCAGAACCGCTCAAGGGAGGCAACTGCTCCGACGGCAAACTCTATAAACGAGCATTGAATCAGCAAGAGATAAAGTTGCTTGTCCGTTGACAGGCAACTTCTATCTCACTCTATTTATAACCCAATTCCCACTCCAATGGTAAGAGGGAAGCACTTGGGCGCGATGTCTTTATTCAGAAGTGGAGTGATTGCCCCTCGCATGTATAAACTGAATCCTCCATATCCAATCTTCATGTCAAGATTTACCCCAAAGGGATTTATGTTGATGTCGTCAGATAGGGTTGTCTTGCCACCGCCACGTTTGATATATCTTGAATGCTCGTTCTCGCGGTATTCTAATGATGCACCGATGCCTGCAAAGAAATTCATGCGCTCAGTCTCCAACATAAGTGCGAGACGCAACACATTGTAACTGATATAGCTCTTCTTCAGGTCAACACCCTCTACTGGTGCCATGTATGAATGGTTGTTATCAGTGAACAGCGCATAGTTGTTCTTGAAATGATGATGCACTTGTCCTACCTGCAGCCCTGCTACAATACCAAAAGTTTTTGCTTTGTTCAAAGGAATGGCTGCACTTCCTAAAGTGATACCCCATTCCCATGACTTTGAGTCGCGTGAGTGCATGGCAGGATTGCCGTTAAAGTCAAAAGCGCTGGCAGCTCCCATGCTGCGACCAAGGTAAAAGAAGGGCCAGTTGGCTTTGAAACGTTTGCGTCGCTCTCCTTGTTTCAAGATTGCCGGTATCAGTGGAGTGCTGACATATATTTGTTCCACCTCTTGACTGTCGCTATAAGAATACTGTGTGGTTTTGCTTAGCATCTCGCCATCTTGCCTGAATACGTTTATAACGGTCTTGCCATTGTTGTCGCTAACCTTTATGGTTTTCCCGTTTACAACAAACGTGGTGTCGGTTGTTTCTTGAGCCATTGCAACGCTAGATGTGGCGAGGGCTAAAAATAATAAAATCTTTTTCATGTTATTTGTCTTTTCTTTTAATTCCTTTTATAGCAAATCTTCATAATATCGTCAACGGTTACTTTCCCTTCGATATAGATAACTGCTCCCGTTCCGTTTATGGGATTTGTAAATACAACAAATCTGTTGTGGCCTTTTCTTGTAGGCGGCATCATCAGACAACCGCTTTGCACTTTGCCGTCGTGTATCACTTCGCGGATTTTCTTCGCCTGTTTGCGGTCGGCTTCCACTAAGTCGGCAATCTCCTCTGCATAGCGTTTGTAGGTTAGAGTTTTAAACACATCTATCCTATGCCCTCTTATGTCAATGTCGTTCATTTCAACCATTGTGCATCCCTTGGAGTGTCCGTATTTGCTAAACACATTGTTGATGTGCAATCCGTTTTGGGCATTTGCATTACCGCTAATAAGCAGTAGGGTGGCAATTATAAGCAAGTTAAATATAATCCTTAGTTTCATATATCGCTTTATTCTTCATCGTTTAACATTTGCAGAGCAGAGAATGCCAGTTCATTGTCTGCCGATACCAGAGTCAATGCTTTGTCTATCTCATTCTCAATAGCCGTCTTGTCTGTTGTTCTTATGCCGTCTGCTATCATATAATTGTTGTCGTCTTTCCCTAATGACAGACAAATCGTGACAAGTAGTGCTATGCAAGCCGCCATTTCCATAAATCGTTTAAGCGTCAGCTTGTGCAGTTTTGCTTTTCTTGGTTCTGTGCCATCGCGTTCCTCTGCAACATAACCGAACAGAGCTTTGTATATGCACCATTCTTCAGGAATGTCGTTTCCGCAAGAAGCGAAATAGCTTCTAAGCGTCTGCTCTTCATTAGCAGATGTGTCACCATCCATATATTTGTCAAGCAATGCTTCTATTTCCTTCTGTGTCATTTGTTTCTGATTTTAATAAATTCTTCTCTGATTTTCTTTCTTGCCCTTGAGAGGTTCTGTCTGAGACTATCGGGAGTACATCCTATTATTTTTAGAAGTTCTTCGTTTTCATATCCCTCTATGTCTTTCATTCTGAACACTTGGGCTTGTAGTGGCGGTAGGGTGTCAACGATAGAGCGTATTATGCTGATTTCGTCTTTCAGTTCAACGGTATTGTCTGTTGTCGCAATATCTTTGTCTGTTTTTAGGTGGCATTCCATTTTGCTATGTCGCCAATGGTCAATGTACCAATTCCGAATCATCTTTATTGCAAGTGCTCTGGTGTTGCCGTATTTGTCGAGTTCATGCCGAATACTCCACAGCTTGAGCATGACCTCCTGTACAGAATCCTCTGCCAAATCTTCATCTCCTGTCTGTCTGCGTGCCATGCTCAACAGTTCCTGTCGCATTGGCACAATCTTGCGGTTAAACTCTTCTAATTCCATGCTGCTTTTATAGAGAAGACGGATAAGTCTTGTTTTTGTGACATTAAAACGATAATTTTTTATTATGGATGGCTAAATAAACATTGTCAATGTTTTTGTATGCATAAATATTCATGTTTTTTATGTGCCTCAAGCAACCGGTTGAGATGTCTTAAAAATATATTACTTTTGTACCTTTTAAAGAGAAATGCCAGATCTCTCATCGAGAAGTGCCAGTTCTCTCAACGAGAAGTGCCAGATCTTGATGAGAGATTGGCGTAATTACTTATAATAGTTAATAAGAGCAGTTATAAGAACTGGTCGATTTGTTGGACAAGAAGTGGTTGTTTATACAAAAAAATGTATATTAATGTGATTCGTTTCTTGTGTTCAATAACTTGTGATTCTAATTTGTCTTTGCTTAAAAAAACTTAAGTATTGAAACATTCTTCATTCTTCATTCATCATTCTTCATTTTTATTTTTACCTTTGCACTTTGAAATAAAAGAGGAGGGATTGAAGAATTAGGGATTGAAACCTCCCCTTGCCCCTCCGAAAGAGGGGAGAAGGGATGAAGAAGATAGAGGGAGATAGAAGAAGATAGAAGACATTTGCATGTCAAGCATACGTCTGAACTCCTGAACTCCTACACTCCTTTACTCCTGAACTCCTTTTAAATAAAAAATAAAGCTGAAGAAGCGTGAAAATTAAGGAAGTGTTGAGCGCCCTTGAACGATTCGCGCCTCTGCCATTGCAGGAAGGCTGGGACAATGCCGGCTTGCAAATCGGATTGACAGAGGCGGAAGTTTCAGGGGCATTATTGTGTCTTGACGTCAACGAGGCTATTGTTGACGAGGCCATCGAAAAGGGGTGCAATCTGATTGTTTCCCACCATCCGTTGCTGTTCAAAGGACTTAAGACCATCTCCGATGGCGACTATGTGCAGCGCACGGTGATGAAAGCCATCATGAACAGCATAGCCATTGTTTCCATGCACACGAACATGGACAATGCCAAGGGTGGGGTGAACTATAAGATTGCAGAGCATCTGGGATTGCAGGAGGTGAAGTTCTTCGCCGAGAAACCGGGTGCTGTCGAGGCAGGAAGCGGAGTAGTGGGCTTGTTGCCGGAACCAATGTCTGCAACAGCCTTCATACAGTTGGTTAAAGAACGTTTCGGCGTGAAGTGCGCCCAGTGCAACCAGTTGCTTCAGCGTCCCGTCCGCAAGGTTGCCATCTGTGGCGGTTCGGGCGATTTCCTGCTTGGCGATGCCATAGCACAAGGTGCCGATGCCTTTATCACGGGCGAGATGCACTATCATGTTTATTTCGGTCAGGAGCAGAAGATACAGATATGTGTCATCGGCCACTACGAAAGTGAGCAGTTTACAAGTGAAATATTTAAATCAATAATCGAGGACGAGTGCCCAGGACTGCCAGTGATGATTGCGCAGACAAGCACAAATCCTATAATCTATTTATAATTTATGGCAAAGAAAGATCCAACAGATTTGTCGGTAGAAGAGAGATTGAAAGCCCTCTACCAGTTGCAGACAGCCCTCTCGGCAATCGACGAGAAGAAGGCATTGAGAGGTGAGTTGCCTCTTGAAGTAAAGGACTTGGAAGACGAGATTGAAGGTCTGTCAACACGTGTTGAGAAGATACAGACAGAAATTGACGAGTATCAGAAGGCCATCGCACTGAAGAAAGGCGAAATCATCGAGGCTCAGGCAAGTGTTGACCGCTACAAGAACCAGCTCAACGAGGTTAAGAACAACCGTGAGTATGACACGCTGAGCAAGGAAATCGAGTTCCAGTCACTGGAAATAGAGCTCTGCAACAAGAAAATCAAGGAGGCAGTGGCTCGCGTAGCTGAGCGTACAGCAACACTCGAGGATACTCAGAAGGTCATCGAGGAGCGCAAGAGCGACCTTGACGTGAAGAAGGCTGAGCTCGACGAGATTATGGAAGAGACACGTGCCGAGGAGGAGAAGCTCAAGGCAAAGGTTAAGGAACTGGAGGTAAAGATTGAGCCACGTCTGCTTGCATCGTTCAAGCGCATCCGCTCAAGTGCCCGCAATGGTCTTGGCATGGTTTACGTTCAGCGTGATGCCTGCGGTGGTTGCTTCAACAAGATTCCGCCACAGCGCCAGCTCGACATCAAGATGCACAAGAAGATTATTGTGTGCGAGTATTGTGGCCGTATCCTCATCGACCCAGAATTGGCTGGTGTTAAGACAGCTGCTCCTGTTGAGGACAAGAAGCCACGCAAGCGTGCTATTCGCAAGACAAAGAAAGACGACGAGGGTGCTGAGTAACACAGTGATTTAGTTCTTTTTTTAAACAACGAATTAAACGAATTACGCTAATTTATTCTTATTGATAATTCGTTTAATTCGTTGTTGTTTATAAAGAAAATCAAACTCAGGAATTAGTGTTAATTCGCGTAATTCGTGGTTTTACTTACAACACACTGTCCTCAACAATGTGGCCGTCAAGCAGATTTATTGTGCGCTCGGCAACAGCAGCATCACGTTGCGAGTGAGTAACCATGACGATTGTAGTACCTTCGTCGTTCAGTTGCTTAAGCAGTTCCATCACCTCAAATCCGTTCTTGGAGTCGAGATTACCTGTTGGCTCGTCGGCAAGAATCAGTTTTGGCTTTGTTACCACAGCCCTTGCTATTGCCACACGCTGCTGCTGACCGCCCGACAACTGGTTTGGGTAGTGCTTTGACCTGTGACTGATGCCCATGCGGCGTAACATCTCCACAACCCTTTCCTGTCGCTCCTTTTTAGGAACACCGAGATACTTCAAAGGCAACTCGACGTTCTGCTCAACGTTCAGTTCATCAATCAAGTTGAAACTCTGGAACACAAATCCAATCTGTCCTTTGCGCACCATTGTTCGCTCGCTCTCCTTTAGTGAACCCACCTCCGTGCCGGCCAAATTGTATGTGCCTTCTGTAGGATTGTCAAGCAGTCCTAATATATTCAAGAGTGTTGATTTGCCACATCCGGAAGGTCCCATGATTGCCACGAACTCACCTTCTTCCACTTTCATTGTTATGCCTGCAAGGGCAACGGTTTCCACCTCTTCTGTGCGGAACACTTTCTTAATGTTTTCTAACTGTATCATGATGTTTTATTTTTAACAACGAATTATTTTTTTAGTTGACGAGTAAGCAAGTTGACAAGTTGACGAGTTGGTGCTTCGCAAGTTGACGAGTTGACAGCCTCTGTATCA
The DNA here is from genome assembly GCA_017410365.1 of Prevotella sp. Taxonomy (GTDB): domain Bacteria; phylum Bacteroidota; class Bacteroidia; order Bacteroidales; family Bacteroidaceae; genus Prevotella. The sequence goes on from JAFQQY010000048.1 coordinate 64,726, forward strand.
CATAACTTGTCTACTCGTTAACTCGTTTACTTGTCTACTTTAAAATAAACTATTCCGTCTTAATACTATTAATAGGATTCTCATTTGCCGATTTCCAACTTTGGATAATCACCGTTGAGAGTGTAATGAAGGCAACGACAACAAGCGACAAGGCAAACAGCCACCAACTGATTTCCGTGCGCTCGGCAAAGTTCTTCAGCCATTCGTTGCCGAAATACCAGGCTGCCGGTGCAGAAATGACGAAGGCAATGACAATCATCGTGGCGTATTTGCGACAGAGCAACAGGAGTATTTCGCCGACGCTGCTGCCCATTATCTTGCGAATGCCTATCTCCTTGCGGCGGTATTCCGTTTCAAACATCGTGAGGCAGAACACGCCGATGAGCGTTATCAGGAGGCACACAACAGAGAATATCACAACCTGTGAGATAAAGCGGAACTCCTCTTTGTAAGTGTCTTCCAGTTCTTTGTCGAGGAAGCTTACATTGACATTGCCGTGACCTTCCATCTTGTTGATGCAATCCTCAAGTTTCTTTCGCATTACTGCCTTGTCGGTGCCAGCAGCAACACGGATGTTCATCACGTTACCGCCTCCCCAGTTTTTATATTGTTCGCCAAATATTACGAATGCCAAAGGTTTGCTCGCATTGTCCTGACGTACAGAACCGAAACGAATATTCTCGCATACGCCAACTACTCGCAAATCGTTTCTGATAAGAGGTTTGTCAATCTCTACCCAATCCCATTGCTTGCGTGCTGCTTCATTTATTATATAAACGTCGCCGTCGTGCTCGTTGAAGTCACGTCCCTCAATAACCTTTATGCCTAATGTCCTGAGATATTGCCAGTCAACAGGCAATGCTTCATAATAAACAGTATGGTCTTCATCGCCTCTTCCCCATTGCATGTATCCATCGTTTGACCCGAGAACATCTCTTGACCTTGCAATAGATTCAACACCCGAAATGTTTTTAAGGTTCTGCGCCAACTCATCGAATTTGCCTGCTCTTATATAGTCAAGTCGTGCAAAGAACACCTGTTCCTTGTCGAAGCCATAATCGGAATTGAAGATATAGCGGCTTTGCATAAACAGAACACCTATATAACTTACCATAAAGAACGACACAACCAACTGGAATGCAACGAGTATAGTGCGCAGCTGTTTGCCTTTTGGCGACAAACCAAACGAACCTTTCAATACTAATGCCGGAGCAAACGAAGTGGCATAGAAGGCAGGATACATGCTTGCGCCCACTGCAGTGATGATGCTTGCTGCCAATGTCAGTAGCATAATACCTAAGTTTTCTTTTATTGCTATGCTGCCCTGCATCAGTTCCTTCATTTCTGGCATTTCAGATAATAAATAGATAATGCCTGTGGCTACGGCAAATGCAAATAGCGAAACAACTATGCTTTCGCAAACAAGTTCCATTCTTTGTGCCCAAAGTCCTTTGCCAAGCACAAGGCGGGTGTTGATGCCTTTTATGCGCATAGGACTCTCAGCAAGCGTGAAGTTCAGGAAGTTGATGGCAGCAACCAACAATACCAGCAGACAAGCAATCTCTAGAATCATCATCATTCCCTTGTTGCCTTTGTCGAAATAACTGTCTGTGCCAGAGAAGTATGTTTCAGCCATTGGATTCAGACGTGCCTTGCGCTTGGCAAATACCTCTTCAAGGTATTCTCTGTTTTCCTCAGTGTCCGCTTCCTGCTTTATTAAGTTTTCAAATAATCTGTATTCAATATCTCTGATTTGCTTCTCCACCTCTGCCACATTGGCATCTTTGCGCAGCTTAATAAAGCAGCCGTAGTTCTGGTTGTTAGGATTTAATTTGTTCTCGTCTTGCCAGTGGCTGTACATGATGTTTCGAACAGATGAGTTTTCGGGGAAGTCCTCATATACGCCACGCACCAGCACACTATCAGTACCATCATACATATATCTGCCAGCCACCTGCACCTCATCGAAAAACAACATCGCCATAGATGCAGGTATAAGAACGCCAGTACGGTCTTCATCTGTCCATTCCAATTTGCCGTCAAGGCAACGGGGAGAGAAAGGAGACAGCACCTTGTTGCCTGCTCTTGAAAATAATACCGACAAATCAACGCCGTTCTTCTTTGCTTCCCAATGGGCAGGATACAACTGATAACAGCTGACAGCCTCCACCTGGGGCAATTCGGCAATGCCTTCTGCATGAGGACGTGAACAACATATACCGAAACCATTTTGTCCTTCCGCCATTGAAGACAGTTCCAATCGGTATATTCTTTCATAGTCTTTTATGCCCTTGTTATAACTGTTGTTATAATCCACCTGTGTCATAAACACATAGAAGGCGGCAAAGGCTATGGTAAGCCCGATAAAGTTGAGTATGCTCGCCACCTTAAAGCGGCGGAACATGTACCATAAGTTTCTTAGTATTTCCATGTTTATAATGCTTAATTTTTAATGCTTAATTGTTTTTTGAGTAGACGAGTAAACAAGTTGACGAGTTGCTTGTTTGGTTGACGAGAAGTTCCTTGAGTGTAACGAAAAAACAAGTTGTTTGGTTTAGTTGATTTGTAGATTTGTCAACGGGGGTGATAACACTGACGGTATCAACTCGTTAACTTGTCAACTTGTCAACTCGTCAACTTACTCATTAATTAATCTCCAGTTTCTGATATTTCTCGTAAGCTTCATAACCGCTGGTAATAACCTTCTCGCCTGGTTCAAGGCCTGTGCTTACCTCGTAGAACATAGGGTTTTGACGGTCAATCTTGATGTTGCGTCGGTAGGCAGTCTTTCCGCTCTTGTCGAGAACGAAAATCCAGTTGCCTCCTGTGGTCTGGAAGAAGGAGCCGCGAGGAATGAATATCGATTGGTCGGCTTCGCCCAGTTCAAGGTTCACATAATATGTCTGTCCGCTTCTTATCTGTTCCGGACGCTCACCATCGAACTTGAAGTCGGTTCGGAATCTGCCTTCGCGTACCTCGGGATAAACTTTCCTTACAATCAGATTATATGTCTTGTCACCCCTTGCGAATGTTGCCTTCTGTCCCGGTCTTATGCGGTCGATGTAGTTCTCTGGTATCTCGGCTTGAATCTTGAAGTCGGAAAGGTCGTTAATCTGTCCTATCTTATGTCCCGAACCGATGCTCTGGCCGAGAGATACGTCAAGCAATCCCAGCTCGCCGTCGATGCTGCTGCGCACTTCCAGATTGTCTTTTCTCTTATGTACGAGTACCACATTTCGTCGCATGTTAGCCAGATTGTCTTCCATTTGTTCCATCTGTACGCTTCTGTAAATGCTGTCCTGTTGCAATCTGCTTCCCACGAGTCGGTGTTTCTTCTGTGCCAGTTCGTAGTCTTCTTTTGCTTGCAGATAGTTTTCTCGGCTTATCAGTTTCTCTTCAAACAGACGCTTGTTCTGTTCGTAAGTTCGTTTCTTCCTTTGAATGTCCATGTCTAGCTGCGCCTGCTCGGTCATATTGCTGAGCAAGTCTTGTTGCATGGCCACCTGAGTGTTGCGTAGCAGATTCTGCTTCTCTGCCAGTTCTGCTTCGGCATTGAGAATCTGAAGGTCGAGGGCTGAGTTTGAAAGGCGGACAATAACATCGCCCTTCTTAACCATGGCACCCTCTTCAACAACCTTTTCAACGACGATGCCTCCCTCTTCGGGCGATATATATACTATCTCGATAGGCATCACCTGACCGTTGGTGCGTACATATTCCTTAAACTCTCCCTGTCTTACATCGCCTATGCTTATGTCGTCGGCGTTGATTTTCAGGGTGGCTTCGTGATTTCCCAAAATAAGCCATAATGCAATTATAACGGCAAAAACTCCTGCTGCGATATATCCCCAGTGCTTTTTTAGTTGGAAACCTTTCTTTTTCTCAATCTTAATATCCATAGTCTTTTTGTTTTGTAAACGAGTTAACGAGTTGACAAGTAAACAAGTTGTTAGTTACAGAGTCTTTGTTATTATTTTTAGTAAACGAGTTAACAAGTTGACGAGTAAACGAGTTGTATGTGTTAGTAGGCTGGTTCTTGTTTTAGAACTTTTAAGTTTGTGAACTACAAGTCACATAACTTGTCAACTTGTCAACTCGTCAACTTGTCAACTCATCAACTTGTCAACTCGTCAACTATAATTATAACGCTGTATAATACCTTATTAGCTGATGCTTCAATGCTATTGTCAACCGGCTCTTAGCCAAATCCGCTCGTGTTTTCAGTAGGGTAGAAGCCGATGTCTGAAGGTCGATAGCGGTTGAAAGTCCTTCGTTGTATTGGTGCTTTATGAGCGAATAGGCTATGCTATCGCTCGCTACCTTCTTTTCAAGTTGCTTTGTTTCTTTTATGCTGCCGTAGTAGTCGAGTTCCGCCTCTTTTAGTAGCTTTTGCAGTTCTACGGTCTTCTGCACGTAGTTCTCGCATGCTATTTTGTAGTTGTTCTTTGCTCGTCGTATGCTTGCTATTGTGTTAAGCCTGTTGAAGAGTGGAATACTTATAGAAGCACCCACATATTCGCCTCTGTTGTTCTTGAATTGCTGATTGAATGATTGCGTGTTTTCAGAATGCAGTGTCTTGTAATAGTTGGTTCCGATACCAGCATTGACAGACAACGAGGGGAAGAGGGCCGACCTTGTACGGCGCAACTGGTGGAGTGCTGAGCGTTGTGCATAATAGCTCTGTTGCAGCTCCGGGTTGTTAGTGATGCCATTTGCAGAGATTTCGGCAATGTTTATGTCTTCAGTTGTCAGCGAATGGTTCTCTGAAAGAATCAGCGTGTCGGCAAGCGGATAGTTCATTTCCTTTTTTAGAGAAAGCATTGCCAGATGCAAGTTGTTCTGCTGCTGTGTAATCAGATATTCGTCGGCAGCCAACTGCGCTTCAATCTGCGCCACGTCGGCAGGACTTTTGCGTCCTATCTCTTCCATAAGGCGCGTCTGTTTCAGAGTGAGTATGCTTTCTTGCAGTTTCTCTTCAGCCATTTTCACGGTACCTTTATAATAAAGTACGTTGATGAATGCCTGAAAAACAGCCAGTGCCGTTTGGTCTTTCTGCTGTTGCAGATTGTTCTTTCCCATCAGGACATCGGCCTTTGCTGCTCTAAGGCTATGTATTCTTGAAAAGCCGTCGAATATAGGCAGACTTGTTGAAAGGCTATAGCTGTTGTTGAAAGTGCTGACGTCGGTGTAGGTGTTTGTCTCCGGGTCGATGGCACGTCCGAAATTATACTGCGCCCCTATGTTTGCCCCAATGCTTGGCAAGAAACTGCCAATGGCACTCAACTTTTCAGCCTTATAGCTGTCGAGCGAAAGAGTGGCTTTCCTGACGTTGTGGTTATGCTCTACCGCATAATCCATACACTGCCATACGCTCCATTGCTCTTGCGCATTGGCTTGCAAGGATTGCATCAGTATGAGTGTAAGATATAACTTTTTCATGTTTAATTTGTTTTTCTGATGCAAAGTTATTGTTTGTGCTATGTTTGTGCAAGAAATACAGCCTTAGGCAATGCCGATTGTCAAATTTTTAGACACTTTAATGTATAAATATTTTACACACCCCATTATTCTTTTGGATTTTCGGGAAAGGTTGTTATCTTTGCAATAGAAAATCATTTTGAGAAGGATAAACCTCATGACCTCATAACCTCAACAATATGGACAAATGTGGAACAATTCTTGTCGTTGACGACAATCCGGCGATACATACCGCACTTAAATATGCACTGGAAAATACGTTCAGTGAGATTATTTCGTTGACGCAACCTGATGCAATATTGAAAACAATGGCTCAGCAAACGGTCGATGTGGTGTTGCTCGATATGAATTTCACGTTGGGCGTGAACACAGGGCAAGACGGATTGCTATGGTTGCGGACAATCAAGAAACACCATCCGCAAATGCCGGTTGTACTGTTGACGGCATACGCTGATGTTCAATTGGCGGTAAAAGGACTCAAAAGTGGTGCCGCAGATTTCATTGTCAAACCTTGGGATAATGAAGAGTTGGTGTATAAGCTTAGAGAAGTGCTGCGGAAATCGACCGAGGTAGTAACGCTCGATGAAGTTGAAGCTGAACATATAAGAAGGGCGGTGGATATGAGTCACGGAAATCTGTCGAAGGCAGCCGACATGCTTGGCATATCACGCCAGACACTATATAATAAAATGAAGAAACAATCTTAGTTGCATACACTCCTAACTCCTCATTCCTCACTCCTAACCCCTCACTCTTTAAATATGTACCCGATTATCATAATCATAATAGCCATATTGCTGATTGTTTTTCTGATTTGGCTTGCCTATCATCAGAAAACACTCAAACAGCGTGCATATCTGATGAAAGAAGCCATACGCAACAAGGATTTCATGTTCAGGATATCAACCAAGGGATTGTTGCCTGGCGAACGAGCGTTGCAACAGGCACTGAACGAGATGGGGGAAACAATGGCAGACAACATCAAGAAGAACGAGGTTGAGGCATGGGAAAGACTGATGCGTGTGCTTACTCACGAGATAATGAATGCCACGGCACCTATTTCAAGCATTAGTCAGGCAATGCTTTCGCGTGATGACGTCAGGAACACTCCTCTTGAAGATGGCATACGGGCGATAAATGCAACAGCCAATCATCTGAATGTGTTTGTTGATAGCTATCGTAAACTGACCCAGTTGCAAAATCCGGTAATGGAAACCGTGACAGTCAAGGACATGGTGGCGGAAATCATTGCACTTTATCCTGAAATAGCATGGGACACGAATGATGTAATAGAGTGTGACATCTACACCGACTCCTCAATGCTTCGTCAGGTTCTTATCAATCTGATTAAAAATGCAGTCGAGGCAAAAGCAGACAAGATGGCGATTGAGGCGAAAAGCATAGAGTCGGCAGACGGGAACCGGCATCTTGCTATATGCGTAAGCAATAATGGAACTCCTATTCCTCCTGAAGTGGCATCCACCATTTTTGTACCTTTCTTCACAACAAAAAGCAGCGGAACAGGAATCGGTCTTTCTCTTAGCCGTCAGCTGATGTCAAAATTAGGCGGCTCAATAGAACTGCTCGACTACAGTCGCACGTCATACATCACCACCTTCCGCTTGCAGTTGCCGGTAGCGGTAAATAGGCCCCAAGTCGGCCATTAGATTTTTGTTCCAATAACCGCTTTTTTATTCTAATACGGATAATTTACAAGTTTTCTTCATTTATTAATGAAATTCCATTTTGTATACTAATCACTGGAAAGTTGCGAAATCCTTTGACTTAATAAGGAATAAAAGACTATTTTACCTGTTGGCGGAATTAATTAGTACTTAATTCTACATAAAGGTTTCCGGTTAATATAATTTACAAATAGCAAAACGGTCATTGTGCTACCTTTGCTGATGATTCTGGTAAACAGAAATCCTATCTCTATAGTGTAGTTTCTTACAAAAAATGGTTATTTGCGTAAAAATAGCGCATTAAATTTGGTTGGTTTAAAATATTTACGTATCTTTGCGTAAAATTAACGCATAATGAAAGATAATAGTCGCAAAATAGTGATTATGGGAGGAAGTTTTAACCCTCCTACATTGGCACATTACATGTTGATGAAGCATGCCATCAATGCTATAAATGCAGAGTGTGGTTACTTCGTCCCCGTGAGTGATGCTTATCTAAGGCGAAAGATGCGACACGCGCACCCTCCGGTTGTATTATCTCCAGAACTACGTATTAAAATGTTGCAAGCTATGTGCTCTGAAGAAAAGATGAAGGTGTGTGATAAGGAAATTGGAACAATAGAAGCACGAACACTACCTACACTGAAATCATTCAAGCAGGAGTTCCCTGAATGTGAACTATACTTTGTTATGGGAGATGATAAGTTGGAACTTTTGTCTCATCTAACAGAAAAAGGAAAGTTCTTTGAGACCTCTAATGTCATTCTATATTCAAGAAATCAGGAAGGAATAGAAGAAAGTCTAAAGAATCACAGAGTGTTGTCCGAACACATCAGGAATATTGTTGTATTACCACAACCCGAAGGTGTAGCAGGAATAAGTTCTTCGCTAATAAGAGAACGGATGCTTTTGGGAGAATCATGCGAGGAACTACTCCTACCTGGTGTTTGGGAAATCTTCAAAGAACTTAATCCTGATGACTTCCCAGACGTGATTAGTTCATTTAAGGGAGAGTATGATTTTTTGAATAATCGATATGGGTGTTCTTTTGTGTGGCAAGGGATAAGATACAATAATGTGGAGTCTGCATTTCACGCCTCTAAATATACAGACGAATCGGAGCGAAAAATTCTTAGTAGAATGTCTGCGGACAAGGCCGTAAAGAAAAGCATGGATTTCGCTCCATCTGCAGAATGGGAAGATTGCAAGTTAAACATTATGGAATCAATTATTATGGCTAAGTTTGCTCAGAACCCCAGTTTGAAGAAAAGTCTAATAGAAACAGACAACCGTATTCTAATTAATGGGAACAACAAGCATGAAACTTATTGGGGCGTTGATCTATACAGTTGGATAGGAGAAAATCATATAGGTAAAATATTAATGACAATAAGAGATAAGGAGAAGTAAAATGAGATACAATATTGAAAAAATAAAGGAAATCGTTCGCAAGAATCCAGCAACAGAGGTTATATATTTCTGGGGACATAC
>JAFQQY010000049.1 GCA_017410365.1 Prevotella sp.
TTGCTCATGCCGGAAGAGTAGTAGTCACGAATTACAGACAATTTAAATTCTTCACTAATGAATCTTCTAATTCTTTTACTCATAGTTTTACACATTTAATTATTAACTCTAAATGTGTCTACCTATATCAGTATAAGACACCTTGTTCACCTTGGTTTTATCTAATATAATTCTTAAAATTACTTAAAACCATCAAAAAGCGCCCAAAAATGTAGGTAAAAATTTCTTATACACTGCATCTAACGCACAGCGCGTCAGTTTGTTAACCTTAAAAATGTAGGATGTATGAGAAATTGTGATTTTAAAAATTTGGAGAAAGAAAATAATTTGGGTATTTTTTTGCCTGAGGTGTCACAATTGGGTGGTAATTTGCTAATAGACAGATACATATAGTGTGATACCTTGGCTTTGAGGTATCACGAAGTGTCACGAGGTATCACAAGGTGTCATCGAGGTACCTCCCCTTAGTTAAGGGGAGGTTAGGAGGGATTGTGCAAAGCGTTCCTTTAGAGGTATATATTTTTCGCAACCTCACCCGTCCTCTCCTTGCCGTAAGGAGAGGCTCCACCTCTCTCCTAAATCCTCTCTCCTCAGGCGAGAGGACTTAACCGCTCCGCCTGTCGCTCTTACATTATGGTAGGCGGGGCATCAAAGCCCTCGCCTGATTGTTTTATTCAACTGGCATATACTATTTCCCGCTTTTTAATGGATTGGGTAGGTAACAAAAGGCTTTTGCTGTGAGCATTATCCCCTTAGCAAGGGGAGGTTAGAGGGGATTGTGCTAGACTGTCCATCATAAGTTTTTTCGCAACCTCACCCGTCCTCTCCTTGCCATAAGGAGAGGCTCCACCTCTCTCCTAAATCCAGGCCTCACCCCCAGCCCCTCTCCATGATGAGAGGGTAGCTATGCTCAGGCGAGAGGACTGGAAACCAACATTTGCACCGTTCGCAAAAGTCAGAAAGAGAATTGAAAACTTGTCTCGCAACTAAATGATCTGTTCCTTGCTATCAGGAACTATGCAAAAGGCACATGCGGTCTGTTTGCCAGAATCATCACAAAGTTAGTGCGATGACCGCCTTACAATATGTAAATTATATTAACGGGAAATCTATTTGTAGAATTAAGTACTCACTAAATTAATTCCGCCAACTGGTATACTATTAATAGAGAAATGCCAGATCATGCTTAGAGATCTGGCATTTCTCGTTGTGAGATCTGGCACTTCTCTGTTTTGGCATGAATCCCTAATTCAGGAGATAATCATAAACGTTCATCATTATAATACCATTGGGCATAGTATGCGTCGCTATGTCATCCGTTGTGATAACTACGATGGCATTGACAATTTTTGTGTATTTACACATTTTTTGTCTATGGAACGGGTGTGACCAGAAAAAACGTGTGTCTCATCATGGGCACCATCCAAGAGGTTATTCTTTTCAAAGCGTCTCATTTTCTATTCAAAAAAAAGCTCTTTCTTGTTTTTCTTCTACTTATAGTTTTGTAAGTCCCGGACTTTGCTTAATTTTGTACTAAATAACCAAATTTTGGAACTATGTACAAGAAAACAATTCTTTCTGTAATACTGCTAATGACGGGCTCTGTTGCCTTTGCACAGAAAACCTACGAAATGGGTAATCCCAACGACGAAGCCAACTACGGCTATCTGAAGGCGTATGCTCCGCTGAAGGACTATGTTGACCATGAGAAGTATCCCAACTTCAAACTGGGAATAGGTACGACCGTGAGCAGCTATCTGAGCAATACGACATTCAAGGGGATGATTAATGATAACTTCACAGAAACGGTGGCTGGCAACGCCATGAAAATGTCGAGTTGCGTAAGCAGTAACGGAAGCATGAATTTCACCCAAGTGAAGAACTACATAAACGCAGCGACGAAAGCAGGATTGGCAGTATATGGTCATACGCTGGCCTGGCATTCGCAACAGCCAACGGCTTGGCTAAACAGTCTTATAAAGGACATACCAGCAAAACCTTTTGAAAATCCCGATACAATAGTGTATGTTGCGATGAAGTCGAAGGACTTCCGCACCGAGCAGAGCGTAGGATGGACGGCAGACAAGACCAAGTATGCCTTCTCCATAGACTATTCTGCGACTGACGGTCTGCACCTGAAGACTACAAAAAAGAATAATTCATGGGAAGTGCAGTTTGTGGCTTTAGACGGCATCCCCATGGAGAAGGGCAAGACCTACAAGGCTGTAATCACAATTAAAGGAAGCAGTACGGGCAAACTGTACACCAAACTGGGTGACTGGAGTGCTGGCGTGAACGCAAATGCTACATTCTCCACGGAATGGAAGGATATAGAGCTGACATACAAGAACGCTACCGCTGGCAGCTTCCTGCTTTTGCAATGTGGTGATTTTGTGGGCGACCTCTACATCAGGAGCATAAGGATAGAGGAACCTGTCGGTGCTATGAAGGTGAACGAGGCACGCCGCTTCATCAAGGTGGAAGCAAGCGCTAAGAAGTCAGAAGTATGGGATAACCAGTTCTGGATTGTCAGTCCCGCAACTTTTGCCAAAGGTGCCAAATATGTTTTCACCGCTGACGTACGTGCAGACAAGAACGCCAAGGCTTCAACACAAATACATACCACACCGGGCAACTACGTGACTTATCAGGCACTTGGCGACATATTGTTTACACCCGAATGGAAAACCATTGAGGTGAGCGGAACCTTGGCGGAAGCAGGACAGTCTATTGCTTTCAACCTGAGCGAACTGGCAGAAGCAAACACGTACTACTTCGACAACGTAAGTTTCAAGGTGAACGGTGCTGAAAAGATGAAAAATGGTTCCTTCGACGGAAATGACCTCAGTACATTCAAGATGAAGAAGGCTGGCGGCAGTGTTGTGGCTCCCGTAATAGCAGAAGAGGCATTCTATCTGCAATTGCCACAGAGCACTCCGCTCTCTGCCCAAGCAAAACGTGATACCCTCGTATGGGCCATGGACAAGTGGATAAAAGGGATGATGGATGCTTGCGGAGGCAAGGTGAAGGCATGGGACGTGGTTAATGAGGCCATCTCGGGCGGTGGCAATGATGGCAGTGGCAACTATACACTGCAACACGACAACGGCTCGGGCGACTTCTTCTGGCAGGACCACATGGGCGACCTTGAATATGTGCGCAGTGCCATACGCTCTGCCCGAAAATACGGTCCAGAGGACATCAAGCTCTTCATCAACGACTATAACCTGGAAAGCGATTGGGACGGAAATAAGAAACTGAAGTCTCTCATCAACTGGATAAAGAAATGGGAAGCAGACGACGTGACATACGTAGATGGTATTGGCACCCAGATGCACATATCCTGCTATGCAAACGCATCTACACAGAAGAGCAAGGAAAATGCTATCGTGAACATGTTTAAGTTGATGGCTAGCAGCGGCAAGCTGGTGCGTGTCAGTGAGTTGGACATGGGATATGTGGATGCCGACGGTAATAGCGTGTCAACCTCAAAGATGACCGAGGCAATGCATCACAAGATGGCCGACCACTATGAATGGATTGTTAAGAAGTACCTCGAAATAGTTCCGCCCGCACAACAGGCAGGTATATGCTTCTGGTGCCCAACAGACTCGCCAACAAACAGCGGATGGAGAGCCGACACGCCAGTAGGCATCTGGACTCTTGATAACTACCGCAAACATGTTTATGCAGGTATTGCCGAAGGTCTTGGCGGTGTTGTCGTTTCAGGTATTGATGATATTCCTTGCGATGAGGCAAATGCCGACAAGAGCCGTAAGCTTGAAGGAATTTACACCATCACGGGTGTCTGCTTGCCCGATGGCACTAGATTCTCCGAACTGCCACACGGTATCTACATTGTCAATGGGAAGAAAGTGGTGAAATAAGACCTTTACTTGCGATTTGTCGCCCCTGTGCGACCTTTATACTAAGACGTTGCAATCGGCTTTGCCGGTGCAACGTCTTTTATTATTGGGTCTTATGGGGCTTATTGGTCTCATGGGGCCTGTGGGCCATATAAACAAAAAATCCCGAGAGATTCTCGGGATTTTGCGCTTCAGGATGGGCTATCACATGACTAAGATGAACTAAGAGTGCTGAATGATTGAGGACATATCATATACGGTTGAGAGTTATACGTGGGCATTCACCACGTTCACGTTTTGGTCGTATCAGGGTACGCCGTTGATAATGGCTCCAGTGGTTGTGTCTTCTCCAGTAAGGAATTGTCTGATGCGCTTCAGCGCTTTTTCGAAGTCGCGGTTGTTGAAGCCGTGTCCAGCACCTGGTATTTCCATGAGTCGGGCATCATTGTAACGCTCTACTGCGCGGCGCGAGTAGCTAATCGGCACCACATTGTCGGCATCGCCATGCACGATGAGCACAGGTCGGCGGTAGGCTTCCATTGCCTTGTCCACGTCGATGTCGCGCAGCTCCATGAAGAAGCGTCGGCCGATGGGCACCTGCCACACCTTTGTGGTGTCGGGTATCGATGCTGTCTGCGGATAAGTTTGGCTCCAATTGTCAGGAATGCACAGGGCGGGAAACTCCAGCACCAGCCGCCTGATGTCTCTCTTCATGCTGGCGGCGGTAAGGGTAGCTACGAGTCCTCCCTGGCTGCCACCCACGAGCACGATGTTGTCCTTGTCTACGTCGGGGCGCTTCTTGAAGTAGCCCACAATGGCCTCCAGCGCCTTCTGCTCGTCGAGCACCGACATGTTGATGGTGTTGTTGTCAGAGCGGCTTCCCGTACTGCCACAGGGAAAGTCGAAGGTGAAGCACATATACCCTATCTCGCGGAGCATCTTGAAATAGCTGCGCCCGTGGTGATGGGTGCCGTTGAAGCCATGCGAGTAGATGACGATGGGGTGGCGCCTCCTGCCGTCGACGGGAGTGCTCAGCACGCCATAGATGTTTTTGCCGCCATGCTTGATGCGCAGCTCCTGCTCCACCGAGGGGCAGCTGCATGCAGCGCCCTCCTGCTGCTTCGTCAGCACCACGGGGCCTATCATGCCCGAACGGAGCAGCGGCGTGTCCTTGCTGAAGAACTTGAACGACACGATGGCTTTGCGACCCCTTGATGGCCGGGGCAGCCCCTTGCTGAGCCACTCGGGCACGCGCTTCATGGCGCGGCCGATGCCCGGGCTGCTCTGGGCAGCACCGAAGCCGACGGGGTCCGACCACTCCACGTCGTCGGGCTCCAGCTCGTCGCCCACCATGCGGTTCACCCATAGGTTGGTGACGTCAATCTCCAGTATGTTGTTGCCACCCAGCAGCGCGTCGCTGATGTCGATGCTGAAGGGCGGGTGCCACAGCGTGCCCACCGTCAGCCCGTTCACACGGACCACGGCCATATTCTTCACCTCGCCCAGGTCGAGCACATAGCGGTAGTGGCGGTCCACCTCGCTGAGGCAGAGGTGCTGCGTGTAGCGGGCTGTGCCCGAGAAATACTTGATGTCGTGGTCGGGCGACTCATTCCACGGAGTCAGCTGCTGCCACTCCACCTGCTTGGCGTCGAAGAACTTCACCGTCCATGCTTTGTTGACAGGTATGCTTTCGGCCACTACGGGTTCATGCAGGGCCAGAGCGGAGGGGGCCTCGGTGGCTCGCTCTCTGAACACGAGGAACAGCGACTGGTGTGCTGTCAGACGTAGCTTCACCTTCGTCTTTCCGTCTGCCGCGGTCCAAGCATCAGCCTTCGCCATCTCGCCCGTGTCGGCATCCCACGTCTCTGGCACCCTGCCGCCCGTGTCGTTGATGGTCAGCGTGGCTACGAGCGTACTGTCGTTGGTGTTGGCAATGAAATAGATGTCGGCTCCGTTGTCGCGTCGGTGTATCCACTGCACGCGCTCGTTGTCGGTCATCATCGAGCGCTCCCTGCTTTGGAAGTTGTCCACATAGCTGCCTCGCTGCAGCAGCGACTGGCAGCGGGCGATATATGTGAACAGAGCCGTTGCGCCGTCGCGCCACCACGTCTGTCCTGGCGTCCACCAGGTGCCCCACATCCCGAAGGTCATGCCCGGCTTAGCCTGTGGCCACGGGTTTTGTGCCGCGGCATGCAGCATCACGCGGTTCACGCCCAGGCAGAAGGCACGGTCGGCGGTGGCCTTCAGTGCTGCGGGGTCGTCCTGCCAGGCGTGCAGCGGCCAGCAGGTGAACCCCTCGCCCCATACCTCTTCGTGGCCTACGCTGTGGGCGGCGCTGGCCACCCGTGGCACGTCCTTCCACCCCCAGCTGTCGGGCTTCGCCCAGAACTCGGCACAGATGGGGTCATCGGGTGCCACCTGCCTCACTATCTTCTGCGTGTTGATGGGGTTGAAGGGCTTGGCCGAGCCAGTGCCGTAGGGCTGCACCAGCAGCTTCAGCCCGTGCTCATGTGCCAGCTGGCTCATGTAGCCATAGTAGTTCTCGGCAAAGAGGTCGCTCACCGTCTCCTGCCAGTCGCGCCTCACTCGCTGTGTGGCCTCTGGGCTGTCTACCACGGCCAGTCCCGTCAGGGTGGGCAGCCATGGCAGCAGGGCGTAGCCGCGCCGTTGCTCAAACTCCTCGGGCATCCTTCGCGTCCACTCTTGTCCTCCTGCCTCATAGCTGTCAATCTCCAACCGCTGGAACGTCTTGCCCGCTTCGCTGCCCGCCAAGGAGAGGAGCTGCTGCGGATAGGTATCCCAATAGCGGCGCACGGCCTCGCGGCTCATCTTGTCGCACTCCAAGCCCACGCCGCCAACAGGAGCCGTGGCATAGTTGGTCTTGCCATTGGTGGTGTGGCCAAAGCGAACCACGCAGTAGCCATCGCCCACGCCTCTGAGGCGGGTGGGGAGCTCACTCGGACGAAACACGTGGATGTCGCCCAGACTGACAAGGCTGTCATCGGGCATCACCAGCACGGCAATGTCTTCGTAGTAGTTCCACTGTGCATCCACCTCAGGCTGCTTTGGCAGCCTTACCAGCCCATTTCTCGGCATGCTCTCCTTCGTCCACACCAGTTTCTGCATAGAATAGGCTGGCGCCACCGTGGGGAAAGCACTCGACGACCACCCTGGGCAGTTGTGGGAGCCAAACGACAGACCCAGGCGGCTGCACTCGCTGATGGCGTGCTGCATCAGCCGTCGCCACGAGTCGGTGCCGATGGCGTTGGCCGAGTCGCATACCGACACCTGCACGGGGCCTCCCACCAGAAACTGCTGCACCCCGCCGATGCCCGCCTGCTGGTAGGCCTCCAGGTCGGCGGTGATGCCCTCGGCGCTCACCAGTCCGTCCATCCACTGCCAAATCATGATTGGCTTGGCCTCGGTGGGCGGTTGGCGGAAGGCATCATCCATGCGCTGCTGGGCCAGCGCGTTCTGTGCCATGATTACGATGCAGAACAGAAACAGAAGTCGTTTTGTAATCATAAGTAGTTTTTTTCTTTTTGTGGTAAAGATAAGAAAAAAGTGTGACATGCTGTTCTTATCTTCGATAAATTTTCCTGACTTTCACTTTGCCATCAGCATGGCCGACCTTCTCCACGACGATGCCGCCCCTTGTGGGTCTGGATATAGGACGGCCTTGCAGGTCGTAGTAGGCTGTCGACAGCATGGCGGCAGTGCTGGTTGTCGTTGGCTCCATGCCCGAAGTCACCTCGGTCAGGAAGCTGTCGGCAACGTCGTTCAGGTTCTTGGCCGCTGTCACCAGCTTGTCGTCCTTGACGATGTTCTTTTCAGTCAGGTCGTAGAATCTGTAGTGGCTCACCATGCGCAGGTAGAGCGTCGTTTGGTTGTAGCTGGGATTGTCGGCATAGTCGTCGATGAGCTTCTTCACCCGCTTGCGGGCGGCAAAGTAGTTGTCGAGATTCGTCTTGCGCGTAGCCAGTGCTTTGGTGGCCTCTTCCAGCTGTTCGGAATAGGCCGTATAGTCGTCGAGCTCGTCAGCTAATAGCGGGGCATATTCGTCTACCAGTGTCTTCAGGGCAGCCCGCAGGGGCTCGGCCGAAGCGTAAATGGTATCGGCAGTAGCCTCGTAGATGGATTGGGCATTGCTCATCAAGAGCGAGAACTCTTGGGCAGTGACCACGGGCGGCGGCACAATCATGGGGTCGCCCAGCTGGAAGCGCTTGCAGAAGTTCCATATCTCGTAGGAGTTCTCGGCCACGGGCGTATGCGAACCCTTTCCGCTATAGTTGTAGGAATAGAGCACCACCTCGTGGCCCGTGGTCTCGTTGAGCCATAGCTCGCGGTCGCCGTCGAACCACGACGTGCCGTTCTTGGTGTGATAGCCTGTCTGTTTCACGTACTTCGTGTACTGGTTCATCTGGGCAAAGTGTTCCATGTATTCTCGGATGTGATACTTGTTGTAGTTGAACGCGTTGTCGTTGTAGGCTATACACTCCATGACGTTCACTTTCTTTGGGCAGTGGTTCCAAGGCTCCTCGCTGAACTGTATGCCGCTGGTGGGGGCGAAGGCGGCTATCTTGTCGAGCATCGTGGGCATGCAGTGGAAGATGAGCATGGACCCCATGGAGAACCCCGACCAGTAGACGCGGTTACGGTTGATGTTGTAGCGCGTGGCCATCTCGTCGATGGTCTTGATGATGAAGGCGCGGTCGCTGTTGCCACTGATGTCCCAGTAGTCGCCGTCGGCACGCGGATAGACCAGTACGAACTTGGCGGTGTCGACGAGCTCGTACATACGGTCGTGTCCGGCCTGGTTCTCCGAGCTGCCGCCCATGCCGTGGGTGACGATGAAGAGAGGGCTGTTGTCGGGCAGTTCGTCGGGGGTGTAGACCAGCATGTTGCGCTGCTTGCCGTTGGAGTTCACATAGATTTTCTTGCTTTTATAGGCCCATGCCGGCTGCAGCAATGCCAGTGCCAGCAGGAGTGGAATGAAATGCTTCATAGAGTAGATGAGTAGTTTAGTAGGTTAGAAATAGCGTCGTGAATAGCGGTTGAGGGCATCCATGATGGGCGGGATATAGTAGTCCTGATAGCCGCGCAGCAGTGGATGTGTGCCACCACGCCCGCTGTCGAAGTCGGTAGCCCCTTGCGGAGCCAGTTCGCGGGTCATGGCATTGAGGACTCCCTCGTGGAAGAGGTCGACGACGACGATATTCCACTTGCGTGCACACTCGATGATGCGGTTGTAGCAGATGTCCTGCAGTTCCGCATTCCTGTAGCTCGTGCGGTGGGTGAGTATCCAGTAGGGTACGGCCTGCGGGAACTTGGTTTTGGCCAGGTACATAATGCGCTCAACGTATCCGGTAAACGTTCGGTTGTCAGCTGACGGGGCAGCAAAGTTGTAGGGGTCGAAGGTGCCGAGGCCAATGCCGTAGGCCTCGAACTGGGCGGGCGTGTAGGCCACGCTGCCGTTGGCACCTGTCTCCTCGGTGGCTCCACACATGTCGTTGAGTCCGCCTTCTATGAAGATGACATCGCAGTCGACCTTGTTGTTGATGCCCCGCTCCATCTGCTGCAGGATGGTGGGCAGCTGGTCGCCGCTGTGGCTGTAGTCAACGACGCTGCCTTCCAGCAGCTGAGCCACCATGTCGGCATAGGCGAAGCCCTTGGGTGACGAGTTGGCCCCATAGGCCACAGAGTTGCCAATGTTGAAGATGCGCAACCCTTGCAGCGAGGCGTCGGCAGCAGCGACGGTCGGCGTGGCGGTGGTGGCTGCGAGATGCCCGCTCAAGAACATCGATGCAAACAGGTCGCTCATGCCACGGTATTGTCTTACCCAGATGTTATCCGTCTTGGTGTATTCGCTCTTGTTGTAGTTCACCATCAGACTGGCAGCTTGTTCGCTGACTATACGAAAGACGTAGGTTTGGGGATGCGCCATGTCGGTGTTCTTCTCTGCCACGTCGATAATCTGATTAGCAGCATTGGTAACGAAGTAAGCCCTTCCCCAGTCGGCTCCCACGGTGCTGATTTCAATGACGTCGCCTTTCTGTACGGCTATCTTCAGCGACAGGTAGTTGCCAGAGTTGTTGGTTTCTACGGGTGTGCCTACAGCCCCTTCGTTCTTGGTGATATAGCATTTGCCAGCCGTCATGTCGGCGGAGCCATAAGCCGATGCGGTGATGTCGCCCACCGACTGTGTGAATCCTTTTATCTTGCCAAAGAGCTGGGCCAGCTCTTCAGCACTGGTGAAGATGGCATCGCTGCTCGTGCTGGTGGAGCAGAAGGTGATGCTGTCGAGCCCTTCAATGGGCATGCGGATGGCTCGCTGGGCGGTGACGTGCATCCACAGCGAATCTTGGGCCTGGAGACTGTGGCCGCTCAGCAGGGAGACAGCCAGCAAGAGAATGATTCGTTTCATTGTCGTTTTTTTTTGAGGGGAGTTGGGGAGTTGAGGAGTAGGCTCACTCCCTTTTCACTCCAAGCATGTGGAACTATATTATTTTACCTTAATTTATTGATGAACTTTCGGCCGTTGCGAATGATGATTTGGCCGGGGGTGTCCGCTGCCGTTATGCGTCCTGACAAGTCGTAGACCGCGCCGTTGTGGCTGTGGTTCTGACTGGTGGAGACCGATAATATATTGGTAGTGCCCAAGGCATAGAGCTGGAAATAGTCAACACGGAATGTGCCTGTCTCGCCACTGGTGTCGTAGGAACCGTCAGGGCGCTGGTTGCTGGTACGTATGCCGATGCTCACGTCACCGTCGGTTGTCGTGGTGAAATCTACCGTCATGTTCTGCAGTGTGTTGTAGTCGCTTGTCCCCACATGTCCGGCAAAGCTGTTGTTCTCGTTGTCTTTGAATACGCTTGCCTTGTAGTCGGTCTGTGCGCCGAAATACGCCACGTTGTTGTCGGCAAACAGCCTCAGGGTGCCTATGTAGTCTTTCTTGGCCCCCAGACGGCATGTCAGCCTGTAGCTGCCGGCAGGGAGGTTCTTGATGGTCTGGAAGAATTCAAAGTCGGTGGGCATGGGCTTGTTCCAGAACCAGCATGAGTTGGAACCGTGCATATTGGCCCCCGTGCCGTTGATGCCCTTCGAGTTGCCGGGGAACTCCTGGTTAGTTTGCCATCCATAGGGCACGCCTCGCACCGTGCCGCCCCCCGTGTTTACTACGCCCTCTGCGGCCAGCTCAAAGTCAGCATTGACAACGTACTGGTTGGTAAGGCTGTTCCCATTGGGCTGGTCGATGGTTATCTCTTGCAGTGCCAGACCGGGGTCCATGAAGTATATGCGCAGCTTCACCTCGCCCGCTTCGGCTGCTGTATAGGCTATGCTCTTGCCCGTTGCCCATCCTCGCAGCACGTTCTGTTTCCAGTTGGCAGAGTTGGCGCTGGTGGCGATGCTGTTGATCACGGGATTGGCATCGTGTCCCAGCAACTCTGTGGCGTAGCGCAGCGTGCCTCCGGCATGCACGGGGAAGGTGGGCAGCAGGCGCAGGGTGACCACATTCTCGCCAGCCTTCACAGGCAGCACGTATTCGGCATAAGGCGCATCGGCAGCTCGGGTGTAGGACTTCATGTCCATGGGCCACACGGCGACGGCCTCTTGCTGCATACCCAGCCCCTGTAGCTTGCGCAGCGTGCTGCTGGCTGTCACGTAGGCACTGGCTGCAATGGTCATCTGGCTATCGGCCGACGACATGCTCTCTACGGGGCTGATGTTGGTCTGGGTGGCCACCGTGGGCATTTGGAATGCTGGCTGACTGCGGGGCGATGCGCTCATGATGCCGTCCCATTTGCCGTGCGCAATGTTTTTGTTGTAGATGGTCGTCAGCCGTTGTATCTCGTTGTAGGCCTCCCTGGCCTCGTCAGCATACTGCAGTGCCTGCGCGGCGTGGCCCAAGCGTGCCTCGCTCATGCTTTGCAAGGCCCGCAGATGCTTCACGTTCATCAGGTAGGCTCCCCTCACGGGATATTCTATGAGTTGGAAATAGGCATCGCTAAGTTCTGGGCGGATACTCGGCTTCAAGGCTTCGACCTGCTTGGCAATGGTGTTGTAGGCCGCAAGGCGTGCTTCCATCTCCTCGTTGCTGTAGTCGACGAACATCACGTGCTCAGGCTTGCCGCCAGCCGCCAGTCTGTAGTATTCCTTCTTCACTTCGGCCAGGCCGTCGGCCACCTCCTCGCCAAAGTTCTCGGCTGCCCAGTGGCGGTTCCATTGGTTGGCATTCTCTGGGTTCCAGGCATCGATGTCCCACGCCAGGTCCATGCAGAACTGCAACTCTGCCTCGGCAGGTTTGATGTCGCCCACGTTGATGATCCACAGCCGCTGTATGCCCTGCTCGTAGCCGCGGGTGAGCTCGTAGCTGATTTGCGCGGGGCCTATGCTGGAGAGCCACAGATAGTCTTGCGGTGCACCGTAGTAGGACAGATGGTAGTAGATGCCATGACTGCCCGCCCGTTGCTGCTCGGTCTCGGTGGGCATCTGGCGGATGAATCCATGATTGTCGTCGACCCATGTGAGGGTGACATCGTCGGGCACGTTCATACCCGTGTTGTAGGCATCGAGCACCTCTTTGTAGGGGATGAAGGTCTGCGGCACCTGCGTCACGTCTTCGTTAACGATGCTGCGGATGAGGCTGCGCTGGAAGGCGATAATCTCCTGCAGTCCGGCTGCGATGTTGGCGGCACCGCTGTAGCCCTGTATGCCCCCGTCGTGGACGCCGCGCATGCCCAGGGTGTACATCACGTCCTGGTCTTTCGACTCTTCAACCCTGGTGCGCCAGTACTGCTGCACGGCAGTCCTGTTGGTGGCATAGTTGTAGGATGACCCGCTGGCGGTCCACTCGCCCACGTTGTTGCGCAGCATCGGCTCGCAGTGGCTCGACCCCAGCACGATGTCGTACTGGGCGGCCAGCTGATGATTCTCATCGATGGTCCAGAAGGCTCGGCTCACCTTGTGCATGGCCGGCCACAGGATGTTGGCACGCAGGCGCAGCAGCAACTCGAAGACACGCTCGTAAGTGCGTGGGCCGATATTGTGGATGTTGGTGTCCATCTTGGTGCTGGCCCAGGGCTGCAGCCCCCAGTCTTCGTCGTTGATGAATATTCCGCGGAAGCGAACAGAAGGCTCCTTCGACGCAAAGTTGTCGGCAGCCGTGAAGTAGAGTTGGTCGTGATGAGCGGGAACGACATCGGCCCACCACACCCAAGGCGACACACCGATGAGACGCGACAGATGGAACACACCGTAGGCCGTGCCGCGGGGCGTGCTGCCTGCTATGACCAGGGCGCGGGGGATGCTGTCGCCAATGTTCTCGACATATTGCAGGGTGTAGGCCTCCCACTTCCCCTCGATGGCCGAGCAGTCCACTTTTCCGCTATTCGCGAGTTGGTCGACGATGGCCGACTGACCGAGCGTGCCGATGATGATGGGGTAGCGCAGTGCTGCTGCCGTTGGCTTCACTTCAGGCTTGCGCCCAGTGACGAGGCGGATGTCAGCTGCCAAGGCCTTGGCAGCCACTCCTACCACGGGATGGTCGTTGGTGGCATCTGTCACGATGTCGGCCACGATGGGGCCTCCCACGATGGGGAACCCTTCGCCCAGGGGGAGCGATTGCAGGTAGTCGATGTAGGCTTGCTCGGCTGCCTTCAGGACGGTCAATGATGCTGCATAGCTCTCTGCTGTTCCGTTCTCATCGTCGAGTGCTGCCTGGGCCGCTATGACGGCTTCGTGCGAGGGACCCATCAGCAGTCGCGCCTGCTCTATCTCGGCCAGCAGCTCATAATAGACGGCGGGCAGCGGAGCCGACGGTTGTTCAAAGGCTAACGCACGCAGTGTGAAGCGGTAGCCATTGAGCTTTCCAGGGTAGCTGAGCTGGAAGAAATAGTAGATGTGGTTGGCATCGACGTCGTAGCTCCACGATGTGGCAGAAGCGTTGTAGGGTGTGACCTCCGCAGCGAGGATGGTTTCGGGGGCATCCTTGCTGACCGTTGCGAAGACCAGCTGCTGTGCGACATTGGCCGAGGGCTTGCCGCTGATGGTCACTGTGCCCGCAAGGCTTGGTTCTATCTTCAGAAAACAGCCTCTGGTGGGCAGGGTGCCGAAGGGAGCTGCTTCGGTGAACGTGGTAATCAGGGTTTCTGCCGTGCCGCCGGTGGATGGCATCTGCGAGGGAAGCAAACCAGTGTTGCCAGCATGCCATGTCCAGTTGTTGCCGACATCGGAGGCAGCACCCAGCGTCACCTTAACCCCGTGGAGAGTGACGGTGGAACCCATGTCGCAGCCATCGGCAGCGGTGGCCGTCCACGTCGTCTGCGAGGTGCTGCCAAACTGAACAATGGCAGCAAACAGTGTGGTGGAACTGGCAAGCACCGACAGCGCAAAAAGAAAAAGTCTGATTGGTTTCATTGAAAGGGAGGAGTAGCCCCTCCCCCCGCCCCCCCCCTGGGGGGAGCATATAGTTCTGCCATTAGCTTTCTGATAGCAGGTCTATATCAACTCCTCTCCCTTGGGGAGGGGCTGGGGGTGGGTGTTGGTTATTTCACATATACTTTCTTGACGCTGCCATCGGACGACACGATAATGTTCAATCCGCGACGCATCTTGTTCTGGCGAGTGCCGCTGATGCTGTAGATGCCAACGGGGAGGATGACCGACGGCTGTACGTTGGTGATGCCGGTGCTCTGCTCTTGGATGATGCGCTTCGACTCTTCACCCTCGTAGGCGAGATAGATGTTGAAGATGCCGGCACGGGGAACGTCGTTGACGATACGTGTGCGAACGAAGACGGGCGTGGCACCTTCGTAGCTGCGCACGAACTTGCAGTAGAGCCGGCGCGCGTCGGGCAATGCGATAGGCTCGCCTATCTGTGTCCATTCAGCACCAGCGCCATTGCTGGCTGCAACTTCAACTACCAGACGGGCAGCCAGTTCGGCCGAGGGCGCGACGACTGGTTCGTCTGAGCCGCCCTCGATGGCCTCGAAGGTAAAGCCGCGAAGCGTGAAGCGATAGGCATTGAGTTTTTCGGGATATGCCAGCTGGAAGAAGACGTAGGCATGGTCGGCGTCGACCTCATAGCTCCACTCCGTGACGCTGTTGTCCCAAGGCGTGATAGAGGCGGCAAGGATGCTCGTCGGGTTGTTCTTGTCGAGCGTGACGAACACCAATGGCTGGTCGGCGCTGGCCGAGGCCTTGCCCTTGATGGTGATGACGCCCGCCTTCGTGGGTTCAATCCTGAAGGATGCGCCGTGG
Source organism: Prevotella sp. (assembly GCA_017410365.1). Classification (GTDB taxonomy): domain Bacteria; phylum Bacteroidota; class Bacteroidia; order Bacteroidales; family Bacteroidaceae; genus Prevotella. The sequence continues at coordinate 15,126 of JAFQQY010000049.1, forward strand.
GTGGGAAGGGTTCCAAAAGGCTCCTCCTCGGAGAATTCGGTAATGAGCGTCTCGGCGGTACCATCGGCAGATGGCATCTGCGAGGGCAGCAATCCGGCATTTCCTGCATGCCATGACCATGTGACGTCAGCATCATCGGGCGAGCCCAGCGTGACGACGACACCGTTGAGGGTGATGGTGGAGCCGTTGTTGCAGGCGTCGGCCGCTGTGGCAGCCCATTCCGACACCGACGTGTCGCCAAAGCCTATGTTGCCATTCTCGTTGACCATGTAGGCCACCACGTCGAAGGGGCCGGCAAAGGCCTGCGTGCTCTGTATCATGGCATTGGCTGGATGCTGTGTGTTCCAGTCGTGAAGGTTTATCAGGCCGCTGCTGATGGGCAGATAGGCATCTTCGTCCTCGACGGTCATCGGGTTGAACGAACCGCTGGCGTCGTCGCCATAGTTTAAGGCCGGGGTGATGTTCTCCCAGGCGATGCGCTGCCCACGTGAGCGAACGCTCCATCCATTGCCGAAGTCAACCACCTCTTCCTGGCCCACGTTGTCCATGGCGGTGCCTCCCCACGAGAAGTAGTAGCCGGCGTTGCCTGTCTGCGTGTCAGGATTGGTCTGGCTGTAGTACTCTTCCTGATTGGCATCCATCTTCGACAAGACGTCGACGCGCACTCGTGGATTCGTCACCACGATCTCTGCCGAGCCCACCCTTGAGTTGAGATGTTCGGGGCAGGTCTGGAAGGCATAGATGGTGCGGCCGCTGGTGAAGGTGATGGGCCCCGTGTAGCGGGTGCTCTTCCCCGTGGTGTTGTCACCCTTGTAGTTGTAGTAGATGGTGGCCTCGTCTAGGTCGGAGCTGATGGTGACGACGGTCTGTCCGTCGCGGCGCTCCATGCTGAACGTGGGCGGCGGGCACACTTGCTGTATGTCGATGTAGCGCTCTGCCACATCGCTCAGCAGATAGCCTTCGCCACGCGCCACGGCCATGACGGTCGTCTCTCTGTCTACGGTGAAGGGCGCTGTGTAGCGGGTGCTCTCCTCGGTGGGCGTCGTACCGTCGAGCGTGTAGAATATTTCGGCTTCAGGGGCGGCATCGGCAATGCTGACAATGGTCTGCTGATAGTCGTACTCCAGCGCGAAGGTGGGCAGCGGAGCCTTGGTGGCAGGCTGCTTCGTGCCGTTCATCATGGCTATGGCGTGGGTGATGATCTCGGGAGTAACGGCATCGGCCAGCGTCTGCTGTGTGTAGGGAATGTAGAGGTAGCCGTTGCGCGAGAGGCTATGGCTGTGAATGGCCACCACATCTGCGTTGTTGTAGGCTACTGCCAGTATGGGGTCGTTGGCAAAGATTCCGCTCAGGTGCAGGCCGGGGAAGGTAGAGTAGGTGCTGACCTCCAGCACGTAGGTAGGCTCTTCAGCATCGGGGTCCTCGATGAGCGACAGGTTCCTGAACAGGGGATGGTTAGGATTGGTGGCTGTGGCAAACTGAATGCCTGCGTCCACCACCTCGCCATAGCCCCACTTCTCATAAATATGAGGATTCAGGTTGAGCACCGGCAGGTAAGGATGCACCTCCTTCAGCGAGGCTATGGCCTCGTCGTTGGTCACGGTAGAGCTGATGGTGATGACCTCATAGTCGGCAAAGTCATCGACGGTGAAAGCCTTGTTGGCCTCGATGGGTGTCACATTGTTGCTTTTGTCGCGGGTAATCACTTGGTAGGCCAGGTCGGCGTTCAGGTCGCCATTGTAGAGGAATCCCACATTGCGCTGGTCGACGGGGGGCGGTGCTTCGCCGGTAGCCTCGAAGGCCACGCCACGGAAGGTGAAACGATAGGCGGTGAGCTGACCGGGATACGACTGTTGGAAGAAGTAATAGTCGTGCTCGGTGTCCACTTCGTAAGTCCACTCGGTCACGTTGTTGTCCCATGGTGTGATGTTGGCTTCAACAATGGTCTGGTCATCCTTGAAGCAGGTGACGAAGATTAGCGGCTGTTCTGCGTTGGCCGATGCCTTTCCGTGGAACGTGATGTTTCCGGGGCGGCTGGGCTGAATCTTGAAGAAGGCGCCATGGGTGGGCAGCTCGCCGAACGGCTCAACGTCAGAAAACGTTGTGATGAGCGATTCAACGGTGCCTTCGGTGGAGGGCATCTGAGAGGATATCAGGCCAGCGTTTCTGGCGTTCCACGTCCAGCTGACCTCAGCGTCTTCTGCCGAGCCCATGGTAACGACTACGCCGTCGAGCACGATGGTTGAGCCATTGCTGCAGCCATCGTCGGCCGTGGCGGTCCATTCTTTGTCTTCCAGACTGCCAAACTGGATTATTTCGGCATGCAAGCTGGTTGAGCCAGCGAGCCAGGGCAGGGTGATAAGCAATAGTTGGTAGAGTCTCATAAGCGTGTGTTGACTTGTTGGGTTTCAATTACTTTTTGAAGTAGAGTTTTCTGCCGTTGACTATGCGGATGCCGCTCTTGTCGCTGGCACGACGGCCGCTGAGGTCAAAGTAGGAGGCATCAGCAGCTGCGGGGGATGCATGAAGCATGTTCAGGCCTGTCGACTCATTGTTAGCAACAAAAGAGATGCCGCGAAGCGTGAAGCGGTAGGCAGTGAGCTTGCCGGGATAGCTTAGCTGGAAGAAGCAATACACATGGTCGGCATCTACGTCGTAGCTCCACTGCGTCACGCTGTTGTCCCATGGGGTAATCTGGGCTGAGAGAATGACGGTCGGGTCTTCCTTGCTCAGCGTAACAAACACCAGCGGCTGAGCTGTATTGGCCGAGGCCTTGCCGCTGATGGTGATGGTGCCTGCCTTGGTGGGCTCCATCTTCAGGAAAGCGCCGTGAGAGGGCAGGTGGCCAAAGGGCGCTTCTTCTGAGAATTCGGTGATGAGCGTTTCGGCGGTACCATCGGTAGATGGCATCTGCGAGGGCAGCAATCCGGCATTTCCTGCATTCCACGACCAAGTGACGCCAGCATCGTCGGGTGAGCCCAGCGTCACTTTAACGCCGTCGAGAGTGACAGTCGAACCCATATCGCAGCCGTCATCAGCCGTGGCACTCCATTCCGTCAGTGATTCGCTGCCTAGGTCCACGATGTCAGCTTTCATGTAAGCACTACCTGCCATTAGAGACAGGGCAATGAGTAAGAGTTTCTTTTTTTTCATAAAGCTTAGTTTTTTATAGATTGTTAATAATGATAGTTTTGGCAATGGTGCTGCAAATTTAGTGGTAGTTGGTGATACCTGCCTGACCATAATCGCCAGACCATAACACAAAATGGACAAATGGCGCTAAAATGTCACAAATCAGACAAAAAACTATTGGTGTCCGCTAAAAGTCTAATGAGCATAAATTATCTTCCGCAATGCCGATAAACAGGCGTTGCGGATTATTTTTTTGAGAAGTAAGCCCCCCTAATCGAAAAGTGCCGGTTCGTTAGGCTGTGGATTGTCCATTTCAATTATTTTAAGCCAGTCTCTCTCCGGCTGTTCAAAGAAAGTATAGCAGTTGACATAGTACATAAGCATGATACGGAACATCGTTGCGAGATTTGAAAAGCTCCAACTTCGCTTAATACGTCTCTGCATGACCATGAGCAGCAGGTTGGCAATGAGCGTTACCCATATTTGTATATTGATGGCGTTTGCACTCTCCCCATAAAAGTATCTCAATGGAAAATTCTGCTTGAGTTGTTTGAAAAGCAGTTCAATCTCCCAACGTTTGCGTCGGCTGTCCGAGGAAAGTTCATCCCTGTAAGTGGCATACAGGTCACGGTATACGGCCTCAAACACACACTCCTTGCGGCGGGAGTTTGCATCGGATAAGGTGGAACGGCGGGGCATCAGGTTGATGCCAAGGTGAGCCAGTTTCCGTGCTTCGGGGAACATCGAGTCCGTAATCTCACGCAAAGAGTCGAAACGCTTGATTACCGCATACAGCATAATCACCAAGTGCTGCCATGTATCGAAGTGTTTTACATAGCGTTCACCGCCACTTTCACGGCTGAAACGAAGAATTTTTGACCGGTCAAGCAAATTTAACAGCTGACCGTACATCGGCTGTCCGATAAAATGTGTACCTTTGTTCATGTTATTGAAGTTTTGTGGTAAAAACAAAGGTAACAAAAAAGGCTGAATACCAAGCGAGGGATTCAGCCTAATTTTATTACAAGCAAAAAACTTTAGCGGACACCAATAACAAAAACAAGGTAAATTTGGTGCGAATAAGAAAAAAGTAAGTAACTTTGCAATGTGAAAATGTACATACAGCGAAATAGGTCTTTTGTCAGAATCGCCTTCGTGCTACTCTTGATATTGGCCACCACTGGCAAGGCTGCCACATTGCCGCCGCTGCGCTATCAGTCGTTCAGCAACCTGAAGAGCGAAACGCAGACGCTGGTCGTGAAGGCCATCGTTCAGGACAGTAGTGGCATGATGTGGTTCGTCGACAAGAAAGCACTCTCAGCATGGGATGGCTATAACCTGCACCGCTATACGCATCCTGAGCAGTCCGACATGGGGCCGCCCCGTTGCGCTTTGGTAGTCGGTGGCAGCATCTTAGTGGGCCACGAGCATGGTCTGCTTCAGTTCAATCTGAACACCCGCAGCTTCCAGCGCGACAGTCTCTACGATGACATTGACGTGCGCTGTCTGGTTCAGGTGGGCACTGACGTATGGGCAGGCACCAGCCGCGGACTCTTCTGCAACGGGCGCTACGTGCGTCTGAAAGAAGTGGAGAACGTGTGCGCGCTGGCCGCTGTGGGCGACTCGCTGCTATATGTGGGTCAGCAGAGCGGCCTGTCGTGCTACTCCATACCCACCGGTCGCCTGCACGTGCTGCACACCCTCATCCCCGGCGAGGGAGCCAGGGCTTCGTCGACGGTTATCTCGGCATTGCTCTGGCAACCCTCCGACAGTACCCTCTGGGTGGGCACCGACGCAGGTTTGGGCACCCTGGACCAGTTGGAACAGGATAGGCTGCAGTTCGACCTGCCCATTGTGAAATGTCTGGCTTTCGATACTGAAGGCAATATCTTGGCGGGCACCGACGATGGGCTGTATGTGATGTATCATCGTCAACGGCTGTGGCACCTGAGCCACGATGCGCTCAACGATGCCAAGACGATAGCCAGCAATGTGGTGTGGACGCTTTGCAGCGATGTTGGCGGCAACCTCTGGGTGGGCACATCCAACGGCGTGTCGATGTCGCCGCGCAGCATCTTCCTCCACACCTACCCCCTGCCTGCCATCACAGCCTCGCGCGAGGGCAACCAGATGCGGTTCATCTTTCAAGACTCCGACTCTACGCTATGGCTGGGCGGCATACATGGGCTTATAGCTGTCGAGGGTCTGGACACCGACCACCAGAGTTGCCGATGGTACAAGATGAACGACAAGCAGTGGCCCATTCCCCACAACAGCATACGCTGCATGTTCGAAGACTCAGACCACAGAGTGTGGGTAGGTATTGACGGTGCCTTGCTGCTCTACAACCGCAGGTCGCAACAGTTTAGACCGCTACACATCGATGGCGATCGTCGCAACTGGGTGTACGACATACAGGAGACCACCGATGGTAAGCTGCGCGTAACAACCTATCAGGCTACCTATACCGTCAGCCCCGACCGCATCTCGGCCGACGGAGTTGTGGCAGTGCTGCAGCGGGAGAACGCCCAGCCATATACGCCGCAAGGATGCTCAGCAGTGACACCGGGCGGCACCTGGACCGTCACCGACGAGGGACTGCGCATCACCGATGCACGGCAGCAGGTGCTTATAAGTTTCAGCATGGTCGACAGCTACACCTCCGTTTACTATAATCCAGTGAGCCAGACCGTTTGGCTGGGCGGCATCGACAAGTTTGCCGCCGTCAGGGCGGGCGCCCTGCACAGCCAGCAGCAAGCCGCCACACCCGTGGTGACCAATGTCGAGGTGATGGGGCAGGGCTATTGCGATGCCCTGCAGCTGAACCAGCACGACCTGCAACTGAACCAGTCGCAGAACTGTCTGCTGTTCTATCTGAGCAATTATGAATATGGCACAGAGAAGACAGCCCGCTTTGCCTTCCGCGTAGAGGGCCTGCAGGAAGAGTGGGTACAGCTGCCGGCAGGCAGCAGCACGTTGTTGCTGTCGGGGTTGCAGTCTGGTAGCTACACCCTCTTCCTGAGTGACGCCCGGCAGCAAGAGGCAGCCTACAGCCTCCACTTTCGCATCCTGCCCCCGTGGTACCGCTCACGATTGGCATGGATGCTCTATGCACTGTTCGTGGTTGTGCTGTTTACGCTCGTTGGCCTATATGTCAGGAGCCGTTGCATCCTGCGAAGGGAGCGCCAGGAGAAAGAACTGATATTGCAGAACGCCAGAAGCAAGGAGGAGCAGCTCAGCGAGGACAAGGCTATGCTCGAACAGGAGCTGCGGCTGTCGATGCTGGCCACCTCTGGCAACGACACCCAGCTGTCGCAAGACGACCAGTTGCTTTTGCGTGTCACCCATATTATCGAGGAAAACATCGACAACTCCGACCTCTCTGTCGACATGCTCAGCCAGCTCAGCGGCATCAGTACCAAGCAGCTCTATCGTAAAATCAAGCAGCTCACGGGCAGAACTGCCGTGGGCTACATCCGCCACCTGCGGCTGCAGAAGGCGGCACGCCTGCTCGCCAGCAAAGAGAACTTCTCCACCAAGGAGGTAATGTATCTCACAGGATTCCAGAATGCGTCCTATTTCACGCGCTGCTTCCAAGAGGAGTTCGGGGCAACACCATCGAACTACGCCAAGATGGGCGGCGGCGACTGAAACGGGCGGTTGAGAGATATACGGCTGAGATTGATGCCAAAGCCTATATCGAGGACTTCCGCAGGGCAGACTACCATTGATGTGAACATGCCCTACGAGGTGGACGGCTGGAAAATCTATCAGTACGGCTACGACACGCAGATGGGGGCTCAGAGCCAGATATCAATACTCGAACTGGTGAGCGACCCGTGGCTGCCATTTGTCTATACAGGTATTTATATGATGCTGGCAGGAGCGGTTTGTATGTTTGTTATTGGTGGGAGGAAACGCGTATGAGTTGGGAGCATTTTATATATTTCGCAATTGCAGCGGTACTGCTTTGGGCCGTGGGTGCATGGGCTGCGTGGAAGAGTAAAACTGGTATGGCCTACGCGACAACTGTCTTGGACTTGCTCTTTTTCTTCTCGTTCATCCTCTCTATGTGGATCTAGCTGGAGCGACCGCCACTGCGCACGATGGGCGAAACGCGACTCTGGTATTCGTTCTTCCTGCCGTTGGCGGGTCTCATCGTCTATTCGCGCTGGAAGTACAAGTGGATCCTGTCGTTCTCGACCATTCTCGCCCTGGTATTTATCTGTGTAAATCTGTTCAAACCGGAGATACATGACAAGACGCTGATGCCCGCCCTTCAGAGTCCTTGGTTTGCGCCACATGTTATCGTCTATATGTTCGCCTACGCCATACTCGGTGCGGCGGCAGTGATGGCTATCTATCTGCTCTTTATCAAAAAGAGTGACATCGCTGACCAAGAGTTTGACATCACGGACAACCTCGTTTATGTCGGTCTTGCCTTCCTCACCATGGTGACGAAGGGCATTGTAGACACGGGAGGCACATTCACCAACCAGTTTCTCCAACACGGTATAGTCAATGTCTCTCAGCAACAGTACATCTTCACGGATATATTCATCCATACTGTCATAACCCCTCTTGTCTTTCATATAGGCATAGAGGTCATCAATCTTTGAGTAGATTTCCCATTCAGCATCCCAGAACTTAGCGACGGCCATGCCATCATTCGTCAGGGGGCTAAAACTCAAAAAAGAAGGATTGTGAAAAGATAGCTTTCACTCTAAAAAATAGCAGTGAAAAGAGGTGAAAACCAGGGAGATTTTATGGAAAATACCACATTTGTTGCCTCAAATTAGCCTCAAATGGGCAAAAAAGAAAGAGAGCTACTTTCGTAACTCTCTCATTTTTCAGGCGCTTCAGGATGGGCTTGAACCAACGACCCCCTGATTAACAGTCAGGTGCTCTAACCAACTGAGCTACTGAAGCAATTTTGCGCCTCATTTCTGAATTGCGATGCAAAGGTAATGTGTTTTTCTGAAATCCGCAAACATTTTGAAGAAAAATTTATCGTAATCTTTAAAATTTTGCAAAAAAACGCCTAAAAAGACTATTATTACCATTGAATGGTGTAATTTTGTAGGCAAAATGAACAACGAAAATATAATCTCGATGAAAAAACTATTGATATTGGTAGCTGTTGCCTGCTTAGGACACTTGGCTGTCTTTGCCCAGAAATCAAAAGACCATAATTTTGAGGTGGCAAAGAATCTGGAGATATTCAACGATATATATAGGATGCTCGATGTGATGTATGTCGACACTCTCGACCCGAATGTCGTTATTGGCAATGGCATCAATGCGATGCTTAAAGGTCTTGATCCGTATACAGAGTATTATCCTGAGGACAAATCGAAAGACCTGAAGATGCTGCTCACAGGTAAGTATGCCGGCATTGGTTCAGTCATCCGCTATCATCAGCGACTGAAGCGTGTGGTGATAGACGAGCCATACGAAGGTATGCCGGCGGCAGATGTTGGTCTGAAGAAGGGCGACATAATACTGAGCATTGACGATTCGGTAATGACTGACAAGAATGTTAGCGAGGTGAGTAATTGCCTGCGCGGTGATGCCGGTACAAGCTTTGTACTGAAGATAAAGCGCCCGAGCACAGGTAAGGAGATGAAGTTCAAACTGACCAGAAAGAATATCAAGTTGCCGGATATTCCATACTACGGAATGCGTCCGGACAGTGTGGGATATATCAATTTCGGCAGTTATACGGAAGGCACAGCCAAGCAGATGCGTCGTACATTTGTGGATTTGAAGAAGCAAGGCGCAAAGAGTCTGTTGCTCGACTTGCGAAACAACGGCGGCGGTTCGTTGCAAGAATGTGTTGACATTACAAACATCTGGTTGCCGAAGGGAATGACCTTGGTGGAAACCAAAGGAAAGGTAAAGGGAGCAAACAAGACATATAAAACAAAACTGGAACCTGTTGACACGCTGATGCCAATCATTGTGCTTGTTGACGGTGCTACTGCCAGTGCTGCGGAAATAACCAGCGGTTCGCTGCAGGACCTTGACAGAGGAATAATATTAGGTACGCGCACGTATGGCAAGGGATTGGTACAGGTGCCTGCAGACCTGCCGTATAATTCAAATATCAAACTGACTACAAGCAAGTATTACATACCTAGCGGACGATGCATTCAGGCTATTAACTACAAGCATACCGGCGGAGGATATAAAGAGCGCATTGCCGACTCGTTGACACACGTGTTCTATACAAAGAATGGTCGTGAGGTGCGCGACGGTGGTGGCATAAAGCCTGACATAGAAGTAAAGCCAGACACCATGCCTAACATTGCAATCTATCTGGAGCGATTGGACACGATGGAGGTGATGTTCGATTATGTGGTTGACTATATAGCCAAGCATCCGACCATTGCTCCTGCCAATGAGTTCCGTCTGTCAGATGCCGATTTTGAGGATTTCAAGAAGCGTGTGGTGGAGAGCGGTTTCACATACGACCCAATGAGCGAGAAAATGCTTGACGAATTGATAAAGACGGCTAAGTTTGAAGGTTACTATGAAGAGGCCAAGCAGGATTTCGATAATCTGAAGGCAAAATTGAAGCATGATGTAGCCCGCGATATAGAACGAAATAAGGAAACGCTTTGCCAGATAATAGAAAGCGACATCATTTCAGCCTATTATTATCAGAGCGGTGCCATAGGAGCAATGCTGAAATACGACAAGCAGTTGAAAGAGGCAGAACGCCTGCTAGGCAATTCTGAGGAGTATAAGAAACTGTTGCAGCCAAAGCAATAATAAGCGTTGAGCATAAAGCATTAATGGTCAAGGGTCTATATATTTCATATAAATATACAGAAAAACGGAAAAATATTTGCTAGATTACGGAATTTGTTGTAATTTTGCAGCGTTCGGTGGAATGAGGGACTTCTCGCAAGTCCCTCATTTTTCATTATTTAATGATATTTAGATGATAGACAAGAACCTTATCAAGACTTTAGCGGAAGAGTGGTTGCAGGGCAACGACTATTTCCTTGTTGATGTGAACATCAGTGCCGACGGGCGTATTGTAGTGGAAATCGACCATGCCGATGGCGTGTGGATTGAAGATTGCGCAGAACTGAGCCGCTTTGTACAGGAGCGTGTGGGCGAAGAACTGGACAATTATGAATTGGAAGTTGGTTCTGCAGGAATCGGTCAGCCGTTCAAGGTATATCAGCAGTATGTCAACTACATCGGAAAGGATGTAGAGGTGCTTGCTGCTGACGGAAAGAAAGTGCAAGGTGTGCTGAAGGCGGTTGATGGCGACGAGTTTGTTGTAAGCGTGAAGGAAAAACAGAAGGTTGAAGGCAAAAAGCGCCCTGTTATCGTTGACGTTGACAAACAATTTAATATGAATAATATAAAATATACAAAATACTTATTAAGTTTCAAGTAAAAGTATGGCAACAAAGAAAGATTCGTTAGGTCCAAGCATGATAGAGACCTTCCAGGAATTTAAGGAGACAAAGAACATCGACCGCACTACGCTGGTGAGCGTTTTGGAAGAAAGTTTCCGTAACGTTATAGCCAAATTGTTTGGCAGCGACGCGAATTTTGATGTTATCGTAAACCCAGATAAGGGAGACTTTGAAATTCACCGCAACCGTATTGTTGTAGCAGACGGTGAGGTTCAGGATGAGAATAAGGAAATATCACTTACAGACGCACAGAAGATAGAGCCAGACTATGAGATTGGCGAGGAAGTGAGCGAGGAGGTAAACTTCAGCAAGTTCGGTCGCCGTGCAATCCTTAACCTTCGTCAGACATTGGCTTCTAAGATATTGGAATTGGAGCACGACTCTCTGTACAATAAATATAAGGACAGGGTGGGCCAGATTATCAGTGGTGAGGTTTATCAGATGTGGAAGCGTGAAGTGCTGCTCATTGATGATGAGGGTAACGAGCTCCACTTGCCAAAGAGCGAGCAGATACCTTCAGACAACTATCATAAGGGCGAGACCGTGCGTGCTATCGTTCTGCGTGTAGACAACGAGAACAATAACCCAAGAATCATTCTTAGCCGTACAAGTCCTGTATTCCTTGAGCGTCTGCTTGAGGCAGAAGTTCCAGAAATCAACGACGGCCTGATAACCATCAAGCGTGTAGCCCGTATGCCAGGAGAGCGTGCCAAGGTGGCTGTTGAGAGTTACGACGACCGTATCGATCCTGTAGGAGCATGCGTTGGTGTCAAGGGTAGCCGTGTTCATGGCATCGTTCGTGAACTTTGCAACGAGAATATCGATGTCATTAACTATTCAAGCAACGTTCAGCTGTTCATCCAGCGTGCTCTCAGCCCAGCAAAGGTGTCAAGCATAACTCTCGATGTAGATAACCACAAGGCAGAAGTTTACTTGCAGCCAGAAGAAGTTTCTTTGGCTATTGGTCGTAGCGGTATGAACATCAAGTTGGCATCAATGCTTACAGACTTTACAATTGACGTTTACCGTGTGGTTAGCGACAATGAGGCCGATGAGGATATCTATCTGGACGAGTTCTCTGATGAGGTAGACCAGTGGGTTATCGATGCTATCAAGTCACTCGGTATGGATACAGCAAAGGCTGTGCTTAATGCTCCTCGTGAAATGCTTATTGAAAAGGCAGACCTTGAGGAAGAGACTGTAGACCACTTGCTCAATGTGCTTCGTGCAGAGTTTGAGTAATACTCCTCTAAGTGTGCAATGCTAATCAATTCGAAATTCGTAATTAAAAATTATAATTGTTTATAAATGAGCATCAGATTAAATAAAGTATTAACAGAATTGAATATAGGACTTCAAACGGCAGTTGATTTCCTGAAAAATAATAAGAACTTGGGCGAGATAAAAGAAGACGCCAATCTCAGCACCAAGATCTCTGATGAGCAGTATGCCGCCTTGAAAAGCAATTTCCAAGGAGATAAGGCGGTGAAGAATGAGGCTGAGAAGATTTTCGCCAAGAAGACAAAGGAAAAGAAGGTGGAAAAGAAGGTTGTCAAAGCCGAGGAATTATTGGAGCAACGCCAGCAGTTCAAGCCAATGGGCAAAATCGACTTGGACAATGTTGGCAAGAAGGTTGCGCCATCTGTTGCTCCAGAAAAGCCTGAACCAAAGGCTGCTGCCGAAAGCCCGGTTGAGGTGAAGGAGGAAATAAAGAAAGAAGAGGTTAAAAAGCCAGTAGAGGAGAAGAAGCCAGAAGTGAAGGCTCAGCCAGAAGTTAAGGTTGAGAAACCTGTTGTTGAGGAAAAGCCTAAGAAAGTTGAGGCTCCGGTTGCTCCTAAGGCAGAACCAAAAGTAGAAAAGCCTGTTCAGGCTGAATCACAGGAAGCCAGCGAAGAACCAAAGATCTTCACATTGAAGAGCGAGGCTAAGATGGCTCCAAAGGTGAACGTTCTTGGAAAGATTGACCTTGACTCTCTGAACCAAAGCACTCGTCCTAAGAAGAAGTCAAAGGAGGAACGCAAGAAGGAACGTGAGGAGAAGGCGGCTCAGATGCATGGTGGCGAGCGCAAGAAGCGTGTTCGCATCGGCAAGGAGCGTGTTGACATTGAGGCTGCATCTAATCAGCAGGGCGGCAATGGTAAGAAAAACAAGAACAAGGGTGCCAACAATAACAATAATAACAATAATCAAGGCGGACAGCGTCATGACAACAACCAGCAGCAGGGTGGCGGCAAGAAGAACAAGAAGAACCGTCAGCAACCAAAGCCACTGGAAGTGAATGAAGAAGACGTAGCACGCCAGGTAAAAGAGACTCTCGCACGTCTTACTGCAAAGAATCAGAACAAGAAGGGTGCTAAGTATCGCCGTGAGAAGCGTGATGCTGTTCAGGAGCGCCTGAATGAAGAATTGCAGGAACAGGCAGCAGAGAGCAAGGTGCTCAAGCTCACAGAGTTTGTTACCGTAAGCGAGCTCGCTACGATGATGGACGTTCCTGTTACAAAGGTAATCGGAACTTGTATGAGCGTTGGCATCATGGTGTCTATCAACCAGCGTCTGGATGCAGAGACCATCAATATCGTTGCCGACGAGTTCGGTTTCAAGACAGAATATGTTAGTGCAGAGGTTAGCGAAGCCATTCAGGAAGAGGCCGACGACGAAAACGACCTTCTGTCACGTGCTCCTATCGTTACGGTGATGGGACATGTTGACCACGGTAAGACATCGTTGCTCGACCATATCCGCAATACCAACGTTATAGCAGGTGAGGCCGGTGGTATCACACAGCACATCGGTGCTTATAACGTGAAGCTGAAGGATGGTCGTCGTATCACATTCCTCGATACTCCAGGACACGAGGCGTTTACCGCCATGCGTGCACGTGGTACTCAGGTTACTGACATCGCCATCATCATCATCTCTGCCGACGATAGCGTCATGCCTACAACCAAGGAGGCTATCGCACATGCACAGGCTGCTAACGTACCTATGGTATTTGCAATCAACAAGATAGACAAACCGGGTGCAAACCCTGACAAGATACGTGAAGACTTGGCACAGATGAACCTTCTTGTAGAAGAGTGGGGCGGTAAATATCAGTGTCAGGAAATTTCAGCCAAGAAGGGTATCGGTGTAGATGACCTGCTCGAAAAGGTACTGCTCGAAGCTGAGATGCTTGACCTTAAGGCTAATCCTAACCGTAAGGCTACCGGTTCTGTAATTGAGGCTTCTCTCGACAAGGGTCGTGGCTATGTGGCAACAATGCTTGTTAGCAACGGTACGCTGAAGATGGGCGACTATGTAGTGGCTGGTACAAGTTACGGACGTATAAAGGCTATCTTCAATGAGCGTAATCAGCGCATGGACAATGTGCGTCCGGCAGAACCGGCTATCATTCTCGGTCTTAACGGTGCTCCAAGTGCCGGCGACTCTTTCCATGTCATGGAAACAGAGCAGGAGGCAAGAGACATCGCCAACAAGCGTCTGCAACTGCAGCGTGAGCAGAGTCTGCGCACTACCAAGGTTATTGGTCTTGAGGAGATTGCTCATCGTATTGCCCTTGGTGAGTTCCACGTGCTCAACCTTATTGTCAAGGCCGACACACAGGGTTCTGTCGAGGCTCTCTCTGACTCATTCATCAAGATGTCAACAGAGAAGATTCAGGTGAATGTGATTCAGGGTGCTGTCGGTCAGATTTCAGAGAACGACGTCATGCTCGCTTCTGCCGCAGAAAACTCTATCATCATCGGCTTTAATGTACGTCCTTCTGCTGCGGCAAAGAAGGCTGCAGAGCAGCATGGAGTGGAAATCAATACCTATTCAATCATTTACGATGCCATCGAAGACCTCCGTTCTACCATGGAGGGTATGCTCGACAAGGTTAAGAAAGAGGTTGTTACTGGACAGGTTGAGGTTCGCGAGGTTTACAAGATATCTAAGGTTGGCACTGTTGCAGGTGCTATGGTTACCGAAGGAAAGGTTCACCGTACAGACAAGGCTCGTTTGGTACGCGACGGTATCGTTGTTCATACAGGTGCCATCAATGCCCTCAAGCGCTATAAGGACGATGTCAAGGAGGTTGCAACCAACTTCGAGTGCGGTATCAGTCTTGTCAACTTCAACGATATCCAGCAGGGTGACATTATCGAGACATTCATGGAGATTGAGATTCAGCAGACGCTGTAATCTATTCTGCAGGATACACATAAACAAAGAAGAGTACACAGGCGAAAGTCTTGTGTACTCTTTTTCTTTGGCAGTTATATAAATAATGTGTAATAATCTGATTTTTGCTGTAAATATTTGTCTATCGGTCGTTAATTTATTAATTTTGCACTCCGATAGGCTGTGTGCAGTAGCAGTCTGTCGCGTTAATAGATAAAGATGGAGAATAAGGACAATAAAAACGAGTATGTAAAGAAGGTGGCCGAAAAGAAATATGAGTTCGGCTTCACTACCGATGTGCATACCGAGATAATAGATAAAGGACTGAATGAGGAGGTTGTTCGCCTGATATCAGCAAAGAAGGGCGAACCAGAGTGGATGCTCGACTTCCGCCTTACCGCCTTCCGCCATTGGCTGACGATGAAGCAGCCCGAATGGGGACATCTGCAGATGCCCGACATCGACTATCAGGCAATCTCATATTATGCCGACCCTATGGCGCAGAATAAGAAGTCGGAGAAAAAGGAGATCGACCCGGAACTAATGAAAACGTTCGATAAACTGGGCATTCCGCTTGAGGAGCGCTTGGCGCTGAGCGGCGTGGCTGTAGATGCCATCATGGACTCAGTGTCGGTGAAGACCACCTTTACCGCGAAGCTAGCAGAGATGGGAATCATCTTCTGTTCTATAGGAGAGGCTATCCAGAAACATCCCGAACTCGTCAGAGAATATCTCGGTTCTGTTGTCCCATACCGTGACAACTTCTTTGCTGCCCTCAACTGTGCCGTGTTCAGCGACGGCTCGTTTGTTTACATACCGAAAGGTGTCCGTTGCCCGATGGAACTCAGTTCTTATTTCCGTATCAATGCCCGCAATACAGGACAGTTTGAGCGCACACTCATCATTGCCGACGACGATTCTTACGTTTCATATCTTGAAGGCTGTACAGCACCAATGCGCGACGAGAACCAGTTGCATGCCGCTATCGTTGAGATTGTGGTTAAGGATAATGCCGAAGTGAAATACTCTACCGTGCAGAACTGGTATCCAGGTGATGAGAACGGCAAGGGTGGTGTGTTGAACCTCGTTACAAAGCGTGGCGAACTGCGCGGTGTAAACAGCAAACTATCGTGGACGCAGGTAGAGACAGGTAGTGCTATAACATGGAAGTATCCGTCATGCGTGCTCCGTGGCGACAACTCTGTAGCAGAATTCTATAGCGTAGCCGTAACAAACCACTATCAGCAGGCAGATACGGGAACGAAGATGATACACATGGGCAAGAACACTAAGAGTACCATCATATCTAAGGGTATATCGGCTGGCAAGAGTCAGAACTCATACCGCGGTTTGGTGCGCTGCACCCGCAATGCCGACAATGCTCGCAACTATAGCTCGTGCGACAGTTTGCTGCTTGGCAGCGAATGCGGTGCGCACACATTCCCATATATGGATATCCATAACGATACCGCCATTGTTGAGCACGAGGCTACAACCAGCAAGATTAGCGAAGACCAACTGTTCTACTGCAACCAGCGAGGCATACCAATGGAGCAGGCCATCGGACTCATTGTCAACGGCTATGCCAAGGATGTGCTCAACAAGTTGCCAATGGAATTTGCCGTCGAAGCCCGCAACCTGCTTGCCGTAACTTTGGAAGATACGGTGGGGTGATAATGAGTTAGGAGTTAGGAGTTACGAATTAGGAGTTAGGAGTTAGGAATAACGAATTAAGCATTATATATGTTAGAAGTTAAAAACCTGCACGCCAACATAGGCGAAAAGGAAATATTAAAAGGAATCAATCTTACCATCAAGGCAGGTGAGACACATGCTATTCTCGGCCCAAACGGTTCGGGTAAGTCAACCCTCAGTGCCGTATTGGTAGGCAATCCGTTGTTCGAGGTTACTGAAGGCACAGCCACTTTCAACGGCAAAGACCTGTTGGCAATGAAGCCGGAGGACCGTTCACACGAAGGACTGTTCCTTTCGTTCCAGTATCCTGTTGAGATTCCTGGTGTGTCGATGACCAACTTCATGAAGACCGCCATCAACGAGAAACGCAAGTATGAAGGTAAGGAACCGATAAGCGGCAGCGACTTTATCAAGTTGATGAAGGAGAAGCGCAAGATAGTAGAACTTGATGCCAAACTGGCCAACCGCAGCGTGAACGAAGGTTTTAGCGGCGGCGAGAAGAAGCGCAACGAGATATTCCAGATGGCGATGCTCGAACCGAAACTGTCAATTCTCGATGAGACCGACTCAGGTCTTGATGTTGATGCCCTGCGCATCGTTGCCGAAGGCGTAAACAAACTGAAGACACCGGAAACCAGTACCATTGTCATCACCCACTACCAGCGTCTGCTCGACATATTGAAGCCGGATGTAGTGCACGTATTGTACAAGGGCAGGATAGTAAAGACTGGCGGTCCTGAGTTGGCTAAGGAGATAGAAGAAAAAGGTTTCGACTGGATAAAGGCAGAGATAGATGAATAGCAGCAACCAATACATCGACCTCTACGAGCAGGCGCGTGATATGATTTTCCGTCACAGTACCCAGCCGATGAATGCCGTGCGCGATGCGGCTTTCGAAGACTTCAAACGTCTTGGATTGCCTAATCGTAAGGTTGAGAAATATAAGTATACCGATATAAGCAAGCTCTTTGAACCTGACTATGGAGTGAATCTCAATCGTCTTGAGATTCCTGTTGACCCATACGAGGCATTCAAGTGCGATGTCCCGAACCTGAGCACGTCGCTCTATTTCGTGGTCAACGATGCTTTCTATACCAAAGCCCTGCCAAAGAGTCATTTGCCAGAGGGTGTTGTTGTGGGTTCTCTGGCGGCAGCAGCTGCGGAAAACCCCGATTTCATCGCAAAATACTATGCTCAGTTGGCAAAGACCGATGACGATGGAATAAATGCTCTTAACACGATGCTTGCACAAGACGGCCTGTTTGTCTATGTGCCTAAGAATGTCAAGGTAGACCGTGCCATACAGATTATCAATATCTTGCGCTCTGACGTTGACATGATGGTAAACCGCCGTGTCCTTATCGTAGTAGAAGAGGGAGCAGAGGTGAAACTGCTTTTCTGTGACCATTCTGCTGACGACTGCAACTTCCTTGCTACTCAGGTGATTGAGGCATACGTGGGCGATAATGCTGCGCTTGACCTCTATTGTCTAGAAGAAACCCATGCAAAGAATGTGCGTGTAAGCAATCTTTATATAGACCAAAAGGCAAACAGTCGTGTCAATCATAATGTCATTACGCTGCATAACGGCATTACCCGTAACACCACCACATTGACATTCAGTGGCGAAGGGTCAGAATGCATGCTCAACGGTTGTGTTATCGCCGACAAGCACCAGCATGTGGACAATCATACCGTGATAGACCACAAGGTGGCTCATTGCACAAGCAAGGAACTATATAAATATGTGCTCGATGGTGAGGCTACGGGTGCCTTTGCCGGAAGAGTGGTTGTTCGCAAGGGTGCACAGAAGACAATATCTGAGGAGCGCAACCAGAATCTCTGCATCACTAAGGAGGCACGTATGTACACCCAACCGATGCTTGAGATATATGCCGACGACGTGAAATGTGCCCACGGTTCTACCGTTGGCCAGCTCAACGATGCCGCTCTGTTCTATATGCAGCAGCGAGGCATATCGCAGAAAGAAGCGAAACTGTTGCTTGAGTTTGCATTCATAAACGAAGTGGTTGACACCATTCTGCTGGCACCGCTTCGCGACCGCCTGCATCATCTGGTAGAAAAACGTTTCCGCGGCGAACTGAGCAAGTGCGTGGGATGTAAGCTTTGCAGGTAACCCCCTCATGGTCTCCCCCTTGGGGGAGGGATTGGATGAGAGATTGGAGCCACGAATTGCACTAATTATACTAATTAAGGCAATCACTCAGTTAAATAAGAATTCGTTTAATTATTCGCATTCGCTCATCAACACAATGAAATAAATAATTCGATTAATTCGTGTAATTCGTTGTTTAAAAAATATTAATTAATTCGCAGTTCAGCTTGTCAACAAGTATGTTCGATATAAATATAATACGCCAAGATTTTCCCATTCTATCGAGAAAAGTGTATGACAAACCCCTTGTCTATCTCGATAATGCAGCCACAACGCAGAAGCCACTCTGTGTACTCGATGCCATGCGCGACGAGTATCTCAATGTCAATGCCAATGTGCATCGCGGTGTTCACTATCTGTCGCAACAGGCAACCGACCTGCATGAGGCGTCGCGCGAAAAGGTGCGCAGCTTTATCAATGCCGGCAGCACGAGTGAGATAATCTTCACCCGAGGCACTACAGAAGCCTTGAATCTGGTTGTTTCGTCGTTCTGCGAAGAGTTTATGCAGGAGGGTGATGAGGTGATTGTGTCTGTTATGGAGCACCATAGCAATATCGTTCCGTGGCAGTTGCAAGCAGCCAAGCGAGGCATCTGCATCCGCGTTATACCTGTGAGTGACAAGGGTGAACTGGATATTGAAGAATTCAAAAAACTGTTTACTGATAAGACAAGGATAGTTAGTGTAGCCCATGTTAGCAATGTTCTTGGAACAGTCAATCCCGTAGAAGAAATAATCAGAATATCCCACGACCATGGTGTTCCTGTTATCGTTGACGGTGCTCAGAGCACGCCTCACTTTAAGGTTGACGTCCAGGCAATGGATTGCGACTTTTTCGCATTTAGCGGACATAAGATGTACGGACCAACTGGTGTCGGTGTTCTCTACGGCAAGGAAGAGTGGCTTGACCGCCTGCCGCCATATCAAGGAGGAGGCGAGATGATAGAAAGCGTAAGTTTCGAGAAAACCGTTTTCGAGCGTCTACCTTTTAAGTTTGAGGCCGGAACCCCCGACTATGTAGCTACTCATGGACTTGCCACTGCCATCGATTACATGCTCAATATAGGCATGGACAACATCTCTGCACACGAGCAGATGCTCACGAAATACTGTATGGAACAGTTGAAAACCATCGATGGAATGAGGATTTTTGGCGAGGCGGAACATAAAGATGCCGTTGTGTCATTCCTTGTAGGTGACATTCATCATCTTGACATGGGTACGTTGCTCGACCGCCTCGGCATTGCTGTTCGTACTGGTCATCATTGCGCACAGCCGCTGATGGACCGCCTTGGCATTCAAGGTACGGTGCGTGCATCATTCTCTTTCTACAACACAAAAGAAGAGGTAGATGCTCTTGTTGCCGGTGTCCGCCGTGTCAGTCAGATGTTCTGATGCCGCTATTCTTGCACTTCAGCAGAGCAGCAACGAGCCAAATCAAACATACAATACGAAATATTGGTGAGCACTCTATTGGGAACACCGTAAACAGAAAAGCAAACTGTGCATTCAGAATAAGCATGGTTTGCTTGTTGTTTAGTTGGCAGCCAAGCACGTCCGCATAGTAATTCCTTATTATTGTCAGCATACTGATTGCCACGTTCATCATCATTCTGATGCCAGATACGGCATTTGTATTCTCCATTGCACTTACTTGCATAGTCATTTCTTTTTTCATATCGGTCAGTTTTAATATTATTATTTAATGTTTACGATGCAAAGAAACTGACTTTTTGTGCACAAATAGTTCTATTGCAATATTTATTTGTTAAGAAAATTTAAGCCTTAACGTTTGTTTACATATACGTTTGCATGCAATTATGTTGTAAGTTGCACGAGGATAATCCATAGTTCGTAATGCGTCCGAAACGTTTGGACTCCCAGTCCGAACGGCACGGACTGTCAGTCCGAAGCCTTCTGACTGCTTTTCTGCTATAATTCTTTATGATAAAATTTGCCGTAGTTAATCAAATATATCCTATTTGTACAGGGTCGTTATATACTGCTATTTGATATTTGTAAATTATTTGAAAACACTTTTTTCTAAGTAGCAATAAAATCTGTTGTTTGCTCGAAAAAGACTCAATGTCAAGATATTTGGCACTGATGGTACGGCTAAGTATTTAGACGAATATATAAAACAATTGTAGCAAAAGATTAAGCCAATGGTAAAAAAACATAACCGCGATGATAGTGGAGAACGATTTTTTTTTGTATTTTTGCAGCGCAAAACAAAGATGCGGTAATAAAGATTACTTTTTTAGATAACAAGAATAAGATTATGGGCGGTTTTTTCGGAACTATCTCAAAGAAAAGTTGTGTCAACGACGTGTTCTATGGCACTGATTATCATTCACATTTAGGTACAAAGCGTGCCGGTATGGTTACATTTGATCCGGAGCACGGATTCTGCAGGACCATTCATAGTCTTGAACGCGATTATTTCCGCTCTAAGTTTGAAGACGAACTGGATAAATTCATAGGCTGTCAAGGTATGGGTGTCATCAGCGACACTGACCCGCAGCCTATTATTGTTAACTCACATCTCGGTCGCTATGCCGTGGTAACGGTGGCAAAAATCAATAATCAGCGCGAGATAGCTGAAGAACTGCTTGCAGAGCGCATGCACTTCAGTGAGATGTCTGCCAACAAGATAAATCAGACAGAGTTAGTAGCGCTGCTTATCAACATGGGCGAATCGTTTGTTGATGGTATTAATAAGGTATATAACAAGATTGAAGGTTCTTGCTCTATTCTGATACTTACCGAGGACGGACTCATTGCTGCCCGTGACCTGTTGGGCCGCACTCCTATTTCTATCGGAAAGAAAGAAGATGCATACGCAGCAGCCGTAGAGACAACGTCGTTCCCAAACCTCGACTACGAGAAAGTTTACGACCTTGGTCCGGGCGAGATAGTGCGTCTGCATGCAGATGGCTATGAGGTGATGCAGGAACCGTTCAAGTGCGAGCAGATTTGCTCTTTCCTTTGGGTCTATTATGGATTCCCGTCAAGCGACTACAACGGCATAAATGTTGAGGCAGTGCGCGAGTATAACGGAAAGCTGATGGGTGAGGAAGACGACATCGAGGCAGACAGCGTGTGCGGTATTCCCGATTCAGGTGTCGGCATGGCACTCGGTTATTCAGAGGGACGCAAGATTCCTTATGAGCGTGCCGTTACGAAATACACCCCAACATGGCCGCGAAGCTTTACGCCAGGCAACCAGAGCCGTCGCAGTCTGGTGGCAAAGATGAAGCTCATACCAAACAAGGCGCTGCTTGAAGGCAAGCGCGTGGTGTTCTGCGACGACTCTATTGTACGAGGCACCCAGCTGAAAGACAATGTAAATATGTTCTTCGACTACGGAGCCAAGGAGGTGCATGCCCGCATTTCTTGTCCGCCGTTGGTCTATGGATGCCCGTTCGTGGGCTTCACCTCGCAGAAGAGTCCTATGGAACTGATTACCCGTCAGGTGATAAAGGACTTCGAGGGCGACGAGAATGCAAAGCTCGACAAGTATGCCGAGACCGACTCGCCAGAGTATAAGCGCATGGTAGAGGAGATAGCAAGACGTTTGGGGCTTACCAGCTTGAAGTTCAACAAGATTGAAATGTTGATAAAGTCCATCGGACTGCCTAAGTGCAGAGTCTGCACACATTGCTTCGACGGCAGCAGTTACACGTGCAGGGAAGCGATAGAGAAAATCAAGAACGGAGAAATGGTTTAGTCGAAGAAACATATTCCGTTTGCGGACACGATAATATTTTTTACAATTAAATACAAAAGACTGACGACATTTTCGGGTGTTTTCAGTCTTTTATTATATAAGGTATAACTATGCCTTGTTTATTAACGGAAAAACTACAACATAAAGCAATATGAAAAGACAGATAGCAACAATGTTTCTGGCTGCCGCCGCTTTCTTGGCTCAGGCACAGACAAATGTAGAAACCCAGCGTCAGTATATCAGCGGAACAGGCTGTGACGATATGGTGGAGTGGGACTTCATGTGTACAGGTGGCCGCAACAGTGGCAAGTGGACAAAGATAGGAGTGCCATCGTGCTGGGAACTGCAAGGGTTTGGAACCTATCAGTACGGCATGCGCTTCTATGGCAAGGCCACTCCCGAGGGCATTGCCGACGAAAAGGGACTCTATAAGACCGAGTTCACGCTGCCTGCAGAGTGGGAAGGCAGAGAGATATATCTGGTGTTCGAGGGTTCTATGACCGACACCTATGCCACCATCAACGGTCGCAAGGCAGGAGTGGGACTACATCAGGGCGGTTTCAACCGCTTCATGCACAACGTTTCCGACCGCGTGTTCTTCGGAAAGAAAAAGAACCGACTAGAGGTAGAGGTGAGCAAGGAGAGTGCTGACCCTCAGGTGAACATGGCTGAGCGCCGTGCTGACTTCTGGAACTTCGGCGGCATCTTCCGTCCGGTGTTCATCGTGTCAAAACCGGCGCAGAACATCCATCGCGTGGCCATCGATGCCGGCATGGACGGACGATTCAAGGCCGACTGCTATCTCAACCGTGCCGTACAGGGAGCAAAGGTGAAGGTGGATATTCTCGACAGCAAAGGCAAGAAAGCCGGTAGCAGTGAGTTTGCCGTGGCATCCGATATTGCAAAGGTTGACTTCTCTGTTAATAGTCCTGCCCTCTGGACAGCCGAGACGCCTAATCTCTATACTGCCGTGTTCACACTGCTCGATCAGAGCGGAAAAACATTGCATGTGGAGCGTCAGAAGTTCGGTTTCCGTACAATCGAAATCCGCCAGAACGATGGTGTATATATTAACGGCAGCAAGGTAATTTTCAAAGGTGTCAACCGACATAGTTTCCGTCCAGAGACTGGTCGCACGCTGAGCAAGCAGAAGAATATCGAAGACGTGCTGCTCATCAAGAGCATGAACATGAACTCGGTGCGCCTTGGCCACTATGCCGCCGACCCAGAGTTTCTTGAGGCATGCGACTCGCTCGGTCTGTATGTAGAGAACGAGTTGCTGGGCTGGCACAAGGCTGTGCCTACCATCGTTGGTCAGAAGTTGGTAGAGTCGCTTGTTACCCGCGACGTGAATCATCCTTCAGTAATATTCTGGAGTAATGGTAATGAGGGAGGCTTCAACTACGAGCTTGAGCCATTCTTCTATAAGTTCGACCCGCAGAAGCGCGTGGTGCTCTATCCTTGGGCCAACCGAAACGGCATAGAGACAAAGCACTACCGTTCATACGGTGAGACGCAGGAGTATATGCGCCAACCGGAGATATTCATGCCTACGGAGTTTCTGCATGGTCTGTATGACGGCGGACATGGTGCCGGACTGGCTGACTATTGGGAGATGATGATGGCGAACCCACGTTGTGCAGGCGGATTCCTTTGGGACCTCGCCGACCAGGGTGTGGTGCGCACCGACATGAACAATATCGTTGACTGTATGGGTAATTTCGGTGCCGACGGCATCGTTGGTCCTCACTTCGAGAAGGAAGGCTCATTCTATACCATTAAGGAGATTTGGAGTCCGGTGATTTGTCAACTCGTCAACTCGTCAACTTGTCAACTAAACATAAAGAACCGCTACGACTTCCTCAACCTGAACACATGCAAGTTGCGCTACCGCTATCTCGACACTCCTGCATTGGGCAACAGTGAGGTGAAGACGTTGGGCGAGGGCACTGTGCAGATGCCTGACGTGAAACCATGGCAGGACGGAACGATGACAATCCCAGCCAATGATAATGCCAAGGTACTGGAGGTGACAGTTATCGACAAGAACGGCACGGAGGTGATGACATGGAGCTGGCCTATCAAGTGCATCAGCAAGACAGCCTATGGGGAGAGCATTGCCGATGTGAAGGCAGCCATGACCGAAAGCGACAGCAAGATTGAGGTAAAGGTGGGCAACCATACCTATACATTCTCTAAGGAGAACGGTTATCTGCAGGGTGTGAACGTTGGCGGCAAGCATATATCACTGGAGAACGGACCGCGACTGCTAGCCGTAAGACGCAGCGACCGTAGTTTCGACCAGTTCTACAATCACGATGACAAGGAGGCAGAAAAGAAGAAGACACAATACTCGCTCTATGCTGACCAGGGCAAGTTCGATAAGTTTACCACCGATGGTGCTACACTGACTGCCAACTACAAGCACGGCTCTCTGCAGCAGGTTAAGTGGACATTTGCTCAGGATGGAAGTGTGAAGATGGATTATAAGTACAACTTCGGCGGTATCGTCGATGAGATGGGACTGATGTTCGACTATCCAGAAAGCAAGGTGAAGAGCAAGTCATGGGTGGGCAACGGTCCTTACCGCGTATGGCAGAACCGTCTGCACGGTCCGCAGTTCGGTTACTGGCATAACGACTACAACGACCCGATACCGGGCGAAACTTTCGAATATCCAGAGTTCAAGGGATTCTTTTCCATCGTAGAGTGGATGCAGATAGAGACAGAAGAAGGCAAGATAGGCATCTCTGGTGTTGGTTGCAAGAACTATATCGGAGTATATCAGCCACGCGATGGTCGTGACCATTTACTATATGAGTTGCCGGAGAGTGGCATCTCTATCCTGAAGGTGATACCGGCAGTGAGAAACAAGGTGAACACCACCGACCTGAACGGTCCGTCGGCATTGCCATACCGTGCTTTCGGCGACCATACAGGAAGTGTAAAACTAACATTCGAGTAAATGAAACGCAGTGCAACCCTTTTAGTATTGTTGTGCGTGGCGCTGGGAGCGATGGCGCAGAACGAGGCAAAGCCATGGACATTCTGGTACTGGATGTACGGAGCTGTGAGCAAGGAAGGCATCAAGGCCGATGTTAAGGCTATGAAGGATGCCGGACTGGGCGGTTTCTATCTGATGCCTATCCGCGGAACAGGTGAGAAACCTGAGTATGGCGGCAAGGCGCAGCAGCTCACTCCTGAGTTCTGGGAGGTGGTGGACTATGCCATGCAGCAAGCCGACTCGCTCGGGCTGGAAGTCGGCATACATGTGTGCGACGGATTTGCCTTAGCTGGAGGTCCGTGGATAAAGCCGGAGGAATCGATGCAGCACGTAGTGTTTACAGACACTATCGTTGCAGGTGGAAAGATAAATATGAAGCTCCGACAGCCAACAACACGAGAGAATTACTATAAGGATATTGCATGCTATGCTATGCCTATGAAGGACTATAAGCCTATAGGCGAAGCTAAAATAACCTTCTCTGAAAGTTTTACTTGCGATGAAAAAGGTGTCTATAGAGCTAACAATCCGGGATGGATACAGTTGGAATATAAAGAACCGACAACGGTTAGAAGCATCGAAATTGTGCCAAGCGGAAACAATCTGCAGTCGCAGCGCTTACTGGTGCAGGCTAGCATCGATGGTAAGACATTCAGCAATGTGCGCCAGTTGACACCACCACGTCAAGGGTGGCAGAACACAGGATTCAACTATACATATTCTATTCCGGCAACAACAGCAAAGTATTTCCGTTTCCAATGGACTCCAGAGGGAACAGAACCGGGTGCAGAGGATTTGGATGCGGCTAAATGGAAAGCAAATCTGAAACTGAAGAAGATTAATATGTATGCCTATTCACAGATAAGCGGATGGGAAGGCAAGTCGGGAGCTGTGTGGCGTATAGCAGAAGAGACGCCGGCTGGCGATATTGCCGCTGCCGACTGCTATAAGATTAAGGACATGATAATGCTGAAGGTGGATGCTGACGGTAGAGTGAGCACCACTCTGCCTGAAGGCATATGGCGAATACTACGCATAGGCCATACTTCTACTGGACACACTAACGCTACTGCAGGTGGCGGTAAGGGACTGGAATGTGACAAGTTTTCAAGAGCTGCTGTCAACAAGCAGATAGACAACTGGTTTGTCAAGTTTACCCATCGCAAGTATTCTAAGGTAGTGAAATACTTGCACGTGGACAGTTGGGAGTGTGGTTCGCAGAACTGGAACGTCACCTTCGCTAAGGAGTTTAAGCGCCGTCGTGGTTACGACATCATTCCGTATCTGCCGATAATGGCTGGTGTGCCAGTAGAGAGCATTGCAAAGAGTGAGGCTGTGCTTCGCGATGTGCGCCGAACAATTAACGACCTGATTAACGATGTGTTTTTCAGTACTGTTGGCCATAGAGCAAAGAACTTGGGCATGAAATTCTCTTCAGAGAGCGTTGCACCTACTATGATAAGCGACGGCATAGAGCATTATAAATATGTTGACCTGCCAATGGGCGAGTACTGGCTCAACTCGCCGACACATGACAAGCCTAACGACATGCTCGATGCCATCAGCGGAGCACATACATATGGCAAGAATATTGTGCAGGCTGAAGGATTTACAGAGGTGAGAGGTGTATGGGATGAGCATCCTGCAATGATAAAGCCGCTGCTCGACCGCAACTTCGCCATAGGAATGAATAGATTGTTCTTCCATGTTAATACTCATAATCCATGGTTGGACCGCAAACCAGGAATGACACTCGACGGCATCGGCTTGTTCTTTCAGCGCGATCAGATATGGATGCCGGAATCAAAGGCTTTTGTTGACTACATCACCCGTTGTCAGACTTTGTTGCAGAAAGGTCGGCCCGTTGCAGATATAGCAGTGTACACAGGCGATGAGATGCCAAATCGTTCGGTGTTGCCTGAGCGCCTTGTTTCAATGTTGCCAGGACTGTTTGGAGAGAAGCGTGTGAAATCGGAGGCCGCACGTATGGCCAATGTTGGACAACCTATGGAAGAGAGTCCGGTGGGTGTCAGACATTCAGCCGGAATAGCAGACCCTAAGGATTGGATTAATCCGCTGAATGGCTATCAGTACGACTCCTTCAATCCTGATGTTCTGCTCAATTCGGCATCTGTAAAGAACAATAATATAGTTCTGCCAAATGGTGCTACATACAGAGTGCTGGTAGTGCCGCAAGACAAGATGGTGAGCGATGAGGCGAGAAGAAAGATAGATAATCTGAGAAGAAACGGAGTTGCTGTTATAGATAGTCCGTTTGCTGCCGGAACTCTTGCACAGTATGGAGTGGAGCGTGACGTAATGCTTCCGGAAGGAATAGCATACACGCATCGTACTGCAAATGATATGGAGATATATTTCATAGCCAATCAGAAAGAAGAGGCACGTTCGTTTAGGGCATCTTTCAGAGTTGGTGGCATGACTCCGGTTGTTTATCTGCCAGTAACAGACGAGTATTTGAAGGCAGATGCCAAGGCTGCAGGTACTCGAACAGAAGTTAATATAACATTGCCGGCATGCGGTTCTGCATTTGTATTGTTCTACAAGGGCAATATTCCAGATGATATTCAGAAACAGGCAGAAGTAGACAGCCATTTGTTGGCGAAGAACGAACCTCTGAAGATAAAGGAATGGAATATTACGTTCAGAGAGAATAATGTGCAGATGGTTAGCGATGTTCTTTTCGATTGGAGTAAGTCGGACAACGACAAGATAAAGTTCTTCAGCGGACATGCATCATACACAACAACATTCAAGCACAAGGGCAAACCAAAGGGCAAGGCTTTGCTTACATTGGGCGAGGTGAACAATATCGCTCATGTGTGGATCAATGGTGTTGACTGTGGTATAGTGTGGACTGCGCCTTACGAGATCGACATCACAAGGGCATTAAAGAAGGGAAAGAATACCTTGCGTATTGATGTTGTCAACACATGGGCTAACGCTCTTCGCGGTGCTGATAACGGCAAGGCACCTTATGATGGTATCTGGACTAATGCCAAGTATCGTATGAAAGGCGATGAATTGCTGCCAGCCGGCCTTATAGGTCCTATCGGATTGAAGAAATAAAAAATAAATATGAAAAAAATACTAATAGCCATTTGTGCCTTGATGGGCATTGGCAATGCCATTCAGGCAGAAGTGAAGTTGCCGAAGTTCTTCAGCGACAACATGGTGCTGCAGCAACAGACAGAATGTAACCTGTGGGGAACGGCTGAAGCAGGCAAGACCGTTGTGGTCAACACCTCTTGGGACAACAAGACATATAAGGTTAAGGCGGCAGCTGGTGACGGTAGGTTTGAGTTGAAGGTGACAACACCTGCTGCCGGCGGACCATACGATATTACCTTCGACGACGGTACAAAGCACACCTTGAGCAATGTTCTTGTTGGTGAGGTATGGATATGCAGCGGTCAGTCAAACATGGAGATGCAGATGAAGGGATTCAAGATGCAGCCTGTTGAGGGAACAACTGAGGAACTGCTGCGTTGCAAGGACAAGAATCTGCGCCTCTTCACTGTCAAGCGCAAGGCTTCGCTTGCTCCCCTTGACGATGTTACGGGACAGTGGAATGAGGCAGATGCTGCCAGTGTTCGCGACTTTTCTGCCACAGCATATTACTTCGGTCGTGCTCTGCGAATGCAGTTAGACGTGCCTGTCGGGCTGATAGTTACAGCTTGGGGCGGTTCGGCATGCGAGGCATGGATGAAGGCCGACTGGCTGAAGGCATTCCCCAAAGTAACGCTTCCACAGTCGGATGCCGACATGAAGAAGTTGCAGCAGCGTTGTCCTACCGCATTGTACAACGGTCAGATGAATCCGCTTGTAGGTTATTCCATGCGCGGTGCGATATGGTATCAGGGCGAAGACAATGTTACTCGTGCCGACTATTATGCCGACCTGATGGCAGCGATGGTGAAGGGATGGCGCAGTGAGTGGAAGCAGGGCGATTTCCCGTTCTATTACTGTCAGATAGCACCTTATGACTATTCGCTCATTAAGTGGGAGCAGTACAACAGTGCCTACCTTCGTGAGCAGCAGGCAAAGGCAGAAACACTGATACCCAATGCCCGAATGGCGGTGCTGATGGATGCAGGACTGGAATACGGAATACATCCCCGCAAGAAGCGTGAGGCTGGCGAGCGCATGGCTCTCCTTGCCTTGGCAAACACATACGGCGTGAAAGGAATGCCCGACTTTGCCGTTTATAAGTCGGTAGAGTTTAAGGGTGATACGGCAGTTGTTTCCTTTGACCGTTCCAAGGAATGGGTATATTTTGAGAATGGCACCACGTCAGAACTCTTTGAGGTGGCGGGCAGTGACAAGGTGTTCCATCCTGCAACGAAAGTGTGGATAGAGCGTAACCGAGTATATGTTAAGTGTGACAAGGTGAAGCAACCGGCAGCTATCCGCTATGCTTTCAAAGACTGGGCGCAGGGCGACCTGATGCACGACGGCCTGCCTGTATCATCGTTTAGGACGGATAGTTGGTAGGGGAGACCTTTTAGGAAAACCTAGGAGAACTTAGGAACGCCTAGGAGAACCTAGGAAATCCTAGGAAGCCCTAGGAAAACTTACACTCCTTAAAAAAAGAATTATGAAAAAACTAATTATAGCATTGCTTTCGCTGATAGCATTAACGGCGAATGCGAAGATTGAGACATCTGTGGCTGGATTCTTCCCGTTGGAGAACAGTGGCAGAATGGTGTGGAACTTTAACCCTGAGTGGCGTTTTCATCTTGGTGATGCAGCAGGGGCAGAGGCAGTTGTCTTCGACGACTCGGCATGGGATGTGGTGAGCACTCCGCACACTGCAAAGCTTTTGCCTGCTGAAGGCAGCGGATGCCGCAACTACCAGGGCATAGTGTGGTACAGAAAGCATTTCGTTATGCCTAAGGAGACCGAAGGCAGATGTGTTACCCTGCACTTCGAGGCTATCATGGGCAAGCAGAAACTCTATGTCAACGGTAAGTTAGTCAAGGAGCACGAGGGCGGTTACGAACCAATAACCATCGACCTCTCGGCACAAGGCGTGAAGGCCGGTGACAAGTGTGTTGTGGCAGTGATGGCCGACAATAGCAACGATAAGACCTTCCCTCCGGGCAAACCACAATATACCCTCGACTTCACATATCACGGCGGAATATACCGCGATGTGTGGATGATAGCTAAGAACACCGTTCATATCACCGATGCTGTTGAGGCAGGAAAGGTGGCTGGCGGCGGAATCTTCGTACATTATAATGATATGTCGGCGGATTACGTTGAGGTATTGGTCAACACTGAGGTTTGCAATAGCGGTAAGACACCACGCACCGTTACGGTTGAGACCACCCTTCTCGACATCAATAAGAAGCAGTCGTCAAAAGTCAGTCTTGCTCCGGGCGAGGCAAAGACAGTTGTTCAGAAGATAAAGGTGAAGAATCCAAGACTCTGGTCGCCTGAGACTCCATCTCTCTACCGTCTGGCATCACGCATAAAGAGTGGCAAGACATCGCTCGACGGAGGACTTACCAAGATAGGAATACGCGGTTTCGAGTTCAAGGGCGAGGATGGCTTCTGGCTCAACGGCAAGCGCTATCATCAGTTGGTAGGTGCCAACCGTCATCAGGACTTTGCCTATGTGGGCAATGCCGTTCCCAATAGTCAGCAGTGGCGTGACGCCAAACGTCTGCGCGATGCCGGCTTTACCATCATCCGCGTGGCACATTATCCTATGGACCCTGCCTTTATGGATGCCTGCGACGAACTCGGTCTGTTCGTTATCGTGGCTACTCCAGGCTGGCAATATTGGAACAAGGACCCAAAGTTTGCCGAGAAGGTACAGCAGAACACACGCAATATAATACGCCGAGACCGCAATCACCCTTCAGTGCTGATGTGGGAACCGATATTGAACGAGACCCGTTTCCCGCTTAATTTCTCGCTCGAAGCATTGCAGATAACAAAGGACGAATATCCTTATCCTTACCGTCCTGTGGCTGCTGCCGATGTACACTCTGCTGGCGTAGCCGACAACTATGACGTGGTTTACGGTTGGCCAGGCGACGACTTCAAGGCCGACAAGCCGAAGCAGTGCATCTTTACACGCGAGTTTGGCGAACTGGTTGATGACTGGTATGCCCATAACAATCTGAACCGTGCCAGTCGCAGTTGGGGCGAGAAACCACAGTTGGTGCAGGCCATGTCGCTGGCAAAGAGCTGCGATGAACTCTTTAATACCACAGGACAGTTTATCGGCGGTTGCCAGTGGCATCCGTTTGACCACCAGCGCGGCTATCATCCTGACCCATATTGGGGCGGTATCTACGATGCCTTCCGGCAGAAGAAGACAGCCTTCTATATGTTCAACAGTCAGAATCCTGCATCAACAGGACCGATGGTGCATATTGCCCACGAAATGACACAGTTCAGCGATGCCGATGTGGTGGTGTTCTCTAATTGTGACAGCGTAAGACTGAGCATCTACGACGGCACTAAGACATGGACATTGCCAGTGAAGCATGAGGCAGGCCACATGCCAAACCAGCCCGTTATATTCCCTGACGTGTGGAATTTCTGGGAAGCGCGCGAACTGAGCTACACGCAGAAGAACTGGCAGAAGGTGAACATGGTGGCAGAGGGAATCATCAACGGCGAGGTTGTGTGCACCATGAAGAAGATGCCTTCACGCCGAAGCACCAAACTGCGCCTTTACGTTGACCACATGGACAAGCAACTTGTTGCCGACGGCAGCGACTTCGTGGTCGTTGTGGCAGAGGTTACCGACGATAGCGGCAACACACGACGCATGGCAAAAGAGAATATCCTCTTCACCATTGAGGGCGAGGGCGAGATTATCGGCGATGCCTCTATATGTGCCAATCCGCGTGCGGTAGAGTGGGGAAGTGCCCCAATCCTCGTGCGCAGCACACGCAATGCTGGCAAGATAAAGATTAAGGCCGAGGTGCAGTTCCCAGGCACTCACGCACCGACACCTGCCGAGATAGAGTTTGAGAGCGTGCCTGCCGACCTGCCAATGTGTTTCATCGAGCAGCAGACAACAAAGAATGCTGTACAGAAAACCGCAAAGGCGGCCAAGGGCAGCGACCTTACTGAAGAGCAGAAGGCAAAGCTTCTAAAGGAAGTGGAGCAGCAGCAGGCTGACTTTGGTATTCAGAAATAAAAGAGTCTCGAACCTGTTGGCGGTTACTAACAAAGAATCTATGTAATGAAAATAATGAGAGTCATGCGACTGACACTTCTCTTCATTCCCCTGCTGCTGGCATTTTCTATGCCGGTGGCAGGGGAATCTTTGTCAGAACAGATTCTTGTGGAGCATTACTCTACCGTTCAGGGACTGCCCAACAACACCGTTTACAGTTCGCTGAAAGACCGCGACGGTTTTATGTGGTTCGGTACATGGTACGGACTCTGCCGTTTCGACGGAGCCCGGTTCCAGACCTACAACCAGAAGACCAAGCCCGGTTCCGATATACCTCCGCGCAAGATACAGACCGTGGCAGAAGACAGCAATGGCAACCTGTGGTTGAAGACTGCCGACATGAAGCTTTATGTCTTTTATCGTGAGACCGAAGTGTTCCATTCTGTCTATGAAGAGATAAAGCCTTTTTCCGTCAATCTGCAGGTAATAAAGATACAGCCAACAGCCGACGGCAATATGCTTTTGCTTACCAAAGACAAGATATTGCTGCTTGCCGGTACGGAGAAAGACGGCAAGATATGGCTCAGAATGCTTTTCGACTCCCGAGGCAAGATCAATCCGTATAGTTTTCAGCTGAACTATAACGTGCTCAGCGAAACCAAGGACTATCTTTCTTGGATTGCTAAGGACTTCAATATCATATCCATTGCCAAGGGCACGGCGTTGAAGTCGGTTCCCGAAGATTATGTAAGCAGGTATGTTGCTTCTGATAGAGAACTCCTATGTGCCAGTTCCAATGGCAGTAAGATGTATATAGGTGATGACGGCGGCAACATCTTTGTCATAGATGTAGAAGGCGGTCACATACAGAAGTTCTGCTTGCAAGAGCAGTCGGCAGTCCGCATCATCCAGAGCGACCGCATAGGCAATATATATGCCATCACCGACAGAGGCACGGTATATGAGTGCAAGAACGGCAGCGACGAACCCAAGCGTCTGCCTTTCACGTTAAGCAGCGGCAAGGCAAAATACATGCTCTGCGACATGTATGACAAACTCTGGATTTACGAAAGTGGCGCATCGCTGATATGCTACGACCCGCAACAGCGGCAGCATCAGCGTTATCCGCTTAGATATAAAGAAGATTTCATACCTGAGTTGTGTATGGAGGAAAAAGGAGAGCAGGGCATGTTCTTCCTTACCCCGGCAGGCGAGGCATTGTTTTTCGACAGAAACAGTAGCACGATGCACAGCATAAGTGAGGAAGCCAAGCATCCTGAGGACGCAAAGGAACTGCATTTCTCCCATATTTACATGGATCGCGACGGTCTGGTGTGGCTGTCATCGACAAACAACGGAATATATCGGCTCAATTTCCCCAAACAGCAGTTCCGTCTCCAACCGTTGCCCAACAACGACCTTAGCGGTGTTCGCTGCATCTTCCAGATGAAAAGCGGAGACATATTGGTTGGTTCACGCAGTCGTGATGTCTATATCTACAGTCCTGACGGCAGGCTCGTGGATGTCCTGCCATACAACAGGTATCATATCGGTGCTGTCTATTATGCCATGGAAGACAACATGGGCAACCTGTGGCTATCAACAAAGGGCGACGGACTGGTGAAGATTTATGCAGACGCAAAGTCGCCGAATGGTTATCAGTATATACATTATAAGAGTGATATAGCCGACCCTGCCTCCATCAGCGGCAACAACGTATATACCACCTATATTGACTCGCACGGCAATTTCTGGGTAGGCACACTTGACGGAGGACTGAACCTAATGACGGAGCAGAACGGCAAGACCATATTCTATAATAAGAACAACGGCTTCGGCAACTACCCCGCCTACGGACTCTACACCGAGATAAGGAATATGGTGGAAGACGAGCATGGGCGACTGTGGATAGGTACTATCGACGGACTGATGAGTATTGAAACTTCGTTTGACAATGCCGCCGACATAAAGTTTGAAACATATCGCCAGCAGGGTCGCACCACATTTGCCAACAGCGATGTCTATACCCTCTATAAAGACCGTCAGCAGCAGATCTGGGTTGGAGCCTTTGGCGGCGGACTGAATATCCTTACCGGTTATGATGCAAAGAACAAGATGCCTGAGTTCCAGTCGTTGGGCGAGCGCGACGGATTGAGAAACGATGTTATCCTCTCAATGACTGAAGACCGCTCCGGCATCATCTGGTTTGCTACCGAGGCTGGACTCTCCTGCTATGACAAGCAGACGCGCCGCATACGCAATTTCGACAGATACGACGGCCTGCCTGTGCTCAAGATGGAAGAGACATCGGCAATGCTCAACAGCAACGGACAGATATGGATGGGCAGTCAGCAGGGATTGCTCGTCTTCAATCCCGAACAGGTACAGACAAACAGTGCCGACTACCGCACATTCATAGTCGATTTCAATGTCAACAACAGTCAGTCGTCTGCCGACAGCAGCATGACCGACATTCGTTCCATAAGTTATATTGACGGTGTGACGCTCGAACCCGACCAAGAGATATTTACGATTGAGTTCTCGGCGTTGAACTTCAAGAATTATGACAATGTAACCTATCGTTACCGACTTGACGGGTATGAGACCGAATGGCACTATAACGGTGCCAACCGCATAGCCAGTTACACCAACCTGCCTTCAGGCACTTATACCTTCATCGTTGAGACAATCGATGAGTCAAACCCTACACTCACCTCGTCTGCCCAACTGAACATCAAGGTATTGCCGCCATGGTGGAAGAGCTGGTGGGCAGTGGTCATATACTGTCTTCTGAGCATGGCTCTGCTTTACGGTGCTATGCGCCTTATCCTTCTCATCATGCGCATGCGCAATGACGTGTATATAGGTCAGCGCTTGGCAGAACTGAAGATAAAGTTCTTCACCAATATCTCACATGAGTTGCGTACGCCGCTCACCCTCATTCAGGGTTCAATACAGGAATTGAAGAACGAACCAAGTCTCACCTACAGAGGTACCGAGTATGTGAGCATGATGGACAAGAACGCCTCGCAGATGATACAGCTTGTCAATCAGATTCTCGATTTCCGAAAGATTCAGAACGGCAAGATGCGCTTGCATGTTTCCCAAGTTAACGTCAACGACCTGTTGCAACAGCATTACAGTCAGTTCCATATTCTGGCAGAAGAGCAGGAGATAAGCTTTAATATACAGCCAGCCGACAGTCCTGTTTATGTATGGGCAGACAAGGAACGTCTGGCAAGTGTTGTGAGGAACATCCTCGCCAATGCGTTCAAGTTCACTCCGTCAGGCGGCAGCATCTATGCCTCGGCAGGAATGCTCGACGGTTCTGAAGGAGTATATATACGGGTTGAAGACACAGGCAAGGGCATCCCGTCGGATAAGTTGGAGGATATTTTTGAACGTTTCTCTCAGGCCGACAATGTCAAGCAGTCGCAATATCAGGGCACGGGCATCGGATTGGCATTGTCGAAGGAGATTATCGAACTGCATCACGGGCGTATCTATGCCGAGAACGGTAGTGAGAGCGGTGCTGTGTTCACCGTAGAACTGCCATTGGGCAAGCAGCATTTTGCCGAGGGCGAGGTTGACTTCTACGAAGGCATGGAGTTTGTTGAGAACAGTCTTCAGGCTGACGATAGTGATGTTGCGGATGTTGCGGAGAAGTTGCACGATACAGGCAGTCCGACACTGCTCATCGTTGACGACAACAAGGACCTTTGTCGCCTGTTGCGCATGCAGCTTGAACAGAAATACAATATCTATACGGCGCAAGACGGTAGT
Organism: Prevotella sp.; assembly: GCA_017410365.1. Classification (GTDB taxonomy): domain Bacteria; phylum Bacteroidota; class Bacteroidia; order Bacteroidales; family Bacteroidaceae; genus Prevotella. Next base: position 51,404 of record JAFQQY010000049.1, read on the forward strand.
GAAGGACTGAAGAAGATAGGCATATACCATCCCGACGTTGTAATTATGGACCAGATGATGCCGGTGATGGACGGTCTTGAAATGCTCCGCTGTATACGTAATGACTTCCAGATATCGCATATCCCGGTAATCATGCTTACTGCTAAGGGCGATGAAGAGGCAAAGACTCGCGCCATCAGCATGGGAGCCAATGCCTATATCACCAAACCGTTCAATAAGGACTATCTGCAGGCTCGCATAGAGCAGTTGCTCAAGGCGCGTGCCGCATTCAGAAAGCATCTCACTGCCGACGACAAGAAACAAGCGGAGAACGATGACTATAGCAGTTATCTTGAGCAAAAGGATGTAGAGTTTATCAAGAGCATACATGAGGTTATAGAGCAGAACATTCAGAACAGCGACTTCAATATCGACACCATTGCAGCAACCCTTGGACTTAGTCGTTCTGCATTCTTCAAGAAGGTGAAGAGTCTTACGGGCTTCGCACCTGTTGACCTTATCAAGGAATTCCGTTTGAACAAGGCTGCCGAACTGTTGTCTAATACCGACATGACCATGACCGAGATAGCCTATAAGGTTGGTTTCCGCGATTCTGGTTATTTCTCTAAATGTTTCCGAAAGAATTACGATATGTCGCCTCGCGATTATGCAGCGAGTAAGCGTGGCACTAATCAAAGCAATATACCTTAATGTCTGTTTACCGTTTAATAAGTAGTTGTGATATTTGGCATTTTACAAATTTTTTGTTATTTTTGCAAACAATCCTTAATAACAAACAAATAATTAAAGAAAATGAAAAAGATTTTATTGTCATGTTTTGCTTTGTTGGCAATGTTTAATGTGGCTTTAGCACAAGAAAGCAAAGAATTCTACAAGATTGGAAATCGTTGGGCTATTGGTGCAGGTGCCGGTACAGAAGGTGTTAGTGTTGATTTGTCTACTAATTTCAGCAAGTATATCTCTGCTCGTTTTGGAGTAAATATTGTTCCAGGAATTAACATAAACGAAGATTTTGAGATAACTGGTGAATTTGCAGGACATAGAGTTAATAGTATGCTTGAGGCAGAGGGCTCGTTGGAGCGAACCACATTCGATGCTAAGGTTGATTTCTATCCTTTTCCAAATTCAAGTTCTTTCTTTATCTCAGCAGGATGTTCATGGGGTGGTAAAGATATTATAAAAATCAAGGGACATAGCGATGAGGCCGCTTTGCTTATTAGTGAAGCTTCTGCTTTGGGTGGTTATAACAATCAGTTCGGTATCGACATCGATGATATTCGCATCCCTGTTGACGAGAACGGTGATGCATCAGGTGGAGTAAAGGTAAAGAATTTCCGTCCATATTTCGGTCTTGGTTTTGGTCGTGCCGTTCCTAAGAAGCGTGTAGGTGTTAGGGTTGAGTTGGGTTTGCAGCTGCATGACACTCCTGAAATTTATGCCGACAACAGTAATGTTGATTTGACAGAGCAAATAAAGAAGAACACAGACAACGATATCGTTGAGATAATTGACAAACTTAATATTTATCCTGTATTTAAGTTAAGTTTGCGCGGACGAATATTCTAATATCAATATATAGAAAAAGAGTTTTGATAAGTCTTATTGATTATCAAAACTCTTTTTCATTTCTTCCACCTTATTCTTTATATAAGCAATGAAGTCATCATTGCCCAACACCTCTATGCAGTCATACAATCCCAGCACAAAGCGGCCGATGCCTAAATAGTTGCATACGTCCAGTTGGAGCGTCCAGTGCTCCTTGTCTTCGTCCTGAGAAATGTGAGCAAAGGCCTGTGGATATTCCTCTATCAACAGGTTGTATGCTAGGCGGTTCATTCTGATTCTCACCGGATGCCACTCTTCGCCACTGAACATGAATACATCTGTGTATACCTGCTTGTGCTTATCAGAGTGCTCCCAGTTTTCTGATAGCAGTATCACCGACTCCATGCGCGACAGTTTGAACGTCTTGTTCATTCCGGAAGTCAGTTCATAACAACGTATTTCGTTGTTGCCGTTTAGAAACATGAACGGCTCTACCACTCTGCTCGACAGCGTGTTGCTGTGTGGCGATGAATAGTTGTGCAAAATGGCCTTCTGCCTGTATTTTATTGCATCATAGAGAGTGCTGATATTGGCTGCTACTTGTTCGCGCATCACGATATCGTCAAGTATGTCCATATCGTATAGCCTGTTCAGTTTCTGTCTTATGTGTTGCACATGAACACTGTTGTCGTTCACCCTATCCAGCAGTCGCCGCATCGTTATAGCTTCGTCTTCTGTGAAGTGCAGCACCTTAAAGAGTTTTTTGAAGAAAGGTGAGTCTTTGTCCAGACTGTATTTGGTGCCGTTCTTTTCGATAATAAAGCCATTGTCACGAAAGAATTCAAAATAATAGTATAGTGAACGGCGTGATATTTTAAGTTTCTCACACAGTTGCTCCACTGTATACTCCCTGTTCTCTGTCATCAGGAGCATCAGTTTCAATTCTCTGTCCAGTTGGTTGTGACGCATGATTTGTTAAGGGGATTAGTCAAAAAGACTCAGTTGCCCATCGCCTAGAAGGTTGAAACTGCGTCGGTGATATGGCGTAATGCCATGCACCTTGATAGCCTCGCGATGCTTCTTTGTAGGATAACCTTTGTTGCCCAACCAGTCATATTGCGGAAATTCCTCTGCCAACTTGTCCATATAGTCGTCGCGGTAAGTCTTCGCCAATATGCTGGCTGCCGCTATCGACAGATATTTGCCGTCGCCTTTAACTATTGTTGTATGTGGCAGTCCGTTGTATGGCTTGAAACGGTTGCCGTCAACGATTACCGCCTCTGGACGTATCTGCAGTTGGTCGAGAGCTCTGTGCATAGCCAGTATGCTTGCATTCAGAATATTTATCTTGTCAATCTCTTCCGGGGTTACGATGCCAACGGCCCATGCCAAAGCATCGCGCTCTATTATTTCTCTCAGTTTCTTTCTTCTCTTGTCTGTTAGTTGTTTCGAGTCGTTCAGTTCTTCGTTAGTATAACCTTCAGGGAAAATTACAGCTGCGGCATACACGCTACCTGCCAGACATCCTCGTCCGGCCTCGTCGCACCCAGCCTCTATCTTTCCTTCGTAGTAATGGCTTGCTAGCATAATCGTTCTTCGTTTTTATTGTTACTGCAAAGATAATAATTAAAATGGAAACCAAGAGTAAACAATAATTGTTTTATTCCTCTAATAACTTTCGGCTGCAAAAAGAATGCATGATATTTTGCTATACGGAAAAGATTCTTTACTTTTGCAAAGTATAAACAGCCTAATGTATTCTATAATTAAGATTATTATTTGCAACATTAATAAAAATCAAAACAATATGAAGAAACTTGTTTTTACAGTACTGCTGGCAGTGCTTGGATTTACGACAAATGTCTTTGCCCAGGAAAATAATGAGGATAGAATCTCTGCATTTGTTCGTGGTGGTGCGTCTATAAGCTCTTATTACGACTCTGGCTCAGACGGTAGTAATATTCGTTTAGGATATAATGCCGGCGTGGGAGTGATGTTGCCACTCCGTAGCAAAGGATTGCTAACGCATATCCAGTCGTCGTTGCTTCTTGTGTCAAAAGGAGCAAAAAGTGAAGAGTTAGGAGTTAAAACGACTGTTGAACAGGTATATGCACAGATTCCAATACAATTTGTACATAAGTTTTCCGACGGTGATGATACAGGAGCAAGCATTGCCTTTGGTCCATATATCGCATACGGCCTTTGGGGAGATTGTACCGTTGAGCAACGTGTTGGCGGCATGTCATCTGCCACAGCCTCTGTCAGCATCGATACATTCGGCGATGAGCTTAAGATTGACAGGTTTGATGTCGGACTGACGCTTACCTTTAAATTCGATTTTGAGAAGTTCTTGGTGGGCATGGATGTTGACCTTGGACTTGCCAACATCGGCAGTGAAAGAGCAATAAACCATTGGGATACTATGAAATATCCAAAGAATGTCAGCGGTTCTCTGTATGTAGGGTATAGATTCTGATTCAAACTAGAGGATTATTACGAAGTGCTAAATAAGTGATCTGGCACTTCTCGATGAGAGAACTGGCACTTCTCGATGAGAGATCTGGCATTTCTTGATGAGAGATCTGGCATTTCTCGATGAGAGAACTGGCATTTCTCGTTTTATTTAAATATTTCTATGCTGTGTTCAATTGTAAATCAAGGTTGAAAAGAAAGTGATTAATCTTTGATTAAGGATATGATTAAAAGAATTACTATAATCGAAATATTTGGAACAGGTAGAGATGTCGCATTTGTGTCGTCTCTTTTTTAGGATTTTATTTCATGCATAGAAGGGCAAAAGGATAATGCTGCTATTCTTGTATTACAAAAGTTAGCCCTTCCTGTATTCTGATGGCGACATACCTACATGCTCTTTGAAGTACTTGCCTAGAAACGACTGGTTGGCAAAGTGCAGTTCTTCGGCTATCTCTTTGATGCTCTTTGAGGAATTGCGTAGCAATACGCGCATTTCAACCGTTACATAGTTGTCTATCCACTCGTTTGGTGTGCGGTGGCTTACGTTCTTTATTGTCTCAGACAGATATTTCGCCGTGATGCACAATTGGTCGGCATACCAACTGACGCGACGCTCGTGTTTGTAGTTCTGTTCAAGCAGTTTGATGAAGCGTGTGAAGATAATTTCCGAACTGCTTTGGCGCTCTCCGCCTGTTGCCAGAACTCTCTGTATCACGTTGCTCAGGTCGTAAAACATGGCAAGTGTGAGCGTGCTAACCACATTGCGTCTGAACATGTTGCTGCTGTCAGCGGCTTTTGCCTTTAGCAGATAGAAGTAGTTGCGGAAGGTGTCTGCCTCTTGCTCAGAGAAATTCACTATTGGATGATAGCGCGAGAAAAGCAGTAGCGACGACACATCGCTCACGTTTCGTATGGTTTCGAAGAAAAACCTTACAGACAGCATTATGCAGAGGCCCTTCAGGTCTTTGCTTCCGCAGAAATTGCTCACTACGTGTCGGTCGAGTATTATCAGCACGTCATTGCGGTGTATCGTCTTTTCTTCTGTGTCGAGCGTGTATGTCGCGTGACCGTCAGTGCACAATGCCAGTATTATGAAGTTCATGCGCATGGCTTCGTGGGGGATAGGTGCATTGCTTATGTCATCGACGATGATAATGTCATCTTCAATGTATTTTGCATCTCCCCATTTCTTAGTGTTTTGGAGGTCGCTATCTTTTATGCTGCCCTTAGCCATAGTGATTGTTTAGCATTTACAGTACAAAAATACAATTTTTCTCTTTAAGATAAACAGAATTGTAGACAAAATGAACGTAAAAACTTTCATTGTGGTTATAGTTTTCAGGATAATTATTAGTAAATTTGCACTCTCAAATCAACTATGATGATAAGATTGTTTTGTTGTTTACTGTTTTGTCTGACTTTCCTATCGTGTAAAGATGCTTTTGATATGCATCCATACGACGTACGCTTCGACGGTCAAGAGAATATAAATGCCATTAACATAGAGCGCATAGAACGTCTGTGTTCTGGCAAGGATACCATGCATGTGGCGTTTATCAGCGATACGCATGGCTGGTATGCTGATACTAAAGATATGGTGAAGAGCATTAATGCAAAGGGAAATGTTGACTTTGCCGTACATCTGGGCGACCTGACTGATTGCGGCACAACGAAGGAGTATGTATGGATGCGCGATATACTGGCTGGCATCAGAGTGCCTTATGTGGCCATTATTGGCAATCACGACTTCTTAGGAACGGGCGACCAGACATTCCACCGTATGTATGGTCAGAATGACTATACGTTTATTGCCGGAAGGGTGAAGTTTGTATGTCTGAATACTAATGCTACAGAGTACGACTATCTGGCAGCCGTGCCTAATCTTGACTATATGGAGGGCGAGATAGGCAAAGACTCGCTGCTCTACGATCGTACTGTGGTGTGCATGCATGCTCGCCCGTATTCAGAGCAGTTTAACAATAATGTGGCTAAGGTGTTTCATCACTATGTGAAGAGTTTTCCAGGACTGATGTTCTGCATGAACGGTCATGACCACTGCAAGCAGGCAGAAGATATCTATGGCGATGGCGTGATGTATTATGGTGTTGACTGTGCTGAGCATCGCAGTTATATGGTGTTTACAATAACGGTAAATGGTTATGACTATGAGATTGTGCATTATTAATCTGCTTTTGCTGTTCTCGCTGCTATCAGCAAACGCTGTTATGCCAACCGATACGCTGAGCGTGGAAGACTCGCTGAAGTATTTCTATTACGATAGTCTTGCTGAGCGTGGAGTGTATCTTCGTAAGAGTAAATCAACGGAGTATGACCGCCGTGTGGATAAATACCGCAAGCATTGGGCTGCTCTGATTCCGACGCAGTTGGTAGTTCAGAATGCCGGCAACATGGGTTTTATGTCTGTGGGTATAGGTTGGGATTATGGCAAGCATAGCCAGTGGGAAACAAACCTCTTGTTCGGCTACCTGCCTGAATATAAGAGCAATAGAGGAAAACTGACTATGACGCTCAAGCAGAACTACATTCCGTGGAGCATATATTTGAAGGATGGTTGGTCAGTTGAACCTTTGTCGTGCGGTCTGTATCTTAATACGGTGTTTGGCAGTGAGTTTTGGGATAGGCAACCTGCCCGCTATCCAGATAAGTATTATGAGTTTCTGTCAACCAAGATGCGTGCCAATGTTTTTGTAGGCCAGCGCTTGACGAAGATTGTTCCTCACAACAAGCGTAAAATGATAAAGAGCATAACGGCTTTTTATGAGGTCAGCACTTGCGATCTCTACGTCCGCTCGATGATTATAGACGATTATCTTTCCTTGTGGGAAATTCTGGGACTCTCTATCGGCATAAAGTTGCAGATGCTATGATGTTACTGTAAACCATGAATTCAATGCATCCTAGGCAATATCACATTAAAAACCACAAATTACACGAAGCTAATGAATTTGTATGCCATTCAGCATCAATGATAATTCGTTAAGTTCGTATAATTTGTGGTTGAAATAAATATATAATCCGTAGTTACGGAAGATTTACGCGTCAATATTTGCGTAAGTGGCATTCTTCTCGATAAACTCGCGGCGTGGTTCTACGTCATCGCCCATCAGCATCGAGAATATCTCGTCGGCAGCTGCTGCGCTTTCTATTGTAACCTGCTTTAGCAGACGGTTCTCGGGATTCATGGTAGTTTCCCAAAGTTGTTCGGCGTTCATCTCACCAAGACCCTTATAGCGCTGTGTGTGCAGACCTTTGTCTTCGTCGTTGCCACCCACGTATTTGTCGATGAAGGATTGACGCTGCTGCTCAGTATAGCAGTACTCGCTCACCTTCTTGTAAGTGCACTTATAGAGTGGTGGAGTGGCAATGTACAGATGACCATCCTGAATAACTTTTGGCATAAAGCGGTAGAACAATGTCATAATGAGCGTGTCGATGTGTGAACCATCGACGTCGGCGTCGGTCATTATGATAATCTTGTCGTAGCGCAACTTGTCGATGTTTGCCTCTTTGTCGCCCTCACCCTCAACGCCGAAACGCACTCCGATAGACTGGATAATATTCATCACAGACTCGGCTTCGAATACGCGATGCCATTGCACCTTCTCAACGTTAAGAATCTTACCGCGCAGAGGAAGGATTGCCTGGAAGTGACGGTCGCGTCCCTGCTTGGCAGAACCGCCGGCCGAGTCTCCCTCGACAAGGAATATCTCGCAATTCTTTGGATCCTTGTTTGAACAGTCGGCAAGCTTTCCTGGCAGTCCGCCGCCAGTCATCGGGTTCTTGCGCTGGACGCTTTCGCGAGCCTTGCGCGCTGCTATACGTGCTGTTGCTGCCAGTATAACCTTGTCGCAAATCTGCTTTGCCTCCTTTGGATGCTCTTCTAGGTAGTATGTCAGCGCTTCGCCTACAGCCTGCTGAACGGCACCTGCCACTTCGCTGTTACCCAGCTTTGTCTTTGTCTGTCCCTCAAACTGCGGTTCTGCCACCTTTATAGAAATAACGGCAGTTAGACCTTCACGGAAGTCCTCGCCTGCAATCTCAATCTTTGCCTTTTCAATCTGCTTAGAGATTGTAGGGTCAGCATCGGCATACTTCTTCAGTGTACGGGTCAGTGCCATGCGGAAACCAACCAGATGTGTACCACCTTCTATGGTGTTGATGTTGTTCACGTAAGAGTGGATGTTTTCTGTATAGTCGGTGTTGTACATTACAGCTACTTCGATAGGCACTCCCTGCTTCTCTGTCTTCAGGTAGATTACATCGTCGAACAGATGGGTGCGGTGGCGGTCAACGTAGCGAACGAATTGCTTCAGACCCTCGCTGGCATGGAATACCTCTTCCTTGGTCTTACCTTCTTCGTCAGGGCGCATGTCTTTAAGCGTAATTGTGATGCCAGCATTCAAGAACGCCAACTCGCGCATACGCTTTGCTATAATCTCGTACTTATATTCTGTAGTGGTGAATACGGTTGGGTCTGGCCAGAACTGCTGGCGTGTACCGCGCTTGTCTGTTTCGCCTACCACTTTTACCGGATAGAGTGGCTTACCCTGTTCGTATTCTTGCTGATAAATCTTGCCGTCACGGAATACCTGTGAGAGCATCTTGTATGAAAGGGCGTTCACGCAGGATACACCGACACCGTGAAGACCACCAGAAACTTTGTATGAACCCTTGTCGAACTTACCTCCGGCATGCAATACGGTCATGACAACTTCAAGAGCCGATTTGTGCAGTTTCTCATGTTCGTCAACAGGGATACCGCGTCCGTTGTCTTGTACAGTGATTGAGTTGTCTTCGTTTATGGTAACCTCTATGTGCGTGCAATAGCCTGCCATTGCCTCGTCGATAGAGTTGTCTACGGTTTCGTTTACCAGATGGTGCAAACCCTTTTCGCTAATGTCGCCAATGTACATTGCAGGGCGCTTGCGCACAGCCTCAAGCCCCTCGAGTACTTGAATGTTACTCGCGGAATAATTGCTTTCCTTGGTTATGTCTTCTGCCATAATAATTATTAATGACTAATGCTTAATTTTTAATTAATCGCTTTGCTTATAATATTGTGCAAAGATACAAAAAAAACTCCGTTTCACGAAATATTTATATGCAAAAAAAATAGAGACCAAAGTCACTGGACTTTGGTCTCTATACTTATCTTGTTTTAATGTAATTATCCCAACTTGTTGATGTGAATAGAAAGGCTAGACTTGATATTTGCAGCCTTGTTCTTGTGGATAACATTTGTCTTTGCCAACTTGTCCAGCATCTTCTGAACTGTTGGATACAACTTCGCAGCCTCGTCCTTATTTGTCAGCGCGCGCAACTTACGTACAGCGTTACGCATTGTCTTAGCGTAATATTTGTTGTGAAGCGTTCTTTTCTTCTCCTGACGGATACGCTTGATTGATGATTTGTGATTTGCCATCTTTAAATTTCTTCTTTTTTTAATTTAGTAGTCCCTAGGAGAGTCGAACTCCTCTTTAGAGAATGAAAATCTCTCGTCCTAACCGATAGACGAAGGGACCATAGGTTCGTTTTGCGGGTGCAAAGTTATATCATTTATTTAATCCAGCAAAATTTTTCGATGAAAAAATTTAGTTTTTGTGTATTTTTTCTGTAAAAAGTGCTAACTTTGCCATTATGTTGACAAAAACAGAGGCTATCGTATTGCATTCGTTCAAGTTGGGAGAGAACAAGATTGTGGTGGATTTATTCACCTTTTCTTGCGGTCGAATGACGGTTGTAGCCCCTATGTCTAAGTCGCCGAAGGCAAAAATCAAGAAACAGGTGTTTCAGCCATTGGCTATTCTGGAAATCACGGCTGATGTAAGAAAGTCAAATATGCCGAAGTTGACTGATGCCCGCATTCTGCATCCCTTTTCATCCATTCCGTTTGAACCTTACAAATTGTCTATTTCACTTTTTGTGGCAGAGTTTCTTTATCGTTCTCTGAGGGTGCAGCAGCAAGATGAACCATTGTTTGGGTATGTGCGCAACAGTATCTTATGGCTAGATAGTTGTGAGCTTCATTATTCCAATTTCCATCTTGTGTTTACTATGCGTTTGAGTCGCTTTCTTGGTTTCTATCCTAATCTTGACGATTATGTACCTGGTTGCTTTTTCGATTTGCGTGCCGGTGGGTTTACGTCTTTGACGCCCTTGCATCGTGATTTCCTGCAACCTCAGGATGCATCTCTTATTGGTCTGATGATGCGTATGGACTTTTTCAATATGCATCTGTTCCGATTCTCACGCGACGACCGCAACAGGCTTATTGATGTCGTGCTTCATTACTATAGTTTGCATCTACCAGATTTCCCAGAACTGAAGTCGCTCAGTGTGCTGCGCGAATTGTTTTGATAAATACAACATCTGCACCAATCTACATGATGCCTTTCTTGTTGGTATCTAACTTGTTATGTAGATGGTGCAGATGTGCATTCCTCATGAATAAATCATGAAATGTTTATTATGCCAATAAACGCTTTACGGCATCTGAAATAGCCTTACCGTCAGCTTTGCCTGCAAGTTGCTTGCTTGCTACGCCCATTACCTTGCCCATTTCCTTGATGCTAGAAGCGCCAGTCTGAGCAATGATTTCTTTAACAGCAACCTCTATTTCTTCTACAGACATTGGCTGTGGCAGATAACTCTCGATTACCTTTACCTGAGCCAACTCTGCATCAGCTAGGTCCTGACGGTTCTGGGCTACATACAGGTCGGCAGCATCGTGTCCTTGCTTTGCCAGTTTCTGCAGAATCTTCATTGCAGTAGCATCGTCAAGTTCGTCGTTAGAACCTGGCGCTGTCTTTGCCTCGATAAATACTTTCTTTATGTTGCGCAGTGCCTCAAGAGCAACCTTGTCTTTGGCTTTCATTGCAGCAACGATATCTTTGCTTACTTGTTCAAATAGTGCCATGTTTTTTATATTATAATGTTTATGAGAATATTATTGTGCCAAGTGTTTCTTCGTTGGATGGTGTCTCATTTTCTGTCACAACGTCGTTGCGCATGGTCTGACTCTTAATGCTGTCAAGTATCTCACGTGTGCGCTTGTACGTTGGAGTAGATTCAACGGCAGATATTACATCGTCGTTGTCAAGGTCCTCAGGACGGAACATATAGATGTGTGGGCGACGCTTGTAGCGACGATTCTGGCCAGGATTGCCGTAGTAGCGGTCGCGGCGCTCTTCTTTTGCTGCTACCTTTTCCTGTTCTTCTGCAATGCGGTTGGCTTCTTCCTGAGTATGTTTCTTTATGCGCTCTTGCATGCCGTCAACCTTGCTGATGCCGAAACCGGTAGCAAGGATAGTTACCTTTACTTTCTTGCCTAGTTCAGGGTCGATGGCAACACCCCATTTGATTTCAAAGTCCCCGAACTTGTCCATGAAGTCGTGAACATAGTTCATCTCTTCCATCATGAAGTTGTCCTTGCCGCCCTTTTCTTCGTTGAATGCAATAGAGAGCAGAATCTTTTTAGAGTTGAACACGTCGTTCTCATTGAGCAATGGTGAGTTGAGAGCATCGTCGATAGCCTTCTTCACACGGTCTTCGCCTTCACCGTAGCCGGTAGACATTATGGCAACGCCACCATCTTGTAATACGGTTTTGACATCGTTGAAGTCAAGGTTGATGACACCGTGGACGGTGATAATCTCTGCAATAGAACGTGCGGCAATGCTAAGAGTGTCGTCGGCCTTTCCAAAGGCAGCCATCAGCGACAGGTCAGGGTATATCTCGCGCAGACGCTCATTGTTTATTACTAGCAGAGCGTCGACATGCTTTGACATCTCTTCTACGCCATCGAGAGCCTGGTCAATCTTCTTGGGGCCTTCAAAGCGGAAAGGTATGGTTACAATGCCCACTGTGAGAATGCCCATTTCCTTGGAAACGCGTGCAATGACAGGGGCCGCACCGGTACCAGTACCGCCACCCATTCCGGCTGTGATGAATGCCATTCGGGTGCCGTCGTTAAGCATGTTCTTGATATCGTCAAGACTTTCTTCGGCAGCTTGGCGTGCCTTTTCCGGCTTGTTGCCGGCACCGAGTCCTTCTTTGCCCAGTTGTAGATGAACAGGCACAGGTGAGTCGTTGAGCGCCTGATTGTCAGTGTTACATAGCACGAAGGTAACGTCGTGTATTCCTTCGCGATACATGTGGTTTACAGCGTTGCCGCCGCCACCTCCAACACCAATCACTTTGATTATGCAGTTGTTCTTTTCTGGTTCGCCGAAGTCCAGAATATCTGTCATATTATTATAGTTGTCAGCCATACTTATTTTCTCCCTTGATTAAATGGTTTACTCATCTTCAGATGTAATCTTTTGAGTGAAGTTTATCAGTCCCTTCTTGAACTTGTTCCAAGTGCTGTTTTCTTTTCTCAGGCGTTCTGCCTCAGCCTCTTCTTCCTTACGTTTCTCTTCAGCTATGCGATCTTCTTCTTCCTTCTTCTTGCGTGCCTCTTCTTCTTCCTTCTTCTTCTGCTCCATTGTCCTTACGCTGCCGCCGTCTGTTATTACATCGTTCTGACGCATTGGGCGTTCAGGTGTAAACGCATTGTTATTATTGTCGAAGAGATTACCGTTAGGATCAACATCGTTGCCGGCACAGTTGATGTCTCCCTTTGCCAGCAGTCCGAGCACTGTGTTCATTGTGCCATCTTTTGCATTGATGTCGCTGTTATTCGACTGTATGGTCTGTGTAACGAACTTTGCAATGCGTATCTTGTCAATGTTGATGTGGTTTTTGAATGCCTTTTCTATATTCTTCATGTTGGCTCCACCGCCAGTGAGTATGATACCGCCAAGCAGTTTGTCGGAGTATTCGGTAGGTATCTGATACCAAACATTATGAATAATCTCTTCAAGACGTCCTTCGACAATTTCTATGAACTTGCGGCTCTCAACCTGTCGTTCCGCATCTATAGGCAACATCAGAGAGTTGTCAATCTCATTGTTGTCTGTATAGGCGCAACCGTATTTGAGTTTCATATTCTCGGCATCGCTCTCTTCCATGTTCAATGAGGCGATGTCTTTTGTAATGTTGTTGCTTCCCAATGGGATAACGGCAAGATGGCGCAGGATGTTCTTGCTATATACAGAGACGGTTGTTGTATCGGCACCGATGTCCACCAATGCACAGCCTGAGCGCTTCTCTGCTTCTGTAAGCACGCTATCGGCAAGAGCGAGTGGTGCAAGATACATGCCGGCAACGTTGATTCTGGCAGTAGCAAAACACTCGTTGAGGTTCTTGTAGAACTTCATGCGCTGCAATATGTTGAGGAAATTGCCCTCAAGGCGTGAGCACTGTATGCCTACAGGGTCAAGTTGCAGTTGTGAGTCGACCTTAAACTCCTGAGTGGCAACATCGAGTATCTCTTGATCGGCGTATTCCTTGTTGCGGTTTTCGTCCATCAGTTCGATAATCATGTCCTGAGTTACTTTTGTGTCAGATGGCAGGTTAAGCTCTATCTCGTTCTTGGAACTGCGTATAGACTGGCCTCCTACACCGACAAATACTTTTGTAATCTCTGTGTGCAGTTGTGCCTTCAGTTTGTTGATGATGTTGCTTAGACAAATTGCCGTCTTGTCAATATTGTTCACAACACCTTTACGAATACATGAGGAAGAACTCTCTTTTGCTACAGCCAACACTTTGATGCTGCCGTCGAGGTTCTTCTGCCCGGCTATACCGATAACTTTTGATGAACCGAGCTCAATTGCTACGATAAATTCCTTTGCTGCCATCTTATATTGTCTTTTTATTTTGTTTCTTTCTGCAAATTATCTGATTGTCAAACTCAATGTTTATGTAAGAGTATCTGTTCCATCCGGCTTGGCTTAGTCCGTATTTGTAGAACTGTTCAAGTCGTTTCAGTTTGTGCTCGTAGCCTATCGGCTTGCCGAGATAGATGATATGTTCGCCCACTCTTGGCACTATTTCTATTTCGTTGCCAGACAGTATGTTAAGTTGCACTATTTGGTTGTGCCAGAACTTGTCGTGTAGTATATAGTTGGCAAATTCTCTTAACTGGTTCTGGGCGAATCTCTTAGAAATATTGCCTGTGGCAATTATCATGTTCGATGTGTATTTGTTTGCTGCAAGTATGCTTCCTTTGCTGTCAACATAGTAGTTGTCGCCGTTTTCTGCCATTATTCTTATCACAGGCATTTTCTGTGAAAGGTTTATGACAACGCTTCCGCCTTGTGTCTTGTAGCATTCCACATTCTCTATATATGGATTCTTTTCGATAGTCTCTTCTATCTTTCTGATGTCGATATTGCTCATCTGTTGTGCCAACGGAAAGATGCCATTGTGCTTGAGGATATTCTTTATCTCTTCTTCACAAAGAAAGCCTTCAACGATACTCTCGTTGAACTGTATCTTTATGTCGTTGCACACATCATTGCTCTCGTCGGGCTTGTTGAAAGCCGTGATAGCCATCACCAGATATGCAGCAAGTGCTATATCTAGCAAGATTATAAGAGGTTTCTTCCAGTTTATTGACATCTTTTTTGCAGTATCTTTGTTATTTGTGGAACATAACTGTCTAAGTCTCCAGCACCCAATATTACGAGCACGTCGAAATCGCGGTTCTTAATGTAGTCTATCACATTGTCTTTGTTAATCATTTCGCGCTTGACACCTGGTTGCAGATTGTCGAAAATGAGTTGGGAAGTTACTCCTTCTATCGGCAGTTCGCGTGCTGGATAGATTTCGCATAGCACCACCTCGTCAACCAGACTTAGACTATCAGCAAATTCTTTATAGAAATCGCGTGTGCGAGTATACAGGTGCGGTTGGAAGATAACAGTAATCTGCCTGTCTTTGTACAGTTCGCGTATGCTTTTCGCACTATGGTAGATTTCGTTGGGGTGGTGGGCATAGTCGCTCAACAGCACAAGGTTGTCTGTTTTTATCTTGAAGTCGAATCTTCGGTCAACCCCTTTATATGTGCTCATTCCATATTTCAGTTCTTCGGCGTTGCATCCGCTAAGTTGTGCCATAGCCATGGCTGCCACACCATTTTCTATATTGATTGGTATTGGATGTCCAAGCTTTACGTTTGGTACATTCTCAATTGGTGAAATGAAATCAAATACAATCTCCCCGTTGCCAATTCTTATGTTTTCTGCGTGGAAGTCGCCTTCGTCCAGACTATATTCGTAGCATCGTACACCATCTTGCAGATTGGCCTTCATCTCTAAATCCTTGTGTATGATTAGGGCGCCACCAGGCATAATCAGTGAAGAATATTTACGGAAACTTTCAAGATATGCTTCTTTGGTTCCGTAAATATCCAGATGGTCAGGGTCTGTAGATGTTATGATGCTAATCCAAGGTGTTAGCCAATGGAAAGAGCGGTCAAATTCATCGGCTTCTATCACAACATAGTCGCTGTCGCTAAGTATGCAGTTGGTTGCATAGTTCTTAGATATTCCGCCAAGGAAAGCATTGCAGTCCAAATGGCTCTGGTGCATGATGTGAGCACACATGGTTGATGTCGATGTCTTGCCGTGTGTACCGGCAACGCAAAGACCTTTATGTGCGCGGGTTAATGTTCCTAGAACTTGTGCGCGTTTCTGTATTTCAAAACCGTTTTCACGGAAG
Organism: Prevotella sp.; assembly: GCA_017410365.1. Classification (GTDB taxonomy): domain Bacteria; phylum Bacteroidota; class Bacteroidia; order Bacteroidales; family Bacteroidaceae; genus Prevotella. Next base: position 67,052 of record JAFQQY010000049.1, read on the forward strand.
TATACCAGTTCTTTGTGATCAGCTGGAACAGCAGGTGTATAAACCACCAAGCACGACTTGTTGTCGCGACAAGCGTGTGGAATCATATTGATGTTCTCTTCATAGTGTATCAGCATGCCCTCATGCTCAAGTTGTTTTGTAAGTGCAGAGGGTGTCTTGTCATATCCTGCAACAACCTGGCCGTGGCTAATGAAAAAGCGGGCAATGGCACTCATGCCAATACCGCCAGCACCTACGAAATAAACAGATTTTATATCTTTAAGTTCCATTTTATTATTTTCTTATCATCTTAATGACCTCTTTCGCTATTATATCTGCAGAGTCTGGCAATGCCAGCTTCAGAATATTTTTACTGAGGTTCTTCAGTTTGTCATCGTCTTTAATTAGTTTTATTGCTTGTTCAAGCAGACAGTCTGGTGCATCGCTGTCCTTTACATAGATGGCAGCCTGCTTGTTGACCAGAGCCATGGCATTCTTTGTCTGATGGTCTTCTGCGACATTAGGACTTGGTACTAATATCACAGGTTTGCCAATAAGGCAAAATTCGGATATGCTGCTGGCCCCGGCACGACTGATAACTAGATCGGCAGCAGTATATGCAGCACCCATGTCACTGATAAAATCGGTAACGATAAGGTTGCTTGGCAGCTTGCCTTTTAGTTCTTCTGTTATTTGTTTGTTGTAATACTTGCCTGTTTGCCAAATGAACTGTATGTCTTTCTGGTCAACTAAGTCCAGATGGTGGAGTATGCTATCGTTGATGGTTTTAGCACCGAGGCTTCCTCCAACGAGTAGAATTGTCTTCTTGTCAGGGTCAAGGCCGAAAGTCTTTGTCGCTTCAGCCTTAGACATTTTTGTATTCAGCAAAGCCTGTCTTACAGGGTTGCCTGTCTTTATTATTTTCTCGGCAGGGAAGAATCGTTCCATACCGTCGTAGGCAACACATATCTTTTCTGCTTTCTTTGCCAGCAACTTGTTTGTGACGCCAGCATAAGAATTCTGCTCTTGTATCAGGCATGGAATACCCATTTTTGCAGCTTGGTTCAGCATAGGGCCGCTAGCATATCCGCCAACGCCAACAGCAGCCATAGGCTTGAATTCTTCAATCAGTTTCTTTGCCATTCGCTGGCTTTTCCATATCTTGAATAGAACCTTTATGTTCTTCAGCAGGTTCTTACGGTCGAAACCGCATATAGGCAGGCCGACAATCTTATACCCTGCGGCAGGAACACGTTGCATCTCCATGCGTCCTAATGCTCCAACGAAAAGTATTTCAGCCTCTGGGTGCAATGCTTTTATTGCGTTTGCAATAGAGATGGCGGGGAATATATGGCCGCCAGTGCCACCACCGCTAATAACTATTCTCATCTTATCGTCCATACCTTATTATATATAAGTAATGCAAAATTACAAATTTTCTCTTGTTTCTGCTAATAAATCAACTATATTTTTGCCGTTGCCAATTCAGCCTCTTTCTCTTCTATTTCGCTTTCAGTTTTCTGCGTATGCGTTTTTTTCACAGAACGGCTCACGCTGAGTATTGCTCCGATATAGGCACAGTTTATTATTGTCGATGTCCCACCCTTGCTTATTAGTGGCAACGGCTGACCTGTAACAGGAGCCAATCCAACGGCAACAAGCATGTTGAACGTGGCCTGAATGACAAGAAGCAATCCCAATCCCATTACCAGAAATGCAGGGAAGTTGCGCTCGCATCTGCTGGCAATACGTGCACATCTGAATAGCAATATTATGTAGAGGAAAACTACTCCGATGGCTCCTAAGATGCCCATCTCCTCAATGATGATGGCAAAGATAAAGTCGGAAAATGCTTGCGACAAGAAATCACGCTCTACAGAATTGCCCGGTCCTTTGCCGATGACATTGCTGGTAGCTATTGCAATATTGGCATGCCCCACCTGTGCATCCTTGTCAAGGTCATAGTCCTTTGCGGCCACCTCTTCGTTGTCGATGAACTTCATCAGACGAGCCTTCCATGTGTCTGCACGGTGAAACATCTTGTCTATAAAGTTCTCGTCTTTCTTTTCTTCCACAACCATTTCCTTGCTGATTTCCTCTGCTGCCTTTTCGTCTTTGCTCTTACCAGCAATCAACACGAAACTGACCACGACCACGCCAATTACGGTAACGATACCAAGCAGTTTGCCTAGTTGGCGCAGGGGCACTCTTCCGATGAACATCATAAGAAATATTACAGAACAGAGCAGTACTGCCGTTGACAGATTCTCTACAAATATGAGTCCAGCAATAGGTAAAGTAAGAATCATGATGAACTTAAACGCTCTTGGGTCGGCTCCGTTCTCATATTGCATGGCGCTTAGGATGTGTGCCGTTGCAAGAATCAGTGTGCCCTTGGCTATCTCTGATGGTTGGAAAGTCTGCCCCATGAACTTTATCACACGTTGAGCTCCATTGATATCTTCACCGCCAACGAGAACCCATATTAGCGTGAACAAAGATATCAGTAGCAAGAACGGAGTGGTCAGTTTAAAGTACTTCCAAGGTATGTTTAGCGTTATTACAGTAACAACAGCACCGAAAATCAGCATTCCTGCATGCTTGATAATAGGTGTCAGATAGTCCTGACTCTTGTAAGTCAGGCCGCTTGAGGCACTGAACACTTCAACCACACTGATTATACAGAGGAAGAAGAACACCATCCAGATGACCTTGTCGCCTTTAAATATGTTGCTTATTTTAATGTTCATATCTTGGAGATATTATAAGTTTCTTGCCAAAGTCTTAAACTGTTCGCCACGGTCTTCCATGTTCTTAAACAAGTCGAAGCTTGCGCAGCATGGACTAAGCAGAACCGTTTCGCCTGGTTTGGCCAATTCATAACACGCCTCTATGCATTCTTTCATGGAGTGGGTGTCACGTACCGGTATGCCAAGGCTGTCAAAGTTATCATGCAGTTTTGTGTTGTCAGCACCGAGGTAAACCAAAGCAGAACATTTCTCTTTTACTAAAGGCTTGATGGCATCATAGTCGTTGCCTTTGTCTTTTCCTCCGATGATGAGCACAACTTTCGTGCGCATACTTTCAAGTGCATACCAGCAAGCATCTACATTTGTTGCTTTAGAGTCGTTGATGTACTGAACGCCACGAACAGTTGTCACCTTTTCAAGTCTATGTTCTACTCCAGGGAAGTCGCCGAGACTTTTTCTTATTATGTCCTTCTCTATGCCCGAAAGATTTGTAGCAATACCGGCAGCCAGACTGTTGTAGATATTATGCTTTCCGGTCAGGCTTAATGCCTCTTGCTCCATATTGAATGGAGTAGGTGTCTCTATTTTGTACATCCCTTCTTCCAGATAACCGATAGAACCTTTTTCTTTAAGTTCTGAGAATGGGCATTTGATGGCTTTAATGTCATATTTCTCCAGTTCTCTCTTTATTATCGGGTCATCGTTCCAGTAGATGAAAGCATCGTTGTCTGTCTGATTTTGAATGATTCTCATCTTAGAATCTACATAATTCTGCATGCAGTAGTCATAGCGGTCCATGTGGTCTGGTGTTATGTTCAGCAGGATGGCTATGTTGGCTCTAAAGTCATACATATTATCCAATTGGAAAGAACTCAGTTCGATTATGTAGTACTCATGAGGTTCCTCTGCCACCTGCAATGCCAACGAGTTGCCAATGTTTCCTGCCAGACCGGCATCATAGCCCGCTTCCTTGAATATGTGGTATATCAGCGATGTTGTTGTCGTCTTGCCATTACTGCCTGTTATGCAGATCATTTTCGAGTTTGTGTATCGGCCAGCAAACTCTATCTCGCTGATGATATGGATGCCTTTTTCTGTTGCTTTCTTTACGATAGGTGCTGTGTCTGGAATGCCTGGACTCTTTATTATTTCATTGGCATTCAGTATTTTATCTTCCGTATGCTTCCCCTCTTCCCATTCAATGCCACGGTCGTCAAGCATTTTCTTGTACTTGTCGCCGATGGTAGACATATCTGAAACAAAGACATCAAATCCTTGTTTCTTGGCGAGTACTGCAGCTCCAGCTCCGCTCTCTCCGGCACCTAAAATCACAATTCTTTCCATATCGTGTTATCTCATCTTTAATGTTATTATCGTCAGCGCAGCCAGAATGATAGTCACAATCCAGAAGCGTATAGTTATCTTTGATTCGTGTGCGACAGTCTTAGGCCCTTTGAGCAGGTATTTGCATTCAGGGTCAAGTTGGCAGTCTTGAGTGCGGAAGGTGTCGTGGATTGGTGTACGTCTGAATACACGCTGTTTCACTCCTCTTCGCTTGCCTAATTTGAAGTACCAAACCTGTATCATTACGCTCAGGCTTTCTACAAAGAATATACCGCACAGAATTGGCAACATCAATTCTTTGTGGATTATTATTGCGCAAACGGCAATGATACCGCCAATAGTCAGCGAACCAGTATCGCCCATAAAGACCTGTGCAGGGTATGTGTTGTACCACAGGAAACCGATTAGCGCTCCTATGAATGCACAGATAAACACTACCAGTTCCTGACTCCCCGGTATATACATAATGTCGAGATATGCTGCAAACTCAATGTGGCTGGAAACATAGGCAAATATACCCAGCGCAACTCCGATTATTGCCGACACACCTGCACACATTCCGTCCATGCCGTCATTGAGATTGGCACCGTTTGACACGGCTGTAACCACTAGTATGGTCATTATGACAAATAAAATCCAGCCGGCCTCCTCTTTATACTTGCCACAGAACGACATAATGTCCGAGTAGTCCAGATTATGGTTCTTGACAAAAGGAATTGTCGTTTTAAGCGACTTTGTCGCTGTCGGCTCGTGCTTTATGGTCACCTCTTGTGTCTGATGTTTGGTTACAGCTATGTTCTCACGTACAACAGCATCTGGGCTGAAATACATTACCAGACCTACGATAAGTCCTAAGCCGACCTGACCGACTATCTTGAACTTGCCTTGCAATCCTTCCTTGTTATGTTTGAATATCTTTATGTAATCGTCTAATCCGCCAAGTACTCCAAGCCATATAGTGCTTATTATCATTAGAATAAGATAAATGTTGCGCATTCTGCCCAATAACAATACGGGCAATAAGATGGCAACAATGATAATCACACCACCCATAGACGGAACGCCAATCTTCTTCACGCCAAATGGGTCAATGCTGGCATCACGCTGCACTTCGGTTATCTGCTTCTTTTTAAGGAATTTGATGAATCTCTCACCAAACCATGCAGATATGATAAGAGCTAATATCATGGCCAGAAGTGCACGGAATGATATGTAAGACCATAGATGTGCTCCCGGTATGTTGAAGTCTTCTAGAAATCTGAAAAGATAGTATAGCATATTCTTTTAAATTAATAATGAAGAATTTAGAATGGTTCGTAACTCTTAATTCATTATCTCCATCAACACTTCTTTGTCGTCGAAATGGTGTTTTACACCCTTTATCTCCTGATAGTCCTCATGTCCCTTGCCTGCTACCAAGATTACGTCTCCCTTTTCTGCCATCATGCAAGCTGTACGAATAGCTTCCTTGCGGTCGACGATGCTCAATGTCTTCTTCATTTGCTGAGGTGTGAGTCCAGCCAGCATGTCGTTGATAATATCTTGAGGCTCTTCAAAGCGAGGGTTGTCGCTTGTTATTATAACCCTGTCGCTGTTCTTTGCCGCCTCTTGTGCCATAAGCGGACGTTTGCCCTTGTCTCTGTTGCCTCCCGCGCCGCAGACGGTTATTACTTTGCCTTTCCCGTCGAGCACTTCGTGAATAGCATTGAGCACATTCTCTAGGGCATCTGGTGTATGGGCGTAGTCAACAATGGCGGTATAGCCTTCTTTCGAACGTATTGGTTCAAGTCTGCCGCTTACACTTTTCAATGTGCTTAGAGTTAGCAATATATCATCTGGTTGCTTGCCCAGCATTATTGCAGCGCCATATACAGCCAGCAGGTTGCTGACATTGAACTTGCCAATGAACTGCACGCCAACTTCGTGTCCGTCAATATCTAGATACATTCCTTCGAAATGACACTCTATGAGCCTTGCCTTGAAGTCGGCCATTGAACGTGTAGAATAAGTCTTCACTTTTGCTTTACAGTTCTGCACCATTACCATGCCGTTCTTGTCATCGGCATTTGTTATGGCAAATGCATCGCTGTCTAGCCCATCGAAGAATGCCTTTTTGGCATCACGATAGTTGTCAAACGTCTTGTGATAATCCAGATGGTCTCGGGTCAGGTTTGTAAATAACCCTCCGGCAAACTTCAATCCTCCTATTCGTTTTTGGTCAATGGCGTGACTTGAACACTCCATGAACACATATTCGCAACCTGCCTCAACCATTCTTGCCAATAGTGCGTTTAGTGCAATAGGGTCGGGTGTGGTATGGCTTGCGGCTACAGCTTCTCCGTCGATATAATTACACACGGTAGACAGCAAACCGCACTTGTGTCCCATCGCGCGAAACATATTATATAATAATGTGGCGATGGTGGTCTTGCCGTTGGTGCCTGTTACGCCAACCAACTTAATTTTCTCCGATGGATTACCGTAGAAAACTGTTGCCGCCTTGCCGACAACGTCTGTTGTTGACTTTACCTGTATGTATGTGATGCCATTTGACAAATCTTCAGGCATATCTTCGCATAGTATGGCTGCAGCACCGAGTTCTATGGCCTTGCCAATATATGTATGACCGTCTGTTTGCGTACCTTTAAGAGCAATAAACAGATGGCCAGGTTTTATTTGGCGCGAGTCAATGTTCACTCCGTTTATGTCAATGTCGGTTTCGCCCACTATGCAGAGCGTTTTGCAACCATTCAGCAGTTCATTCAGTTTCATACCTTTTTCTTTACGTTTAGCCTAAAATCAGTACACATTCAGTTCCTTTCACAGCTGTTTTGCCAGCAGCGCAACTTTGTGATTTCACCTTTCCTCTGCCCACCAGTTTTACCTTTAGTCCGCGGTTTTCCAGCAGATATACGGCATCGCGGGCTCCCATACCTTGAACATTAGGCACTATATGCTCGCTTGTATTCTCTTTCGACAGGTTAACGGTTGTTTCGTTGCTTGATGCCTTGCCCCAAATAGGATTGCCGTAGGCAAAACTTCCTTCCCATTCTGTATCGGAATCAATGTCGAGATTCCTCAACACATATTCAGCAGCCATCATATTACCGTTCTTTACGTCCGGTGTCATGATTGAAGTACTGTCTTTGGCATCTGCAACGTCAATTTTCAGATTCTTTGCCATTATGGCCTCAGATATGTTGTGGAACACAAGACCGCTCATGCCACCTCCAGATGCAGGCAGGCCCGACTTCTTCAGACATACGATGCAACTGTATTTTGGGTCGTCGGCAGGGAAGTATCCAGCAAAACTCAACCAATACTGGACAACACCCGATTTATAGCCCTTTGCTCCTTGTGAAACCTGAGCCGTTCCCGTTTTGCCGGCAACCTTGAACAATGCAGAGCCTGCCTTCTTGCCTAATCCCTGACTGACAACATGCTCCAGTATGGTCTGCATGGTCTTTATTGTTGTCGGCTTTGCTATTTGCTCCTTTATCACCTCTGGCGGAAATTCCTGAATCGTTTCGCCGTTCTTCACTATCTTTTTAATGAATCTCGGTCTCATCATCTTTCCGTCGTTTGCAATGGCGTTATAGAGAGTAACGGTGTTGATAGGTGCAATCTGGGTTTCGTATCCTATGCTCATCCATGCCAGAGCAGTCTTGCTCCAGTTGGTGTATTGGCCGCGATTGTTTTTTTCCGGCATGCGGATTTTTGGAGGCAGATAGCCTATTATAGGAAGTTTGAGATCCTCGTTTATTCCTACCCTATACAATCCGCTGACATACTTCTCAGGATTGTTATAGTAATATTTGTCAATCACATGACTTACGCCGATGTTTGAACTCACCTCGAGTGTGCGTGCAACGTTTATGTCTTGGTATCCTCCGCGGCGCCAGTTGTGGTCTTTCATCCAACGGCCATGCATCTGCATCACCCCGCTGCCAGTGTGTATTACGTAACTTGTATCAACCACCCCGTCATCCAGTGCCACGAGGAACGATGCTACCTTGAATACCGACCCTGGTTCGCATCTGTAGCTAATGGCTCTGTTCACTCTCTCTGCATATCCGTTGCCGAGGCGTTCCATGTTCACGATGGCTTTCACGTCGCCAGTCTCTACCTCCATAAGGATAGCCACGCCCATGTCGCCGTTTATCTTTTTCAATTCGTCAACAACAGCCCTCTCTGCTATGTCCTGCATTGTTACGTCGATGGTTGTAACTATGTCGGCACCGTCAGTTGGTGGCAGTACAGGAATATCAAGATACTTGTTGAGTACCTTTCTGCGATGCTTTTTGCCTATTTTACCGCGTAAGATGGAATCGCAAGACAGCTCGATGCCACATTTGGCAGTGTCCTTGGCACCATACATCTCGCCCACGGTGCGCTGTGCAAGCGAACCGAACGGGCGGCGACGGGCATTGTATGCTTCAGCCTTGAAACCTCCTTTATATCTCGGCATGTTGAAAACGGGCAATTTCTTTACCTCTGCACATGTGCCGTAGTCTATTCGCTTTTTCCAGATAGGCCAGTTGCGCGACTGTTTTTTATATCCCTCCATCATGTGTTTCTTGAAGTCTGCGGCTGATTTTTCAGGGAATATAGTGTGCAGACCGTTGCAGATGCTGTCCATATCAGCCAATAAGATAGAATCTTTCTTTTCGTCGCCAGCCTTGAAGTCGATATATATTTTGTACTCTGGGATTGAACTTGCCATAAGCTGGCCGTCGCTGCTTAATATGTTTCCACGGTTTGGCATTACGTCGATGCTGTCGGCTTTCAGTCTGGCGGCGACGTCTGTCCAATACTGTTTCTCTGCAGTCATGATGTACATAGCCTTGCCAATCACGGCAAAGCCAAGCAGTGTCAAAACTACTGCGATAGCGAAGTATCGCGGCATCACTTTGTTTTTTTCAAATTTGCTCATTCCTCAGGTATGCTAATTATATATGGTGGTTGTTCTGATGGGCGCAGCAGGCTGTCCTCCCTTGTCTTCAATATCTTCAATATGTTGCTCTCGCGACTTTTCTCAGTCAGTGTGCTCGATGTTGACAGTGCCTTGTACTTCATGTCTTTGAGCTCTTTTTCAAGCTTGTCAATTTTTATCATGTCCTGTTGGCACTGATAGCGGAAGGCCACATAGATGATAATAAACACCATGGCCAACAATATAAGCCACACCTGGCGACGCATAAAGTCGGTACTTAGCAAGTCGCCGCCCAATAGCCCTCTCAGCGATAGCGTTTGTGCTGGTTTGCCGTCCTCCTCGCTTGCGCTGGCTTTTATTTGTTCCAGTGCGCTCATGTTGCCATTCTCTTCGCTGGCATCCTTGCTTTCTGTTGTCGGCGTTTCCTGCTCCTTTGCTTGCTGCTCGGCAGAGTCTTGCTCGTTGGTGAATATTATCTCCTTTTCTTCTTCCATTTCTCTTTTTCTGTCTTGCCGTGTCTTGTGTTCTTATATCTTTTCTGCAATTCTCAGTTTTGCACTTCTGCTTCGAGGATTTCTTTCCTGTTCCTCTTCAGTGGGTATGATTACCTTGCTGTTTATCAGTTTGAATGGTGTTTCTGTCCGCCCGAAGAAATCCTTCTCCATTTTACCCTCCACGTTGCCGGTCTTCATGATGTTCTTCACCATGCGGTCTTCCAATGAATGGTAGGTAATGACAGACAGTCGTCCCCCTGGTGCCAGCAGTTCAGTCGCTCCTTTCAGCATGTCCTTTAGCGCGTCCATTTCGTGGTTCACCTCTATCCTCAGCGCTTGGAACATCTTTGCCATTTCTTTCTTTTCGCGCTCCTGCCTGAACAGCTTTTCTGTCGCTTCCATCAGGTCGTTGGTCGTTTCTATTCTCTTGGCGATTCTAGCCTTGCCCAATGCCGAGGCAATCTTTCTTGCATTCTTCAGTTCGCCGTAAAGGAAGAAAATGTCTGCCAGTCGTTGTTCGTCATATCCGTTTATGATATCTGCAGCCGTCTGTCCGCCTCTCTTGTTCATCCTCATGTCCAACGGGGCGTCGAATCTGAATGAGAATCCTCTTGTCTCGTCGTCGAAGTGATGGCTTGACACGCCAAGGTCGGCAAGCAATCCGTCAATCTGCTCAATGCCGTGATACCTCATCCAATTCTTTATATATCTAAAGTTGCTTCTAACGAATGTAAATCTATCATCTTTAATGATATTTAACTCTGCATCTTGGTCCTGATCGAAACTGAATAGTCTTGCGTCGCCTTCTAGTCTTGACAATATCTCTCTACTGTGCCCTCCGCCTCCGAATGTCACGTCGATATATATGCCGTCCTTCTTGATATTCAGGCCGTCGATGCTCTCGTTGAGCAGCACCGGTACGTGATATGTTCCTGCCGTTATTGCCATGCCTTTCTGTTCTGTTTTTCGTTTTACAATTTCAGTTGCCCTTCATCGATGCCGTTCAATGAAAACTTATACATCTGCGGCTTGTAGATTTTTATCCAGAGACGCAGGTAGAAGGGTAGAGATTCTTGTTATGGGTGGTGTCGCTACTATAGGGAGTTTGTCCCCATCAGTTCCTCCAGAGCGTTGCCGAATTCTTCTGCATCAATCGTGGCTTCTTCTATCTTGCTGTTGCTCCATATTTCTATGGTGTCGCCCATTCCTATGAATTTGACGTCTTGCTCGATGCCAGCCATTTTCATGTATCTTTTCGGTATCAGGAAACGGCCGTTGCCGTCGAGTGTGACGATTTCCACTTCCGAAACAAATTTTCGATATACGGCTTGCTGCGCTTTGTTCCAGCGGCTCAGCTTCTCCCTCATGTCGTCCATTTGTTCGTTCCATATGCTTTCCGGATATAGCACAAGGCAATCCTGAAAGACGTCTTTTCTCATCACCAGGCGCTCCTCGCTGGCGCTGTTCAGCACCTTGCGGAATACGGCGGGTAGAAAAACCCTTCCTTTATTGTCTGTTTTTGCCTCAATGCTACCTAAAAATCGCATACGTACATTAGTATTAAAAGAATTCGGGTTCAAAGTTACATAAAATCCCCCACATTCCCCCACTTTTCTTCATGTTTTTTTCAAATAAAAACACAATTTTTGTGTTAAAAATTATAACGCTATGATAATCAATGTCTTGCAAAAATGCCGTTAAAGTTTTATTCGGTGGTGCACTTTTGTTTGCTTTCTTGTCTTTTTCTTGTTCTCAGTTTGCCTTTTTTGCCGGCTGAGTGGCCCTGTTGTTTTATCAAAACAATGTATCTTGCTTTCGCATTTGCGTAGTCAAAATGTACAAAATATCTCATGATGCAGGTTTTTTTGAATAAAAATAGACTTTATGTAATTTTTTTTGACTATATTTGCACATTGTTAGTATTGTAGAGAGAGAAATGAATCAGATTACGGAGAAAACCATAGATATCGACAAAATACTTGCCGATAAGATGGGGGCTAAAGCCAAATACGTACCGCGACCACTTGTGTCGTGGTTAAAACGTATCCTTCATCAGGACGAAGTGAACCGTTATCTATGGGAAAGCAGACATCTTACAGGTACAGAATGGCTGGAGGAATGTGTACGCTATCTTGACATGACGCTTGAGATAGAAGGTGCAGAAAACCTGCCCGACAAGAACGATGGCAAACTTTACACCTTTGTCAGCAATCATCCTTTGGGTGGTGCCGATGGCGTTGCCCTTGGTTCGATTATTGGCCGTCATTACGATAGTAAGTTCCGCTATCTGGTCAATGATATTCTGATGAATCTTCCTGGTCTTGCACCTTTATGCATCCCAATCAATAAGACCGGTGGTCAGGCGCGTAGCTTCCCGGCAATGGTAAAGGCTGGTTTTGAGAGTGACAACCACATTCTCATGTATCCCGCAGGTCTTTGCTCGCGTCGCATAAATGGTGAGATAAGAGACTTGCCATGGTCTAAGACGTTCGTGGTCAAGAGCGTCCAGTATCAGCGCGATGTGGTGCCTATTCATTTTGGCGGTCAGAATTCCGATTTCTTCTACAAACTGGCTAATTTCAGCGATAAGTATGTCAAGAAGGTCAACATCGCAATGATCTACCTCGTTGATGAAATGTACAAGAATGTGCACAAGACGTTCCGTGTCACCATTGGCAATCCTATTCCATGGCAAACGTTCGACAAGAGCCGTACTCCTGCTGAGTGGGCGCAGTATGTGCAAGACATTGTATACAAGTTATAAACATAATCCCAAGTCAAGATACTATTATCCAAAAACCGATAAAAAGTGATGGTACAGGAAATAATTCAACCGATAAGCAAGGAAATTCTAAAAAGCGAACTAACGTCAGATAAACTGCTTCGAATGACCAACAAGAGCCACAACGAGATATACGTGATAACGGCTCATGATGCTCCAAATGTGATGCTTGAGATTGGTCGTCTTCGCGAGATTGCATTCCGCGAGGCTGGTGGCGGCACCGGCAAGGAGGTGGATATCGACGAGTTTGATACTTGCGAGAACTGCTACAAGCAGCTTATCGTTTGGAATCCGGAAGCTGAAGAGATTATCGGTGGCTATCGCTACTTGCTGGGTGCCGACTGGCAGCTCGACGACAAGGGCCAGCCGATACTTGCCACAAGTCACATGTTCCACTTCTCAGACAAGTTCCTGAAAGAATATATGCCATATACCATTGAACTTGGCCGTTCGTTTGTTTCTTTGCCATATCAGTCGTCGCGCATGGGTGCAAAGAGTCTGTTCGCCCTCGACAACCTGTGGGATGGACTGGGAGCACTCACCGTTATCAAGCCCGATGTCAAGTATTTCTTCGGCAAGATGACCATGTATCCATCATACATCCGTCGTGGCAGAGACATGATACTCTATTTTCTGAAGAAGCACTTTGCTGATAAAGACAGCCTTATCATTCCGATGCATCCGTTGCAGATAGAGACAGACGAGAAGGAACTGGAGGCAATATTCAAGGAAGACGGTTTCAAGGACGATTATCGCATACTGAACCACGAGATACGCCAGTTGGGCTGTAACATACCGCCGCTCGTAAATGCATATATGAGTCTGAGTCCGACTATGAAACTCTTCGGAACTGGCATCAACGACGGCTTCGGCGATGTAGAGGAAACGGGAATCCTGATAGCAGTCGACGAGATACTCGAAGACAAGTATGTGCGTCACATCGAGAGTTTCATCAATGAGCATCCTGAAGCGCTGAAGATTACATCGGGAGCTAACAAGGTGATTTACGAAGACAAGAATCTTTCAAACTTTTGATGTCTATGAGACGCTGCCTGTTTTTAGTTTTCACTGCCTTGTTGACAGTATTCAGTGCGCAGGCAGCCTACAAGTCGCTAGATAGCGCCAATCCTATAACATTTCTTGGCAATGCCATCGTTTATCAAGGCGATACGATAACATTAGGCAAGCATGTCATATTTCTTGACGGAAATCTTACTGATGCCGAAGCATCAGAACATCCATACGTTTACAATTCGTTGAAACAAGCAGTTAGGCACTTTGTCGATGGAACCGACAAGATGCCTATGTGCGTTTATATAGCTCCTTATGTCTATTGGGCTGACGATCCAGATGACCAGCGAGTGGCTGTTGGCGAGAATGGCAGAGAACCGTTCGGCATGGTAGTCAAGTGCGAAAACCTCCATTTAATCGGACTTACCGCAGATGCCCGCAATGTTGTGCTTGCCTCTCAGCGCGGACAGACTCAGGGTGCCGTGGGCAATTTCACCATGTTTATGTTCGTGGGCAACGGTTTGCAGGTTAGCAATCTAACCATGGGCAACTATTGCAACGTAGATTTGGAGTTTCCGCTCAAGCCGCAACTGGGGAGGCTGAAGCGTAGCCCAGCCATCACCCAGGCACATGTGGCATACTGCCATGGCGACCGTGCGGTGGCTCGCAATGTGCGCTTCATCAGTCGTCTGAACATGAATCCGCTAAACGGTGCGCGCCGCATTCTCTTCGACCGCTGCCACATGGAGTGTACTGACGATGCCCTTACAGGCAACGGCGTATACCTCAATTGTACAATCGGACTTTACGGCCAGAAACCATTTTATAATACCCACCGCTGTGGTGCGGTATTCCTCGACTGCGACTTCTATGTGGAAGGAAACAACAGGCGTATGGTGTTCTGCAAGGCTGTTGGCCCGCTTGCGCTTATCGACTGCCGTTATCATTCTGCCGATTCTCTTTATGTAGGGTGGACCAACTATCCCGAAGCGTGGTTGCGTTGCTATCAGCATAATTTTATGCTCAATGGCAAACCTTATCGCGTTGGCGATGAAATGGCGGAAAATACCGTTGAAATCGGTGATTTGCAACTGCTCCATGCCTATAAGGCGAATGGCGGGTATAACCTGTATAACCTCTTGCGCGGCGACGACGGATGGAACCCGACAGGTATGTCTGTTCAGGTGCCTGATATGCCAACATGTCTTCTGGCTAACGAGCGTAAGGTGCGCTTGCAGACAGGGCGTGACAGCATAGTACTTTCGGCAAAACTAATGCGCCATAGCGGTTATGATATGACAGGATTTGCACAGGTGAGTTGGCGTGTGCAGGATGGTTTCAGTCAGTTTGTTGAATTAAAGTCTCTTGGAGGCGACTCGGTGCTTGTCATTCCAACAAATAATACCGATGAAACCGCAGTTTTTTATGTTAAAGCCAGCACGAAGCATGGCCATGAGGCAGCTGTGGCGCTGACCGTTGAACCTCGTCTGCAAGCCCCACCGGCCATACGTAATATGGCAATCAGAAAGCAAGGCGACAGCCTATATCTTGATTACGACCTAGACTTGCAAGGTAAGCGCGATGAGTCAGACGTGGTGTGGTATCGCTCTAAGGACAAAGAAGGTAAAGGTGCTGTAGCCGTAAGTGTCAGTCATCGTTCACCGAAGCGCAGCTATGCCCTCTCAGAAGCAGATAAGTGGTATTATATTGGTGCGTCAATTCGTCCAAAAAGCCATCTGAGCAATCATGGCAAGATGGTCTATGTCAGCACAAAGAAGATTGTAAAACCGTCGGATACAGACAAAATACAGTCGTTGACTACCGATTTCACAGATTTCCCATGCCGTTGGCAACCGCTGATTATACCTGGATGCTGGACTGTTGACGGTTTTAAACCGCAAGATACAGCCGAGTATCCTTGGACTTTTGACAAGAACAAGAACATGTGGGCATACGCCAAAGGATTCAATGGCGCTGTTGGCTGGGGTCTTGTTCAGGCTCAGCGCGGTGCACGAATGATGTACACACCTCTGGAAGGAACCTATAATAACATGTCTCTCATTCTGAATGTTGACCCGACAAAAACAGCAGGCCAAGGCTTCGGCAGTGCCACAGGTCAGTACATGGATGTTTGTATAAAGTTTGATACGCGTACTCTCACGGGTTATGCTCTCCGTATCATTCGTACCACTAAGCATGCCAAGGCTGTTGACTTCTATCTTGTGGAATACAAGAACGGAGTAACAAAAGCAATTTCTACGCCCATTTCATCGGGATGCTACCGCACAGGATGTACAATATCTCTAAGTGCCAACGGCAACAAGCTTACTGCTCATGTAGAGACTGCCACACCGCTGCCAGCAGATTCTGATTTGCCAACAGTAGTTGATTTGTCTGCAGACATTGTTCCAAATCCTTATGGCGGAATAGCTATCCAGCACACTGGCTCTTGTGGTGAAAGTACCACCATGCTCCACAACCTTTCTGTTGAATGGAAATAATAAAACGGCCGTTTGCTATATCTAATTGTCTTGTACTGATATAGGTAGACACATTTAGAGTTAATAATTAAATGTGTAAAACTATGAGTAAAAGAATTAGAAGATTCATTAGTGAAGAATTTAAATTGTCTGTAATTCGTGACTACTACTCTTCCGGCATGAGCAAA
>JAFQQY010000050.1 GCA_017410365.1 Prevotella sp.
AGCCATCTTATTGAAGATGTAAATAAAAACAGGACTTATTTCTGAAATAAGTAAAGATTCTCAGCATGTATAGAAATAAACTGTAAAGTAGTTCAGGTAATGAAGTAAAAAAGTGTCTAGTAAAATCAGGAAAAGACAAATCGGCCCATTTACGGGTGCTAAGTGGCCCACTTACGACGGCAAAGTGGCGCATCGATATTTTTAAGCGGTAAACAAGCGAAAAGTATATTGCCAGAAATATATTATTATGTCGCAATTAATTTGTAACTTTGCAGTATGAATTTCTTAGAGCAACTTAACGAAAGTCAGCGCAATGCCGTGGAATACTGCGATGGTCCGCAACTGGTTATTGCCGGTGCCGGGTCTGGCAAGACACGCGTGTTGACTTACAAGATAGCATACCTGTTGAAATGCAAGGGTCTTATGTCATGGAATATCCTGGCACTAACGTTTACCAACAAGGCTGCACGCGAAATGAAAGAGCGTATAACCAATATTGTTGGCGACAACGATGCCAGGTATATCAACATGGGAACATTCCACTCGGTGTTTTCACGCATTCTGCATACCGAAGCGGCACACATCGGCTATGACTCGAACTTCACCATCTACGACCAATCGGATTCACGTTCGCTGATAAAAAGCATCATCAAGGACATGAAACTTGACGACAAGGTGTACAAGCCATCAACCGTGGCAGATACCATCAGCATGTCGAAAAACAAGTTGATTTCTGCACAGCAGTATGCCTCTAATGCACAACTTGTTCAGGCAGACGTGATGAGAAAAATGCCAGAACTGCGCAACATCTATCTCAAATATGCCGAGAGATGCAAGACTTCGAATGCGATGGACTTCGACGACCTGTTGCTGAATACTTTTAAACTGCTTTCATCCAACGAAGAGATAAGGGCAAAATACTCACAGAGATTCACTTATATCTTAGTGGACGAGTATCAAGACACCAACTTTGCCCAGCAGGCTATTGTCACGTTGTTGGCTAAAGACCACAGGAGGATTTGTGTTGTTGGAGACGATGCCCAAAGTATATATAGTTTCCGTGGAGCAAATATCGATAACATACTAAAGTTTAATGATATATATCCAGAAGCGAAACTCTATAAACTGGAACAGAACTACCGCTCTACACAGAACATCGTAATGGCTGCTAACAGCTTGATTAAGCACAACCTATATCAGATTCCGAAGAATGTTTATAGCAAAAAGGAATCAGGAAACAAACTTGTCTTGAAACCAGCGTATAGCGATAAGGAAGAGGCTATGATTGTTTGCAGAGACATCAAGCGGTTAAGACGTTCGGAAGATTTCCGTTGGAATGACTTCGCTATTCTGTACAGAACCAATTCGCAGAGTCGTAGTTTTGAGGAATACATGCGTAAGGAGGCTATCCCATATCGCATTTACGGAGGACTTAGTTTCTATCAGCATAAGGAAATCAAGGATATTATTGCATATTACCGTGTTGTTTCCAATCCAAATGATGAGGAAGCCATTAAGCGCATCATTAACTATCCGACAAGAGGAATAGGCGACACGACACTTTCTAAAATTGTTCAGACTGCCACCGACCATGGTGTTAGCTTGTGGCAGGTCATTTCACAATCTGCCTTCTACCCAATAAATGTGTCAAAAGCTACACTGAACAAGATTGAAAGTTTCAAATTGCTGATTGAAGGATGGATAGACCGTGCTGCAACTGACGATGCTTATACATTGGGCTACGACATAATAAAGGAGAGCGGAATAAGCAAAGAGATATACAGCGGCAAGGAACCGGAAGACTTGTCGCGACAGCAGAACGTTGAAGAGTTCCTTAGCGGTATGCAGGATTTTGTGGAAAGCCGTAAGGAAGAGGATATGGTCGACCACATCTATATGGCTGATTTTCTTCAGGAAATAGCCCTGTTGACTGATGTTGACAGCGACAATAATGGTGAGGATGATGCCAAGGTGGTGCTTATGACTATACATAGTGCCAAGGGACTGGAGTTTCCTGTGGTCTTCATCGTAGGTCTGGAAGAGAATATATTCCCGTCGCCAATGTCATGCAATACAGCTCGCGAACTGGAAGAGGAGCGTCGTCTGCTCTATGTTGCCATAACAAGAGCAGAGAAGCATTGCTTTCTGACATGTGCTCAAAACAGATTCAGATATGGTAGGGTAGAGTTTGACTCTCCTTCACGATTTATAAAAGAGATAGACCCTAGACTGATGACCGTTGAATCGGTAGGCAAGGAGTCGACAAACAGTTATTCTTCAAGCAGCGGCATGCGCTCTTCTGCTTATGGACCGTCAAACGAAAGGTTTGGACAAAGAAGCAACACTTTTAGCAGCAGACCTCAAGAGCAGGTAAGAACACAAGCAACACAACATTTCGGCGGTATAATAGGTGACGGAAGATTAAAACCGCTTTCATCAACAACTCGCATGTCTGCACCAAGTTCTGCAGGAAGCAACGATTCACTTGCCGTTGGTTCTGTGATAGAGCATCAGCGTTTTGGCATAGGTCGCGTGTTGAATATAGAAGGTACTGGCGAAAATAAAAAAGCCACCGTCGAGTTTCGAGTGGCTGGAACAAAACAACTGCTGCTAAAGTTTGCCAAATACAAGGTCATTCAGCAATAGCTTAACAGCAGAATAACGCATACAAGGAAATTATAAAGCATCATCCTCAGGACGCTCCAAAGGGTGATGCTTTATTTTAGGCAAATGTTTTTTCTTTCTTAAATATGCTTCCTTTTTCTTTTCGTATTCCTCTTGGTGTCTCTCAAGAAAATTGTCTGCCATATTTATAAAATAAGTAATTTACTTGTTAAACTTATTGTAGATAACGCTGATGGTAACTGGCTTGTGGGTGTTTGCAGAACCGCCAACGAGTTTGGTACTCTTAAGCGACATCTCGTTCGACACGTTGGTTATTGAAGCAGACGCAGAAGAACTGTTGTAGCTTACAGAAACCGGTACCAGCACAACCTTGTTCCAATCTTTAGATGCAGTGCCATACAACTTTGCCTTATACATCTTAGATACCAAATTAGATATATTATTGTATGTGTATGTCTGGTATGATTTGTTGTAGACAGCCAAATAAGACGACTTGTTGTCTGGCAGATTCTTGTTTTCAAAGTAGCTGTAAAGACTGTCTTTCGGAATCATCAACAGAGTTGTTGGTGCATTGAGTATGTTGCCTTCTTCACTGTTCATGTGGTTAAACACTATCTTTGCAGAACTTATAGTGTCGTTCTCATGACCTCTGTGAATAGCTTCAACAGGAAGTGTAACCTCTGTAAATATTCCTGCTGGAGTCTTCAGATAAGTACATGTATTGTCTTCTGCCAGTTTTTCTATGCTTTCCTTGTCGTTAGTAATGTAGGTTGTCTGCATTACCTCTTCTGTACCAGAAAGCAGCTTAGAACCTTTATATACAGAGTCGTTGCTGATGAATCTGTAGAACACAAGCAACTCTGCCATGTAAACCTCAGACATCACACCAATACCGTCGGTCGACTTTATATAAAAGCCTGGGCATACGTTGTGGGTGAAGTTATAAGAGTTCTTATAGTTATCCGGATTCTCATAATACTTATGCATTATGTATGTTCCGTAGTTATTATAGCTCTTGCCATTCTTGTCGGTATATCTGTCATTCAGGGCAATAGATATGTTCTCCATATTCTTCTTGTCGACAATCATTGCTCTGGAACTGTCGCTGAGATTCAGGTCGACAACAGTATATGTCTTGTTCTTGCGAATGGCATTGTTGTCAGTTCTTAATATATCGGCAGTTTCGGGATTGAAGTTTGTATAGTATGAGAATCCTTCTTCTATTGGTTTTGCCAATTCGTAAGCCGTGAGCTTCATCGGATTAAGCGAGTCGCCGATAGAAGAGTAGAAGTACAGCTGCAACCTACAAGAGTCGGCAATAATCTCGCCATTGGCGTTCTTGCTTACAATACTGTCGGCAGCAGGGAACTGAGGTGTATTATCGAATGATTCGAGTATAGCGAACTGTGTGGTAAAACTACTTGTAATGTAGGTGTTTGTTTCCGGATCCTTGATGTGGCCAAGATAGTTGTACTGGCTTCTTGACAGTATAGAATCAACTACAATAGACCTTGTCTCAACATTAAACGTGTCGGTAATAATCTCGAATCTGTCAGTTTCGTTGGTAAGTGAGTTACCTATTGTATCTGTGGTATCATCACAAGAAGATATGAACATTAGAAACAATACCATACCTGCTAATAGTCTTGTTTTCATCATTGAAGTTTTATAATCTTAATGATAGATGTTTATCCTAAAAATAATACTTATTTCAATATCCTTATGGCTATTTACTCACCGCATATAGTGTCGTAGAACTGATTGTATGAATCGGCAAAGTCTTCACCTGGACATTTCAGCAGTAGGATATTCTTTGAATTGGCATAGTCAATCAAGTCTTGGCTTACTTCTCCAGTAGACTCGATAATGCCATCAGAATAATCAATTGCCAACTTTCCTAATTCCTCAAAATCAAAAACATCATTATAATCACTGAGCATGTCAGCTTTGATGTCGCGGAATTCAAGACATGTCTTGAAGTTATTGCCGAAATCTTTCTTTAAGTCCTTTGTAAAGAGAGATGTCACAACCTTTACATTGGCAAAAGAAGGTTCTTCCTTATAAGCCGTCTTGATATAGAATGGCACGACGCCGCTCATCCATCCTTGGCAATGAATGATGTCTGGTGTCCAACGCAGTTTCTTTACAGTCTCAAGTACGCCACGTGCAAAGAAGATAGCACGTTCGCCATTGTCTGCATAGTCATCACCGTTCTCGTCGAATGACATCTGACGTTTTGTAAAGTAATCGTCGTTATCGATAAAGTAAACCTGTATGCGGGTCGACTGTATTGAAGCGACCTTGATAATCAGTGGATGGTCTGTGTCATTGATAATAAGATTCATTCCCGACAAGCGGATAACCTCATGCAACTGTCCTCTGCGCTCGTTGATATTGCCCCACTTAGGCATAAAGGTACGAATCTCATGACCTTTGTCAAGCATAGCTTGAGGTAGCTTTTTGCCCATAACAGACAATTCGGTTTCAGGTACGTAAGGGGTTATCTCTTGGTTAATGAATAATATTTTCTTTGCCATTTTCGTTTGATTTATAAATGCAAAGTTACGAAATTTTTTTTTCAAATCCGAAAAAACCTTGATTTTTTCCTAAAAAGGAAGATTATTTGGCATATTTTTACTCTATTTTTTCATTATTTGGCAAAAATGTTGTTATTTTGCACCCGATTTCTAAAGACACGTAATTAACGTTTGTATAAAAATGAAGGTAATTCATAGGATTGCAGAACTTCAGAATGAGTTGTTCGAATATCGTAAACAAGGATTTCAGATAGGGCTTGTACCTACTATGGGTGCTTTGCATGAAGGACATGCATCATTGGTTAGATGCAGTGTCAAGCAAAACAGGATAACGGTTATTTCGGTTTTTGTTAACCCAACACAATTCAATGATAAGAACGATTTGAAGAATTATCCGCGTACACTGGAGGCTGACTGCAAGCTTCTTAATGAATGTGGCGCTGATATTGTATTTGCCCCTTCGGTAGAAGAGATGTATCCGACACCAGACAACAGGCAGTTTGAATACGAACCTGTATCAACTGTGATGGAGGGGAAGCATCGTCCAGGCCATTTTAATGGTGTATGTCAGGTTGTAAGCCGTCTGTTCTATATTGTACGTCCACACCGTTCATACTTTGGTGAAAAAGACTGGCAGCAGATAGCTGTTATCAAGGCAATGGTAAAGCACTTGCAGTTGGATGTAGAAATCGTAGAATGTCCAATCATACGCGATGAAGACGGACTTGCTCGTTCAAGCAGAAACACTCTGTTGTCTCCATCTGAGCGTGCTATAGCACCAAACATATATAAGGTGTTGTCTGAAAGTATCGATTATGCCAAGAAGCATACCGTTAAGGAAACTCACGACTACGTTGTAGAAAGCATCAATGCCGTAGAAGGACTCGATGTTGAATATTTCTCTATTGTTGACGGCAATACACTTCAAGATGTTGAGTCATGGGAAGATTCTCCATACGTTGTGGGCTGTATAACTGTTTATTGCGGAAGTACACCGATTAGATTAATAGACCATATAAAGTACAAGGGATTATGATGATTGAAGTTTTAAAATCGAAACTGCATTGTGTTACAGTCACTGAGGCCAATCTCAATTATATGGGCAGCATCACCATCGACGAAGATCTGATGGATGCAGCAGGAATGATTGCCGGAGAAAAGGTACAGGTGGTTGACAATAACAATGGCGAGCGTTTTGAAACATACATTATAAAGGGTGAGCGTGGCTCTGGCTGCATCTGTCTTAATGGTGCTGCAGCAAGAAAGGTGCAGGTTGGCGATGTTTGCATCATCATTTCTTATGCTCTCATGGATTTTGAAGAGGCGAAGACATTCAAACCGTCTATCGTTTTTCCAAAAGAGGGTAATAAGCTATAAGCAAATCAACACATTCATATATAACGGCCAGACCAAATAAGTCTGGTCTTTTTTTAACCCAAATCGGTCATTTAGATTTTAGTGCGTTTGTCTTGTTATTTTGAGAAGATTTTTTATGTGTTCTAAAGGAGTATAGCGGGCTATACGACTGAAGAGACATGAAAAATATGCCAAAAAGAATAGACAAAAGTGCAAAAAGTATTTCTTAATACCACATTTACGGTCTAATGAGCTATTTGGGTTAAAATATAAAAAAAGGCTGACTAAATGAATAGTCAGCCTGAATAGAATATAATACTGTTGAATTATTCTATAATTACGAGTTCGTCACCCTCCATTACAGTTTCACCAGGTTGTACGCAAATGTCAACAATAGTACCAGATGTCTCGGCATCGATGTTATTGGCCATCTTCATAGCCTCAAGAATCAATACTGTCTGACCATCCTTAACACTGTCGCCAACTGCAACTTTCAGTTCTCTGATAACGCCAGGTAATGGGGCTTTAACTGCTGTGCGACCAGAAGTTACTGTTTTCTTAGATACTGGCTGAACCGCTGCTGCGCTTGCTACTGGTGCTGGAGCTGGAGCAACTTCTTCTTTCTCCATCTCAACACTATAACTCTCGCCATTAACTTCAACAGAAACAATGTTATCGTTTATTTCACCGATACTCACTTCATATTTATTTCCGTTTATCGTATATTTATATTGCTTCATATCTTTTATGGTTTCATGGGTATTCAGTCATTGAAAGCGCATAGCCATTCCACTGAGTCTGACGGTTCAATATAGTAATCTTGCCTGATTCAACATCATGCTTGTTGTTACCTTGAAACTCATGTAAAGCTAATGCTATAGCAGCATATACCTCATTTTTATTATTCATAATTATAAATATTAGTTTACATTGGGATGTTGCCATGTTTCTTAGCTGGCAGAGCGTCGCGCTTTGTTGCAAGCTGAGCCAAACCACGGCAAATGCGGAAACGGGTGTTGCGTGGCTCGATAACATCATCAATATAGCCATACTTGGCTGCCTGATATGGATTAGCGAACAGTTCGTTGTACTCGTTTTCCTTTTCTGCAATGAATGCATTAACGTCTTCGCCAGCTTCTTTCTTCGCTTTAGCTTCCTTAGCGTAAAGAACTGAAGCTGCGCCACTTGCACCCATAACGGCAATTTCAGCTGATGGCCATGCATAGTTAAGGTCTGTATGCAACTGCTTGCAACCCATAACGATGTGGCTACCACCGTAAGACTTACGAAGAGTAACTGTAATCTTTGGAACTGTAGCCTCTCCGTATGCATAGAGAAGTTTTGCTCCGTGAAGGATAACAGCATTGTATTCCTGACCTGTTCCTGGCAAGAAGCCTGGTACGTCAACAAGTGACACGATAGGAATATTGAAAGCATCGCAGAAACGAACAAAGCGTGCACCCTTACGGCTAGCGTTAACATCAAGAACACCAGCATAGCAAGATGGCTGATTGGCAACGATACCTACGCTCTGACCGTTGAAACGAGCGAAACCAACGATAATATTCTTTGCAAACTTAGGCTGTACCTCAAGGAACTCGCCGTTGTCAACAATAGAACCGATAACCTTATACATATCGTATGCTTCGTTTGGATTCTCTGGAATGATTTCGTTCAAAGCATCTTCAAGACGGTCGATTGGGTCCTCGCACTTTCTGCGTGGAGCAGTTTCCATGTTATTAGATGGAATGTAGCTCAAGAGAGTCTTAATCATCTCTATACCTTCTTCTTCTGTTGATGCTGTGAAGTGTGTAACACCACTCTTTGTAGAGTGAACGCTAGCACCACCAAGATGCTCCTGGTCGATGTCCTCGCCTGTAACTGTCTTTACAACCTTTGGACCTGTCAAGAACATGAATGATGTATTTTCCATCATCAAGGTGAAGTCGGTGAGGGCAGGAGAGTAAACGGCACCACCTGCACAAGGACCGAAGATACCTGAAATCTGTGGAATAACACCAGAAGCCAATATATTTCTTTCAAAAATCTCTGCATAGCCAGCAAGGGCGTTGATACCTTCCTGAATACGGGCACCACCAGAGTCATTGATACCAATAACAGGTGCACCCATCTTCATAGCCATATCCATCACCTTGCATATTTTCTGACTCATTGTCTCAGAAAGTGAACCGGCATTAACAGTAAAGTCCTGTGCAAAAACAAACACAAGTCTTCCGTCAACAGTACCGCTACCAGTAACAACTCCATCACCCAGATAGTGCTTCTTCTCCATACCGAAGTTTGTGCAACGGTGTGTCAAGAACATATCATACTCTTCGAAGCTGCCTTCATCAAGCAACATATTGATGCGCTCACGTGCAGTATACTTGCCACGCTCATGCTGTTTTGCAATAGCCTTATCACCACCACCCATGCGCGCTTTCTCGCGATTCTCAATGAGCTGCTTGATTTTTTCTAATTGTTTAGTCATTTTTCTGTATTTTATGAAATTAATGTTCGCACAATTCAGTCAACACGCCAACTGTAGATTTTGGATGCAAGAAAGCGATATTAAGATTCTCTGCGCCCTTACGTGGTGCCTGGTCAATAAGCTTAATACCCTTAGCATCGCACTCTGCAAGTGCATTTGCTACGCCATCCTCAACACAGAATGCTACATGGTGAACACCGCGGTTGCCCTTGTCAATCCATTTCTGGATTGTGCTTTCTGGTGATGTTGGCTCAAGCAACTCAATTTTTACTTCACCACACTTCAAGAATGCTGTCTTTACTTTCTGGTCAGCTACTTCTTCGATGTTGTAACACTTCAAACCCAGTACATTCTCAAAGTATGGAAGTGCTTCTTCGATACTTTGAACTGCAATGCCCAGGTGCTCGATATGAGATATTTTCATAATACCTGAATTATTTGTTATTAATGTTATTGTTTTTGATAGTTTAATACTGCAAAGTTAATCAATAAACTGTACATACGAAGTCTAAAATCGAATTAATTTATTAAAAAATGTATAATTCGGCACACATTGAATATAATGTGCATTTTAGAACTCGAATAGTAGTTTACAATTAATCTGTCTGCCTGTTAAATAGTTAGGTACGGCATATTGCTGGTTTGTTACGTCAGTAACCCAATAATACGAATTCACATTGTTAATGCCGAAAAGGTTTAGACAATCAAGCCCCAACCAGATGTTCTTAATGACACTGTTCTTCTTTTTGTCTTCATTGTCATAAGCTCTGTAACTCATTCCGATATCGGCTCTCTTGTATGCTGGTGCCCTGAAGTCCTGATACTCCAATCCTTTATGCGGTGCACCAAATGGCAAACCGTCGGCAAAGGCAAGTTTTAGCGTCATCTTCCACTTTTCTGTTCCTGGGAAATAATCGGTGAAATGCAAGTTGATGCCCCAACGCTGGTCTGTTGGCATCGGTATTGACTTGACGTTAATCTTTTGGCGTGTGCTCATCAACGAGAAAGTCACCCATGAGTCTGTACCAGGAACAAACTCACCATATAGTTTTAGGTCTAGTCCGGCAGCATAACCTTTGGCTATGTTGTCGCCATAGTAAGTCACCTTTACGTTGTTGATATTATATGGTATAAGATTGTCCAGAGCCTTATAATATGCTTCTGCTGTAAAACGATAAGGATGTTCCCTCATTTTGAACCTGTAGTCAAAAGCAGCTACAAAATGTATAGACTGCTGACTTTTTATTTTGTTGTTCAGCTTAACCTTGGTTATTCTGTTGGTAGTTATGGTGTCGCGCAGTTCCTTATAGAATGGAGCCTGATAATAAAGACCTGCAGCAAAGCGGAATGTCATGTTTTGATTGAATGCAGGTATAATAGCCAACGATGCACGAGGCGATACAGTTGTTTCCTTGTTGTATGACCAGTTGCTGAATCTCAAACCATAGTTAAGCGTATATAGTGTCTGATTCTCACTGCCACTACCGAATCTGTATGTATCCATCAAGTATCCTTCTATTCTGTTCGACGACATTCTGTTTAAAGATGTCATAGAATAGATAAGGTCAAGTCTGTCAGGAGAGTGGGGTATAGAGTATCCGCTTGAGTCGCGCATCTCATATTCCTTTGAGTTCTCCTTTATTTTTTCATGTTTATATGTGAGTCCTCCCTCTATGTCGTGGCGTTTTACCTTATGCTTGAATATGAGTTTATAACTCTGGACATCTGCTGTAAGGTAGTTTCGCGCATGCTCCATATAAGTACCGACACCAAGTTGCTCTTGTGTCTCCGTATCGTCAAGCCAGTATTCTCCTTGTATGTCGTATGTTTCCTGTTCTTTAGTATGGAAAGCCGATGCTATGAGCGAAAGGCTAGTATTTGCACTGAAATTTCTTTTTATGCTTAATGCACCGAACAAGGTTCTGAAGATATCTTTCTCCTGACCGTCAAAATATACCTTGAATGACTTCACATCTTCCATTGTACCGAATGAAGTCTCACGGTCGGTAGGTTTAAAGTTGTAATGATTTTCTGATATATTTCCAATAAAGTCTATTGTCCAACGTTCATTCGGAGAATAACTTATATATGTCTGGTAGTCAAGGAAATTTGGTTTATATTCACCTTTGGTCTCAAGTGAACCAAGTAGATACCTGTTGGTCTTGTATCTTATGCCATGGCTCATAGAGAATTTCTTGTTTCCATAGCCCACATAAGCGCTGCCGCCTAACAAAGATGCTTGAAGATTGGCTTCAAACTTATTTACTTTCTTATAATTGATGTCAAGAACACTCGACATCTTTTCACCGTATTTAGATTCAAAGCCACCGGTAGAAAAACCAATAGACTCAACCATATCAGGATTGATGATGCTAAGACCTTCCTGTTGTCCGCTTCTTACGAGTAATGGACGGTAAACTTCTATATTATTGATATATACGGCATTCTCGTCAAATGAACCGCCACGCACATTATATTGGCTTGACAGCTCGCTGTGTGTAGACACTCCGGCTTGCTGCTGTATAAGTTCCTCAACGGCATTGCCCGTGGTAGAAGCTACTCCTTTAACATCCTTAATGTCCAGTCGTTCAGTTCCAGTGGTCTGTCTTCGCCTTTCAGTAACAACGACTTCTCCAAGTGCAGCCATAGATGGCAACATAACCTCTACGTTAAGGTTTCCCTTGGCATTTCTATATGTGCGCTTTCTAGCATTATAGCCAACCATTGAGAACTTCACTACAACTGAGTCTTTAGAGTTGAGAGTAATCTCAAACTCACCTTTAAGATTGGTCATGGTAACCTTTCCCTGCTCAACACACGAGACTGTTGCCAGTTCAATAGGATTATGTTCTTCATCGACAACACGCCCCTTCAGTTTAAACGTCTGTGCAAAAACCATTTGGCATGCTATCAGTGATATGATAAATGTGATGTATCTTTTATTGAATTTATTGCTAATCATAATAATTAAGTAACGCAAATAGAGGTGATATATTGTATTGTTTTTTTGCAAATATATTCTGTTTTTCTTTGTCGTACCGCCTTTTTGATGTACTTTTGCATAATGAAAGCAGTGTTCCGGTCTGCTGCTGGCATCATTTTGAGATGCGAGAGGAAAGTCCGGGCAGCATAGGGTGCCTCTCTTCTGAAAGTAGAAGCTATTGGTGACAGTAGGGTATGGCAGAAGAAAACAACCGCCACCATGTGGTAAGGGTGAGAAGGTGGTGTAAGAGACCACCAGCCGTTGGGTGATCAGCGGGCTGTGCCACCAGAGGGCTGCAAGTTCATGTAAACCGTCGTTTGAGGGTTGCCCGCCCGATTAACTCCGATGGAGGGTAGAACGCTTGAGCCGTGTGGCGACATACGGACTAGATAAATAGCAGGCACCATCTTTAAATAGATGGTACAGAACCCGGCTTATAGGAACAGTGCTTTCTTTTTTATATTTCCTGCCTATGAAAAGAACTATTGAACGCATTGTCAGATTTATAAAGGTTGGTATTTGGCAGATATCAGATGAAGAACAATCTCCATTCAAATTGTTTTGTTTGGATGTATTAAAGAAGCTGATACTTACAATACGTTTCTTCACTGCCAAGAAAGTAATGAACGTTGCCTCTGCCCTTACTTATTCGACGCTGTTAGCCATTGTACCCATAATGGCAGTTGTCTTTGCTATAGCTCGTGGGTTCGGCTACAACAAATACATTGAAGTATGGTTTCGCAGTGCTTTTGAGTCACAACCACAGGCTGCTGAAGTCATAATCGGTTTTGTAAACAGTTATCTTACGCATACAAAGAGCGGAGTGATTCTTGGTATCGGACTCATCTTTATGCTCTACACAGTGCTCATGCTTATCAGCAATATCGAGGGCGCATTCAACGGTATCTGGCAGGTCAAGAAACCACGTAGCATTTTCCGCACGTTTACCGATTACATGGCTATGTTGTTGCTGTTTCCAATAATCATTGTACTGACATCAGGTATATCGATATTTATGACTACGATAGTTGATGAATTGCAGTATTTTGAACTATTGGCACCTGTAGTCAGGTTCCTTTTCGACCTTCTGCCATACATAATCATGTCTGCCATGTTCATCGGACTTTATGTCTTTATGCCGAATACTCATGTCAAGGTGCGCAATGCTATATTTCCAGGTATACTTGCCGGTGTTGCAATGCAATGGTTGCAGTTCTTCTATATCAATTCACAGATGTGGGTGAGTAGTTATAATGCCATTTACGGTTCGTTTGCTGCACTGCCATTGTTTATGTTATGGGTACAGATATCATGGACGATATGCCTTTTTGGCGCAGAATTGTCATACACCAACCAGAATCTTGATTTCTATGATTACGACACACATACCGGTGACCTTAGTCATCGTTACCGTCTGTTGTTATCTGCAATGCTTATGAGTCATATCTGCAAAGGATTTGACAAAGGACGTCGTCCTTATACGACAATTGAATTGCGTGACAAGACAGATATACCAATCCGCATTGTCAACGAATTGCTTTATCAATTGATAGAGGCACGTCTGATTATTGAAATAACATCTGACGAGAAAGGAGAACCGTCTCAGTATGTTCCTGCCGAAAATGTAAACAATCTTACACTTGGAGTCATGATTGGCCGTATAGAGGCAACTGGCAATTGGAAGATAGACTTGCCTATACACCGTCATTACACAAAATTATGGGGTAAGGCTATAGAGATGCGCAGACAATATCTTAACAATGCAGATGATATCTTATTAAAAGATTTATAATCAAAAATAACTACAGATATGATAATAGATTACAAAAAGATTGAAGAAGAGACCCTTTTAAATTTCAAGGGTGGTAATGGTGAACTCATCACACGTAACTTCATTGATGAGAACAATAAGATTATGTGCAGCCGCTTAAAGCCAGGTGCATCAAGTGGGTATCATACACATGAGGGCAATAGCGAGATTGTATATATATTAAGTGGTAAGGGGCATTTTGTATATGATGGCAATGAAGAGGCATTCCAGACCGGCGATGTGCACTATTGTCCTATGGGTCACAGTCATGCCATGTTCAATGATGGCGACGAAGACTTAGTTTACTTTGCTATTGTTCCCCAACACAATTAGAATAGCTTATTTATAAAACGAATAAAGCCCCTAACTACGGTTAGAGGCTTTTTACTTATTGTTTCATCAGATAAGATTTGAAGTCTGCAAATTCCTTGCTCAGTTCAATGCTTTGTTTTGTTCCTTTCATAAACTCGGCAAGGCGTTCAGGTATCGCTACTTCTGATTCTATGATGCCCTCAACTGTCTCCTTAAACTTAGCAGGGTGGGCTGTTTCACAGAATATACCTATCTCGTTGTCTTTTAGCCCATCTTTCAGTGCCTGATATCCACATGCTCCGTGTGGGTCAAGTATATAACCAGTTGCACTAAAGCACTGGCGCATAGTTACTGCAATTGCTTCGTCTGTATAAGTAGCACCGCTGATGTGCTTGCACACCTCACTGTGGTCACCCTTATAGAGGTCGTAGATACGTGCGAAGTTGCTTGGGTCACCAACATCCATAGCATTTGCTATAGTCTGTTTGCTTGCCTTTGGCTCATACTTGCCTGTCTGCAGATAGTTATAGAAAATATCATTTGCATTGTTGGCGGCAATGAATCGCTTGATTGGCAATCCCATCTTCTGTCCGAAGAGTGCAGAACAGATGTTTCCGAAGTTGCCACTTGGCACACACATCACCACATCTTGATTCTTGCCTTCTTCCTTCATCTTCTTCACTGCCTGAGCATAAGCATAGAAGTAGTAGAATGATTGTGGCAGGAAACGAGCTACATTGATTGAATTGGCAGAAGTCAATTTCATGTGCTTGTTGAGTTCTTCATCCATAAAGGCAGACTTAACCAGAGACTGACAATCGTCAAACACGCCGTCCACCTCAATGGCAGTAATGTTCTTTCCCAATGTTGTGAACTGACATTCCTGTATCTTGCTCACCTTTCCTTTTGGATATAGCACATAAACATGTATTCCATCGACACCCAAGAATCCGTTGGCAACAGCACTTCCTGTGTCGCCAGATGTTGCAACAAGAACATTCACTTGTTCATTGCTTTCCTGACGTATGAAATACTGCAGCAATCGTGCCATGAATCTTGCACCCACATCCTTGAAGGCAAGGGTAGGGCCATGGAATAGTTCAAGGCTATAGATATTGTCTTCTACCTTAACAATAGGACAGTCGAATGCCAATGTATCGTAAACAATCTTCTTAAGCGACTCTGCCTCTACATCTTTACCGAAAAAGGCATCTGCCACTGTATATGCTATCTCTTGGAAAGAGAGTGTATCTATATTATCGAAAAATTCTTTTGGCAATGGCTTGATATGCTCTGGCATATACAATCCTCTGTCTTCTGCAAGTCCCTTTACAACTGCCTTATGCAAATCTGCCTCAGGAGCCTTGCCGTTTGTGCTGTAATATTTCATAATTTAAGTATAATGTCTGATTAATTAATATTCATAAATTCCTTGATGAACTCTGTAGGTTGAAGTGTTCCGTAACATCCTTCCTTGCAACTATCTTCGTCATAATTCATAACACTGTCAGGTTCTATGCCCTTATGCCATACTAAGAAAGGTACAGGTTCGTTTACATGAATACGTTTCTCTACAGGAGTAGGATGGTCTGGCAATATTGCAATGCAAACAGGCTCTTCCATCTTATCAACAGCTTCAAAAATCGGTTTTATAAGACGCTTGTCAAGATAGTCAATTGCTGCCAGTTTGAGTTCTATATCACCGTCATGTCCAGCTTCATCAGTTGCTTCTACATGAACAAATACAAAGTCTGATTTCTTTAGTGCCTCGATTGCAGCCTCTGCCTTACCTTCATAGTTGGTATTGGCTAATCCTGTTGCACCTTCAACCTCAATAATGTCAAGACCTGCATAATGTCCAATACCTCTTATTAAGTCTACAGCCGAAATGACTGCACCTGTTTTTATCTGAGGATATTGCTCTGATAAGGTCATCATTGACGGACGATAACCTCCGCTCCAAGTCCATATAGAATTAGCCTGACGCTTGCCTTGCTTTGCTCTCTCGATGTTTATAGGATGCTTTGCCAATAGTTCTTGCGACTTGATAATCAGGTCGTTTATTATATCAGCTGTTTCTTGTGGAGACAATCTGTTGTTGTCATTATCAACATCTTCATTTCCAGCAGTTACCAACAATGGTTGCCACAACTCACCCGGATGGTCGTGTGGAGGATTGCAAACAATATTCTTGTTGCCGCCTTTTATCACAAGCAGATGGCGATATTGGATACCAGTTATGAACTTTACCCTGTCATTGCTCAAGTGCTCGTTCAGATAATCAATAAGTACTGCAGCTTCTTCTGTTTCAAGATTACCACCATTGTGTGTAACAATCCTGCCGTCTTCTATAGTAATGATATTACAACGAATGGCGAAATCGTCATTGCTCATTTCATAACCTATGGAAGCAGCCTCGAGTGGTCCTCTGCCTTCGTACACCTTGTCAAGTTCATAACCAAGAATAGCAGTGTTTGCAACCTCACTACCTGGAGGAAATCCCTCTGGTATTGTCTTCAGAATACCACATCTACCTTCTCTTGCAAGTCGGTTCATGTACTCTGGCTTACCATATTGGAGTAGTGTCTTGTTACCAAGACTTGCCACTTTGTGGTCAGCCATACCGTCACCTAATATAATAATGTGTTTCATTACATCAGATGTTTGCTATCGACATGATATTGGCAAATACTCCTGCTGCTGTAACACCAGCACCTGCTCCATAACCTTGTATGAGCATAGGATATTCCTTATATCTCTCTGTTGTAAGCAGAACGATGTTATTGCTTCCCTCAAGACCATAGAAAGGATGACTCATTCCAACCTCTTGTAGGCTTACGCTTGTCTGTCCGTGGTCCATCTTTGCAACAAATCTCCATCGCTTGTTTTCCGCTTCAAGTTTCTGACGCTTCTTTTCAAAGTCCTCATCAAGTGAAGGTAGGTTCTTCCAGAAGTCATCTATGCTGCCATCGAAGAATTCGTTGGGTACAAACAGATGCTTTTCAACATCATCCTGTTCTACCTTATAACCAGCTTCGCGAGTAAGGATAACCAGTTTTCTTACAACATCCTTACCACTGAGGTCAATACGTGGGTCTGGTTCACTATATCCTTGTTCCTTAGCTCGTTTTACAGTCTCTGAGAATGGTACTGTTGAAGATATTTCATTGAAAATAAAGTTGAGCGTACCGCTAAGTACAGCTTCTATCTTCAGTATCTTATCACCAGAGTTTTTGAGGTCGTTTATTGTTCCTATGATAGGAAGACCAGCACCTACGTTTGTTTCAAACAAGAACTTGACACCTCTGCGCAATGCTGTTTCCTTGAGTTTCAGATAACTCTCATAGTCGCTTGAAGCAGCCACCTTATTGGCTGCCACTACTGATATGTTATGCTCAAGGAAAGACTGATATAATCCAGCTACCTCACCACTTGCCGTACAATCAACAAACACGCTGTTGAAGATGTTCATTCCAATCACTTCATCATGAAGCTTGTTAATATCGCTTGGTGCAGAATTAGCAAGCTCTTCACGATAGTTGTTCAGGTCTATACCCTCGCGGTTGAATATAGCTGCACGACTGCTGGCAATACCTACGACATTAAGTTTCAGTCGTCTGCTCTCCATCAGTTCGTTATATTGTGAATTGATTTGTTCAATAAGATTTCCACCAACAGTACCTATACCGCAGATGAACAAGTTGAGCACTTTATATTCGGAGAGGAAGAATGAGTCATGTAGCACATTGAGTGACTTACGCAACAGCTTTGCTTCAACCACAAAAGAGATGTTTGTCTCTGAAGCTCCTTGTGCACAGGCTATTACGCTAATACCGCTTCGTCCAAGTGTACCAAACAATTTACCAGCAATACCAGGTGTATGTTTCATGTTCTCACCCACAATAGCTATAGTGGCAAGACCACTTTCTGCATGCATAGGATACATGGCACCTGTTTCTATCTCCTTTGCAAACTCATTGTTGAGAACCTTAACAGCGCTGTCTGCATCTTCATCTCTAACACCTATTGAGGTTGAGTTTTCTGATGAAGCCTGTGAAACCATGAACACGCTGATGCCATTATCAGCAAGAGCAGTAAAGATACGGCGGTTGACACCTATTACACCAACCATTGAAAGTCCCGTAACAGTAATCAGTGTTGTTCCATTGATACTAGAAATACCCTTGATAGGCTTTCTATCGTTATCAATCTTATCCTTGATTATCGTTCCAGGGTTCTCAGGATTAAACGTATTCTTTACTCTGATAGGAATATTCTTTACACAAACAGGATATATTGTTGGCGGATAAATAACCTTTGCACCGAAGTTACAAAGCTCCATCGCCTCTATATAACTCAATTCGTTGATGGTATATGCTGTAGGTATTACTCTTGGGTCGGCAGTCATGAATCCGTTTACATCTGTCCAGATTTCCAATACCTCAGCATCAAGAGCAGCTGCTATGATAGAAGCAGTATAGTCACTACCGCCACGTCCAAGGTTTGTTACCTCTCCAGAATATTTGTCAGAACTGATGAAACCAGGAACTAGTGATGTTTTGGGCTGAGAAACGAATGCTTCTTTCACAAGACGATAGGTAAGTTCACTGTCTAAGACATGCTTGCAGTGCTTAAGTTCTGTCTTGATAAACTCCCTTGAATCAAACCATTTTGCACCATCTATCAATGTTGCTACAATGTTGCTGCTAAGACGCTCACCATAACTTACAATTGCAGCTTGGGTTTTCTCGCTAAGGTCACGTATGAGGTAAACACCATGATAGATTGAACGCAATTCTGCAAGCAATTCATCGATAACCGTCAGAAGTGTCTGTTTCTTTTCTTCATCTGTTATCACACTTTCTACCATCGTATGGTGGCGTTCTACAATAGCTTCAAACTCGTTGATGTAATCATCATCACCCTTAACGGCAAGTCTTGATGTCTCGATAAGCTTATCAGTAACACCACCCAATGCACTTACCACAACAACCACTTGCTGCTGTTCACTCTCTACAATCTTCTTCAAGCAGAGAATGCTTTCTACGGAACCTACGGATGTTCCGCCAAATTTTAATACTTTCATAATGTTTTAATATCTATATGTTGTCCCCTAAACGAGCGGGGTTTTGTTTCAGATTCATTAATCAAAATGCAAAATTACTAAGAATTATCGTTATTACCAACGAAATTGTAATAAAATGGACAATTTTTAGATGATTAGTTTACTAGTTGTCAAATTAACATGTTTTTGTGTCAATCGCAAAAAACCAAAACATTAAATGTAAAATATAATAATTGAAATTAATTTCGTACTTTTGCACTGATAATAATATTAATGTCAAGATATGATTAGCGAATTTCAGATAAGAGTGCTGCCACGTATAGCAGCAAACGATGAAGAAATAAAGAAATATATAGCAGACGACAAGGGGATAGCCTTAAGAAGCATTACCGCAATAAGAATACTTAAAAGAAGCATAGATGCTCGTCAGCGTAGCATTTTCGTTAATTTAAAGGTTAAGGTATATATCAACGAAAAACCTGTTGATGCTGCCTTTACCTCTATTGAATATAAAAGTGTGGCAGATGCACAATCGGTGATTGTTGTTGGTGAAGGACCTGCTGGTTTGTTTGCTGCACTACGATTGATTGAATTGGGTTTGCGACCCATTGTCCTTGAAAGAGGAAAGAATGTCCGTGACAGAAAGGTAGACCTTGCACAAATCACTAAGACCCAGATGGTTGACTCTGAAAGCAACTATAGCTTCGGTGAGGGTGGTGCTGGTGCATATAGTGATGGCAAGTTATATACAAGAAGCAAGAAACGTGGTTCTGTAGACCGTATACTTAATATATTCTGTCAGCATGGTGCAAGTACTGATATTCTTGTTGATGCACACCCTCATATAGGAACAGACAAGTTGCCGCGTGTGATAGAGAATATGCGCAATACGATTTTGGATTGTGGGGGTGAGGTGCATCATCAGACCAAGATGACACAACTGATAATAAAAAATGACACTGTTGTGGGTTGCATAGCAGGTGATAAAGAGTTCATAGGTCCAGTTATACTTGCTACAGGCCATTCTGCAAGAGATGTCTACCGCTATCTGAACGAGGCAAAAATAGAGATAGAAGCAAAAGGCATTGCTGTTGGTGTGCGTCTTGAGCATCCTTCAACACTTATCGACCAGATACAATATCACTCGAAACAGGGTAGGGGTGATTATCTTCCTGCTGCTGAGTATTCATTTGTCAATCAGGTTGATGGTAGAGGAGTGTATTCCTTCTGTATGTGTCCTGGAGGTTTTGTTGTTCCAGCAGCAACGGGTCCTCAACAGATTGTGGTCAATGGTATGAGTCCAAGCAACCGTGGTGGACAATGGTCTAATAGTGGTATGGTGGTAGAAACACGTCCTGAAGATGTTGATGGTGAAGGTCCACTGAAGATGATGAACTTCCAAGAAGAAATGGAACGTAACTGTTGGTTGCAAGGCAACATGAAACAAACTGCTCCTGCACAACGTATGGCCGATTTTGTGAACAACAGGCTAAGTTATGATTTGCCTCGTTCTAGTTATGCACCAGGATTGATTTCTTCACCACTGCACTTCTGGATGCCCAAAGGTGTTGTAAGCAGATTGCAGCAAGGATTCAAGAATTTCGGTAAACTCAGTCATGGATTCCTTACCAACGAAGCTACTATGATAGCAGTAGAAACACGCACATCAGCACCTGTTAGAATTTTGCGAGACCCTATGACTTTACAATCTCCTACGGTCAAAGGATTATTCCCTTGTGGCGAAGGTGCTGGTTTTGCAGGTGGTATAGTAAGTGCAGCAATTGATGGTGAACGTTGTGCAGAGTGTGTTGCTGAAACAATGATTTCTTAGCAAGTCACAATCTTATCATAACCGGATAATTCATTGTTACAATAAAAAAGCAGGACTCTACATGAATCCTGCTTTTACTATTTCATTAAGGAGATATAGGGAGTTAAACTTATTTATTCCCTCACCTTAGCAAGGGTAGGTTAGGAGGGAATCGTCATAGTTAATTCCTAACTCCTCACTCCTAATTCCTCACTCCTAATTCCTAATTAGTTATTATACTCCTGCCAACTCTTTATCTTGATGTCCTCAAGACTCATAGCGCAGAATGCCTCTATGAATGCCTTTGCAAGACGAACATTTGTCATCAGAGGAATATTGTGGTCAATAGCAGCTCTACGTATGCGATAACCATTTGTAAGTTCACGCTTGGTGTGGTTCTTAGGCACATTGATAATCATGTCGAACTTATGTTCTGAAATCATATCCATCACATTGTTCTCTGTACCCTCATCAGGCCATCCCACTGTTATGGCATTGATGCCATTTTCATTGAAGAACTTGGCTGTTCCTGCTGTTGCATAAATCTCATATCCCTTCTTCTGGAGTTCCATTGCTGGCTCAAGCATAGAAACCTTACCCTTAGCACCGCCACTTGAAATAAGTATGCGCTTCTCTGGGATACTGTATCCAGTTGCGATAAGTGCATTGAGGAGTGCTTCGTTAAGGTCATCACCCATACATCCAACCTCACCAGTAGAACTCATGTCAACACCAAGTACTGGGTCTGCATTCTGCAAACGTGCAAATGAGAACTGACTTGCCTTAACACCAATTCTATCAATGTCAAACTCACTGCTGTCTGGCTTCTGATATGGTGCATCAAGCATAATCTTTGTGGCTGTCTCAATGAAGTTGCGCTTCAGAATCTTTGATACGAATGGGAATGAACGTGAAGCACGGAGGTTACACTCAATAACCTTTATCTCACGGTTCTTTGCCAAGAACTGGATGTTGAAAGGACCGCTGATATTAAGTTCCTGTGCTATCTTACGAGAAATCTTCTTTATCTGACGGATAGTAGAGAAGTAGATGTTCTGTGCAGGGAATACCATGGTTGCATCACCAGAGTGAACACCTGCATACTCAACATGCTCAGAGATAGCATATTCCACAATCTCACCCTTGTCGGCAACAGCGTCAAACTCTATCTCCTTGGTGTCAATCATGAACTGACTAACAACAACTGGATATTCCTTAGATACCTCTGTAGCCATCTGCAAGAAACGCTCAAGCTCTTCCTTGTCATAGCATACGTTCATGGCTGCACCAGAGAGTACATAACTTGGACGAACAAGTACAGGGAAACCTACCTTTTCAACAAACTCGTTGATGTCTTCAAATGATGTGAGAGCACGCCATGCTGGTTGGTCAATGCCAAGTTTGTCGAGCATGGCAGAGAACTTATCACGATTTTCTGCACGGTCGATATTTACAGGTGATGTACCAAGCACAGGAACACCCTGGTTGTGGAGCTTCATTGCAAGGTTGTTTGGTATCTGTCCACCCACACTTACAACCACACCACGTGGTTCCTCAAGGTCAATGACGTCAAGCACACGCTCAAGTGTAAGCTCATCAAAGTAGAGACGGTCACACATGTCATAGTCGGTTGACACTGTCTCTGGGTTATAGTTAATCATTATTGACTTATAACCAAGTTTGCGAGCTGTATTGATTGAATTTACAGAACACCAGTCAAACTCTACAGAAGAACCGATTCTATATGCACCTGAACCAAGTACTACAACAGACTTGTCATTCTTATAGAAATTGATGTCGTGCTCATCTACTGCGTATGTGAAATACAGATAGTTAGTGAGTTCAGGATGCTCACTTGCCACTGTGTTGATGCGCTTAACAGCAGGAAGAATACCCTTCTGCTTACGATACTTTCTTACATCGAGAGCCTTCTTCTGCATTGAGTCGTTCTCGTTCTTCAACACAAAGCGTGCTATCTGGAAGTCAGAGAAACCTGCTGCCTTAACTTCTTTAAGCAATGCTTCTGGCAGGTCTTCCAACTTGTTATATTCCTGCAACTTATGCTTCAGGTCGACAATATTCTTTAGTCTTTCAAGGAACCATGGGTCAATCTTTGTAAGTTCCTCAATGCGCTCTATGGTATAACCTTCTTCAAGAGCCTGTGCAATGGCAAATATACGCAGGTCTGTAGGGTTAGAAAGTTCCTCATCAAGGTTGTCAAAGCGTGTGTGGTCGTTACCTACAAAGCCATGCATGCCCTGACCAATCATACGAAGACCCTTCTGAATCATTTCCTCAAATGAACGGCCAATAGACATGATTTCACCTACTGACTTCATTGAAGAACCAATCAAGCGGCTAACACCAGCAAACTTTGTCAAGTCCCAACGTGGAATCTTGCAAATCATGTAGTCAAGCTGTGGTGCTACGTATGCTGAGTTTGGAGTACCCATCTCACCAATCTGGTCGAGAGTATATCCAAGTCCAATCTTTGCTGCCACGAAAGCAAGAGGATAACCAGTTGCCTTTGATGCAAGAGCTGAAGAACGAGAAAGACGTGCATTAACCTCTATGATACGATAGTCGTTGGTAACAGCATTGAAAGCATACTGGATGTTACACTCACCAACAATATTCAAGTGACGTACACACTTCACTGCAATATCCTGAAGCATCTTTACCTGCTCATCTGTGAGAGAGCATGTTGGAGCTACTACGATAGACTCACCTGTGTGGATTCCCAGTGGGTCGAAGTTCTCCATTGAAGCCACTGTGAAGCAATGGTCATTGGCATCACGTATAACCTCAAACTCTATTTCCTTCCAACCCTTCAGCGACTCTTCTACAAGCACCTGTGGGGCAAAGGTGAAAGCACTCTCGGCAAGTTCCTTGAACTGCTTCTCATCCTTACAGATACCAGAGCCAAGACCACCAAGAGCATATGCAGAACGAATCATCACAGGGTAGCCAATCTTCTCTGCTGCCTTTAGTGCATCCTCCATATTCTCCACAGCCTCGCTTACTGGAGTCTTTAGTTGTATCTCGTCAAGTTTCTTAACAAACAGGTCACGGTCTTCTGTGTACATGATTGCATCTACAGATGTTCCCAACACCTCAACACCATATTCCTTAAGTGTACCGTTGAGATAAAGTTCCGTACCACAGTTAAGTGCAGTCTGTCCACCAAATGCAAGGAGAATACCATCAGGTCTTTCCTTCTTGATTATCTCAGTAACAAAAAAGGGTGTTACCGGTTGAAAATAAACTCTGTCGGCAATACCCTCTGATGTTTGAATGGTGGCGATGTTTGGATTTACCAATACTGATTGGATACCTTCTTCACGCAAAGCCTTAAGGGCTTGTGAACCACTGTAGTCGAACTCTCCAGCCTGGCCAATCTTGAGTGCACCAGAACCGAGAACAAGAACTTTGTTAAGCTTTTTCTTCATACCTTAATTATATATATCTTATATTCTCTCGTTAAGCGTTATAATTTGCATACGCTTAAATTGGTGCAAAGTTAATATTTTTTTATTGAATAATTCTTTACTGATTAATTTTTTTATTCATCATCTGAATATTTTTCTTCTTTTTGAAAAAAAAATGAAAAAAGATACGGAGAGCATTAGTACTTCTCCGTATTTTCTATTTCTTCTGTTGTTATCTGCTTTTTGTCCATCTTCCTCCAGAAATATGCTATGTATGCCACTACGAACGGAATTATTAGTGATACGGTAGCCATGGTTCTGAGGGTAAACTCACTTGAACAGCTGTTGCTTATGGTGAGTGATGATTGCAGATCTATAGAAGAAGGGTAGTAGGCTGTGTCATTATATCCTGCAACCATAAACAATGCCATTACTGCCATCACAATTCCAGGACCTGCCAACCATATACCTCTTTTAAATGTCAAATTCCTTAATGTGAGTGCTACACCTGCCACAAACAGCAATGCTCCTATCAGGAACAAGGCCAGTACAACGGGCATCTCAAGGAAATTGTTGAGATACTTGCCACTTTCCATATATACACTGCCGTCTTGGTTTACAGCATAGCCATCTTTCAAAAACAATTCAAAAACAACATATAAAAATATCACAAGGAAACAGCCGAAACATGAAGCAAGGCATCTTATTAGACTCTTGCATAGTTTCTCACTGCCTATATTGTTTATCATGTAGAGAGCACCGAGAATGAGTGATATGAACATCACCATCAGGCCAAAGAGCAGGTTGAAAGAATTGCCCACAGCTTCAAGTCCATGTAGGTTGTTTGTCCACTGACTGATTACAGGTGATGCTATGTCTCCCACAGCTGTCTTGTTTACTATAAACTCCGAACCTGTGAAGAATGTGCCCACTGCAGTTCCAATTAAAAGAGGTGCCAAGAATCCGTTGAGCATCAAGAATATACGGAATGACTTATTGCCTATCAGATTGCCCTGCTTACTTTGAAACTCGTATGATACAGCTTGTAGTACAAAGGTAATGAGAATGAGAATCCACACCCAGTAGGCACCACCGAAACTAGTACTATAAAACAGTGGGAATGATGCAAAGAAAGCACCTCCAAAGGTTACGAGTGTTGTGAATGTCAGTTCCCATTTCCTTCCTGTGGAGTTAACCATCAGTTGTCTGTCTTTCTCATTCTTTCCAGCAATGAATATCAGTGCATTGCCACCTTGTACAAACATCAGGAACACCAAGAGACCGCCAAGTAGTGATATTATGAACCACCAGTATTGTTGTAAAAATTCGTATGTAATCATGTTTTTAATGCTTAATTGTTATTATTTTAAAGAAGTTAGAGGGAGTTAAAGGAAGATATGCAGCTTTCAGCTGCGAAGGAGTTTCCTTGAGCTATGCGAAAAAAAGGACGAATGTTTCTTTTTTAAGGAGTTAGAGGAAGTTTTTTTCAATCCTTCAATTTTTATCCAAGACTAATGTCTTCTATCTCCTTCTATCTTCATCTACCTTCTTCTATCTTCTTCAATTCTTCAATTTTATCGCCCTAACCATAATCCTCAACCCAATGATAAAGAACAAAGTGAAGATGGCAACGAAGAGCCAGAAGGTGGTTTGCACGGATGCTGCACTTACACTTGATACTGCTGCATTAACAGGCAACAAACCTTCTATGGTCCATGGTTGACGACCAACCTCTGCAACTATCCATCCTGCTTGACCTCCGAGATAGACGAGTGGGATAGAGAGTAGGGCAGTGTACTGCAACCATTTCATTCCCTCAAGCTTCTTCTTCCATTCTGCCCAAAGCACTACAACAAACAGGAGCATGAAGAAACAACCTACGCCAACCATCACTCTGAATGCCCAATAAACAAGTTGTACGGGTGGAATGAGTTGCTCACGCGATTCAATATATCCATATCCGAAATATTCAATATTATCTTTTAATACAGACAATGCTGCTGCCTTTTCCTCCTTGCAACTATCTGCCGTTGTCCTATATTCCTTAAAGGCATTGATGGCAAGTTTCCCTCGCTTCATCTTTTCCTCTGCTGAAGGATGTGTCGTTCCATCGGGAGTGGTATAACCATCAAGCAGATTGTTTATTCCTGGCACATAACCATCTATATCGTGTGTGGCAAGTATTGAGAGCATGCCTGGAACCTCAACACCAGGAACAATAGAGAATGGGGCTTTCGTTCCTCCATCCATAAGTCCCTCAGCTGCAGCAAGTTTCATTGGCTGGTACTTAGCTGCATGAATGCCTGACATGTCACCTGTGAACATAACTACCAATGTGCCGATTATACCTATCACAGCAGCTACTCTTATGCTTGACAAGGCAAACTTCACATCGCGTTTCTTCAAGAGATACCAACTGCTTATGCCTACCACAAACACAGCACCTGTCATCCATCCTGAGAATACGGAATGGAAGAACTTTGAAACGGCCACAGGATTGAGCACTAATGCCCAAAAGTCAACCATCTCATGACGCACTGTATCAGGGTTAAACTCCATACCCACAGGATGTTGCATCCATGCATTGGCAATGAGAATCCACACGGCAGAGAGTGATGCTCCAATGCCTGTCATCCATGTTGCAAGCAGGTGAGTGCGCTTGCTTACTTTCTGCCAACCAAAGAACATCACAGCAAAGAATGTGGCTTCCATGAAGAAGGCAAGAATACCTTCAATGGCAAGAGGAGCACCGAAAATATCTCCTACAAACCACGAGTAGTTGCTCCAGTTGGTACCAAACTGAAACTCAAGAATAATGCCTGTGGCTATGCCAACGGCAAAGTTGATGGCAAAGAGTTTCATCCAGAACTTAGCAGTGTTCTTCCAGAATTCATCTCCCTTAACCACATACAGCGTTTCCATGGTTGCCATGATAACCGACAACCCCAAGGTCAGTGGAACAAAAATCCAATGATAACAGGCGGTCAGTGCAAATTGCATTCTCGACCAATCAATCAATGTGTTTTCAATCATAATATCTTGTTTAATTTTTTATTTTTTATTTTAAAGTAGTTAGAGGGAGTTAAAGAAAGATATGCAGCTTTCAGCTGCGAAGTTAGAGGACGAATGTTTCTTTTGTAAGGAGTTTGAGAAAGTTATTTTCAACCCTTCAACCCTTCAATTTTCTATCCAAGACTAATGTCTTCTATCTCCTTCTATCTTCTTCAATTTTTCTATCCAAGACTAATGTCCTCTATCTCCTTCTATCTTCTTCTACCTTCTTCTATCTTCTTCAATCCCCCCTCTCATTATGGAGAGGGGCTGGGGGTGAGGCTTTTCACAACCACCTCAATCTTTTCTTTCTCATCCAATCCAGCCATTGCGGGTTTGAAGAAGAAAACTCTGAGTACGACAAACAGCAGAACGAGTTTAAGGATAATCAACCACCATAGTTGCTTTCCCCAAGTCATCTGTCTGAATCCATCAGCATAGAGTCTGTATATCGAACACAAAACTTTTTTCATGTCATTAGGTTGAATTCATTATTCAACTGCAAATATATCAATTAATATATAATTATGTGTATTTTTTTCAGAGAATTTTATTTTTATCTCTGTTTTTTAAAGTAGTTAGAGGAAGTTAAAAGAAGATATCGCTTCGCTAAGAAGGAGTTTCCTTAAGCTATGCGAAAAAAGGACAAATTACAACCAATCCATTTTTTCAGATAATCGGCATTATGATAAATAGG
The DNA here is from genome assembly GCA_017410365.1 of Prevotella sp. Lineage (GTDB taxonomy): Bacteria > Bacteroidota > Bacteroidia > Bacteroidales > Bacteroidaceae > Prevotella. The sequence goes on from JAFQQY010000050.1 coordinate 28,166, forward strand.
GTTTATTATCAGACAAAAAGACATATATAAATTCGTTTAATTAGTTAAATTCGTTGTTTAGACAAAAAGACAAATACAAATTAGACTAAAATACAAATTCGTTTAATTAGTTAAATTCGTTGTTATCATACAAAAAGACAAATATAAATTAGTTTAATTCGTTTAATTCGTTGTTTAGACATAAAGACAAAATTATATTAATTATAAAAATTTCTGTCTAACAAAAAGACAAAGACAAATAATCCTTAAAATCCCAAAATCCTTAGAATAAAAAAATTAATCCCTAGACAATAATAAAAGATTATTCCCCAGAATCCAGCCACCAAAAACGTTTCAAATCCCCAAGTATCTCATCATAATCCTTATCTGTGAATCTCCCTTCGCCCATCATCATGATTGTCATGGTAACAGTGTCGAAGGTCTTGTAGACATTTGTGTCACGGAATCCGTTTCTAAGATAAAACTCATGCCTGCGCTTTCGTTGTTCAAGATTATCACAAGGATGCACCGGTGATTCCATGTCAAGAATATTCCGTTGACCCTTATACTTATTTATTAGTGCTGTGAGAATCTGCTGACCAATACCTTTTCCTCTCAAATCTGGTTGCACGGCAAAGTACCAAAACCAGTTATAGTTGTTTGTGGAATAAACTATTGTGAATCCAACCAACTGATTATCAACGTAATAAGCAGTAAAATCAAGGTTCATCTCACTGATTAATCCCACAAGAATCCCCCATGGTATCTGCTCATCCTCAGGAAACGCCTCTTCGTAGAGCTTTCTTAGTGCCAAATCATCCCTATCCTCAACTGTTATCTGTCTTTGTTCCAATATTCTATTTATCATAATGTATTGTTCTTTTTAGGAGTGCAGGAGTTCAGGAGTTCAGACGTATGCTTTCTTTTTTAGGAGTTAAAGGAAGTTAGAATGAAGTTATCGCTTCGCTGAGGAAGTTAGAGGACGAATGATTATTTCAATTTTTCAATTCTTCAATTTTTCAATCCTTCAACCCTTCAATCCTTCAACTCTTCAATTCTATATAACTTTTCTGCAAAGATACATTGTTTTTTTGAAAAGAATGACAGAAAGTCATACTTCTTTAAGACAAAGAGACAAAAGTGATTATTAGACATAAAAACAAATTTATTTCAGACATAAAGACAAATAGAGATGATTAGACAAAAGTACTTTTTTGACATGAGGACATGAGGACTGGTTTTCGGAGGGGTTAGGGGAGGTTCCAAAATCCCCACCCTCCTACTCTATTCGGAAGATGGGGATGGTATGATTACTTCAATTTTTCACGTGTTGATGAGCTTCAGCGAGTAATCTTACAACTTTTAAATTCTAATCTTAATCGCCTTGTTGCCAACCTTTACTATCACAACACTACCTGTTTGTGCATCAGTATGAATTGTTGCCGTGTTAAGAGCAGTCTTTGCTTCACCAAGCTTTGTGCCTGATATGCCATATACCTCTACCATTGTGCCATCGTCAGCACCTGTTACGGTTATAGTTCCATTGCTTGCCTGTACTACCACTGGCAAAGCCTTTACATTGGCAATATCAGTATCTGTAAGACCCTCTGACTTTGGTTCTACGTCAATCCAACATAATGTTGCCTTTGCAACTTCTGAATCCTTGTAGCCTTCCTTTGTGGCGTATACGCTGATGTTGTAGGTTACGTTTAGCTGAACCTTTTTTGTTTCATAAGAATTGATGTCTGAGTCTGTTATCGTAGAATGATAAACCACATCCTCTGTTTCTGATTCAAACATTAGTTCACCATTTATGTATGATATTGTAGGTGTAGCGCAAACCTTTTCTTCTGGAGTTTCAGGCTCCACAGGTTCTCCTCCTTCACCTTCTGTTATGAAGAAGAACTCCTTCCATTGTTCTGCAGCTTGGTATGCAGCCGAACATCCCTTAGGAATATTCAGTGTACACTCCCATTTGTTTATATCATCGAGAGCCTGACTGCCACATGTTGGAGGAGTAACGGCCTTACTTGTTATCTCGGTTACAGCTACACAATCAGAGAAAGCCTCCTTGCCAATGGTTTTCAGTTGGCTACCAAAAGAAAGTTTCTTCAGACTAGAGCAACCACTGAATGCCCAATCACCAAATGTGGTAACACCATCACCCACTGTGAAGTTCTGAAGATTAGTACATCCGTAGAACTCATTAGCAGAAATCTCCGTCTCCTTGTCTGTTATCACCACCTCTCTAAGCGATGTGTTTCTGTAGAATGGTGAGTAACCGTAGCTTGATGATGTGCTATAAGATATGTCTCCACCGATATACACATAGTCAAGAGGACTGTCTTTGAATAGAGGATTCGAACCATTGCTGCCTAGTTTTAATGTCGTCTCTCTATCTTCAATTACAAACTTTTTCAATCCTGTACAGCCACTGAATGCATAATCAGCAATGCTAGATATTGATTTGGGGATTGTCAGTTCTGGCAGAGAAGCACAACCTGTGAATACATATTTATTTATTGTCTCGACACCGTTTCCTATTATCGCCTTGTTCATAGCAGAACAGTTCTCAAAACAATATTCTCCAATCGTTTTTACAGCATTTGGAATAATTATCTCTTTCAGTTGCTTGCAACCGTTGAAAGCTTTATCGCCTAATGATTTTATGCTATCTCCCAAAGTCGCTATTGTCAGACTCCTACAATTGTTGAATGCATATTCTCCAATACCTCGATTATTTGAAATGATAGCTTCCTGCAGTGCTGTACAATTGCTGAATGCGCTGCTGCCTATATAGCCATTATTTGAGATGGTCGCATTTTGTAGTGAAGTACATCGGTTGAATGCATATTCTCCAACACCTCCATTATTATTCAAAGAAATCGTCTTAATATACTTATTACCATAAAAAGCATAAGGCATAACCTCTTTAACATTCATGCTGATATTTTTATAAGAAACAGTCTCATTGATTTTAATATCAGTAAGAGTGCTGTCATATTTGCAATCAATAACATCGCATGTACGCTCTGAAGGATTTACAGGTACGTATGTTATACCATCCACTTCAAACATAGAGCTAAGATATTTATATACCTTCTTGTTGCTCATGCTTCCATATTGCTCGTTTGATACATAATTAATCCTTCCAGCTAATTCAGAATATCCGCTTGGCGGAGTATTAGTCAGCCATATCGTCTTTACAGGGGTTGTTTGGTTGTTACCAATTGACAAGACACCAGTACCAACCACCATTGTTTTTAGGCTGATGCAATTATAGAAAGCAGAACTGCCAATGCTTGTAACGCCTTCAGGGATGGTTACTGAGGTTAGGCTGTGGCAATTACGGAAAGCTTCATAGCCAATGCTTGTAACAGAATAGGTTTTGCTCTCGTATGTTACTGATTCTGGAATTACTACATCTCCTGTGTATTCATTAGAATAGGAGTTATAAGAACTCCCATAAGTAACCGCCACGGTCAGTTTCTCACTACTAATAATATCGTAATAAATGCCATCCACTTTAAAATTGTAGGCACTAGCGGAAATGGTGCACAAAAGCATGGCTAATGTGACTAACATAGATTTTAGTTTCTTCATAATTTTTTCTATATTTAAATTTTTAATGTTTACTCGAAAGTACAAATAAAAAACGTGGACAAATTACATCGTCTACGTATTTCGAGGTATTGGGGATAACCTTACTATCTTAAACGAGTAAAAAGCCCACGCTGAACAGCGTGAACTAATCTACTTCAGTTCTTGATAGTTTTTCTAATTCCCCAATTATCGAAATACAAGAATCAAAAGTTGACAGTTCTATCTATAATATGTCCTTAATTAAAAGTCTGTTTTGTTTATGCCATAGGCAAAGTGGTTTTGTTTGACATTGATATTTCCCCTTCTTTAAGGAGTTCCGCTTGCAAAGATAGAATATTTTGGCGGACGGACAAAATAATAAGGAAAATGTTTTGCTAAATTGTCATAGTGAACATGGTTAAACCCCAATCGTTCATTAGAGCGTAAATGTGATATTAAGAAATACTTTTTGCACGTTTGTCTATTCTTTTTGGCATATTTTTCATGTTTCTTCAGTCGTATAGCCCGCTATACTCCTTTAGAACACATAAAAAATCTTCTCAAAAATAACAAGACAAACGCACTAAAATCTAAATGACCGATTTGGGTTTAAAGATGTTTTTCACTTTAATAATACATGGATTTGAAAAATGGAAATCATACGAGAAAAACATGGAAAATACCAACAATGATGACTAAAGTGCGGGGGCTGTGAGGGCTGTGAGGGCATTTTGCAAACTTTATTACATGAAAATTATCATTTTTCATCTCATCGCGTATTGCGCGTACGCGCGCGATAAGGGTTTTAAAAACACCCTCACAACCCTCACAGCCACCGCACTTTTAAAATCAAAACCGCACAATTTACAATTGAATACCGCACCCCTTACAAGGCAAAACTGCACCACTTTTGAGATGAAAGTGGTGTGGTTGAAGGATTGAATAATTAAATAACAGAAATCCTTAAAATCCCAAAATCCCTAGAAAGAAGTATATCTACAAAATTATATTCCTAGATTTTTAAAAATCAATTTTCTCATACATCCTACATTTTTGCATATAAGACATTAAGCCATAGAGCGTTAAGTGCAGTGTAGGAGGATTTCAATCCTACATTTTTTGCCCGTTTTTCGGTGCATTTTAGTAATTTTAACAAATTTAGGTTGTAAAAATTGGTATTTCTAAAAGGGCGTTTTAGGTATCGTAAAAGGGCCATTTGAGTATCGTAATTGGGCCGTTTGGGTGTCAAAAGTGATGCATTTAGGAGTGCTAACAGTACCGCTTTTGTATAACATATGTCTTTATGTCTAGGGATTGTTTGTTTTTTTATTCTAAGGATTTTGGGATTTTAAGGATTTATTTATGTCTAAGAATATATTTGTCTTTTTGTCTAGGGATTCCACTCCCCTCTCATCATGGAGAGGGGGTGAGGCCTCTCTTTATTTAACAAACATTAACTACCGATTTTTGAATAAAAAGCACATAATTACGTTATTATTTTGTAATTTTGCAGAGATTTTTGGGGTGAAGTCACCTAATTGTCTTTAAATCAAAGATTTACTAGAAAAATAGCATAAAGAATTGTAGAAGGATGAGACAACTTAAGATTCAAAAGAGTATCACAAACCGTTCAAGTGAGGCACTTGACAAGTATCTTGTAGAAATTGGTCGCGCTCCTCTTATCAGTATCGATGAGGAGATTGAACTTGCTCAGAAGATCCGCAAGGGTGGTCCTGAGGGTGAACGTGCCAAGGATAAGCTTGTTACTGCCAACCTTAGATTTGTGGTGTCAGTGGCTAAGCAGTATCAGCATCAAGGACTTACACTCACAGACCTTATAGACGAGGGCAACATTGGTTTGATTAAGGCTGCACAGAAGTTCGATGAGACACGTGGTTTTAAGTTCATCTCATACGCAGTGTGGTGGATTCGCCAGAGCATTCTTCAGGCTATTGCTGAACAAAGTAGAATTGTTCGTTTGCCATTGAACCAGGTAGGTTCGTTGAACAAGATTAACCACGAGATAAACAAGTTTGAGCAAGAGAACCAGCGTCATCCATCTGTTAGTGAGCTTGCTGAAGCCACACAACTGGATGAGGAGAAGATTGGCCAGAGCTTGATGGCTGATGGTCATCATGTGTCTATAGATGCACCTTTCCAGGATGGCGAAGACAACTGTATGCTCGATGTTATGGCTAGTGGTGATGATAGTAGAACAGACCGCTATGTTGACCATGAGAGTATGGCTCAGGAGCTTAACTCTGTGCTCTCTAAGGTACTGAAAGAGCGTGAGATAACCATCATTCGCGAATGTTTTGGTATAGGTTGCCATGAGAAGGGTCTTGAGGAGATTGGCGACCAGCTTGGATTGACTAGAGAGCGTGTTCGTCAGATTAGAGAGAAGTCTATTGCAAAGCTTCGTGACAGTGGCAATGCAAAGATACTGATGAAATATTTGGGATAATTAACAGACGGATATTTTGCGACCTAAAGAAAATCTGCTATCTTTGTGGTCGTGAACTATCGGAGTAACATATTAAGATTGGTGTTGCCAGTGATACTTCTATGTATTTCTGGCAATATTTTTGCTCAAAAACCTACATCAGAATCAGACGACTGGTTGCTGCAAAGGTTGTTTGAATATAAAACTCTGACCATATCACACAGTGATACCACCACAAGGCAGATATACACGAAGCACACTCTGAAATCACTGAGGCGCAACCCTACCCTCTTTCTTGTTCCCACGATGTACAGCATAGCCAAAGGGCAAAGAGACTACATCAGAGAGTCTTTTGGCGTGGCTCAGATAGTTGGTGCTGATATCATTGGCTATCAACCCAAACTACTTTGCGGAACAATAAGGAAAAACAGGTTGGCCATGCCTATACTTGTGGACTACATCACCCCAGACCTTTATTCTGAGTTGCTCTTCGGAAGCAACGTGCTCTCTCCTTTCCATAAGGACAATAAGAGATACTACGAATATCAATGGTCGCCACACACAGATTCTACGGCCATGCTGATATTCAACTCAAGGTTGAACAACACACAACTTGTGGATGGATGGGCAGCTGTGGACAATAAGACTGGAAGGATAATAAGTTGCCAACTAAAGGGGGATTTTGACATGATTGACTTCAACCTGCATGTGGACATGGGCAGCGAACAAGACAAACATGGAAGCCTAGTACCAGAGAGAAGCGACATCTGCTCTACATTCATGTTTTTGGGCAATAAGGTTGAGTATCAGTTGGTTGCACAATATGACAATCATCGGCTAACTCTGCCTGACACACTAATTACAGAGCAAACACTAATGGATGCCTACAGGCCCATGGAGCTTAGCAGCATAGAGAAGCAGATATATAGGCAATACAATTGGGACAAGCAGATGAGCCAACCAGACACTACAAGAAGAGACACGCTTGTGGAAGAAGGCGTAGACGTGGGAAAGAAAGCTCTTGAACTGATAGAAGACAATCTGCTAAGCAGCATAAAGGCCAACTCAGAACGTGCCTCAATAAGAGTATCACCACTGCTTGACCCCTTGAAGCTGAGCTATAGCAACAGAAGGGGATTGTCGTACAGAATGAAGATTGACACAAAATACATGTTCGATGCCAACAGATACATAACGCTGAAGCCACGTGTGGGCTACAACTTCAAGATAAACAAGCTCTACTACTCTACTCCACTGAGATATACCTTGGACGAGAGGAAAAACAACTGGATAGAACTGCTTTTTGCCAATGGAAACAGAATAACACACTCGTCTGTGAGCAAGGCCATAGAAGAAAGCAACGATAGCACTGTAATGAGAAGTGACGATGATGACCAATTCAACGACCAGTATCTCAAGCTACATGCCAATACGGCCATAAGCAACAAGGTGGATGTGGCTCTGGGTATAACATACCACAAACGTAAGGCTGCAAACAAACACTTGCTTAAACAGCTAGGACTGGAAACATATTACAAGACCTTTGCACCTACGCTTACTCTAAGCTACAGGCCAAACATGAAGTGGCCCATGTTCTCGGTAAACTATGAACGCAGCATAAAGGGTGTGCTTGGGTCGAACATAGGATATGAGAGATGGGAGTTTGATTCTTCTTTCAAGAGAGACCTAGGTTCACTGCGCAAGTTGAACATAAGAACAGGCGGTGGATTCTACACAGACAAGAGCACCAACCACTTTGTTGACTTCGAGAACTTCCAAGAAGAGTATCTGCCTGAGGGATGGGATGACGAGTGGACAGGCAACTTCCAATTGCTAAGCAGCAGTTGGTATAACCAGTCGAAGTACTATGCACGCATGAATGCCTCTTACGAATCTCCCCTCATGCTTGTATCAAGATTGCCTTTGGCTGGCAAATACATAGAAACAGAACGACTATACCTTGGAGTGCTAAGCATTGAACACACCCGTCCATACTTTGAACTGGGTTATGGTTTCACTTGTCGCTACTTCTCCGTAGGTGCCTTCACTGGTTTCCTGAATGGCAGTTTCCAAGAGTTTGGCTGTAAGTTTACTTTTGAGTTGTTTAGGAGGTGGTGATGGAGGATTGAAGGAGATAGAAGAAGGTAGAAGGAGATAGAGGATATTTGTCTTGGGTTGAAGAGTTGAAGGAGATAGAAGAAGATAGAAGAAGGTAGAAGGAGATAGAGGACATTAGTCTTGGGTTGAAGAGTTAAAGAAGGTAGAAGAAGGTAGATGAAAAATTGAAGGAGATAGAAGAAGGTAGATGAAGATAGAAGGAGATAGAGGACATTAGTCTTGGATAGAAAATTGAAAAATTGAAAAATTGAAAAAATTGAAGTATTGAAAATATCTTTCTCTAACTCCTTAAAAAAAGAAACATTCGTCCTTTTTTTCGCATAGCTCAAGGAAACTCCTTCGCAGCTGAAAGCTGCATATCTTCCTTTAACTCCCTCTAACTCCTTTAAAAATATAATAACAATTAAGCATTAAGAATATGAGTTTAACAGTTTATACAGCAAGTGCAGGAAGCGGCAAGACATTTACATTGGCCGTGGAATACATCAAGTTGCTCATCAAAGACCCATACAACTATCGGAAGATATTGGCTGTGACCTTCACAAACAAGGCCACGGAGGAAATGAAGATGAGAATATTAAGCCAACTGTATGGTATATGGAAGAAATTGCCCGATTCCAACGACTATATGGAGAAGGTGTGCACACAACTTGACATTGACGAAAACCATGCTTCAAAACAGGCAGGGATAGCATTGTATAACCTGTTGCACAACTACAACTACTTCCGCATAGAAACCATCGACTCTTTCTTCCAAAGCATACTGAGAAATCTGGCTAGAGAACTAGACCTTACCACCAACCTAAGGCTATCGCTCAATGACACACAAGTGGAACAGCAGGCTGTGGACAAGCTAATAGAAAATCTTGATGCCAGAAACGAGATATTGTTCTGGATAATAGACTATATAAAACAAAAGATTTCTGACGACAAGAGCTGGAATGTAATAACAGAGATAAAAAACTTCGGACGCACCATATTCAACGATAAATACAAGGATTCATCGGAAGAACTGGCCCAATTCATGTATGTAAAGGGAAGATATGAAGCCTATGTGAAAACAATGAAACAGGAACATGAGGCTTCCAGAGACAAGATGAAAGACTATGGCGAGGCTTTCATGCAAGCTATAGACCAAGAGGGACTGTCAATAGACGATTTCAAGTATGCCAAGACAGGTGTCTACGGATTCTTTCTGAAACTGACCAATGGCATATTCGATGAAAGCATAGTGGGAAAAAGAATAGAAGAATGCAGCCAAAACCCAGAAAGCTGGTACAACAAGAAGAATCCTAATGCTCCCATCATACACTCGCTGGTGGTAAACAAGCTCTACAACATGCTTAACGAGGCCATAGCAGAACGCCCTAAACAATGGATGAGACACAAGTCGGCAGAGATGACACTAAAGCACATCAATCAGCTGAGGTTGCTAAGCGTAATAGAAAAGAAAGTGAGAGAGCTGAACAACGAGGCAAACAGATTCTTGCTCAGTGACACACAACATCTGCTGCAATCACTAATAGACGGAAGTGATTCTCCTTTCATATTTGAAAAGACAGGAAGCCATCTGAGCCACATCATGATTGACGAGTTTCAAGATACTAGTACAGTGCAATGGAAGAACTTCAAGATTCTGCTGCTAGAGTGCATGAGCCAGGAAGACTCACACAACCTGATAGTGGGTGATGTGAAGCAAAGCATATACAGATGGCGTTCTGGTGATTGGAGACTGCTTAACAATATTTCCGATGAATTCGGCAAAAACAACAAGCAGATAGAACATATTCCTCTTGACACCAACTACAGGTCGGAAAAGAATGTCGTAGACTTCAACAATGCCTTCTTTGAAGTGGCACGCGATGGAAGTAGTGTGCCTGAAATAAAGAGTGCATATAAGGATGTGGCTCAGAAGGTGAAGGACGGCAAGAAAGACAATGGATATGTGTGCATCGAACTATTGTCTACAGCCGACTATGAGACAGAGACATTGGAAAAAATAAAAGGTTTCATCGAGCAACTGATAGACAAGGGGGCTAGACAAAACGAGATAGCCATTCTTGTGAGAATGAACTCGCACATACCTCTCATAGCAGGCTATCTGCAACAACAATTGCACCACAAGAACATAAACATAGTGTCTGACGAAGCCTTCAGACTAGAAGCATCTGTGGCTGTGAGCATCATAATAAGTGCCCTGCACTTGTTGCTACATCCAGAAGACAACCTTGAAAAGGCAAAGCTGGTGAAAGCATATCAGAAGAAGATTGTAAACACTAGTCTTCTTGATTCAGAGATACTTACAGACAGCAACATGCTAGACAAGTGGTTGCCAGAGGAATATGTGGAAAACCAGCAATATCTGCTCAAGATGCCACTCTATGACCTCTGTCAGCATCTCTATGGCATATTCCATCTAGATAGATTGGATAGCGAAGGCAGTTATGTGGCTACATTCAATGACAAACTTTCTGAGTTCATAGCTGATAGTTCTTCGGATATTAGCATGCTTATCAAAGAGTGGAACGACAACCTGAAGAACATAAACATACAAGGCACTGAGATAAACGGCATAAGACTAATGTCAATACACAAAAGCAAGGGACTGGAGTTTGCCAATGTTATAGTGCCATTCTGCGACTGGAAGATAGAGAAGACCAATGGCAATGTGCTTCTTTGCAACACCACCAAGAAACCCTTTGGAAATCTGCCATTGATACCTATTGACTACAGTTCAAAGATGGAAGGCACAGTATATGAAGATGAATATCATGAGGAGCATGCACAGAACGAGGTGGACAATCTGAACCTGCTCTATGTGGCTTTTACAAGAGCTGCTGCCAATCTATATGTAATAGGCAAGAAGAATGTAAAAGGCACACGTTCTGAACTTCTTGAAGCATGCATAGACAAGGTGGCAAAGAAGCTAAATGGTGCTGTGTGTTCTCTAAGCGATTCTCCTGATTCGCCTGTTTCTTTTGAATATGGCAACATATATGTAAAGGCAGAAAAGAGCATAAAGGAAAGCAATAATGTTTTTCTGCAAACATCGACAAATCAAGGTATTAACATATCGTCTAAAAAGACAGACGTGGAGTTCAGGCAAAGCAACGAGAGCAAGAGATTTACCAATGCCGATGATGATGAGGAGGATGGAAAGAACAGCTACGTGAAAGTGGGTTTGGTGCTCCACAACATACTCTCTGAGATACGAACAAAAGATGATATAGAGATGGCTTTGAGCCGACTGGAACAAGATGGCGTGATATACGATGAGAACGTAACAAACCAAAGAGTAAAAGACATGCTTGCCAAACGGCTTAATGCTCCTAAGGTGGCAGAGTGGTTCTCAGGCAAATGGGATGTTGTGAACGAAGCAACCATCATAACCAAAGACCCAGAAACAGGCAAGTTGATAGAAAAACGCCCTGACAGGGTAATGACAAATGGTTCTGATGCAGTGGTGGTAGACTTCAAGTTTGGCAAGCACAAAGAAGAATACATCTGCCAGGTAAGAGAATATGCCCACCTGCTAAGAGGAATGGGCTTTGAGAATGTGAAAGGATATATATGGTATGTTTACAGCAATAAGATAGTAGAGGTATGAAGTCGTTTTTAGAATACGTAGCAAAAGATATAATAGAGCGTTATGGCAACAACCTGTCGAAGGTGGCTGTGGTGTTTCCAAACAAAAGAGCTTCTATTTTCCTGAATGAACATCTGGCTCAACATAGCAGCAAGCCTGTGTGGAGCCCTACTTATATCACCATTAGCGAGTTGTTCAGAAAGCATAGTGATTATGTGGTGCCCGACCAGATAAAGCTAATATCAGACCTTCACAAGTGCTTTTTGAAGTGTACAGGCATAGATGAATCACTCGACCACTTCTATGGTTGGGGACAACTGATGCTTGCCGACTTTGATGATATAGACAAGAACATGGCCGATGCCAAACAGGTGTTCGCAAACATAAGAGACATACATGAATATGACGACATCTCTTATCTTACGGAAGAACAGAAGACCATACTCAAAAGATTCTTCTCCAATTTCTCTGACGACAAGAACACAGAACTGAAACAACGCTTTCTTAACATCTGGAGCCGCTTCTTTGATATATATACAAGCTACAACAGCATGTTGAAAGAGAATGGATATGCTTACGAGGGAGCACTCTACAGAGAAGTGGCCACCGATGAAAAGGCTGTTTTTGAGTATGACAAGTATCTTTTCGTGGGTTTCAACATGACTCAGGCTGTAGAGAAAAAACTCTTTGACAGACTAAAGAAGCAAGGCAAAGCAGAGTTTTATTGGGATTTCGACAATTTCTATACACACGTAGTTAAAGGTCAGCATCATGAGGCTGGCCACTACATACGTGAGAATCTGCACAGCTGTCCTTGTAGCCTTGACACTTCAAACCCTGACATATACAACAACTTCTGCAAGAAAAAGCAGATAACATTCATTTCGGCATCTACAGAAGACATACAAGCAAGGTTTGTTGGCAATTGGCTGAAAGAAAACGAGAGATACAAAGAAGGCAGAAAGACAGCCGTGGTAATGTGTAATGAGGGATTGATGCAAACAGTATTGCATTCGCTTCCTGAGAACATAGGACCTATAAACATCACTACGGGCTATCCTCTTCAGCAAACACCAATAGCATCGTTTGTGAAGCAACTCATCACCCTAAGGTGCGATGGTTATAGCAAGACCAGAAACAGGTTCATACTATCTATAGTAAACCGAGTGCTAAAGCATCCATACATGCCGTATATTACAGATAATTACAGCATTTTGTTAAATGAAATAAACAATGATGCAAGGGTCTACTATCCTACATCAGAACAACTGTCTAAAGACGATGCCTTGTCGCTTGTATTCAGCAATCCATACAACAGCAAAGACAATCAGACCTTTGAATCGGCCATGATAGAATGGCTTCTTAATATTGTGAAGCTTTTGGCTGAGAATACTCAAGACATTGACGACCCATTGTTCAAGGAATCGGTATTCAAGGCATATACATTGATAAACAGATTGTCGGCCCTAATAAGCAGTGGTGACCTTAACGTAAACCTCATGACACTACAAGGACTGATAGACCAACTCATACAAAGCACAAGCATTCCTTTCCATGGAGAACCAGCAGAGGGAATACAGATAATGGGTGTGCTGGAAACTAGAAACCTTGACTTCGACAACCTGCTAATACTTTCATGCAACGAGGGCAACATGCCTAAGGGTGTAAACGATTCGTCATTCATACCCTATTCTATCAGGAAAGCATTCGGATTGACAACTATTGACAACAAGGTGGCCATTTATGCATACTACTTCTACAGACTGATACAAAGGGCAGAAAATGTTACTGTGCTATACAACAATGCCACTACCGACGGCAATAAGAATGAAATGAGCAGATTCATGATGCAAATGATGGTGGAGAGTGGCCACAACATCGAGAAGAAGGCTCTTTGCATAGGTCTTGAACCTCAATCATCGGAAACCGTAGCAATAGAAAAGTCGGATGCCATAATGGGAAGACTCATTGAAAGGTTCAAAAAGACACCAGAACACACAGGAAAGCCACTGCTCACACCTTCATCCATAAATATGTATCTGAGATGTCCGTTGCGATTCTATTATAATTATGTGTGCGGAATAAAAGAACCAGACCTTAACGATGAGGATAAGATAGACGGAAGAATATTCGGAAATATATTCCACAGAGCATCACAGATTGTATTTGAGAATCTTACAGATGGAAATGGATGGATAGAACCAGAAAGGATAAGACAGACTCTGAAATCTTCCATACTGATAGAAAGAGCCGTAGACAAGGCATTCAACGAAGAGGTGTTCAAGTCAAAGGCGGGCAACACTCCTGATTATGACGGACTGCAACTCATAAACAGAGAGGTGGTGATTATCTATCTAAGGCGATTGCTTGAAAATGACATGAAGCTGGGAGCATTCAACATCATTGGTTTGGAAAAAACTGTAAATGAGGAATGGCAGATAAGTACTCCTAATCATTGTTTCACAACATCTTTGGGCGGTTTCATCGACAGATTAGACATGGTGAACACTGATTTGGGAATGGGCATAAGGGTGGTTGACTATAAGACTGGCAAATATAAGTTGGAAAAATTTGCCGATTTCAACGAACTGTTTATGACCAAGAGCATAGCCAGACATAGTGACTACTTCATACAGACCATGCTTTACAGCAAGATAGTGAGAGACTCCAAGCACCTGAACCCTAAGGGATTGACTGTTAGTCCTGCCTTGCTCTTCATACAGCAATCAATAGAAAACAGCGATGACATCATATTGAAGCTAGGTGGTGAAAAAATAACAGACATAGAGAGATATAAGGCCGATTTCATCGGGCATCTTAATACTGTCATAACTGAAATATTCGATTCCACAAAGGCATTTGAACCAACAGAACATAAGGAGCGTTGCCAACAATGTCCCTACTCTGCCATCTGCAATGTATAATCCCAAATCTAAATGACCGATTGGGGATAATGTTCTTACCTGTTCTTATGGCTCATAAACCATGAATGGGCGTAGAAGTGGTATATGCCTAATGCTACAGCAGACAAGATGAGCGAAAGGACTAGCAGCAAGGTATGGCCAATGGCAGAGAGACAGAAACCAATGCCTAATCCTATTGCTATGCCTGACTCCCAAGCCAGCATGAATGTACTTTGTGAGGTTCCTCGCTGACAATGTCGGCTTAGCTTGATGAAAAACAACAGGAATCGTGCTCCTACAATTCCTACTCCGAAACCTATGAACAGAGGCGCTATAAATATCACACTCTGCAAATCATGGGTAAGAAGCAACAAGATAGCTGCCATGATAAACATAAGGGCAGATATGACCTCGCTCTTCAAATCGGCTGTCCTGAACACAAAATGCTGTGCTAGAAGGGCAAGCAGAAAGCCTCCCATAAGAAAACCATAGAAGGTGAAGGGCAGACGAAGAGAGAAAAGAATGCCTATACTTACATTTATTATGAGCAGATTGACAAAGAGAATAGTGCCGCGAGTAAGAAAGAATCTGTCGAGACTAAGGTGATGCAACCCTTCTTCAGGTGCTCTAAAAGGAAACTTGGTTGATGCTACTAGCATACATGAAGCAACACATGTTACTATGGCTGCTGTAACCACAGAATCGAAACCCAGAGCATGATAGAGAAGCAAACCTGTCATAGGACCAATGGAAAGCGACAATCGTGAGAACCATGAAGCACTATGGTTGGCTTCTGTACGAAGAAAAGACTCGCAAGTATCTATTACTAGCGTACTTGTAAGCACCATCTGGGCCAATCCAAAGAATGCACCGAAAAGGAATCTCTGTAGATAGAATAGCCATACAACCCAAGAGTGATTGCTTTCCTGTTCAAAAAGAAACAATGCAGAAGCACATGCAGCCATAGACAATATGGAGGTAATACATATCTTATTTCGCCTGTAGCGTTGAACAAGATATGAGCAGAATGGTCCTAACAGAAACAATCCCAAGGCAAAGGCAAAGAAACTTATTCCTGTATCTACATTGGTAAATGACTTCTCTGCTGCCATCCATTCGGGAATGACTGGCAAAAATATGTATACCGACATAGCCACCAAGAAATTGGCTATCGACATCATCCAAAAACCCCTGTGCCATAGTTTAATATGTACAGGGGTGCTTTGTGTGTTCATATATCTTGATTAGTAAGACTCTTTTTCGTTAGGGAAGTCACAATTCTTTACATCCTCTACATATCTGCCTATAGCATCTGTCATGACGGAATTAAGATTGGCATATCTACGCAGGAAACGAGGACTAAAGCCTTGTGTCATGCCAAGCATGTCTGAAACAACAAGTATCTGACCATCTGTACCATTTCCAGCACCTATGCCAATGGTTGGAATAGATATTTCCTTAGATACTCTAGCAGCAAGTGTGGCAGGAACTTTCTCAAGAACCAAAGCAAAACAACCAATATCTGCCAATGCATGGGCATCACTAATCAGTTTGGCTGCCTCTTCCTCTTCTTGTGCTCTAACAGCATAGGTACCAAACTTATTGATGCTTTGAGGTGTCAGACCAAGATGACCCATGACAGGAATACCTGCATCGAGAATTCTGCGGATAGTATCTATAATCTCTACACCACCTTCCAGTTTAAGAGCATCGCAACCACTTTCTTTCATTATCTTGATGGCATTCTTTACACCATCATGACTTCCAATCTGATAGGTTCCAAATGGCATGTCGCACACTACCAATGCTCTGTCAACAGCTCTTACAACAGAACGAGCATGATAAATCATTTGTTCAATGGTAACAGGCAAAGTGGTTGAGTTACCGGCCATTACGTTTGAAGCAGAGTCTCCAACCAAGATACCGTCAATACCTGCCTTGTCAACTATTCCTGCAGTTGTGAAATCATAAGATGTTAGCATGGAAATCTTCTCACCTTTCTGCTTCATCTCTATAAAGCGACGTGTTGTTACCTTACGCTTATCGCTTACTAAATATCCTGCCATAATTGCAATTGTTTATTGTTATATTTAAATTTCAGCCTGCAAAGTTAATGCAAACTGAGTGGAGAACAAAATAAATTCATTTATTTTTTATCCCGAGGTGCAGCTTAACTTATCTAAAGTTAATGCAAAATTTCGGTTAAGCGAGTAAAATGAAAATATATTTGCATTTTCGAGCGAAAGAAATTTATTTAAACTGAGTGGAGACGTGTTGTTGAGCTAATGCGAAAAAAAATAAATTCATTTATTTTTTATCCCGAGGTGCAGCTTAACTTATTTTCAAATGATATAATTACATTAAAGCGAAAACCCTTTATAATTATCTATTACAATATCTGCAAAAGAAGCTATGCTTTCAGGACTATTAGTTGTTGCAAGTCCCACAACTCTCATACCAGCTGCTCTACCTGAGCGCAACCCATTGAAACTATCTTCAAATACAACACACTCTGTTCTTTCTGCTCCTAACCTTAATGCAGCCTTTTCATAGCAATCAGGGTCAGGCTTGCTTCTTTCAAAATCTTCTGATGTCAATATAGCATCAAACATATCCTTGAATTCAGGGCGACATTGATAAACCTGCTCCATCTTAACTCTATTACTGCTTGTAACCACAGCAGTTTTAACACCATTTAATCGAAGGTGGCCAATAAAATCAATGAATCCATCGATATAGTCGAAAGTCATGTGCTTTTCAAATTCATTGAGCCTATCGGTAATTACTTTCTGCATTGGTTGGAGTTCACCGGAGAAATGCTTGTCGAATATCTGAACAAGTGTCTGTCCCTTAATCTGATGTTCCAACCCTGGTGTCTCTGGATGAAACTCTCGGCATTGCTCTCCCCAAAAAACAGTGTATTGCGGCTCTGTATCGAACACTACTCCATCTAAATCAAACAATGCAGCTTTTATATTTGATAAATTCATAACATTTAAAAATTTTTGCAAAGGTACTCCAAATTATTAACTAAAAGGATTTTTTGATGCAGAAAATCTGTCTGTCGGCAATACTTTTCATAAAAGCACAGAGATGTTTTAAAATCAGCGTTTGGTTATAATAGAATAAATTCTTACCTTTGCAGTAACAATAAAAGATTCTATGCAAAGTATATTGAAATATTTCCCCAACCTGACTGAGCGTCAGAAGGAACAATTTGCTGCACTTAATGAGTTGTATCATGATTGGAATCAGAAAATCAATGTCATTTCACGCAAGGATATTGACAATCTGTATGAGCATCATATACTGCACTCTCTTGCCATAGCAAAGGCTATACGTTTCAAGGAAGGCAGCAACATATTGGATTTTGGAACAGGTGGAGGTTTCCCAGGTGTTCCTCTTGCCATCATGTTTCCTGAATGTAATTTCAAACTGATAGATGGAACGGGAAAGAAAATAAGGGTAGCACAGGAAGTGGCTAATGCTATTGGTCTTGAAAACTGCCATCCCACTCACCTGCGTGGTGAAGATGAAAAGGGTGAATATGACTTTGTGGTGAGCAGAGCAGTAATGCAGTTGCCTGATCTCATGAAGATAATTCGCAAGAACATATCAAAAAAACAGCAGAATGCCATGATTAATGGTCTTATATGCCTTAAAGGTGGTGACATGCAAGCTGAAACAGCACAATTCAAGAACATTGTTGAAATAACCGACATCAGCACTTGGTTTGAAGAGGAGTGGTTTGTTGGTAAACAACTTGTATATGTGCCAATAGTAAAATAAAATAGACTACCAGATTATGCTAAACATAAAGACTTTTGTCTTCAATCCTTTTCAGGAGAACACCTATGTAGTAAGTGATGACAGCAAAGAAGCGGTGATTATAGACTGTGGTGCATTCTTCAATGAGGAAAGAAAGGAATTGACAGACTATATAGACAAAAACAATTTGAAGGTGGTTCATCTGCTTTCCACTCATGGACATATAGACCACAATTTTGGCAACAACACCATAGCCGATTATTATAATGTCAGACCTGAAGTACATAAGGCAGATGCTGGTTTGATGAGAAGACTTAGTGAACAAGCACTGGCATTCTGCAATTATCATCTGGAGTATGACATGCCAGAAGTGGCTGACTATCTAAATGACGGTGATATTATACGTTTTGGAAATCACGAGATAAAAGTGATTCACACTCCAGGCCACTCACCAGGCTCTATGGTATTATATATTGCTGATGAGGATGTGGCATTCAGTGGCGACACTCTGTTTATGATGAGCATTGGAAGGACTGATTTAGAAGGCGGTTCATTTTCTGATATTCAGAAGAGTCTTTTACGCATGATAAAAGAACTTCCCGACAATACAAAAGTATTTCCAGGGCATGGCCCCCAGACAAGCATAGCTAAAGAAAAGCTTCATAATCCATATATAAGATAGCAAAAAGGGAACCTTCGCAGGCTCCCTTTTATAAGTTTAACTTCAAAGAAGAGATCTCCTCAATGAAGTATCTAATTGCAGATATTACTATGAAATTAAATAATCATATAAAATTTCATTGCAATTAGAAAAAAAAATTGATTGTCTCACGACAACCAATCTTTTTATTAACCTTAATAATCTAATACCATGAAAAACACATTGCAAAGGTATAAATAAATTTTTATTAATGCAACAATTCATTATTATTTCAACGGAAATTTAACTTTATTTAAAAGTTTTACCGTCCCATTGCAATCGTTTTGTTACAAATAATGGTTTTAGAATGTCATTTTGTTCTTTCATCAGAATAGTCGTTGAAGCATTGATTGTCATTGATTCGTCAGTGCTTGAAAGACTTGCTGAGTAGATATATTCCTCTGGATTGTTTATTATTTCATTATATTTCTCTATGCTCATAGTGTCTGGGCGAGAAAGAAATTCCTTGAAATCAAGCCCAGTAATGGGACTTGCAATATCCAACTCATTCCATTTAGAAGAATAAAACTCGACCTTGCTCTCACATGATTTTTCTCCATAGGTGGTTAGCATGCATACAACCCACTCTGCCGAATCTTTCAATTGTGCAGACGGTTTAAGTAGTTTGAGTTCAAGCATGACTGCTGGATTCAACTGTATCTTCAAATAAGTAGAATCAAGTTTGAGCATCTGGGTGTTGCCACCAAAGCGGTTGGTTACCTCTGATTTCATATTTGCATTAACAAAATCAATCATGTCAAGCTTATTGTTCTCGGTGAGATATGGCAACATATTCTCAGGCATCTGCTTGAACACATCTGTAGCTGTGGTTGTTTGAGCCTTAGCATACAGGCATGATATACATAAGAATGCTATTAAGAGTATCTTCATTATTGTTAATCGTTTTTTGGATATTGACGCTAGTCATTCACATAATACATAAACTATGATTACTATAATACTAACTACTGGCAAGATGCATCATCATCAAAGCCGATAGTCCTGCTGTTTCTGTACGCAATCTACTCTTGCCAAGATGAACAGATATGAAACCAGCATCTATTGCCATACGTACTTCATCTATTGAAAAGTCGCCCTCTGGACCTATCAAAACGGTCACTTTATCATTGTCAAAAGGCTGTTTCAGCTCATCAAACAGATACTTTCTCTCTACCTCTTCATAGCAATGGGCAATGTATTTTCTGCCCTCAAATGGCTGATTGATGAACTTTTCAAAATCAACCATATCGTTTACAACAGGCTTCCATGCCTTGTGGCTTTGCTTTGTGGCAGAAACAACAATCTTGTCTATGCGAAGAGTCTTTATAACCCTACGCTCTGAAAAACGACAGTTAAGGAATGAGATAGCATCAACACCTATCTCTGTTGCCTTTTCAGCCATCCATTCTATACGTTCCATCATCTTTGTAGGAGCAATGCCTATATGAAATGTCCCGTTCCATTGACGTTCTTGTGGCAATGTTTCCAAGATGCGATACATACATTTCTTTGATGCAGCCAGAGTAACCTCTGCCCTGTAGTATACACCATTGCCATCCATAAGCATTATCTCATCACCACCTTTCAGCCGCAATACTTTCAAAGCATGCATAGCCTCTTCTTCAGGCAGTTGGTCTGATGTAGCCGCATCAGGGGCATAGAAGAATCTTACCTCCTTCATCTGTCAGTCTTTCTTTGGATGGAATACTAATGCAAACAATACACATATTACAAGTGCATAGCCAGCGAAGATATACCAACAAGTGGCCCAATCGCCTACTGTATAGAAATTGCCATCTACAACGGTTCCTGTGGTATAATTATTTATAACAGCCTGTGCTGCTAATGTTCCTATTGTAGCACCTATACCATTTGTCATAAGCATGAACAAACCTTGTGCACTTGAACGGATATTGGCTGATGTTGACTTCTCTACAAATAAAGAACCTGAGATATTGAAGAAGTCGAATGCCACTCCATATACAATCATTGAGAGTATAAACATCCATACGCCAGAACCAGGATTGCCCACTCCGAAGAGGCCAAATCTGAGTACCCATGCAAACATAGCTATCAGCATAACATTCTTTATGCCAAAACGTTTCATAAAGAAAGGTATGAGCAGTATGCAACATGTCTCACTAATCTGTGAAAGCGAAATCAGGATATTAGCATGTTGAACACCAAATGTATCAGCATATTCTGGCATTGCACCAAAACTAGCTATGAATGGATTGGCAAAACCGTTTGTTATCTGTAGACATACGCCAAGAAGCATGGAGAATATAAAGAATATGGCCATGTGTGATTGCTTGAACAATGCAAAGGCCTGTAATCCAAAGGCTTCGACAAATCCTTTCTTACTGTCTTTGTCAGCCACTGGACACTTAGTAAGCGTGAATGTATAAAGGAAGAACAATATGCTCAGAACACCAGAAGTGATAAACTGATAATGATTGTCTTGGAATCCCATAAGGTCGACAAACCACATGGTAACTATAAAGCCTATGGTTCCCCAAACACGTATAGGCGGGAAATCCTTCACTGTGTCCATTCCTGCTTGTGTCAAAGCTGTATATGCAACAGAATTGCTAAGTGCAAGTGTTGGCATATAGAAAGCAACACTAAGTGAATAGAGAGTAAAGAATGTGGCAAAACTCATGTTGTCTCCAGATGTATTGCCATACCATGCTGTAAGCAGCATGAATATACCAGCAAGCAAATGGCAGATGCCAAGCATTCGTTGTGCCTGAATCCATCTATCGGCAATAATTCCTATAATAGCAGGCATGAATATCGATACAATTCCCTGCATAGAATAAAACCATCCTATCTCAGTACTTAGGCCTAAGTTGCCAAGATAACGGCCCATACAGGTAAGATAGGCTCCCCAAACTGCGAACTCAAGGAAGTTCATCAGCGACAAACGCATTTTCAGATTCATAGTTATAAATTTATTTTGGTTATTCTATTCTTTTATTATCCTTATAGGCTATGAGAGAAGAATCGGAATCTTTTCTGATCTCTATCCTTCCTCCAAGCCATTCGGTGCCAGCCATTTCTCCATCAAGGGGGTAGATGTCTGCTACCCTGCCCTCTCTGATAGAAACGACTTGCATTGGCATAATCTTACCGTCTAGTTCTATCTCATGGGCTGCTACTTTTCTATCTCGCACCATTGAAATTCCTTTTTCTTACATCACTCATCTTGAGAGGTTTGCGCATTTGCAGCTTTTCATTAGCAGCTTTATTAGATGCATTGTTTGCTGACCTCAGAATGGTCTTTATGGAATCTCTCTTCAATGAGTCTATATTTGCGACGCCAACTTTCAAAGTGTCTGTTGCAAGAGAGTCTGCCTTTATCGTATCTGGCTTTGCAAACTTTGTAGTATCAACAGGTACTTTAGGATGGAATCGTATAAGCTGTATCTTATCTACAAACAAAAGTTTCAATGTGTTTGAGTCATCATTACCTTGATGCAGATAAATGAAACCCTTGATGCACTTAACATCACTTTCATCATAAGCTCTGATGTTTATCTGGGTAAGACCTGTTACAGACATTCTTCTTGTCTGAGTATATACACTGTCGTTCTCGTATTGTACGGCAAGATATAGCATGGCATCCTTAGTTCCTGACTGATAGAGGAATGTGCTCATCAGATTGAACAAGAAAGAATCGCCACGTTGATATGTTGAATCGGCCTTTATTTCAAAGTCAAACCTATTGACTGTAGGCTTAGGAATGAGTATTGTTGATGACACCTCACTCCATATATTGGCTGTATCACCTTCTGTTGTAAACTGGGTATACTTACCAATCTCACCAGCTGCAGCACCATAATTCTCTACTTCATCGTTCATTCGCTCAGAAATATTGCGATATATGTCATGCAAACGATAAGCATGGGTGTAATAATATACAAGTGAAGAGTCGAACTCAGCCTCTGTAACACCATGGTTTGCCAATATCGACCTGTAATACATATTTTTATAATATGCCACAGAATCGGTATTCATCTTTACTGTAGCCAATGATTGCGACAGATGATACTCATACAATATATCTTCCATGTCATCAGGCTGTATATACTTCTCTGGCACAGAAGGCTTGCATGAAGATACTACAACTGCCACAAGCAGTAGCATCAAGACTATCTTGCTATTATTCAGCATCTTCTTTCTCATCTACAGATAGCGATTTATCTTCTTTTTTCAAAGACAACTTGCTCAATTCCTTTCGGTAGAAAAGCAATAACAATACTACGCCAACACTTATGCTGGCATCAGCGAAATTAAATATTGGACTGAAGAAGACAAAATCTTCGCCTCCTACCATTGGCATCCAATCTGGCCATGTGCTCACTATGAGAGGAAAGTAGAACATATCTACTACCTTGCCCATGAGGAATGGTGCATAACCTTCACCAAATGGCACGAAATAGGAGGTATAGAACTCAGAAGAGGCATTGAATATCAGTCCATAGAACATGCAATCGATGATATTGCCCATAGCACCAGCCATTACCATAGCAAGACATACGATATAGCCAGTACGTGCTTTTTGCTTTACTTGCAGGTAGATATAATACCCTATCACGCTTACTGCAACAATACGGAATAGCGACAATACAAGCTTGCTGCCTATTTCCATGCCAAAAGCCATACCCTTGTTTTCAATAAAGCATATCTTAAACCAGTCGGTAATGGTTATGCATTCATGCAGATGCATGTTAGTCTTAACCCAGATTTTCAGTATCTGGTCTATCAAAAGAATGGCTATAACAATTATTACAGCCATTCTTCCATTTGTCAGAATCTTTCTGATACTATTCATTTACTTTTTTCTGTTCTGTTTCGACTCAACGCTGAGTGTTGCATGAGGCACTGCTCTGAGACGCTCTTTTGGAATGAGCTTGCCAGTTATACGGTCAACACCGTATGTCTTATTGGCAATACGAACCAACGCCGCCTCCAAACCTGTGATAAACTTCTGCTGACGACTAGCCATCTGAATCAGTTCTTCCTTAGATTGGGTAGCACTTCCTTCTTCCAACACCTTGTAGGTTGGTGATGTATCGTCAACATCATTACCGTCTTTGTTCATAAGCACTCTCATCATCTGGTCGTAATCACGCTTTGCGAGAGCTAGTTTCTGGTCGATGATTTGCTTAAACTCCTGGAGTTCTTCATCGTTGTAACGTGTTTTTTCAGTCATAGTTATAAAGTTTAAATTTTTTCTACTTTGATATTAGCCTTCAACTCATCAAGTTCTACTTCAACTCCGTCGTTGGCGGCTATCGTTATGTTATCTGCAAGTACCTGTGTCTTGATGTATTCAGCAAATCCCTCAACAGCCTTTTCTATGCTTTCAGCAGGTGATATGGTGACATTTACACGATCTGTGATTTCCAAGCCACCTTCCTTACGCATGTTCTGAATGCGGTTGATGAGTTCACGTGCCATACCCTCATTGCGAAGTTCATCTGTAAGTTCAACATCAAGAGCTACAGTAAGATTGCCTTCGTTGCTAACGAGCCATCCTGGAATATCTTCACTGATAATCTCAACATCGGCAACTTCAACAAGAGCTTCCTGACCTTCTACATTAACTGTAATGCTTCCGTTTTGCTCAAGTGCAGCAATGTCTTCCTGAGAGAGTGAGTCCATCTGTGCAGCAACACCCTTCATAAGCTTGCCAAATTTCTTACCCATGGTACGGAAGTTACACTTAACCTTCTTGACAAGGATTCCAGAGCCTTCAACAAACTTTAACTCCTTAACGTTAACTTCGCTCATTATCAAATCCTTAACAGCATCGATGTGCTTCTTCTGCTCATCGTCTGTAGCAGGTATCATAATCTCCTGCAGTGGCTGACGAACCTTGATGTTAACCTTACGGCGAAGAGCAAGAACCATTGATGTAATCTTCTGAGCCATACCCATTCTTACCTCAAGGTCTTTGTCTATGAGTGATTCATCGGCTACTGGGAACAACGAGAGATGTACTGAACATACATTATCTCTGCCTGTTGCCTTTATGAGGTCTGTATATAACTGGTCGGCATAGAAAGGAGCAAATGGTGCAAGAAGCTTTGCTACTGTTTCAAGACAAGTATAGAGTGTCTGATAAGCAGACAACTTGTCTGTGCTCATTTCCTTACCCCAGAAGCGTTTGCGGTTAAGACGCACATACCAGTTGCTAAGGTCATCATTTACAAATGACTCTATCAAACGACCAGCACGTGTTGGGTCATAGCCCTCAAGTTCCTTGTCAACACCCTTTATAAGTGAGTGAAGTACTGACAATATCCAGCGGTCAACCTCTGGACGCTCATTAAACGGAACATCTGGCTGTGAATAATCAAATCCGTCAACATTAGCATAGAGGCTGAAGAAGCTATATGTATTATATAATGTACCGAAGAACTTACGGCGTACCTCATCAACACCTTCTGGGTCGAACTTGAGGTTATCCCATGGTTCTGAGTTGGTCATCATATAGAAACGTACAGGGTCTGCACCATACTTGCCAATCATATCAAACGGATTGACTACATTACCCACATGCTTTGACATCTTGTTGCCTTTAGAGTCAAGCACAAGACCTGTAGAAATAACGTTCTTGAAAGCGATGCTGTCGAATACCATTGTACCGATTGCATGCAATGTGAAGAACCATCCGCGTGTCTGGTCAACACCCTCATTGATGAAGTCAGCAGGAAAAGCCTTGCGGTCATCAATCATTTCACGATTCTCAAATGGATAGTGAATCTGAGCATATGGCATAGCACCAGAATCAAACCAAACGTCTATCAGGTCGGTTTCACGCTTCATCTGCTTGCCATTCTTTGACACAAGTACAATATTGTCAACGTAAGGACGATGAAGGTCTATCTTATCATAATTCTCTTTAGAATAGTCATCAGGAACAAAGCCGTTATCCTTCAGAGGATTGCTTTCCATATAACCGGCCTCTACAGATTTTTCAATCTCGTTATAGAGTTCCTCTACACTGCCTATACAGATTTCATTATCATCTTCATCACGCCAGATAGGAAGTGGTGTTCCCCAGAAGCGTGAACGAGAAAGGTTCCAGTCATTAAGATTATCAAGCCAGTTGCCAAAACGACCTGTACCTGTTGACTCTGGTTGCCAATTAATTGTCTTGTTCAATTCAGACATACGCTCCTTCTTAGCTGTAGAGCGAATGAACCAAGAATCAAGAGGATAATAGAGCACAGGCTTGTCTGTACGCCAACAATGAGGATAGTTGTGCACATGCTTTTCTATCTTCAGAGCTGTTCCCTCTTGCTTCATCTCCATTGCAATTACAATATTCAGGTCTTCTGCCTTAGCAGCAGCCTTCTCATCATATTTGCCATCAACATTGAATTCAGGCTTGTAAGCATTCTTCACATAATCGCCAGCATGCTTAGAATATGCGTCAACATTTACACATGCAGCTGTGAAATTGCAGTCAAGCTCATCGATAGTATAATACTTTCCTTCCAAGTCAACCATAGGACGAGTTTCACCCTTCTTGTTGATGAGGAAGAGGGCTGGAACATGAGCATCCTTAGCCACCTTAGCGTCATCGGCACCAAATGTAGGTGCTATATGAACGATACCTGTACCATCTTCGGTTGTAACGTAATCACCAGGTATAACGCGGAAAGCCTGTTCTTCCATCTCAACAAACTTATCCTTGCCGTTCTCGCCATCAAACACCTTCTCGGCATTTTGTGCTGCATATTGCTTAACAAAGTCTGCTGAATTGTCATCAAGTTTCTGGCATGGCTTAACCCATGGCATGAGTTGCTTGTACTTATAACCAACAAGCTGTTCACCTGTATAGTTGGCAATTATGCGATATGGAATAACCTTATCGCCATGCTTATAGTCGTCCATTGACTTCTCTGCACCTTCAGCACCGAAATATGCAGCAAGTCTTGATTCAGCCATTACAACAGTTATCTTCTCGTCGTTGTATGGGTTGTATGTCTGAACAGCCACATAACCAATCTTAGGACCAACACAAAGAGCTGTGTTAGAAGGCAATGTCCATGGAGTTGTTGTCCATGCAGCAAAATAAGCCTTACCCCACTCTGTCCATGATGCCTCAGGATTTGTTATCTCGAAAAGTGCTGTACATGTTGTGTCCTTAACATCACGATAGCAACCAGGTTGGTTCAACTCATGTGAACTAAGTCCTGTACCTGCACCTGGAGAATAAGGCTGAATGGTATATCCCTTATAAAGAAGTCCCTTGTCATACAACTGACGGAGCAACCACCAAAGAGTCTCAATATACTTGTTGTCGTATGTTATATATGGGTTATCCAAATCTACGAAATAACCCATCTGCTCTGTCAGATTGCGCCATTCAGCTGTGAATTTCATCACATTCTCACGGCACTTCTTATTGTAATCCTCTGTGGAAATATATCTCTCGCTTGAGTGATTGTCAATATCGGCCTTTGTGATTCCCAATTCTTTTTCAACTCCAAGTTCAACAGGAAGTCCATGGGTATCCCATCCTGCCTTGCGATGAACCTGATATCCCTTCATTGTCTTGTAGCGATTGAAGGTATCTTTAATTGCACGAGCCAGTACATGGTGAATACCAGGGTGGCCATTGGCAGAAGGAGGTCCTTCAAAGAATACAAACTGAGGGCAACCCTCACGCACCTCTATTGACTTATGGAACACATCTTCGCGGTTCCACATTTCAAGTATTTCATTGTTAACCTGTGTAAGGTTTAATCCGTTGTGTTCGGCAAATTTAGCCATAGTTTTATTTTTGTTATATATTTTTTATACCTTATTTTTAAGAATGTGCAAAAATACAAATAATCTATGAGACTACCAAATTTATAAATTCTTTTTAACCGCCTATATCAGTTTTGCGTTTTGCCTTAGGCATACAAAACATATCGGTTTTGACTGAAAAAAGCATCACTTTCGTAAGAAAACACACGCTCTAATTTCAGTAAGTGCGCCACTTACTAGCAGTCAGAAGGCCAAAAACTGACAGTCAGAAGGCATCTTACTCGCAGTCAGAAGGCGTTTTACTGATTGTAAAAGGTCGTATTAACAGCACAAAACGCCATAAGAAAATTAAGAAAAGTTGAATATATTCAGATGATATTATGCCTTAATTAAGAATAAAAGAATAACTTTGCACAGAGATTAGAAAAATAACAAAAGATAAAGCAAAAGCTATGAAATCGTATTATTTTGTTTTCAACAACGGAGAACTGCTGCTCGAGCGATGCAACGACAAGGGATACAAAATACCTTGCCAAGCAATGACACCAACAGAAACAAAACCATGGACAAACATCTTAGAGGTTGGAGAAATAAATGGCATTAGCGTGAAATGCTACAAGACAGAGAATACGACATACGACACAGAGAGATATGAAACCTGTCCGCTAAGACAAAGCTACTACAAACTAGAGCAAGGCCTCTACCTTATGGCTGGCAAATGTGCCGAACTGATATATTGGGACGTCAATACCAAATACTGTGGAGTATGCGGAGGACTGATGAAACACCACACAAACATAAGCAAGCGATGCGAAGAATGCGGTAAAGAGGTGTGGCCACAATTAGCAACTGCTGTTATCGTACTGATAAGAAAAGACGACAAGATATTGCTTGTAAGAGCACTTAATTTCAAAAGAAACTTCTACGGATTAGTGGCTGGCTTTGTTGAAACTGGTGAGACGCTTGAAGAAGCAGTAATGCGTGAAGCAAAAGAAGAGACTGGATTGACTATCAACAACATAAGATACTTTGGCTCACAACCGTGGCCCTACCCTTGCGGACTTATGATTGGCTTTACTGCCGACTATGTTAGCGGAGAAATAAAGATACAGGAAGAGGAGTTGGCTAAAGCAGAATGGTTTAGCAAAGACAACCTGCCTCCAATCCCAGAAAAACTATCAATTGCCAGAATGCTTATTGACAGTTGGCTAAAGGAAAAACAAAAGTAGTATTTAGTGAATTGCTATCGCCTTCAGAAACATTAAGGCTTATAGACAATCGTATCTACAACATAAGCACCTGGTTCGTCGGGGACACCTATCGTTGCACGGAAATGAAAACCATCTTTGTCAATATTCACAAAGTCCATATTGCCGAAAACAGACCTTTTCAAGATAGCAGCAGGTATGCTGTTCGCAAATTCATTCTTGTTGAAGTTGTGTGAATATTGCTTGTCGCGACCTATAAAAACCGCTATGTTGATGATATTGTCATAATAGACATTCTCAACCTTTATGCCATCTTCATTCAATGTAGACTTGTAAACCTTGTATTTTGAAGGATTAATTGTAGTATATATTCTGTATCGGGTATTATTATAATATACGATTGTATCTCTTTTTATCAGCTGCCCCATGATTATTGGCTGAGCAACCTTTTCCTTGAAGAAGACACTATCACTTTCAACCCTACTCTTCACAAGATTAAGAAGCTCGCCGCTATGGTCTGTAAAATGGAAAACATTAGCAGAAAGGCTGCTTATATAATATTTGTCAGGCGTATTTCCTACGACAAGCGTATCTCCTACTACTTTGAAATAGACAGACAGGCTTGTATTATCAGGATAATGAATAGTGTCGCCGTCTATCTTGAAAACAACATCTTCGGTCAAGTCATCAACCCAAATGCCTTGAAGCAAAGACTTAGCTTCAAGATTCTCTTTGGGTCCTGCCTTGGTATCTGTTTTCTGCTCTGTATTAGTGCAACCAGATACAAAAACAACCAGAAATAATATAAAGTAGTAATTAATTTTTTTCATCAACTATTCAAATACAACCGCATCTTTTAACAAGCATCCCTTGAGGTCTTTCTCACTTGTGATAACATCTTCAGGAGCAATTGGCCATTCAATACCAAGTTCTGGGTCGTTAAACAAAATGCTTGCCTCGCTCTGCGGAGCATATACATTGTCACATTTATATGTAAACACAGCTTCTTCGCTTAACACCAGGAAACCGTGAGCAAAGCCTCGAGGTATGAACATCTGGCGGCGATTTGTATCACTAAGTTCAACCATCACATGTTTGCCAAATGTAGGGCTGCTCTTACGGAGGTCAACAGCCACATCAAGCACTCTACCTTTAATTACTCTTACAAGCTTTGCCTGTGAGTTTTCGCCCTTTTGATAATGCATACCACGTAAAACACCATAAGACGACTTAGATTCGTTGTCTTGAACAAAATCAATGTTGCCGATGTTTTCTTGGAAAGAAGACTTCTGCCAAGATTCAAAGAAATAACCTCTAGAATCGTTGAACACACGTGGTTCAATGATATATACGCCTTCTATATCTGTCTTTATATATTGCATAACACTATCAATGGTCATTAAATTTTGTGCAAAATTAGTAATTATAATCCGAATTATGAAAGTTTTTTTTCATTTTATGAAGCTATTATCTTCTTTTTTATTTGTCCATATCATAAAAAACAATTAATTTTGCAAACGTGATTCAACTTAATAAACATATTGAGATACTTCTACTGGATAATGATTGTGTCATTGTCCCGGGACTTGGCGGATTCATGGCTCATCACGTAGAAGCACGTTTTGACGACAGAGACAATTCGTTTCTGCCACCTTTGCGTATGCTTGGCTTTAACCAGCAGCTCAAACTAAATGATTCACTATTGGTGCAATCGTATATTGAAACGTACGATATGAGCTACCCTGAAGCATTAAGACGCATTGAAAGTGAGGTTGAAGAACTAAAGCAGCATCTTTATAATGAAGGTTCATACGAGCTTGAAGATATTGGCATGCTCACCACCAATGAGCACGGCGATATAATATTTGAACCGTTTGAAGCTGGAATACTGACTCCAGAACTTTATGGTCTTAGCGCTTTTGAGTTCAAGCCATTTAACATTGAGTCCTTGCCAATAGTTGAAAATACAACGACTGACATCACACCTGTTGAGGAAATAGTGCCTGAGATTATTGACGAGGAAGAAGACGAGGATGATGACGACAACGTAATAAAAATACGTGTGGCATGGATTCGCAATGTGGCAGCAGCTGCAGCAGCTATCATAGCATTCTTTTTCATGGCTACGCCTGTAACTAACAGCACAAAAGACAAGGTAATGCTCAGCGGCGTTATGATTCCAGAACTACTAAGCAGCGAAATTAATACTGTTGATGTTAAATCTGTTGAATTCAAAACCATAACTCCTGTTAGTGATTCTATTGCTATTAAAGACACGACCAATATTGTTTCTGACAGCATCGAAAACAAGCAGGCGGTAGATTTAAATAATAATTATTGTATAATCTTGGCCAGTCGCGTGACAAAGCGCAATGCCGAGAGCTTTGTTTCCGAGCTTCATAAAAACGGATACGACCAGGCCTATACTTATATCAATAATAAAATAGTCAGAGTGGCTTATGGTGATTACTCTTCTCTTAAGGATGCATACAATGCATTGGCGAAGATTAAGACCAATAAGAAGTATGAACAAGCCTGGGTTTTAAAAAAGCAATGAAAAGAGTAAGATGCCCGAAATGTGATAATTACATTACATTTGATGAAACAAAATACGAACCAGGACAATCACTTGTATTTGAATGTGGTGACTGTGGCAGGCAGTTCGGCATTAGAATAGGTGTTTCTAAACTAAGAGCCACCCAAAAAGAAGAACAACTTGACGAGAATGCAAATGAAAAGGGGTGCGGTTCTATTGTTGTAATAGAAAACGTGTTCCATTACAAGCAGGTTATTCCTCTTCAAATGGGCGACAACATTATAGGTCGCTACATGAAAGGAAGCAAAGCCAACACCCCTATTGAAACAAACGACCCTAGCATAGACATCTGCCATTGCGTTATAAACGTGAGCAGAGACAAGAAGGGCAATCTAAAATACATATTAAGAGACGGACCAAGCTTCACAGGCACTTTCGTTGACAACGAAATACTTGGCGATCGCGAGCGTAGAGTGATTGAAGACGGGGCATTATTCACCATAGGAGCAACCAGCATAATACTCCGCTCGTCTGACAACGAAGATTAATAAATCATTGCTCATTTGTAGCAAAATCGATTGGAAAACATAACAAAATATCACAAAATGACAATAAATACTGTCAAATTGTGATATTTTTTCTTTTATGGATATATATATAATTATTTTTTTGTAACTTTGCAGAATATTTTAAGTAAATAATTAATAACACAAGAAACTGATTAAATGAAACCAACGGCAATATTGCTTCTGCATTGTCCTGACCAAACAGGTATTATTACAGAAGTAACCAAGTTTATTACCGACAACCAAGGAAATATCGTATATCTGGACCAATACGTAGACAGACAAGACGGAATGTTTTTTATGCGCATAGAATGGGAACTGGATTCATTCCTCATTCCACGCGAGAAAATTAAGGAATATATAGACACTCTTTATGCACAAAGATATCAGATGCAATGCTATCTCTATTTTAACGACGAGAAGCCAAGAATGGCCATCTTCGTCAGCAAAATGAGTCATTGCCTTTATGATTTGTTGGCAAGATATAGAGCAGGAGAATGGGAAGTTGACATCCCATGCATCGTGAGCAATCATGAAGACCTGCGCTATGTTGCCGAGCAATTCGACATTCCTTATTATGTTTGGTCAATAAAGAAAGACCATTCAAATAAAGCCGAGGTTGAAGCAGCCGAAATGGAACTGCTAAAGAAAGAAGGGGTAACGAGTATCGTTCTTGCACGCTACATGCAAATAATAAGCGACGATATGATAAAGGCGTATCCAAACAAGATTATCAACATACACCATTCTTTCCTGCCTGCATTCGTCGGAGCCAAACCATACCATCAGGCATGGCAGCGTGGTGTGAAAATAATTGGCGCAACAAGCCATTATGTTACAGCCGAACTTGATGCAGGTCCTATCATTGAGCAGGATGTGGTTCGCATAAGTCATAAGGACACACCTGAAAGCCTTGTGCTTAAAGGTCGCGATTTGGAAAAAATCGTATTGTCAAGAGCCGTAACAAAGCACATTGAGCGCAAGATTCTGACTTACCATAACAAGACTATCATTTTCAGTTAAATGAACATAGCAATAGTAAAATACAACGCTGGCAACATCTATTCTGTTGTAAATGCACTAAAAAGACTTGGAATAGAACCTTTGCTTACAGATGATGCCGAACTTTTGGCAAAGGCTGACAAGGTGCTTTTCCCTGGACAGGGGGAAGCAAGTGGTGCTATGTCGTATCTGAAAGAGAGAAGACTTGACGAAGTAATAAAGAATCTTAAGCAGCCTGTTCTCGGTATATGTGTAGGACAACAATTGCTTTGCAAACATTCGGAGGAAGGCAACACCGATTGCATTGGCATATTTGATGCTGAAGTAAAGCGCTTCTGTCCTACCCGTCATGAAGACAAGGTGCCAGCAATGGGTTGGAATGCGTTATACAACACAAAATCGCCACTGTTCAAGGGATTCACAGACAATGAGTTTGTGTATTTCGTTCATAGCTATTACGTGCCCTTGTGCGATGCGACCATAGCAACAGCCGACTATATACTTCCTTATAGCGCCGCTTTATGCAAGGACAATTTCTATTCTACACAATTCCACCCAGAGAAGAGCGGAAGCGTAGGTGAGCGAATACTTAAAAACTTTCTTGAGATATGATAGAACTGATTCCTGCAATAGATATAATTGACGGCAAATGCGTGCGACTTACAAAGGGTGATTATGACCAGAAAAAGGTTTATAATGACGATCCCGTTGAAGTGGCAAAGCAATTCGAGTCACTTGGTTTCAGACGTCTTCATGTAGTTGACCTTGACGGTGCCAAATCAAAACATATAGTAAACGTTGATGTTCTGAAGGCTATAACATCAGCGACTAATCTGATTGTAGATTTCGGTGGTGGTATAAAGACAGACAACGACATAGAATTGGCTTTTGCAAATGGAGCATCATTAGTAACTATTGGCTCTATAGCTGTAACACAACCAGAAACGTTCGCTTCATGGTTAGAAAAATATGGAGCTGACAGGATAATACTTGGTGCTGACGTTAGAAACGGTAAGATATCAATAAACGGTTGGAAAGAAGATTCTGCAGAAGATTTGCTTCCATTCCTGAAATATTATATCAACAAGGGAGTAATCAACGTGCTATGCACAGAGATTTCAAAAGACGGCATGCTCGAAGGACCTGCAACAGATTTATATAAGGAAGTGATGGCAGAATATCCAAATCTCAACCTTATAGCAAGTGGCGGAATATCCAGCAATGAGGACATAAAGGAACTTAACAGACACGGAATACCTTCTGTAGTTTTCGGCAAGGCTATATATGAAGGCAAAATAGATATGAAAGAACTATGGGATTGGCAAAACGCATAATACCTTGTCTTGATGTAAAAGACGGAGAAACTGTAAAAGGAACCAACTTTATTAATCTGCGTAAAGCTGGCGACCCTGTGGAATTGGGCAAGGCTTACAGTAAAGCAGGAGCCGATGAATTGGTATTCCTTGATATTACAGCAAGTTATGAAGGAAGAAAAACCTTCACAGATATGGTTACTCGCGTAGCTGCTGAGATAAACATACCATTTACCGTTGGCGGAGGAATAAACGAACTTGCCGACGTTGAGAGACTTCTTTATGCAGGTGCAGATAAGGTCAGCATAAATAGTGCTGCCATCCGCAATCCAAATCTTATCGACCAGATAGCCAATCGATTTGGTTCGCAGGTATGTGTCTGTGCCATCGATGCCCGATTAGAAGACAAGGAATGGTATTGCTACCTTAAGGGCGGACGCGACAAAACAGAAATAAAGCTCTTCGATTGGGCCTACGAAGCACAGGAACGTGGAGCTGGTGAGATTTTGTTTACCAGCATGAATCATGATGGTGTCAAAGAAGGTTACGCAAACGAGGCTTTAGCAGTATTGGCAGACAAGTTGTCAATACCCATCATAGCCAGTGGAGGAGCAGGATGCAAAGAACATTTTTACGATGCCTTCGCCATTGGCAAAGCTGATGCAGCCCTGGCTGCAAGCGTCTTCCATTTTGGCGAGATACCTGTTCCTGAACTTAAAGAATATTTACACAACAGAGGAATTAACGTACGTTTATAAATAAATAATATGAAGATTGATTTTGAAAAATGTGGCGGTTTAGTACCTGCCATCATTCAGGATGCTACAACAAAAAATGTCCTAATGTTAGGATACATGAACGAAGAGGCATACAACAAGACTATAGAGACCCAAAAGGTAACATTCTATAGCCGCAGTCGCCAGTGTCTTTGGACAAAAGGAGAGACTTCTGGCAACTACCTTAACCTTGTAAGCATGGCTATTGATTGCGACAACGACACACTTCTTGTTAAGGTCAACCCAGTCGGTCCTACATGTCATACAGGTACAGACACATGTTGGGGCGAGAAAAACGATGTAAATCCCCTACTCTTCCTTACTTACATTCAGGACTTTATAGAGAAAAGACACAGAGAAATGCCAGAAGGCAGCTATACAACATCGCTTTTCAAGGATGGTATAAACAGAATGGCTCAGAAAGTTGGCGAGGAAGCACTTGAAGCTGTCATCGAGGCAACCAACGGTACAAACGAACGTCTTGTCTATGAAGGTGCAGACATGCTCTACCACCTTGTAGTATTGCTTACAAGCAAAGGCCTACGCATCGAAGACCTTGCAAAGGAACTGCAAGTACGACATGACCCAAATTGGCAAAAACATTAATATCTTTATTATATGCTTATAGATTACAAGAAAGTTAATATTTATCAACAAGAAGGCAACAAGATACTTTCTGACGTTGACTTTCATGCAGAAGAAGGCGAGTTTATCTATATAATAGGTAAGGTCGGCACAGGCAAGAGCACTTTTCTGAAGACACTATATCTTGAATTAGATATCGATGAGGCAGAGGATGCTGTTGTTTTGGGCGAAAACATTTGTAATCTTAAGCGCAAGCACATACCATCCCTTAGAAGGCAAATGGGTATAATATTCCAGGATTTCCAACTTCTTACAGACAGAACCGTCAAGAAGAACATGGAATTTGTGTTAAGGGCAACGGGATGGAAATCAAAAGAAGATATATACAAGCGCATCGAAGAGGTGTTAAGTGAGGTTGGAATGCTAGATAAGGCAGAAAAGATGCCCCACGAGTTGTCTGGAGGTGAGCAGCAGAGAGTGGCTATTGCTCGCGCGATACTAAATAATCCGAAACTGATTGTAGCAGACGAACCAACTGGCAACCTCGACCCTGATACGGCAGCAAGCATTATAGAACTGCTTCGCCATATCACTCAAACAGGTGCAGCTGTCATAATGACCACCCACAATGTGCAGATGATAGATAATTATCCGGGTATCGTATACAGATGCATCGATGGTCATTTGGAAGATGTGACTAAAAATTACAATCGTTCAGAACTATCTGATGAAGAACCAACAAACAACTAACATAGAGTATAAATAAACAAAAATAAGAATTATGAAAGTAATGAAATTTGGTGGCACCTCTGTCGGTGCTCCAGCACGCATGAAGGAAGTTACAAAACTTGCAACATCATCAAATGAACCAGTATTTCTGGTATTGTCTGCAATGTCAGGTACAACAAATTCTTTGGTAGAAATTTCAGATTACCTGTATAAGAAAAATGCTGACGGAGCTAACGAAGTTATCAATAGCCTCGAACAGAAATACATGAAGCATGTAGAAGAACTATATTCAACTGAGGAATATAAAGAAATTACACGCAACTTCCTTATCAGCGAATTCAATTACCTACGTTCATTCACAAAGGAACTCTTCACCAGTTTTGAAGAGAAAAGCATCATAGCTCAAGGCGAAATGATGTCAACCAATATGGTTGCCAACTACATGAAGGAGCAAGGCATTAACGCTGTTCTCCTGAATGCCCTTGACTTTATGCGCACAGATAAGAATTCAGAACCAGACCCTTCGTATATAAAAGAGAAACTGACAAAGATTCTTGAAGAGAACAAGGGAGCACAGGTTTATATCACTCAAGGATTCATCTGCCGTAATGCTTATGGCGAGATTGACAACCTGCAACGTGGAGGTAGTGACTACACAGCATCATTAATCGGTGCAGCCATAAATGCTGACGAAATTCAGATATGGACAGACATCGATGGCATGCATAACAACGACCCAAGAATTGTTGACAAGACAGAACCTGTTCATCAATTGCATTTTGAAGAAGCTGCTGAGTTGGCATACTTCGGAGCAAAGATTCTTCACCCAACATGCGTTCAGCCTGCCAAATATGCTGGCATTCCAGTACGTCTGCTGAATACAATGGACCCATCTGCAGAAGGAACAACCATCAGTACACGTACCGAATATGGCAAAATCAAGGCCGTTGCTGCAAAGGACAACATCATCGCCATAAAAATCAAGTCAAGCCGCATGCTTCTGGCAACAGGTTTCTTGCGTAAGGTATTCGAGATTTTCGAAAGCTATCAAACACCTATCGACATGATTTGCACATCAGAGGTCGGCATTTCCATGTCTATCGACAACTCTTCACACTTAGGCGAAATCGTTGACGAGCTTAAGAAATATGGTACAGTAACAGTTGACACCGGCATGTGTATCATCTGTGTAGTTGGTGACCTCGATTGGTCAAACATTGGTTTTGAAACACAGGTCTTGGAAGCATTGAAGAACATTCCTGTAAGAATGATTTCTTATGGCGGTAGCAACTACAACATCTCATTCCTTATCAAGGAAGAAGACAAGCGTCGTGCTTTGCAAAGTCTCAGTGACACCTTATTTAAATAATCATATATGAAAGGAACATTTCCTTTAAAGAGTTTCGAATCGGTAGTTACTCCATTTTATTACTATGATGCCGAATTGTTGAGAGAAACCCTCAAGACAATAACATCTGAAGCTAATAAGTATGAGAACTTTACCGTTCACTATGCCATAAAAGCGAATGCCAATCCAAAGATATTGCGCATAATCAAGGAAGCAGGACTTGGTGCCGATTGTGTCAGTGGCGGAGAAATCAGTGCTGCCGCTGATGCAGGTTTTCCAAACAATAAGATTGTTTATGCAGGCGTTGGCAAAAGCGATTGGGAAATAGAACTCGGATTGGACAAGGATATCTTCTGCTTCAATGTTGAAAGCATCGAAGAACTTGAGGTTATCAATGAAATAGCCGGCAAGAAGAATAAGGTTGCGCAAGTAGCCTTTAGAATAAATCCCAATGTCGGTGCACATACTCATGCCAACATAACCACTGGTCTTTCCGAAAACAAATTCGGAATAGCCATGGAGGACATGATAAAGGTTATAGAGATAGCATCTGAAATGCAGAATGTAAAGTTTGTAGGACTTCATTTTCATATTGGCTCTCAGATACTTGACCTTGGTGACTTCAAGGCTTTATGCAATAGAGTAAACGACCTTCAGGATGAACTGGAGCGACATCATATTTGTCCTGAGCACATTAATGTAGGAGGTGGTCTTGGCATTGACTATGCCCACCCAAACAGAGTTCCGATGGCAGACTTCACCAACTATTTCAATACGTTTGCAAAACATTTGAAGCTGAGACCAGGACAGAAGTTGCATTTCGAATTAGGCAGGGCTGTAGTCGCTCCATGCGGTTCGTTAATAACTAAGGTGCTTTACGTCAAGAAGACTGCACATAAGCAGTTTGCCATTGTAGATGCTGGTATGACCGACCTGATACGTCCAGCACTCTACCAGGCATATCACAAGATAGAGAACATATCAAGCGAAGATAATGCCGAGACATACGATGTTGTAGGACCGATATGTGAATCCAGCGATGTATTTGGCAAGCAGATTGACCTGAACAAATGCGTACGTGGACATTATATTGCCATCCGCTCTGCCGGTGCATATGGCGAAATTATGGCATCTGGTTATAATTGCAGGAAACTCCCGTTGGGATATACAAGCGATGAATTAGCAAAATGAAAATAATGTCTGTATGACTATGGATATTGTGACAATAACAATATGCTGTAGCCTGTTGCTACTGGCAATTATATCACCATTCTGTAATGGTTTGTTCAGAAAGCCACGACAGAAAACAAAGATTGGCGACTTAAACAAGTTGCCATCTTTGTCTGTTGTAATAGCTGCCCACGATAGTGCCATAGAACTACAGAAGAATCTTCCGCTTATTCTTGAGCAAGAGTATGATGGCGAGTTTGAAGTAGTTGTCGTAGATGAGTCATCAACCGACAACACGACAGATGTCATCAAGTTGCTTAAATCAAAGTATCCTAATCTTTATTCAACCTTTATACCTTCAACCAGCCGTTATCTTAGCCGTAAGAAATTGGCTTTGACTATTGGCATGAAGGCAGCAAAGAACGAATGGGTAATCATTACCGATGCCAATTGCTATCCTACATCAAAGAATTGGCTATCGACAATGGCTTCAGGTTGTAGCGATGACAAGGATTTGGTTATCGGATATGGCAATTATTCATACAACACATCAGCCTTCCTTCGTTATGAACGGTTGAGAACCGCATGTTATGCCCTATCTGCCGCCATGCGTGGTACTGCTTACAGGTGCAACACGTGCAATCTGGCCTTGCGCAAGAGTGTTTTCATGAACAACAATGGATTCTTGAAAAACCTCAAATACCTGAGAGGCGAATACGATTTCATAGTAAACGAATTTGCAAGCAAGAACAATACTGCCATTGTATTGAACCTGGATGCTACAATAAGACAGGAGATAGTATCTAGAAAGATGCGTATAGACAGTTTGACATACTATTATGAGACACGTAAACACCTAAAGCGCAGTTTCCTGTACAGATTCATACAATTTCTTGATTCTGCTTTGCTTCATATAAGTTACGTGGCCATCATCCTATCAATAATATACGCCATACTTACAAGCAACACCGTCGTACTGTCAGTTAGCTTGTCAGCACTAATAATAACCCTGGCACTAAGATTATTGGTAGCTCGGAAGACAATAAAACACCTGAAAGAAGAGTTAAATATATGTATGATACCATTTTATGAGATATACTCATTGTGGTTTAACATATACTTAATGATTAGGCACAAGCTGTCAGACAAACACGATTTCATAAGGAAATAAAATTTGCTAAAGATATGATGAATAACGAGACACAGACCCAGTATCTGAAACTACTTTCACGCTCATTTCCAACAATAGCAGATGCCAGCAAGGAGATAATCAACCTGAAGGCGATTCTTAACCTTCCGAAGGGTACTGAACACTTTCTTGCTGACATACATGGCGAAAGTGAAGCATTTCAGCATATTCTAAAAAACGCTTCTGGCAATATCAAGCGAAAGGTGAACGAACTGTTCGGCAAAAGCATCAGCGACGCAGAGAAGAAAGAACTTTGCATGCTCATATACTATCCAGAAAAGAAGCTTCAGCTGATAAAGAGTTCCGGATGCGACATCGACAACTGTTATCACGTTACAATCCATCAACTTGTAAACGTCTGCAAGGATGTTTCTAGCAAATACACACGCTCTAAGGTACGCAAGAATCTGCCGAAAGATTTCAGTTATATTATCGAGGAATTGCTCCACGAAAGGTCTGATGACTATAACAAAGGCGCCTATGTAAATGTTATTGTCGATACCATTATCACCACGGGACGTGCCGACGACTTCATTATAGCCTTGTGTAACGTAATACAAAGGCTGGCCATTGATACGCTCCACATTCTTGGCGACATCTATGACCGTGGCCATGGCGCCCATTATGTGATGGATACGCTCAGAGATTACCATTCTTGGGACATACAATGGGGCAACCATGACATTCTGTGGATGGGTGCTAGTGCTGGCAATAAGGCTTGCATCTGTAATGTATTGCGATTGTCGCTACGCTATGCCAACCTTGACACGCTCGAGGAATACGGCATCAACCTCGTACCTCTGGCTACATTTGCCATGGAAGTATATGGCGATGACCCATGTGTGGAGTTCATACCAAAGCTGCAAGGCGGCGAGACAATGGACGAAAAGACAAAATTGCTTACAGCAAGAATGCACAAAGCAATATCTATCTTGCAGTTCAAGGAAGAGGCTCGCATATTCAACCGCAGAGAAGAATGGCAAATGACCGACCGCAGCATGCTCAATACCATCGACTATAACAGAGGTATATGTATAATCGACGGCAACGAATATCCTATGACTAGTTGCTCATTCCCTACAGTAGATGCCGAGAATCCTAATGAACTGACAGCAGAAGAGACAATATTGATGGACAAACTGCTACACTCTTTTGCTGTAAGCGAGCGACTGAGAAAGCATGTAAACGCCCTACTTAGCCATGGATGCATGTATGCCATATACAACAGCAACCTGCTTTTCCACGCTTCCATTCCTTTGAACGAAGACGGTACGCTGAAGGAAATTACGCTTAACGACGACAAGAAATATAGTGGTCGAGAACTGATGCACCGCATAGGAATGATTATCCGTTCGGCATTCGAACAGGATGCAACAGAAAAGGAAAGGGAATTTGCCAAAGACTATTTCCTCTATCTATGGTGCGGAAAGGACAGTCCCCTATTCGACAAGTCGAAAATGGCTACCTTCGAGAGATATTTCCTTACAGACAAAAGTATCTTCGTAGAAGAAAAGGGAGCATACTTCCGACTAAGAAACGATGAAGAGATATGCGACAAGATACTCGATGCTTTCGGGGTTGAAGGTGAAAACCGCCACATCATCAACGGTCACGTTCCTGTTCATGCCAGCAGAGGCGAGAATCCTATTAAGGCAAACGGAAAACTAATGGTCATAGACGGCGGTTTCAGCGAACCGTATCATAAGGAAACGGGCATTGCTGGCTATACTCTTGTGTATCACTCCAAGGGTTTCGAACTTGTTCAGCATGAACCGTTTACAAATGCTGCAGAAGCGATAGCTACGGGTAGCGATATTAAGAGCCGAACGCAGATTGTTGAGATGAGCGGCAGACGTCTGCTGGTGGCTGATACTGACAAAGGTCGCGAGATTAGGCAGCAGATAGAACAACTTCAATTGCTGCTATATGCCTATAGACATGGTATAATAAAGGAAAAAGAAAAGAGGGATTAACCCTCTTTTTTGTTTTACTTGCTACCGTACTTGTAATACCACCAATAAGTTCCGGCATAACGTTCCCACGTCTTCAGGCGCTTATGAGCCGCTTGTTGGTAAGACTTTTCTATTTCCACAAATGCAGCATAGTCAGCAGCCAGTTGCTCGTCTCCAACCTGATATGCTAAATCTTTCCTGTTGCCCATCAAGAGCAAAGCCTCACGATAATGTAGCGGTAAAGTATCTGTAGGGCTATAGTATTTTGGCAAACAATCAACGAATTTATCCAACCGTCTGTCTACCAAATGGCCGCACAACATGTAGTCGCCAATAACTTTATTGTTAGGATATAGTTTGTCTATGATTTTAAGATATTGTCTTGTTGACATAGGCACAGACGGTTTGGCTCCCAGAACCTTGAACACGCTGTCGGTATTATATATTACACAAGCCGATTTGCTGTCAGCTAAGGGCAAAAGATCTGTGCTTCTGCCAACAACGGTTCCCTTGAAAAGAGCTTCGCCCATCTGTCCGCTCTTTGCCAGTCGATGAGCATTTAGCATGGTCACACTGCTTCCGTTCTCGATGTCGGCAGTATCTGTCTTGTCATAAGCAAAAGTCACGTATTTTTCTATATCGGCATTACCTTGCATCAGTTCCTGTTCTATCTTCATTCTGTTGTGGAAGATATCGTTGCCATTTCCTACCAATCCCGTGAACAGCATCATAAGGCTCATCAAAGCCGTGTTCAACCAAGTATCATGCGAAAGGAAAGAAGAGCGACGCTGTATGAATGCATACAGATTATTGC
Organism: Prevotella sp.; assembly: GCA_017410365.1. GTDB lineage: Bacteria > Bacteroidota > Bacteroidia > Bacteroidales > Bacteroidaceae > Prevotella. The sequence goes on from JAFQQY010000050.1 coordinate 71,205, forward strand.
CCAACTTGAAGTAGACAATCGCCCATATGATAGTTATCAACGCCACCACCAACAGATAGTGCTGATAAAGATATATGGCACCGATGCTTGCATTTACGTTAGTAAGAAGCGCCAGAAGCAGAAACGAAGGATAGAACGACAGGGCAAAGATATTCTTTTTCCTGTAAAGTCCTTTAACTGCTAATTGCACCAGCAAGAGAAAAACAGTTATCAGTATTGCGCCTATAAGATTGTCATAAGAGGTTACCCCCTCGCTTAACACATGCTGAAAGGCTGCAAGAACAGGTCCCTGATAAAAATATAGATATAAGAATGAGAAGAGGCTGAAAATGAAATAACAGCCCCATCTCATAGTTTTCGAATAGATATCAGACGCTTCGTGTCCTCTATTATTCCAAGCACTCATCAATAATTTATTCTACGAATTTACTTAATTCTTTTTCAATACGACAGCACTACGTGCAGGAATATACAGTTTAAGCCACTCCTTGTGGTCCTTGATATATAGCGGGTCGTAGTTTGTAAAGTGCGTTATCGTATCGTCAGCCAATCCGTTTCCGCCAAATTCCTTGGCGTCGGTATTCAGCACTACTTCGTAAGAACCTGTTGGCACGAGGAATCCGTAGTCGGTAAACGAGCGTGTAGGCGAGAAGTTGAACACAAACAGCAGGTCGCCGCGTGTGTATGCCAGCACTTGGTCGCCATCGTTGTGCCAAATCTCCTGCACAGGCTTCGATTGTATGCCTCTGATGCTCTTCAGCACCTTTATCATCTCGCGGTCGAAGTCGCCCAGATAGTGGTAGCAGAGTTCCTTGTTGTCAACCAGATTCCATTGTCTGCGTGCATACTTATGGCTCCATCCGTTTCCTTCGCGTGGGAAGTCAATCCACTCAGGATGCCCGAACTCGTTGCCCATGAAGTTGAGATAACCGCCGTTGATGGTCGATGCCGTCACCAGACGAATCATCTTGTGCAGCGCAATACCTCTGTGAGCCACATCGTTCTCGTCGCCCTTCTTGAAGTGCCAGTACATGTCGGCATCTATCAGTCGGAAGATGATAGTCTTGTCTCCCACCAGCGCCTGATCGTGACTCTCGCAGTAAGAGATGGTCTTCTCGTCTGCACGACGGTTCTTCACCTCCCAGAATATAGAACTTGGTTTCCAGTCCTCGTCCTTCAGTTCCTTGATGGTCTTAATCCAGTAGTCAGGAACGTTCATCGCCATGCGATAGTCGAAGCCGTAGCCGCCGTCTTCAAACTTAGCAGCCAATCCCGGCATTCCGCTCACCTCCTCGGCAATGGTTATCGCCTGAGGATTCACCTCGTGAATGAGTTTGTTGGCCAGCGTCAGATAGCAGATGGCATTGTCGTCCTGATGACCGTTGAAGTAGTCGCCATAGCCGCAGAATGCCTCACCCAAGCCGTGACTATAATAAAGCATGGATGTTACGCCGTCGAAGCGGAAACCGTCGAAGCGATACTCCTCCAGCCAATAGCGGCAGTTAGACAACAGGAAGTGCATCACCTGGTCCTTGCCGTAGTCGAAGCAGAGCGAATCCCATGCCGGATGCTCGTGTCTTCCGCCAGGATAGAAATACTGGTTAGGGTCTCCGCAGAGGTTGCCCAGCCCTTCCATCTCGTTCTTCACAGCATGCGAGTGAACGATGTCCATGATAACCGCAATACCGTTCTTATGTGCGGTGTCTATGAGTTCCTTCAGTTCGTCAGGCGTTCCGAAACGGCTTGACGGTGCGAAGAAAGAACTAACATGATAGCCGAAAGAACCGTAGTAAGGATGCTCCTGAATGGCCATTACCTGAATGCAGTTGTAGCCGCCTTCTATTACTCTCGGCAGCACGTTTTCCTGAAACTCGCGGTATGTGCCCACCTTCTCGGCATCCTGTCCCATGCCCACGTGGCACTCATAGATGAGCAGCGGCGACTTTGACGGTTTGAAGCTCTTCTTCTTGAAGGCATAAGGTTTGGCCGGATGCCATACCTGAGCAGAGAAAATCTTTGTCTGCTCGTCCTGCACTACGCGTCTGCACCATGCCGGTATTCTCTCACCTTCTCCGCCTTCCCATTTCACCTTCATCTTGTAGAGGTCGCCATGGTTCAGGGCCTTGTCGGCAAGCTTCAGTTCCCAGTTGTCGGTACCTTTAACTCTCTTCAGCTTGTACTTCTCGTTCTCCTGCCAGTTGTTGAAATCACCTATAAGATATATTTCTGTAGCGTTTGGAGCCCACTCACGGAACACCCATCCGCGTACTGTCCTGTGAAGTCCGAAATACAAATGTCCGCTGGCAAACTCCGTCAGCGTCTTCCTGCCGTTGCTTGTCAGCTGTTTTATCTTGTTCAGCGCATGATCGTGTCTGCCACGAATGGCATCCTCATATGGTTCGAGCCACGAATCATTCTTCACCAAACCTATATGTTCAACCTTTGGAGCGGCAACCTTTTTCTTTTTAGTTGCCGAAGGTTTGTTTTCATGGTTTTCAGTCTTCTTCATTATGCTTTAATCTTAAAGATAGCCTTCTTTATTTCAGGTTCGATAGAGATGCATGGTGCATGTCCGTCCTGTGGGAAGAATATAGCGAACATACCTGGCTGGCATGTTACGTAGCTCTCTGCGAGCAGGTCGCCAAACTTTGTTATGTCCTTCTCTGCATTATACTCTGCCTCTGGCAGGCTTGCAGCAGCTGTATAGCCGTAAGTCTCTGCACCTGAGAGAGGTATCTGTATGTCTATCATCACGTTATGTGTCTCCAACACCGCAGCATCAGGAGTCTTGCCCTTGGCGATGGCGATGTTCAGGAAGAGGTCGTCGCCCTTAATAGGATACTTGCCTGGCTCCATGGCGTTGAGGTCATTATTCTTTACAAAATCGATAACGTCTTTGAACAATGGATTCAGAGACTCATAACTGCTCAGTTTTTCAAGTGTGTCAATTACCATAACTCTTTGTTTTTGTAGTTAATATTTCTTTTATTTATTCAGTTGTTTTCTGCCTTTGTTGTAGGTGCCTTGAGCCGTAACCTTTCCGTTGCGGTCTTTTTCCACAAACGGTCCGTGGCGTTGGTCATCCAGATAGCTGCCTTCAAAGCGGTTGCCGTCTTTGTCTTCTTCTATGGCAGAGCCGTTGCGCTTTCCTTTAGCGAAAGACCCCTTGAACTTCGACCCGTCGGCATAGCGTGCTATTCCCTGTCCGTCAATCATTCCGTTGGCAAACTGCCCTTCATACTCATCGCCTTTCTTGGTTCTCAGCTTGCCCGTTCCGTTGGGCATGTCAGCTTTCCATTGTCCGATGTATATGTCGCCGAAGTGCCACGTCAGAGTGCCCTGGCCTTGCTTGTATCCATTCTGAAACTGCCCGGTGTAGATGTCGCCGTTAGCATATCTGAATATTCCCGTGCCTGTTCTTTCGCCCTTGGCATAGTCGCCCTCGTAAACATCGCCGTTCATAAACTTGTAGATGCCCTTGCCGTGCTGCAGGTCGTCGAGCCACATGCCAGAATACACCGAGCCGTCGGCATATTTGAAAGTACCCTTGCCGTTCTTCTCGTTGTCTTTCCATCCGCCAGAGTACGACGAACCGTCTGCCCAGTAGAACACGCCCTCGCCGTTCTTCATGTCGTTGTCCCATCTACCTTTATAATATGCACCACTGCTGAAGATATATGTACCCTCGCCCACTCGCTTGTCCTGCTTCCATTGTCCTTCGTACTTGTCGCCATTGTAGTAGTACATGGTGCCTTCGCCTTCCTGATAGTCTCTGAACCAAAGGCCGTCATACTTGTTGTTGTTCATGAAATAGAATACGCCCTTGCCGTGCTGCTGGTCTTGAAACCACTGCCCTTCGTAGCGCTCTCCGTCAGAAAAGGAGTACACACCATAGCCTTGGCGCTTGCCTTTCACGTAGTCGCCCTCGTACCAGTCACCGTTTTTATATACTGTTTTACCCTTTCCGTGAGGTTTTCCCGCCGCCATTTCTCCGTTGTAAAGACCACCGTCCTTGGTGTTGCAACTGCCCAAGGTTATCTTCTGTCCATAACAAAGAGTGCTTGCCAAGGTAAAACAAACTGTCAATATGTAGTATTTAAATCTTGCCATTAATTTCATTTTATCTGCCAAAATTACTAAAAAACGAGCATATAACAAAAAAGATTAGATTTTTTAACTGATTATCACGATATATTTATAACTTTGCATGGAAAAGGATGAGGGATTGAAGCCCCCTCCTAACCTCCCCCTTGGGGGGGGAGGAAAGAGATTAAGGAGAGATGAACGATGAGCGATGAGAGATGAACGATGAGGGATGAGGGAATGCTTGAAACTAATGTCTTTTAACTTCTCAGCGAAGCGATAACTTCCCTCTAACTTCCTCTAACTCCTCAAAACAAAGACATCTGTCTTCACTCCTACACTCCTGAAGAGATTAAGAGTAATGTCTGAACTCCTAAGCGAAGCGTCACTCCTGAACTCCTACACTCCTGAAAACTAAAAAAAATAAACATATGAAATTCATAGGAATAATCCCCGCACGATACGCATCCACCCGTTTCCCGGGAAAACCGCTGGTAAAGTTGGGTGGAAAATTCATGATTGAGAGAGTTTACGAACAAGTGGCAGCCGTGCTCGATGACACCTGCGTGGCCACCGACGACCAGCGCATCTTCGACGCCGTAAAGGCTTTCGGAGGCAATGTGGTGATGACATCGCCCGACCATAAGAGCGGCACCGACCGCATAGAGGAGGCGGTGACGAAGATTGAGGGCTGCTACGACGTGGTGGTGAACATTCAGGGCGACGAGCCGTTCATTCAGCGCTCGCAGATAGAAACCGTATGCCGCTGCTTCGACGACCCTTCCACTCAGATAGCCACACTGGGCAAGCCTTTCGGCAACTACATCGAGAGCATCGCCAACCCCAACTCCCCCAAGATAGTGGTCGACAACAACGGCTATGCCATGTACTTCAGCCGCAGCGTCATCCCCTACATTCGCGGCCGTGAGCAGGCGGAGTGGCCACAGGCATATCCTTTCCTCAAGCACATCGGCCTCTATGCCTACCGCCGCAACGTGCTCAGCGAGATAACCCAGTTGCCACAGAGTCCTCTGGAGATTGCCGAGAGCCTCGAACAGCTCCGCTGGCTTCAGAACGGCTACCGCATAAAGGTGGGACAGACAGACGTGGAGACCATCGGCATCGACACACCAGAGGATTTGGCACGTGCAGAACAGTTCTTGGCTAATTTACAATAATTTGGTTTTGATTTTTAACGACAACGAATTTTGGTGGATTTTTTAACGACAACGAATTTAACGAATTAAACGAATTTTGGGGTGATTGTTTTAAACCACTAATTTAACGACGTGTTGATGAACGAAGTGAGTAATTACACGAATTTGGTGGAGTTTTTTAACGACAACGAATTAAACTAATTAAACGAATTTTACTTTAAAGAAGAATTTATAACAGCAACGCGAACAAAATTAAAAAATTAGTTTAATTCGTGTAATTCGTTGTTTTAAATAATTTCGTTGTTTTAAAAAAAATTGCGAAATTAGCAGTATAAATATTTTATAATGAGCAGTTTCAGTTTCAAGCAATTCACCGTCCACCAAGACCTGTGTGCAATGAAGGTAGGCACCGACGGCACACTTCTGGGAGCCTGGGCAAACGTGCCGCAAGCAGCTATGCCCAGAGTGCTCGACGTAGGCACAGGCACTGGACTAATAGCACTGATGATTGCCCAACGCTACCCGCAAGCCACGGTCAAAGGCATCGACATCGACGAGGGAGCAGTAATGCAGGCAAGGCAGAACGTCAGCCTCTCGCCCTTCGCCCAGCGCATCGCCATAGAGCACACGCCTCTGCAGGAGCACGCCTCAGAGCATGCCTACGACGCCATAGTGTGCAACCCGCCGTTCTTCACCGACTCCCTGCTGTGCCCCGACTCTCAGCGCACCACGGCACGCCACACCACCCTGCTCAACTTCACCGACCTCATGACCCACTTCCACCGTCTGCTCTCCCCCGACGGCGAGCTCTCCGTGGTCATACCCTTCGACTACAAGGACAGGCTCGACACCGAGGCCCTGATAGCGGGATTCTTCAACAGGCGCATAGTAGAGGTGAAGACCGCCCCCCACAAACCTGTCAAGCGCTACCTGCTCTCCTACACCAAGCGGCCTGCCACTATCGAACGCCACACCATCGTCATCGGCAGCGATGAGTACAAGCGGCTTACTTGCGATTTTTATCTGAAACACTAATTTCGCTGATTAGACGAATTATTTAATTTAAACCACTAATTACACCAATTATTTATTTTTATTTAAACAACGAATTTTACGAATTAAACTAATTTTTTATTTATACCACGAATTTTACGACGTGTTGATGAACGTCGTGAAATTAGTGGTTTATACAATCACCCAAAAAATTCGTTTAATTAGTTTAATTCGTTGTCGTTAAAAAAACAAAATTCGTCTAATTAGTTAAATTAGTAGTTTAAATAATCAAAAATAAATTCGTGTAAATCAGCGAAATTAGCGGTGTTGCAAGTGTTATTTCCACCCATGCTCCCTAACAATCTGTTTAAACACAGGTTCGTCAGATATAGAACTGAACAGCAGCATGCAAGAGCGCACCTTGATGGCATCGTTTCCAAAAATCTCATACACCGTCTTTCCGATGTCAATAATCGCCTGTGATATTTCTATCAAACGGTTTCTAAGAAGGTCATTTTTCAGATACTCCTCAGCCTCTTCCCTGCCAGACAAACCATAGTACTTTGCCGTTGGCGTAGAACCCAAACCATAGAGTTGCGGAAAGACAAACCACACCCAGTGCGTTTCCTTCTTGCCGTTCCTCACCTCCTGCAGAGCCTTCTCGTAAGTGTTCCACTTGTTTTGCGCATCTATATATCGCTGTAATCCCAGATAAATGGCACGCAGATTCGACCTGTAGGCTTCACACGGCAAGCCGTCTTCACCAATCACCACAGGACCACAAATGTTCATTGCAAATTCAGCGAACCTATTTTTCAATTTTGCCATACGTTTTATTATCAGGTTAATACAGTCAGTAATATTTTCCTCTCTTTGTCCGGCGCACATCTCCCCGCCGCACCATTTTATCCGCATGCAAAGGTAAAGAATAATTCTGAGAAATCAAAATAGAAAAGCATCTGATTTTTTGGCAAACGAGTAAAAACGAACGGTGCTGTTGCGAACAATATCTGGTGCTGTTGAGACCGCTAAACGTTGCAGTTGCAATCGCTAAACGTTGCGTTTATCACCAATATTTAGCGCAATTATAAAGCACGCTTAAACGAGGTAGACGGACACTACACCTTTATCGGGAATGCTCATGAGAGGAAGGAAACCGCAAGTCTCTATCAGCAATAAACATAAGAAAGAGGCCAAACTATGTGAGGAAAATCTCAAATCTCAGTTTAGAAATAAGTATCAATTTGCATCAGATAACGCCCTTGAAAGATTTATAACTAATTAATAATTAAATAGTTATATATAATATAAGAATGTACGATGTGACTTTAAAAAACAATTGAGATTTGAGATAGCTAGCGACATAAATAATTCTTAATTTATTGAATACTAATAAGATTCGACATTTTTAGCTACACAGTCCCTGTGATACCGCATTCATCTAAGGGTACTGAGATTTGTAAATTGCTCCTCTTTCAGACAAAATACATTAGAGAATTGCTTCTTTCGATGGTTATTTCGGCACTTAAAGACCACAAGCCATCACCCAACCGCTTACGGTTTGCATCATAACAGTAAGTTCCAAGAGAAGAACCGCCCAAACAGAATCGAAGAACGGCTAAATCGTAATGATTGGACGGTTCTCAAAATAGCGGGAAGCAGTCACATGTAAAATAAATTCGTTTAATTAGCTTAATTAGTTTTTTTTAAATATGTTTCTATGTCAAAAAAGCCCTAATCCCCCCGCTTTTACAAAGTTTTTTAAAGAAAATTGCAAAAAAATTTGGAGGAATAAAATAAAGTGCGTACCTTTGCACCCGCAAATGAGAAATGCGCTTGTAGCTCAGTTGGTAGAGCACCTGACTCTTAATCAGGGTGTCCAGAGTTCGAGCCTCTGCAGGCGTACTTCTTAAGCAGAATGAGGGATGAGAGTTGAACGACCAAGAAAATAAGCAACTTGTCAACTAAAAAACTCTTTAACTCGTTAACTTTAAAAAAACGATGCGCTTGTAGCTCAGTTGGTAGAGCACCTGACTCTTAATCAGGGTGTCCAGAGTTCGAGCCTCTGCAGGCGTACAAAAAGATGGCAGAAATGTCATCTTTTTTGTTTTATATTATTTTAATAAAATAATAATTGCTGCGCTTCACCAATTCAATTTTATTGTGTACCTTTGCAGTTCAAAACTTTTCAAAGAAAATAATGGATAATAAGAATAACGACAAGGCATTCTCTATGATTGCCGATATTGATGGCGATTTCTCTGATTTGTCAAACCTCGAGATGCCAGAAACGCTGCCCATACTTCCTGTCAGAAACCTGGTACTGTTCCCCGGAGTGGTATCACCAATTCTGATTGGCAGAGAGAGCAGCATGAAGCTTATCAAGAAGGCCGACAAGGACAACCTGATAATAGGCATCGTATGCCAGATAGACCCTGAGATTGACAGTCCTACGATGGAAGACCTCTACCCTGTTGGCGTTTATGCCAAGGTGGTAAAGATACTGACGCTGCCAAACGGCAACATAACTGCCATAGTGCAAGGACTCGGAAGGCTGATGCTGCACTCTATCATCAGCAACAGGCCTTATCTCGTGGGACACGCAATAACTGCCTACGAAGATCAGCCCAAAAAGAGGGACAAGGAGTTTGATATGGCCATGGACGGCCTTCGCCAGATAACGAACGACTACATCAAGCTGAACGACGACATACCGGAAGAGGCTACGTTTGCCATCAAGAACGTAAACAACAACGTGATGGCGCTCAACTTCATCTGCACCAATTTCGTGCTCTCTATAAAAGACAAGATGCAACTGCTGGAGGTGGACAGCATAAAAGACCGTCTGTTTGAAGCCATGAAGGTGATGAACCGCGAACTATCGCTGCAGACGCTGAAGCAGGACATCAAAAACAAGACGCGCGACGACATTGACGAGCAGCAGAAGAACTACTTCCTGCAGCAGCAGATAAAGAACCTGCAGGCAGAGATAGGCAACGGCGAGAGCATTCCAGAGAAGCGAGAGCTGATGGAAAAGGCAAGGAGAAAGAACTGGTCATGGGAAGTTGAGAAGATTTTCTATAAAGAGCTCGACAAGATTGACCAGATGAACCCGCAGAGCCCGGAGTTCAACATTCAACTCACATACCTGCAGACGCTCGTGGCGCTGCCATGGAACGAATATACCGAAGACGACATGAACCTGAACCGTGCGCAGAAGGTGCTCGACAAAGACCACTACGGCATGGAGAAGGTGAAGGAGCGCATACTGGAATACATAGCTGTGCTAAGCCTGAGAGGCGACCTCAAATCGCCAATACTCTGCCTTTACGGTCCTCCGGGAGTGGGAAAGACAAGTCTCGGAAGAAGCATTGCCGAGGCCATGAAGCGCAAGTACGTGCGCGTGTCGCTGGGCGGACTTCACGACGAGGCCGAGATTCGCGGTCATCGCCGCACATACATCGGTGCCATGCCCGGACGCATCATCAAGAGCATACAGAAGGCTGGTTCGGCAAACCCTGTGTTCATTCTCGACGAGATAGACAAGGTGACGCAGAACACCGTAAACGGCGACCCTGCATCGGCGCTGCTCGAGGTGCTCGACCCTGAGCAGAACACGGCATTCCACGACAACTACCTCGACATAGACTTCGATCTGTCGAAGGTGCTGTTCATAGCTACGGCCAACGACCTGAACACCATTCCGCGCCCGCTGCTCGACCGCATGGAGATAATAGAGGTGAGCGGCTACATCACGGAGGAGAAGATAGAGATTGCCAAGCGCCATCTCATTCCGAAGGAGAAGGACAACACGGGACTTGCCGATGAGAAGAAACTGAACTTCAACAAGGCTGCCATAGAAAAAGTGATTGAGCAATATACACGCGAGAGCGGCGTAAGACAGTTGGAGAAGCAGCTGAACAAGGCATTCCGCAAACTGGCGCTAAAGAAGGCGAAGGAACTGGAACTGCCTTACGCAAAGATTACTCCTATGGAACTGGAAGACCTGCTGGGCAAACCGCCTTTCTATCGCGACATCTACCAGGGCAACGCATACGCAGGCGTGGTGACAGGACTGGCATGGACAAGCGTGGGCGGAGAGATTCTGTTCATAGAGACAAGTCTGAGCAAGGGCAAGGGCTCGAAGCTGACGCTGACGGGTAACCTGGGCGACGTGATGAAGGAGTCGGCAGTACTGGCATTGGAGTATGTGAAGGCGCACGCCGAGACATTGAACATCGACTACCGCATCTTTGACAACTGGAACATACACATACACGTGCCGGAAGGAGCAACGCCAAAGGACGGTCCTTCGGCAGGCATCACCATAGCCACTTCGATAGCATCGGCACTTACCCAGCGTAAGGTGCGCAAGAACGTGGCTATGACGGGCGAGATAACGCTGCGCGGCAAGGTGCTCCCTGTGGGCGGCATCAAGGAGAAGATACTGGCAGCCAAGCGTGCCGGCATAACAGACATCATAATGTGCGAGAGCAACCAGAAGGACATCAACGAGATACCAGAGGTTTATCTGCGCGGCGTAAACTTCCACTATGTGGAGAATGTGCAGGATGTTTGGAAAATAGCTTTGACAGACGAGATTGTGGAGAACCCGCTGAAGTTTGAGATTGAGGAGCAGGCTATAGACGGTTCTAAGCAGTCCTAGGTTTTCCTAGGCTGTTCTAGGGTTTTCCTAGGCTGTTCTAGGCTTTTCCTAGGCTGTTCTAGGCTTTCCTAGGTTCTCCTAGGTTCTCCTAGGCATTCCTAAAAAAGAAAAAAAAATGAAATTTGAACTACAACATAAAGACCCAGCCTCGAACGCAAGAACAGGCTTGATAACCACCGACCACGGACAGATAAAGACTCCGATATTCATGCCGGTGGGAACATGCGGAAGCGTGAAGGGCGTGCATTTCTCGGAACTGAAAGAACAGGTGGGGGCACAGATTATTCTGGGCAACACCTATCACTTGTATCTGCGACCGGGACTTGACATTCTGAAGCGTGCAGGAGGACTGCATAAGTTTGGCGGATGGGACAGACCTATACTCACCGACTCTGGCGGTTTTCAGGTGTTCTCGCTTGCAGGCATAAGAAAACTGAGGGAGGAAGGGTGCGAGTTCCGCTCACACATAGACGGTTCGAAGCACATCTTCACACCCGAAAACGTGATGGACACGCAGCGCATAATAGGTGCCGACATCATAATGGCATTTGACGAGTGCCCGCCGGGAAAGAGCGACTACAACTACGCAAAAAACAGTCTTATGCTTACCCAGCGTTGGCTCGACCGCTGCATCAAGCGATTAGACGAGACAGAACCGCTATACGGACACCACCAGAGCCTCTTCCCCATCGTTCAGGGATGCACATACAAAGACCTGAGAACGGAAGCGGCAAAGTTTGTGGCCGACAAGGGTGCCGACGGAAATGCCATAGGAGGACTGGCCGTGGGCGAACCGGCAGAGGTTATGTACGAGATGATTGAGGTGGTGAATGAGATTCTGCCAGAGGACAAGCCGAGATACCTCATGGGCGTGGGCACTCCGCAGAACATACTCGAAGCCATAGAGCGCGGAGTGGATATGTTTGACTGCGTGATGCCTACAAGAAACGGGCGCAACGCCATGCTCTTCACCTACGAAGGCACGATGAACATGAGGAACAAGAAGTGGGAAGACGACTTCTCGCCGATAGATCCTGAGGGCTGCGGCGTTGACCTCGTATATACCAAGGCATTCCTCCACCATCTGTTCAAGGCACAGGAACTGCTGGCCATGCAGATAGCTAGCATCCACAACCTGCATTTCTACCTCCGTCTGGTGACAGATGCACGAATGCACATCGAACAGGGCGACTTCGTACAATGGAAGCGAAGCGTGATTGACAACTTAGGACGCAGACGCTAAATGAAATATAGCAAGACTAAGAAATACTTCAAGTTGTTGTGCATGCTAAGGTGGCTGCGCAAGAATACCAAGTGGTTGGCAAAGCTGCTCAACTACATTAATCCTTTCAACTACATCAAGAAGATTGATAGATATATTATCGGTAAGTTTATCGGAACGTATTTCTACTCAATCATTCTTATCATATCTATATCCATAGTTTTCGACGTAAACGAAAACCTGGCAAAGTTCACTACCAACAACGCCCCGCTTAGGGCCATCGTGTTTGACTACTATGCCAACTTCGTGCCTTACTTTGCCAATCTGTTCAGCCCGCTGTTCGTCTTCATCGCCGTCATATTCTTCACGTCGAAGCTGGCAGGCAACTCAGAGGTGATAGCCATGCTGGCAAGTGGCATGAGCTTCAAGCGACTGATACGCCCATACATGATTTCGGCAGCATTCATAGCCGGACTTAACTTCTATCTTGGAGCTTATATCATACCGCAAGGCACGGTGGTGCGCCATAATTTCGAATCGCTATACAAGAGCAAGAAACGAATAACCACGGCAAGCAACGTGCAGCTGCAAGTGGGCAAAGGTGTCATAGCATACATATCGCAGTACGACGACAAGCACCGTACTGGCTACGGATTCTCGCTCGACAAGTTTGAAGACAAGAAACTGGTGAGCCACATGACCGCCAACGTCATCAAGTATGACACAATTTCCGATTCACGCTACCATTGGAAAGCCATCAACTACAAGATAAGGACTCTGAAGGGCATGCGCGAACAGATAAAATCGGGATTAGAGATAGACACCGTAATCATGATGGAACCGATGGACCTCGTGTTCAGCAAGGGACAGCAGGAAACATTTACAAGTCCTGACCTAAAGCGCTACATATCAAAGCAGAAGGACCGCGGTTCGGGCAATGTGGTGCAGTATGAGGTGGAATACCACAAGCGCATAGCAAGTTGTTTTGCATCGTTCATCCTTACCATCATCGGTGTAAGTCTTAGCGCGAGAAAGAGAAAGGGCGGCATGGGCTTGTATCTAGGCATAGGATTAGCTCTGAGCTTCTCGTATATCCTGTTGCAGACGGTAAGCGCCACCTTTGCCATAAACGCCAACACGCCTCCTATGGTAGCGGCATGGATACCCAACATACTCTATGCCTTCATAGCATATTTCTGTTATAGAAAAGCACCTAACTAAGACGAGACAAGCATGAAATTTGAAGATACATATCTTAACGACAATATACTGGATGCACTCTATGACATGCGCTTTGAAGATTGTACGCCCATTCAGGAGAGATGCATACCGGAGATTCTTGACTATCACGACATTATAGGCGTGGCACAGACGGGAACGGGAAAGACAGCTGCCTATCTGCTGCCGATATTGTCGCTGCTCGACGACGGCGGCTACCCCAAGGATGCCATCAACTGCATCATCATGTCGCCCACACGAGAACTAGCTCAGCAGATTGATCAGGCGATGCAAGGCTTCGGCTATTATCTTGAGGGCGTGAGCAGCGTGGCTGTTTATGGAGGCAACGACGGCAACAGATACGACCAGGAGACGAAAAGCCTGAGAATGGGTGCCGACGTGGTGATTGCCACGCCCGGACGACTGCTCAGTCATATAAGAACGGGCAACGTAGATTTGAGCAAGGTGAGCTTCTTCGTGTTGGACGAAGCCGACAGAATGCTCGACATGGGATTCTCTGACGATATCCTGCAGATAGAAAAACTGCTGCCAAAAGACCGCCAGACGATATTATTCTCGGCAACGATGCCCGACAAGATTCAGCAACTGGCAAATACAATACTCAATAATCCGGTTGAGGTGAAAATTGCCGTGAGCAAACCGGCAGAGAAGATACAGCAGTCGGCTTATGTCTGCTACGAACCTCAGAAGGCAGAGATAATAAAGAAGATGTTTCATGCCGACGAACTGAAGCGCGTAATCATTTTCTCAGGCAAGAAAGAGAAGGTTAAGGATATTGCAAGGGAACTGAAACGCATGAACATCAATTGCGAGCAGATGCACAGCGACCTGACACAACAGGAACGCGACGAAGTGATGTTCTACTTCAAATCGGGAAAGAAAGACGTGCTTGTGGCTACTGACATCGTGGCACGAGGCATCGACATCGACGACATAAGAGTAGTTATCAACTACGATGTGCCACACGACGCCGAAGATTATGTCCACCGTATAGGAAGAACGGCACGTGCAGACAGAGACGGCATAGCCATCACTTTAGTAAGTCCTGACGACATGTACCGCTTCGGAATGATAGAGAAATTCCTTGAAAAGAGCATTCTGAAAAACCCACTTCCTGAAGGATTGGGCGAGGCTCCTGAATATAAATTCGTGGAGAAGACAAAGAAATCGTATCGCAGATACGGCAAGAGAAAAGGCAACAACAAACCAAACAAAAAAGCAAGCAACAAGCGGCACAGAAATACGAGAAAAGGGAACTAACTGATGGTTCCCTTTTGTGTTATCTCAATATTTGATTTATTTTATTATCTCAAAGTTGTTTTTTCATTATCTCAAGTTTGTTATTTTAAAAATCTCAAGTTTAAATCCTTATTCTGCACAAAGATATTGCCCTTGCTCACCATAATTTAATTATCTAACCCAGAGTACATCGCCTACACGTATCTGATAGTCGGGAGAGAGACGGTTGAGTTTGTACAAACTTTCAAGTCTGATGCCATATTGCTGACTGATAAGGTACATCGATTCGCCATTCTTCACGATATGCGGGCGTCCGGCAAACTCCTTCGGTGCCTTCTTCTGCTTCTTCTTTAGATAGATAATGTCGCCCTTGGCCAGAACTTCGTTGGCATCACGCTCATTAAACTTTGCCAACCTCTTGTAAGAAATGCCTGTCTCTTCGCCCAGCGAGCGGAAAGTATCGCCCTGACGTGCTATGATGTAGTAGTTGGAGTTGAACGTATAAAGCACATGCAGGTCGTAGTTCTTCGTTGCATGCGAGGTGTGCTGCACCTTATACTTGTCGTATTTCTTTGCCCTGTCATACTTATTCAGTTCATAACGCTCAATAATGTCTATCAGCTTGTCGGCATACTGAGGATTGGTGGCATAGCCGGCTTTTTTAAGTCCTCTCGCCCACCCCACATAATCGGTGGTCTTCAACTGGAAAAGGCTTCGGTAACGGCTGCCGGCAATGAGAAAGCGCGAGTGGTCTTCATAGCTCTGTCGGGCATTGTCGTAGGCACGAAAACACTCGCCGCGGGCATCATCATCATGGTAGGTTTTCCTGCCTGTCCAACCGTGGCACTTTATGCCGAAATGATTATTGGAATAGCGTGCCAGCTGACTCATGCCTGCTCCCGATTCGAAAAGTCCTTGTGCCAGGGTTATGCTTGCCGGTATGCGGTGTTTCTGCATCTGCTCTATCGCAATGTCCTTGTATAGTTCGATATACCTTTCATAATCGGCATTTCTGCTCGTCTGGGCAGAAACAGACAACGAAGCAGACAATAATAAACCTATGATATATATACTTTTCATATATTCTGATAATTAATGCAAAAATACTCAAAACAATTTACATATTCCATCTTTTTTATTAATTTTGCAATATTAATACTATTATTATGGAAGATATTGTCATTAAATCGGTAATAAAGGTCTGCAATCGTGAAGAACTGAGTGAGAACGAAAGAAAACTGATTGACTCTGCCATTGAGTCAACAAACAACTCCTACTCGCCATACTCACATTTCTCTGTGGGAGCTGCAGTTTTGCTAGATGACGACAATATTGTTCCTGGATGCAACCAAGAGAATGCCGCTTTCGGCGTTACCATTTGTGCGGAAAGAAGTGCCTTGTTTGCTGCCGGGGCGATGCATCCCGAGAAGAAAGTGGTGGCAATAGCCATTGCGGCACGCGACGAAAACGGCAACTTGCTTGAACAACCGGTAACTCCATGTGGCAGTTGCCGACAAGCTCTGATTGAAGCCGAAACAAGGTACGGAGGAAAGATAACTATTTTGCTCTACGGAACAAATTCCATCTACCGCATAGACGGAATTGCTCAGTTGATGCCGCTTTCCTTCTCTACATACTCGTAGCAACCAACGTCAGGAGTATCTTCCTTGCGCATTACGCCGTCGCGGTCGAAAGGAAACGATGTAGCCGAGATAGCTTTGTTTCTGGCTGTTGACAAAGAGTCGAGATGGAAATCGTAGACAAGATTATCTTCATCTATGTTTATGAAGTGCATCTTGCCCTGAACGGAGTCTTCTGCCGTTTCCCATATTACATTTACAAATCGTACCGAGTCTTCAACCACAGGTGTTCGAAGCAAACTGTTTTGGAAGTGATAGTTGAAGGCAACCGTAGAATCGTTTGTCTCGCCCATGATGACATCATCTGCATAACCTGTAACCAAAGAGTTGTAGCATTCAAACAGATGCAACGGATAATTGTATTCTCCGTCGTAGTTTGCAAATCGCAAGGCAACACCTCTGTCGGCACTAAACGGATAGAATTGTGCCAAGGTGGTGTATACCATAAAGGCATTGCCTCCGTAAACGGAGAGACAATCGCCAAGAGTATTGCTTATCTGGCAATTGACAATACTTATATTTGAATTGAACGCCTGAACGCCAGGACCTTTACAATTATGTATGGTTACGTTCTCAAGAGAAAGACGCATTCTATTTTGGTCATACCCTACAGAGTCGCATATGATACCATAATAACCGCTATGGATATCAGCATTTCTTATTTCATTCTCGAATGAAGAGGAATGGATGCGGATGCCCTTCCACTGGCCGCTTACTCTATCATAAGGAAGGTAAGGGAACATACGGTCGGTACGGTCGCCACGCATCACCACTTCGCCTTCTGTATTCTGATTTACCAACAGACGGCCAAAGACATCAATACCGGCATCGGCACCGAAGTAAAGGGTTGTGGGATGGTTGACCGTAAGCGTAGCCAGCGAGTCAACAACAATGCCCTTGCGAATGACGATAGGCTTGCTGCTTTCGATAATCATATCGCTCTTGACCACAAGACTATCCATAAGTTGGGCATCCCATGAGAAAGCACGCAGGTTAACCTTCTGCTCAACCCCACTTTCAAGCAAGAAGAGCAGGTCGTCTTCTAAAAGTACAGGCACGTCCTGTCCGTTGGCGGCACTGGTCAACTCTACGAAAACGCGTATGCTATCGCCATCTCTCACCTCAATATTGTTAACAAGACTACCCATAGAGTTGTCAAGATAGAATCCGTCAACGTTGACCCTAAAACCTGTCTGGTTGCCTCTTTGCAATCGTGCTTGGTTGATGCGAATGCCATCTCCCGAGTTGTTGTACACCCAGAAAGAGTAAGTTGGAGTTGGCACCGTACTGAACACGGTATCCATATTGATTGTATCTTCAGAGAAAGTGAAGATATTTGACGGACTTACCCCAAAAGAGTCGTTGTCTTCGCATGATGCAAAAGCCACGGAAACTGCCAATATAATATAAAAAAATAGTCGCTTCATCATAATAGATAAAACGACCATTTATTGTTTTTATTGTGGATATCTGTTATTCTTTCCACTTAGCTCCTTCTCTGAGCACAAATTCGATGTTCTTATTTGACGGAACTGTAGGCTTTGTCCACTCGCCACTGAACACCTGGATAGTGGTCTTCTTGCCCTCAGGTGCCTTGTCAACAGCCTCCTGAACATCAAAGTACTGACCTATACCGTTGCTTGCAACTGACATGTCGTAGTGAACAACATGCTTCTTCAGCTCTGGTACCTGTTCGCCTATGGCATCTGCAAGCAAAGAAGCCACAACATGCGCACCATATATATTATAATGTGTGTTGTCCTGTCGTCCCTTTGGGATTGTCGGTTCTTCACCTGGCAGGAACCACATGTGCAACTTACGAGATTCCTTAGGTCCCAAACCTTGCTCAAGGTTATGAGTAATGCGGTTGGCATCTACGAAAGGTACGCACATCTCCTGTGCCACATGAGCAGGAGAGAATAGATAAGCGCCATGAGTATCAACAAGGGTATCGCCCTCAATCTGCTCAACCTTGGCACCAGTGGTGTTTCTCAGCGCTTCATCATCATCGTTTTTAGGAGTTATCTTATAGAAATTGCGGCGCACTACGGCATTGAAAAGCACAGGTTTGCCACCCTTTTCACGTGTCTCGCGAACAAACTTGCGAAGATAATCGTCGAATGTTGTTCCCGGAACGGTATGACGGTCTTGCTTTGGCTTCTCGTCGTTATGTCCGAACTGTATGAAAACATAATCACCCGGCTTTATCTGGTCGAGAATTCTCTGCCATCTGCCCTCGTTGACGAAGCTGCGAGACGAGCGACCGTTCTGCGCATGGTTGTCAACACGTATGCCTTCGTCGTAATAGCATTGCAATGCCATACCCCAGCCGCGCTCCTTGGCGCCGTTCTTTATGCTCTTGTTGGCCATAGTAGAATCACCAATCATGAAGATGGTTATCACACGGTCTTGCTTGAAAGCTGAAAGAACGAAAAAGGCTATCAAGGCATAAATAATATACTTGCTTTTTCTCATAAGAATATCATTTAACGATTTCAATAAGTTCTTCAGCAGAAACCATCTTCTGCTCACCTGTAACCATGTTCTTCAGCATCACCTTGCCCTCGGCAATCTCTGTTTCGCCAGCCATGGCAACAAATGCTATCTGCTTTGCATTGGCATATGTCATCTGCTTCTTCATCTTGACAGCATCAGGATACATCTCTACCTGAATGCCAGCCTGACGTGCCTTGTTGACTATTGGCAAACAATAAGCCGTTTCCTTATCGCCGAAGTTCACAAAGAGCAGTTTGGTACTTGCTACCGCATCCTTTGGATAAAGGTCGAGGGTGTTGAGAACATCAAATATGCGGTCAGCACCGAAAGAGATGCCCACTCCGCTGATGCCCGGCATACCGAAAATACCTGTAAGGTTGTCATAGCGTCCACCTCCAGTAATGCTACCCATCGGCGTGTCGAGAGCTTTGACCTCGAAAATGGCACCGGTATAATAGTTGAGTCCTCGTGCAAGGGTAAGGTCCAACTGAATCTCATTGTTCAAACCTACCACCTTCAACGTGTCGAGAATGAAGCGTATTTCTTCTACACCCTTCAAGCCAATCGCACTATCTGAAAGTACGTTCTTGATGGTGTAAAGCTTCTCTTCGTTAGTGCCTGAAAGCGAAATTATCGGTTGAAGTTTCTCTATAGCTTCTGAGTTCAAACCGTTGTCAGCCAACTCCTTGTTAACGTTATCAAGACCTATCTTATCCAATTTGTCTATTGCAACGGTTATGTCAACAATCTTGTCGGCAGCACCTATAACTTCAGCTATACCCGTTAGTATCTTTCGGTTGTTAATCTTTATCTGAACCCTGATGCCGAAACGCGTAAATACGGTATCTACAATCTGCATCAGCTCTACCTCGTTGAGCAGAGAATCGCTTCCCACAACGTCAGCATCACACTGATAAAACTCGCGGTATCTGCCCCTTTGAGGACGGTCGGCACGCCAAACAGGTTGTATCTGATAGCGCTTGAACGGCATCTGCAACTCGTCGCGATGCATCACAACGTATCGGGCGAAAGGAACGGTGAGGTCGTAGCGCAATCCCTTCTCGCAAAGCTTTGCCGCCATGCGGAGCGAATTCTTCTCAGCCAGTTCTTCGTCAGATATCTTACTCAGATAATCGCCGCTGTTCAGTACCTTGAAAAGCAGTTTGTCGCCTTCCTCGCCATATTTTCCCATCAACGTCTGAAGGGTTTCAATGGCAGGTGTTTCTATCTGCTGAAAGCCGTAAAGGGCATAGACAGAACGGATAGTATCGAATATATAGTTACGCTTTGCCATCTCAACAGGAGAGAAGTCGCGCGTACCCTTTGGAATACTTGGTTTTTGAGCCATTGCTAATTACTTTCTTACAATTGTCTGGTCGCGGTCAGGACCTATTGAGATGATACAGATAGGTGTTTCGAGCTGTTCTTCGAGGAACTTGATGTAGTCGCTGAACTCCTTCGGGAACTGCTCTTCGCTCGTGAAACCGGTCATGTCGGTCTTCCAACCTGGCAACTCAACATAAACAGGTTCGATACCTTCTTTGATGCTATATGGGAAATAGTCGATTTGTTTGCCATGCTGCTTGTAGGCAACACATGCCTTGATTGTCTCGAAGGTGTCGAGAACGTCGCTCTTCATCATAATAAGCTTGGTAACACCGTTAATCATGATAGAATACTTCAAAGCTACGAGGTCAATCCAACCGCAACGGCGCTCACGACCGGTTACAGCACCGAACTCATGCCCCAACTGACGGATTGTGGCACCAGTCTCATCGAAGAGTTCTGTCGGGAATGGACCTGCACCAACACGTGTGCAATATGCCTTCATGATTCCATAGACATCGCCTATACGGTTAGGGCCGATGCCAAGACCGGTACATGCACCTGCACAGATGGTATTTGAAGATGTTACGAATGGATATGAACCGAAGTCAACATCAAGCAATGTACCCTGAGCGCCCTCGCAAAGAACACTCTTGCCGCTCTTGAGAATGTTGTTTATCTCATGCTCAGAATCGACGATTGGGAACTGGCGGAGATACTCGATGCCCTCAAGCCACTTCTTTTCTACCTCTGCGATGTCGTAGTCGAAGTTCATTGACTTTAGAATAGCCTCATGACGCGCTTTGCAAGCTGCATATTTCTGCTCGAAATTCTCAAAGATATCACCTACACGAAGACCAACGCGAGAGATTTTGTCGGTATATGTAGGACCGATTCCCTTACCGGTCGTTCCCACCTTGCTCTTGCCCTTGGCTGCCTCGTAGGCTGCATCAAGCACACGATGAGTAGGCATGATGAGGTGAGCCTTCTTTGAAATCTGCAGACGACTCTTCAAGTCATGGCCGCTGGCTTCGAGAGACTTTGCCTCTTCCATAAACAAATCCGGAGCAAGAACAACACCGTTGCCGATGATATTCACCTTGCCACCCTGAAAAATACCTGAAGGAATGCTGCGTAGCACATACTTCTGTCCTTCAAACTCAAGTGTATGACCTGCGTTAGGACCTCCCTGAAAGCGGGCTACTACATCATACTTAGGTGTCAACACGTCAACAACCTTACCCTTACCTTCATCGCCCCACTGCAAACCAAGCAGGACATCTACCTTACCTTTGTTCATTTTGTTTTATGATTTTATGATTTTTGTTTCTTTTCTATACTATTACGTCTTGTTATCTTTGCCTGACAGGTGCTGCATACACCGTAGATATACAAGGCGAAACCATCTCTGCGGAAGCGCTTGAGGCGCAATTCATCGATTGACTTGCTGATTACTGAAGACTTTACTTCCGTCACCTTACCGCAAACGGTGCATATCTGATGACAATGGCTGTTATTGTCGAAGCAGGCTTCGTATTTTGTGGTTCCTTGAAATCTGTGTCTTATGATTAACCGCAACTCCATAAACAATTTAATCGTGTTATAGAGAGTTGCCCTGCTTACCGGAAAGTGTGATTCATTTAGAAGTTTTTCGCCCAATTCTTCAAGTGTAAAGTGTCCCTTAATACTATATACAGCATCAAGTATGGCATAGCGCTCTGGAGTTTTCCTATGGTTGTTATGCTCCAGATAATTTGTCAGAATTTGCTTGGCAGACGTTTTTACACTATCTTTCATTTCTGTGAAACTTCCAAAAACAGCACAAAATTAATATATTTTATTTATATATTGCAACTATTATTTAAAAAAGTTCTAAATTTAATTGCTCGAGTGCCTTTTTTATCTGCGTTTCCTTATCATCGCTCAAATCAGCAAAATGCTGTGCGCTCAAAATGGCTGCTTTTTTCACCATGAATGAATCGCCTGTCAAAGCCACTGTTAGAGACTTGAAATAGCGGTTGGCTTCTTCATCAGAAAAGCATGTGCCTTTCTTGAAAAGGCGAGAAAGAACGTTATATCCACACAAGCGATAGAGTTCTGCTTCTGACTCTATCCATGACAACGACTTAGATGAAGCACAGGCGACATGCTGAAGAAGATTAAACGAAGACAGTTCAGCAATCTCCTGAGTTGAAACTTGTTGCATCCATTCATCAACGGCCTCAGGAGTCATTTCCTCTGGCGGCATTATCATCGTTGCTATAATCTTGCACTCTCTCACGTTCTCCTTCCATAAGGCATTTGCAAGTTCACCATTATAACCAATCTTCTTTGCCTTCTCTTTGAGCATAGACAGAGAAGCGCCCCAGTTCAAACTATAATTGACCCCCTTCTCACGCATCGACGAAGCCGTAACTCCGTTCATCATCAAACGAAAAGAGCGCTTTATCTCCTTAACCTGTTCGTTAATATCTATGTTTGACATAACTAAATGAGTGTTGAATATTCGTTACTATATCGAAGCATCTGATGTGAATAGCTCTCGGAATAGTTCAGTTTAATATCTGTTATTTCGCCTTTGGCATTCTTAACCGGAAGCATTACTGGATTCAGGAATCCCTTATATGGTGCTATGTTGAGCTTATTGAACCTTTCGAGCACTTCCTTGTGCAACTGCTCGTCGATAGTTACAGCATAGGTCTCCACCAACTGGCGCGCCGCATCATAGTCACCCTCACTCTTTATGCGCTGAATCTCAGCAAGAAGAGTGGCAAAGTGCTTTCTAAGTTGTTTGTAGTCAGAAATCTGCACATAGGTTTTTCCGTCCTTTTTCACCAAAGAAACGCAATCACCCTGTGCCAGGCACCACCGTGCTATAAGTGCCCGGTTGCGCATGTGAGCTTCTTCTATCTGCTGACCTTCGTTTATTCTCACCAACTGAGTCATCAATCCGTTAAGTATATAAGTGTAGTATTGCGACTTGAAAGCTTCTGCATCGGGCACAAGACCAAGTTCAATCATCTTCTTGTCTGCAATGTAGTAAAGGCCGAACAAATCGGCTCGTGCCTCTTCTATAGTGCTTGCATAGGTCTTCAGAGCGTCGAAGTCAACACCGTCAAGGAGTTTCCCGCTGCCATGCCCCAAGCATTCGTGTAAATCTGTGTGCAAATCATCACAGACATCAGAGTATTTTCTGATGCTTGCCAATGTCTCTTCGTCGATGACAAACTCATCCATCATACCACTGCCCTTCGCCACCTTGTTGTATGCCTCCGTCAGATTGCCAATGGTTACGCTCTTGCTACCATATTCAGCTCTTATCCAATCGGCATTAGGAAGATTTATGCCGATGGCTGTAGATGGATACTCGTCGCCTCCAAGCATGGCTGCACATACCACATTTGCCACAACACCCTTCACAACCTCCTTCTTGAATCTGGCATCAACAGGCGAGTGGTCTTCAAACCATTGTGCGTTGTCGCTAATCAGTCGCGTGCGCTTGGTTGCTTCCAAATCTTTATACTCAACAATGCCTTCCCACGATGCCTTGATGCCCAGCGGGTCGCCATAAACTTCGATGAATCCGTTGATGAAATCTATCTTGCCATCGAGTTCTTTTAACCATTCAATAGAATATTCATCAAACGTTTGTAAATCACCTGTCTTATAATAATTTATAAGCTTACTGATAGCAACTGCCTGCTGCTCGTTTTCAGTAACTTCTCTTGCCTTTTCCAACCAATAGATTATATGCCTTATGGCGTTGCCGTACTTGCCGTCAGCATGCCAAACTTCTTCTCGTAAGATGCCGTTTTCCTTTATAAGTTTTGAGTTCAAACCGTATGACGGTTGGGCATTCGACTTGTCTAAATCCTTAAGCTTGGAATAGTAGTCTTCCACCTCCTTCTGACTAACATTTTCGTAGTAGTTGCAAGCAGAAGCTGCCACCACGTCGATGCCGTTGTCGGTATTGACACGCTTTGGCAACACCTCGGCATCAAAGATTACAGGACGGAGTACTTCAAACAGTTGCTCAACGGTTTGTCCCGACTCCAATGGCAACTTCTGAGGAATCACCTGCCTCATGCAGGCAAGCAGGTAATCGGCAGAGAAACCTGGCACAAACTTGTCGCAACCATAATGATGATAGATGCCGTTGGAAAACCACACGCGCTTCAGATAGACCACGAGCGCCTTAAAGTCGTCCGTTTCACGGTAGATAGTCATATCGGTGTATACAACCTCAAGCACCTTTCTTATCTTCAGGTTGTACTTTCCAAACTGGTCAAAGGTGATGTCACGACCGTAGAGTGTGGCTTGCGAGAGATAGTAAATGTATAGCTTTTCCTTAAGACTCAGGTTTTCAAAACCGTTAAGCCTATATCTAAGCACCTGAATATCAGCAAAGCGCTCGTCGGAGTAGTTGAATCTCTGTTCCATCATTTCGCCTGCTTTTTGTTGGTTTCGCCTTTCTTTTCGTCAGCATAAATGATATGATGCTTTTTAAAGTCTACCGGCGTGATGCCGTTCACCTTGTAAAAAGCGCTATAGAATGACTGACGTGTGGAAAAACCAACCATTTCACTTACCTCTTCGATGTTCAAATCCTGGTAACGCTTATCTATGAGTATACCCATAGCCTCTTCGATGCGGAACTTGTTGACGAACGATTTGTAGTTCATTTGGAACCTCACGTTGAAAACCGCCGAGAGGTATCTTGTATTTGTGTTTAGGTCGAAAGCCAACTTCTTTGCAGAATAGTCAGGGTCTTTATATTTCTTCTGCATGACTATTATGTCAAGTATCTTTTCTTTCAGCTCGTCCATAAGCTTTGGATTGACCATGGTTTTATATGCGGCCTTCTTTTCCTTAATTTCCTTTATATTATATTTTGTCATAGCTATGTTGTATTTTCATTATTTTGGCTACTACCTATGAAAGTATAATGCTGAATGCAAAATTAATAAATAATCCTTACAATTATTTCCTTTTCTTTTCTCATTTTAGAAATAATAACATAACTTTTTACACAATCTGTGATTATTATGGACCTCTACGGCATATTGCCCCACCTCTTCTGGCACAAACTACTAAAAAACTCCTGAAATCAATCGTTTGCATAAAATATTCCAAAATGTGTGCCCACACAGTAAATTTTGCAAAAAATTATTCTCAAAATGTTTGTTAGATTAAAAAAAATTATATAAATTTGCACTCGTTATCCTGAAAACAATCTTTTTACCTTAAAAGACTAATACCTATTGAAGATTGAAGCGGTTGCCTGTGAGGGTCATCGCTTTATTTTTTTATTTATACGTTAAATATTATTAAATATCCGTCTGTTTAACGTTTAAAGATTAGTATATCCGGAATTAATATATTAATTTTGCGCCCGATTTAGTCCGTAGAGGCTCAGAAAAGTGAATGCACGATGCATTTCCGCCCCACGGAAAAACGTTTTAAATTAATAAATAATGTACGCAATCGTAGAGATTCAAGGACAGCAGTTCAAGGCTGAAGAGGGCAAAAAGCTCTTCGTACACCACATGAAGGATGTAGAAGCTGGCAACACTGTTGAATTTGAAAAGGTACTGCTCGTAGAAAACGGCGACTCAGTACAGGTGGGTGCACCAACCGTAGAAGGTGCAAAGGTAGTATGTGAAGTGGTAACACCTCTTGTTAAGGGTGACAAGGTCATCGTTTTCAAGATGAAGCGCAGAAAGGATTATCGTAAGAAGAACGGTCACCGCGCACAGTTCACTGAAATTGTAATCAAACAAGTAATCGCTTAAAAGTTAGGAGGACTCAAGAATGGCACATAAAAAAGGTGTGGGTAGTTCTAAGAACGGCCGTGAATCAGCTTCACAACGACTTGGTGTTAAGATCTGGGGTGGTCAGAAGTGCATTGCTGGCAACATCATCGTACGTCAGCGCGGTACAAAGCACAATCCAGGCAACAATGTAGGTATCGGTAAGGACGACACATTGTTCGCACTCACAGATGGTATTGTTAACTTCAGAAAGACTCGTGGCAACAAGAGCATCGTGTCTGTAATACCAGAAGCAGAGGCTTAATTTTAAAGAGAAAAAAACAATATAATTTATTCCAAACAAACAACAGTGCCCCCATTTCTCCTAGGAGTTTTGGGGGTTCTGCCTTTTATGGACTTCAAGTTCGAAGTCCACATAGCACACTTATCTTGCCGCCACTTACGCAACACTGTGTAAGATATGCTTCTCCAAACCGCCGTTTTAGACTTCTAAAAGGGCCGTTTGGGTATCGTAAATGGGCCGTTTACCATCGTCAAATGCAGCATTTAGATATGACAGGTTTATCTTCACACAGAATTGCCTAAACGCAAAAAAACTGCCACCCAAAACATATTTTAGCATTTATTCCAACAACTATAGAATAAATAAGTCAATCAAAGCCATAATATTTTGCCGTTAAGAAAAATTATAGTACCTTTGCATTATAATTGAAAATTATAAAAACCGGATATTATTATGCTTACACTGAAGCTTATCACAGATGAAACAGAACGCGTATTGCGCGGATTGGAGAAGAAACACTTTAATGGTGCCAAAGAAGCCATTGACAACGTATTGGCAATAGACAAGCGACGCAGAGAGACACAGCAGTTGTCTGACAAGACAAAGCAGGAAGCGAAGCAGCTTGCATCACAGATAGGAATGCTTATGAAGCAGGGCAAGAAAGAAGAGGCAGAAGAGGCAAAGGCAAAGGTGGCAACTCTAAAGCAGACAGACAAGGAACTGCAGGAGGCACTCGACAACGCCGAGAAGGAGCTCACCACCCTACTCTGCACCATTCCTAACATTGCCAACGATGACGTTCCAGAGGGCAAGACAGCCGAGGACAACGTGGTTGTGAAAGAAGGAGGCGTGATACCTGAGTTAGGCGACGACGCTCAATGCCACTGGGACATCTGCAAAAAGTACAACCTGATTGACTTCGACATGGGTGTTAAAATAACAGGTGCAGGATTCCCTATCTACATCGGCAAGATGGCTCGCCTTCAGCGCGCACTCGAAGCTTTCTTCCTCGATGAGGCACGCAAGAGCGGATATCTGGAAGTGCAGCCGCCATACGTGGTGAACGAAGCTTCTGGTTACGGAACTGGTCAGTTGCCAGACAAAGAGGGACAGATGTACCACTGCACAGCCGACAATCTCTACCTGATACCAACAGCAGAGGTGCCTGTGACAAACATCTTCCGCGATGTAATTCTCGATGAGAGTGAACTGCCAATCAAGCGCACGGCGTATTCAGCTTGCTTCCGTCGCGAGGCCGGCAGCTATGGAAAGGACGTGAGAGGACTGAACCGCCTGCACCAGTTCGACAAGGTGGAAATAGTACGCATCGACAAGCCAAACCACTCATACGAGAGTCTAAAGGAAATGCTCATACACGTAGAGGGCCTGTTGCAGAAACTCGAACTGCCTTACCGCATACTTAAGCTTTGCGGCGGCGACATGAGCTTTACATCGTCTATCTGCTACGACTTCGAGGTATATAGTGCAGCACAGAAGCGCTGGCTTGAGGTTTCTTCAGTATCAAACTTCGAGAGCTATCAGGCCAACCGTCTGAAGTGCCGCTACCGCCGTCAGGAGGACAAGAAGATTGAACTCTGCCACACACTAAACGGTTCGGCTTTGGCTTTGCCTCGCATCGTGGCATCAATCATTGAGAACAATCAAACCGCCGAGGGCGTGCGCGTACCAAAGTGCCTCGTGCCTTACTGCGGTTTCGAAATACTCGACGACAACAACTTTTAAAACTAAACGACAATAAATTTCAAGAATCATTATGAACAAAATCGTTCGCAAAGAACAATTCTCCGACAAGGTTTTCCTTTTCGAGATTGAAGCGCCGCTGATTGCCAGAAGCAGAAAGCCGGGCAACTTCATCATCGTCCGCATCGGACAGAAGGGTGAGCGCATGCCACTCACAATCGCAGATGCCGATACCGACAAGGGCACGATAACAATAGTAGTGCAGAAGGTAGGACTTTCTTCCATCAAACTATGCGACATGAACGTAGGCGACTACATCACAGACGTGGTGGGTCCTTTGGGAAACCCTACACACATCGAGAAGTTCGGTACCGTGATTTGTGCCGGCGGAGGTGTGGGCGTGGCTCCGATGCTTCCTATCATCAAGGCTCTGAAAGAAGCAGGCAACCGCGTATTGGCTGTACTTGCAGGTCGTTCTAAGGACCTGATTATCCTTGAAGATGAGGTAAGAAAATATTGCGACGAGATAATAATAATGACCGATGACGGTTCTTATGGCGAGAAAGGTGTCGTAACGGTGGGTATCGAGAAGTTCATCAATCAAGAGCACATCGACAAGGCCTACGCCATAGGTCCTCCAATAATGATGAAGTTCAGCTGTCTGCTGACACAGAAATACAACATACCTACAGATGTTTCTCTGAACACTATCATGGTTGACGGAACAGGTATGTGCGGAGCGTGCCGACTGACCATTGGCGGCAAGACCAAGTTCGTATGTATCGATGGTCCTGAGTTCGACGGAGCACTTGTTGACTGGGACGAGATGTTCAAGCGCATGGGCACATTCAAGAGGGCAGAGCAGGAAGAGCTTGAGCACTTTGAAGACCATTTGGGCGATAAGGAAGAGTCGGTAGTAGTAGAAACAACAGATGTTGTGATGGACAATGACCCAACCAACGACACCATCGAGGTGCTGACCGACCGCAACGCTGAGTGGCGTAAGGAATTGCGAGCATCTATGAAGGCAAAGGAGCGCACACAGATAAAGCGCGTGGTGATGCCAGAACTCGACCCTGAGTATCGTGCAACAACACGTTTGGAGGAAGTGAACACCGGTCTTACCAAGGAAATGGCGATGACTGAAGCCAAGCGTTGTCTCGACTGTGCCAATCCGACTTGTGTAGAAGGTTGTCCGGTGAACATCAACATTCCTTCGTTCATCAAGAACATCGAGAGAGGTCAGTTCCTGGCAGCAGCAAAGGTTCTGAAAAACACCTCTGCCCTACCCGCCGTTTGCGGACGTGTTTGTCCACAGGAGAAGCAATGCGAGAGCAAGTGTATGCACCTGAAGATGAACGAGCCAGCCGTAGCCATCGGCTATCTAGAGCGTTTTGCTGCCGACTACGAGCGTCAAAGCGGCAATATATCATTGCCGGAGATAGCACCAGCCAACGGCATTAAGGTGGCTGTTGTGGGTTCTGGTCCTTCTGGCCTTAGCTTTGCCGGCGACATGGTGAAGAAAGGTTACGAGGTGCATGTGTTCGAGGCTCTTCATGAAATTGGCGGTGTGCTGAAATATGGTATTCCTGAATTCCGCTTGCCTAACAAGATAGTTGACGTTGAAATAGAACAGCTCAAGAAGATGGGCGTTAAGTTCACCACCGACTGCATCATTGGCAAGACCATAAGCGTGGAAGAACTGGAAGCAGAAGGATTCCAGGGCATCTTCGTAGGTTCTGGTGCCGGTTTGCCAAACTTCATGGGCATCACAGGCGAGAACTCAATCAACATCATGTCGTCAAACGAGTATCTGACACGCGTAAACCTCATGGATGCAGCCAACCCAACTACAGACACTCCGATTAACTTCGGAAAGAACGTGTTGGTAGTTGGCGGTGGAAACACGGCCATGGACTCTTGCCGCACAGCCAAGCGCCTGGGAGGCAACGTGACATTGGTTTACCGTCGTTCTGAAGCAGAAATGCCAGCGCGTCTGGAAGAGGTTAAGCATGCTAAAGAAGAAGGAATCAACTTCCTCTGCCTGCACAACCCTATCGAATATATTGCCGATGAGAATGGTGCCGTATGCAAGGCTGTTCTTCAGGTGATGGAACTGGGCGAGCCAGATGCAAGCGGACGAAGAAGTCCTGTAGCTGTTGAGGGCAAGACAGTTACTCTCGACGTTGACCAGGTAATCGTTGCCGTAGGCGTATCTCCTAACCCACTTGTTCCGAACTCTATCGACGGCCTTGAACTTGGCAGAAAGAACACCATAGCCGTTAACGAAGCAATGCAGAGCTCACGCAACGAGGTTTATGCTGGTGGCGATATTGTTCGTGGCGGTGCTACCGTTATCCTTGCCATGGGCGACGGACGCAAGGCGGCAGAAAACATGGACAAACAACTTTCTGGTAAATAATCATTCAAAATGAACGGATTATATACAATCATTTTGCTCATACTGAGTAACGTGTTTATGACACTTGCTTGGTATGGGCATTTAAAATTACAGCAGACGGGCACATCAAACAACTGGCCGCTGCTGGGCGTGATTGCCTTTTCATGGATAATAGCTTTCTTTGAGTATTGTTGTCAGGTGCCAGCCAACCGCATCGGTTTTGAAGGCAATGGCGGACCTTTCAACCTTGTTCAGCTGAAGGTAATACAGGAATGCATTTCATTGGGTGTCTTTGCGGTTATTGCCAACATCATGTTTCAAGGGCAATCGTTGCACTGGAACCACATTCTCGCATTCTTCCTAATAATCTGCGCTGTATATCTCGTATTCATGAAATAATGTCGGAAAGCATAGAAAAACAGAAATTGGAGAAAAGGTTGGCCAAGCAATTCGTAAAAGCTATGGCCACTTATTCTTTGATAGAAGATGGCGACAAGATTCTCGTTGGATTGTCTGGCGGAAAAGACTCACTATGCATGTTGGAACTTCTTGCAAAGAGGCAACGAATACAATGTCCGGCATTCACGGTCGAGGCCATTCACGTAAGGATGGACAACATCGAGTATGAGAGCGACAGTTCTTATCTTCAGTCATTTGCCGAAGAACTTGGGGTAAGACTTCACATAGTAAGCACAAGTTTCGACACAACCATCAAGACACGCAAACCAATATGTTTTCTCTGCTCATGGCACAGGCGTAAGGCCATATTCAATTTCGCACAGGAACACGGTTTCAACAAGATAGCATTGGGGCATCACATGGACGACATAATTAACACGACGCTGATGAACCAGATGTTTCAAGGCAGTTTCTCGACCATGCCCGTAAAAATCAAGATGAGGAAGATGCCGCTGACCATCATTCGTCCACTTTGCCTTATTGAGGAATCAGAGATAAAGATGCATGCAGAACACCGAGAATACAAGGAACAGATAAAGAAATGTCCGTTTGAAGAAAGCAGCAAGAGGAAAGATATAAACGACTTATTTGCATATATCGAGAGAATTAATCCAGAAGCCAGATATTCGATATGGAACGCTCTGGAAACAGAAAACAAACTGATAGAAATGTGATTTATCTAAATCTTTGTTAATACATTCAAGTAATAGAATTCTTTTTGTTATCTTTGTTTATCAAAAATATATTTAGTATGAAAAGATTATCACTCTTTCTTTCAATTATATTATTGTTAGGCGCAGTTTCAGTTAACGCACAACGACGCGGCAAGAAGAATGTCAAAGCAAAGAAAGCCGAAACAGAAGAGGTGGTTGAAGACCCAAGAATAACGATAATGAAAAGTGCTATACAGAATATTATATTTATCGATAGCATCGTTGTCGACAAGAACGATTTCTTCAAGCACTACAAACTATCTAAGGAGATGGGCAGCTTTCATTCGCCAAAGGAGTTTTGGAGGGGTGCCAACGAAAGTAAGACGCTAATTTACCTGAACGAACTGAAAGATAAGTGCTATTTTGCCAACAAAGCTTCTGATGGTTTGTCGAGATTGTATTCATGCGACATACTTGGCGATGATTGGGGCGAACCTTATGAATTGAAAGGCATTGCCGACACTGCAAAATACACCAACATCAATTATCCGTATATGATGCCAGACGGCATAACATTCTATTTCGCGGCAACAGGAAAGGAAAGTATTGGTGGATATGATATCTTTGTTACTAGATATGACTCGGAGGAGGGTTCGTTCTTGAATGCGGAGAACATAGGCATGCCATTCAACTCTACTGCCAACGATTACCTGTATGCAATTGATGAGTTTAATAATCTAGGATGGTTTGCTACTGATAGAAGACAACTGAAAGACAAGGTATGCATATACATATTTATACCTTCTGAAAACAGAAAGGTATATAACACGGCCACAATGTCTGAGGATGAGGTAAACGGTTATGCAACTATCAATAGCATTGCAAAGACATGGTACAACAAGAAGGCAAAAGAAGAGGCATTGGCAAGGTTAAAGAGAATAAAAAACGAAAACGGACAAACATCTGATAGTAAAGTAATTAACTTTGTTATTAACGATAACGTTACATACAACTCAGAAAAGGATTTCAAACTAAAGGAGAACGTTGAGAATTTCAGACGTTGGAACAATCTTGTGGCTAAACATGAAACGATAGAAAAGACTCTTGCCATAACAAGAAACTACTATGCAAGCGCAAATCAAAAAGACCGCGATGAACTGAAATCGTCTATCATCAATGATGAGAATGAACTCTATAAATTAGAAATTGAAATTAGACAACTGGAGAAAGAGATAAGAAACTCTGAGAATCAAGCAACTAAATAAAGAAAGGGAGGTACCTTATGGTAAAGCAATTTGAAGATTCCGAACTGATTATAAACAAAGACGGGAGTGTGTTTCATCTGCATCTGAAACCCGAGCAATTGGCCGATAAGATTATTCTTGTTGGCGACCCTGGTAGAGTGCAGACGGTTGCAAACAATTTTGATTCAATTGAATGTGAGGTAAGCAACAGAGAGTTTAAGACTATTACCGGAACATATAAAGGCAAACGAATAAGTGTGCAAAGCACTGGCATCGGATGCGATAACATAGATATTGTATTAAATGAACTGGACGCTCTGGCTAATATTGATTTTAATACAAGGACAGAAAAACATAATCACAGGCAACTGACATTGGTGCGCATTGGCACTTGTGGAGGTATTCAGCCATTCACACCAGTCGGAACATTTATAGCTTCGAAGAAAAGTATAGGTTTTGACGGACTTCTAAACTTCTATGATGGAAGAAATGAGGTTTGCGACTTGCAATTTGAAGATGCGTTTACAAAACATATGAACTGGAACAGGCAACTAGGTGCTCCATACGTTATCGACGCCGACGACCAATTGCTAAAGCAAATAGCGCAAGACGATATGGTTCAAGGAGTTACTATTGCTTGTGGCGGTTTTTACGGACCTCAAGGGCGTAAATTGAGAATTCCACTTGCCGACCCTCAACAAAACTCAAAAATAGAATCATTCGTATATAACGACATGTGCATAACTAACTTCGAGATGGAGAGCTCAGCAGTTGCAGGTCTTGCAAAGCTATTAGGGCATAGAGCAATGACATGTTGTATGGTTATTGCCAACAGGCATGCAAAGAATATGAATACTGAGTATAAAAATTCTATTGAAACACTTATAACAAAGGTCTTAGACAGAATATAATCTCAATTACAATGATTCAAAACGAAACAATATGTGCAGCAGCAACACCAGCTGGGGGGGCCATTACCGTCATAAGAGTGTCTGGTGATAATGCTATTAAAATAGCTGACAAGATATTCAGAGGTAAAGCAAAGCTCAGCGAAACAACACCAAACTACATCAGATATGGAGAGATTGTTGATGCTGACGGTACTATTGTTGATGACGTATTAATAAGCGTGTTCAAATCACCTAACTCATATACGGGTGAAAACTCGATCGAGATTTCGTGTCATGGGTCAATGTATATCACGAAGAGCATAATAAAGCTTCTTGTTGACAACGGATGTAAGCTTGCGCAACCTGGTGAATTTACTCAAAGGGCTTTTCTCAACGGAAAGATGGACTTGAGTCAAGCAGAGGCTGTAGCCGACCTCATTGCAGCATCCACTAAGGCTTCGCACGACATTGCCATTTCGCAACTTAAAGGCAACTTCAGCAATGAGCTGGCTACTCTTCGTGAACAGCTTTTAAATCTTACGTCTTTGCTCGAACTTGAACTTGACTTCTCTGACCATGAAGACTTGGAATTTGCAGACAGGACAGAGTTGTTAACGTTAGCAAATAAGGTTAATGACCACATTGGCAATCTTATAAACAGTTTTGAAACTGGTCAGGCAATAAAAAACGGCATTCCTATAGCAATAATCGGAGAAACGAATGTGGGCAAATCTACCCTACTCAACCAACTTCTAAAGGAAGACAGAGCCATCGTATCGGATATCCACGGTACGACACGTGACACTATAGAAGACGTCATTGAGATAAACAACATACAATTCAGGTTTATCGATACCGCAGGAATCCGCCAAACAACTGACGAAATAGAACAGATTGGTATAGAGCGTACCTATCAGGCAATAAGACGTGCACGCGTTGTCCTTTGGTTGATAAACGAATGGCCAAAGGAAGATATTATCGCCGACTTAAGCAAGCATCTTGAGGATAAGAAACTGATTATTGTTTATAACAAATCAGACATTTTAACTGACAATCAACGACTATTGCACAAGCAATACGAAGAAACAATTATCCAGAAACAACTATTGCCTATCCCATTCTCAAGCATTGAGATATCTGCAAAGAACGGCACAAACATCGACTCTTTGAGAGATGTTATCATGAAAGTGGCAGACATACCTGAGACAAATGGAAATTCAACAATAGTCACCTCCATCCGCCATTATGAATCGTTGTCTAAAGCACGTCAGAATTTGAATCGGGTAATCACGGGATTACATGCCAACACAAGCGGTGACTTAATTGCAGAAGACCTCCGTTTAGTATTATCTGATTTAGCAGAAATAACTGGAGGTGTCATAACCCCTCAAGATACCCTCAATTCAATTTTCGAACATTTTTGCATCGGGAAATAATTATTATTTATATCTTTACAACAGATAACCTCCTTGAATATCCATTATAAAAGATAAAAGCAGAATAATTACTAGTTTTATCTTTTATAATGGATAAATTTTGCAACTTTGCAACTGATAATATTTTATCTTTATCTAAAGAAAGAATATCGTTATGAATAATATATTATCAGTATTAGAAAACTTCTCGCTTGATAATGCCGATGACATTGCCATCAGAATGGCCAAAAGGAAGAATATCAATCAAGCCACTTGGGGCTACTTTTCTTGTCAATATTCGAAGTGAATTAAGATA
The DNA here is from genome assembly GCA_017410365.1 of Prevotella sp. Classification (GTDB taxonomy): domain Bacteria; phylum Bacteroidota; class Bacteroidia; order Bacteroidales; family Bacteroidaceae; genus Prevotella. Next base: position 106,399 of record JAFQQY010000050.1, read on the forward strand.
CTTATTTCTATCACGCTAAATAGATCCATTTCTCGGTTAATCACAATTAAAGCGGTTATATAAATTCGGCAATAAACACAGAACTGTTGCCGAGTATATTCAAATAACTCGTCCCAAACCTGTCTTTCAATAAGGAGAAAAGCATTATCAAGTACCAAGTTTATGTTAAAATCATGTATATATACATGTAATCTAAACCCGAAAATTAAACTCAAATCCACTTCCGTGAAAAGCAAATGAGTTTAAGTTTTATCATATATATGTATCATTATTTTATTTTCCAGTTAATATTGTCGCTTTGTTTGCAAATTTGTATATAAAGATAAAAGTGTTAAAGAGAATAAATTTTATAGCCATTCGTTATGGCTTAGTAAAAATTTCTGTACTTTTGCTTTAAAAAATCATTGCATGTATATAAAATCCTGATTGTATGACAAAGAGAATACTGTTTATCGCCGTTATATTGTTTTATGCAATATCAAATACTAATGCTCAGACTGGCACATGGTCAGGCAAATTAGATATAAAAGGGACGAAATTGTCCTTAGTCTTTAATCTTGATGATGAGAAACCGACCATGGACTCCCCTGATCAAGGCGTAAAGGGGTTAGCAGCTCAGGTGGAGAGAGGTTTGGAAGGAAAGATTATTATCAAGGTTCCTTCACTTGCTATAAGCTATGAGGGATTATGGCAGGAAAATAAAATTGTTGGTACCTTTAATCAAATGAATGTATCGCTTCCTTTAATACTCACTCCTGGTGAGAATAAGCCCAATCGTCCGCAGACTCCTGTAGGACCATTCCCGTATGCAACGGAGGAGGTATCATTTGCAAATGGCAACTATATATTAAGCGGTACCCTTACTTTACCTGAAGGATATTCGCGAGAGACGCCTGTTCTTTTGATGGTAACTGGTAGCGGACAACAGAATCGTGATGAAGAGCTTTTCGACCACAAGCCGTTTGCTGTAATTGCAGACGCTCTTGCTCGTGCAGGCATTGCAACTTTACGATATGATGACAGAGGATTTGGCGATTCTTCTGCAAAACCAATGCAGTGGACTACCGAAGATTTTAAAGCAGATGCCTTGGCTGGCCTTGAATTGTTAAGAGGAAGATTTGACAAGGTTGGAGTGCTAGGCCATAGTGAAGGAGGAACAATCGCCATGATGATTGCAGCTGAAAAAAAGGCAGATTTCATTGTCAGTCTTGCAGGAATGGCAATTAGCGGTGCAGAGACGCTTTTGTGGCAGAACAGAGTTACCCTTAAAGCGCTGGGATTTACAGACGAACAAGTAGATGCATATTGCAAGTTGCTTAAAACAGCTTTTGACGTCAGAGTAAACGGAGGCAGAATGCCTAATCCTGATGACTATGATGATGTTCCAGAATCCTTGATGCAAAACTATTGGGCTGTGGTAGCTCAAATTCAGATGCCATATATGATTCACCTTCTGTCTCTGGATGCTCGTTCTATACTTGGAAATGTTACGTGCCCAGTATTAGCCCTGAATGGTTCAAAAGACAATCAAGTAGATTACGATAGCAATCTGAGTGCAATCCGTAAAGGCATTCCTGCTAATTCAAAAAACCATATAGAAACGATAGAAAGTGTTAATCACCTGTTCCAGCATTGTAAAACAGGCCAGGTTTCAGAGTATAGAACTATTGAGGAAACCTTTGCTCCTGAAGTATTAGAAATAATCATCAAGTGGATGTCTGATTTTAAATAATCTAATTAGCTTCTGGGCCGCTGCAGATTTATATAATGAAGAGAAAAATATTGACAAAAAGGCCATAAGTATAGACAAACAAGATGGACAGATTCAGTATAATCATAGAGCGTCAGGAGCAAATAGAAGAACTTATCCGTGAATGGGGATTTCTGCCATTCTTCAAAAATGGCATTGAAGGATTCTCCATTGAGGAGATGACTCCACCTGAGCTGCTCTTTGGAGATGAGTTCAATAATGGTCCGTGGGGATGGAAAGGTCCGATTATTGCAAATTGGGAGTCGGCTTACGGCAAATTCTTCAAGGGTAAAGCTGGATTTGTAAGCCTTGAATGGTTGCCGGACTTCATGAACTGGCGTCGCTCTATTTATCCTTTAAAGAAAATAGATAAGGACGCAAAACACATCTACAAAGTGCTTGTAGAAAATGAGTCCATGATATCGCGCCAGTTGAAGAAAGCCAGCGGCTTCACATTAAGTAGAAAGAGAAAGACATTCAACCCAGACGACCCAGCGACACCGGTAGAGAATCCTAAAAACGGCATGGCATTCGACTCATTGATTGCAGGATTGGAAATGGGCACACACGTCTGCATCGCGGATTTCGAATATCTCATATCAAAGAAAGGGGAACCATACGGCTGGGGATTGGCCAGATATTGTACGCCCGAAGCGATGTACCCCGACCTCTTCCCTATCAAAGAGAAAGTGGAAGGTCGTACACCCAAACAATCAAGAAAACTAATACTCGACCATCTGTGCCAGGTGTTTCCGGATATAGAAAAAAGTAAGATTGAGAAATTATTAGATTAATCATATGAAGAAAGATATAGATTTCGTTATCGTGCGAGGTGAAGCAAGTGACATTGATAGCATTGTACAATTCCAGACAGATATGGCCATGGAGTCAGAAGGTTATGCCCTCGATAAAGAAAAAGTAACCAAAGGCGTTTCAGCAGCCATGCTTGATGAATCAAAAGGAATCTATTGGGTGGCTAAATATGAGGGAAGAACGATTGGAAGCCTGATGATTACCCGTGAATGGAGCGACTGGAACAACGAATGGTATTGGTGGATTCAAAGCGTATATGTGATACCTGAATTCAGAAGACAAGGCGTATATAAAGCAATGTATCAGAAAGTGAAAGATGCTGCAAAAGATAATAACATATCTCAGATTCGCTTATATGCTGACAAGACAAACCATTCAGCCCAAAGCGTTTACCAAAGATTAGGAATGCACGAAAGCCATTATCTGATGTATGAAGAGAATCTGAAGAATCAGAATTTAATTGCTATTATTGCACTAAAATAATATTTCGAGTCTATTATGAAGATACTGCATACGAGCGACTGGCATTTAGGTCACACACTATATAACTACGACCGCACAGAAGAGCAGATGGTAATGCTTCTTCAGATGGTTAATATCGTGAAAGAGCAGAAACCAGATGTGTTCCTGTTATGTGGAGATGTTTATCACACGCCTCAGCCATCAGCAGCTGTGCAGACAATGTTTACTAACGCCTTGGTGGAGATACATGAAGCCAATCCCGATATGATGATTATCATAACTGCCGGCAATCATGACAGCGGAACGAAGCATGATATTTTCCGAACTCCATGGAAGGCATTGAAGGTATATACTGTTGGCAGTATAGATGTCAACCAGAAGCAGGATTTGATAGTAGAGATACCAGGCAAGGGGTATGTTATTGCTGTTCCATACGTCAACGAGAGAAATATGCCCAAAGGATTTTTTCAACACCTGCTTGACATTGTCAATGAAAAGAACACCTGCAATCTTCCAGTTGTAATGACTGCCCACACTACTGTTAGAGGTTGTGACTTTGCCGGTCATGAAAATGCTTCTGAATATACAGTGGGAGGCATCGATTCATACGACCTTGATGAAATGGGAACAGGATATGATTATCTGGCTCTCGGACATATACACCATGGACAGTTTATTCATTCGGGCAAGCACAATGTTCGATATAGCGGAAGTCCTATTCCTATTTCATTCGATGAAAACTACAAGCATTCAGTCTCTATCGTTGAGATTGCAGGGCATGGCGAGAAACCTATGGTTATAGAAATTGAGATAAATCCGCACCGCCCTTTGGTCACGCTTCCTACAGAAGGTGTTGCAACATGGGAGGATGCCAAGGAACTACTCAAAAAATATCCAAATGACATCGAAGCATATATCCGGCTTAATGTGGAAGTTGACGATTTCCTTCCTGTAGAAGCAAATGCAGAAGCACTATTGATATGCGAAGAGAAGAGATGCAGGTTCTGCGTCATCAACTCACGAAGATTGAAAAAGAATCGTAGAGAGGCAAAGGTAATGTCTGTAGAGGAATTTAAGACGGAGACACCTATAGGAATAGCCGAACGATATGCCGAAGACTTGGGCATAGATTTCGATAGCGACATGAAGGAACTGTTCAATGAGACACTTGCAGCACTCAAAGACGAGGAAAGAATGTAAAAATCCGAAATGTAAAGCACTATGAAATTCCAAAAGCTTACCATACACAATATCGCATCTATCGAGCATGCAGTCATCGACTTTGAGGCTCAACCACTGGCTGATAGCGAAGTATTCCTGATTACCGGTAAGACTGGTGCGGGCAAGTCAACCATTCTTGATGCCATCTGCCTTGCGCTTTATGCAGATACACCACGTCTGTATAGCACAAAGATGCAAGGCGTAACAAAGGATGCAGAGAAAGATGTTAAGATTGACGACCCGCGTCAGCTGATGCGTCGCAATACAATAGAGGCATACGTTTCGCTCACATTCATAGGCAGCAATGGCGTGAACTATGAGGCCACATGGGCTGTAGCTCGTGCCTACAAGAAAGTCAGCGGTTCCATAAAGACAAAAAACTGGGAACTGAAGAACCTTGACACTGGCGCCACTTTGACCAAGGACGGTGAGATTAAAAATGAAATACGAGCAGCAGTAGGCTTAGATTTCAATCAGTTCTGCCGTACCACAATGTTAGCTCAGGGCGAGTTCACGCGTTTCCTTAACAGCAAGGACGATGAGAAGGCTGAAATTCTGGAAAAGATAACGGGTGTTGACATCTACTCAAAGATTGGTGCAAAGGTTTATGAACTGACCGATGAGAAGAAAAAGGAATGGATAGATGCCAAGCACATAGTAGAAGGAACACGTACACTAACAGACGAAGAGATTGCCGAGAAGTTGGAAACGTTATCGGCTCTTGACAACCAATTTAAAGAAATTAAGTCCCGAAGCGACAATGATATAGCTAAACGCGACTGGCTGACTAAGTACGATAAACTGACTAAAAGCAAGAACGATGCAACTGATGCTTTACGTATTGCTAACGAAGTGATTGACAGTGTAGAATTTAAGCATAAGGAGCGAATCGTAAAAGACTGGAATACATCTATTGATGCACGCATGCAGATGACTGAAATACAGAAGGCGTCAAGCGTACAGAACGAACAGAATAAAGTTCTTGCAGGGTTGGCTGTTACTTACTCAGAGCTGTTAGGCGGACAAAGATTTGCAGAGAATGAGGTTTGTAAGATAGACGAAGAAATCAAAGATATTGAAATATTCATTTCTTCCGAAGTAGATAGAGTCAGCATGTATGAGAAAGCCCAGACAATTGTCGGTCATCTTAATACCATTGACGAAGGACGAAAGGCTATCAAAAAGAGTCAGGCTGATATTGAGTCGGAAACCAAGAAACTTGTTGACGAACTAACACCTGCTTTTGAGAAAGCAAAGGAAGATGCCCTGAAAGCAAAGAGTGCTTTCGACAAAGAGGAAACCGATGTAAAGACTAAAGAAGAAGCCATAGCCAACATCAATCTGTCAGAATTACGTGAAAATCGCGAAGCAGTAAAGGAACTATTGGGTAATATCAAAACTGCACAGGAGCGAATCGATATGCTTCAATCCGCCAAGTGTCAATATGAAGAAAAGCGTAAGAATCTTGCAGAACGAAAGGCAAGCCTCAACGTAAAAGTAGAAAAGTCGGTTTCTATGGAGGCACCCATCCATGACGCTAAAATTAAAATGGACGTTCGCAAGGAAGATTTGGACAAGCAGAGTGATACGGTCAACAAGTTTGCATCCACCCTAAGAGCCAAGCTTCAGATGGGTGACACCTGTCCAGTCTGCCGACAGAAAATCAAGTCTGCACTCCCTCTCGAGGAGGAACTTGCAACTCTTGTTGGCAAATTGAAGAATGCTTACGAAGAAGCAGAAAAGGAATATCAGGATTTGGTTGACGCAAAGATTAAACTTGATGCGGAAATAAAAACAGAATCAGCGTCTTACAACAGGGACATTAAAGCATTCAATGAAGACACCTCTGTGGTTAACGCAGAACAGAAAGCATCAGATGCTTGTAAGGTTTGTGGCATTGAAACACTGGATGGCACTACCCTATCTGCCCTCACCACACTTGAAGAATCGGCATCAAAGACATTGAACAATTTGAACGCCAAAATCAAGGATGGAGAAAAGCAAGAAACAGAAGTAAAATTGCTCAGAAAGACATTGGAAGCAGAGCGCAAAAATGTTGAGACTTTAGCCAGCAAAGTTCTTATTGAAGAGAAGCTCTTGAATGAGTGCAAGGGCAGAATAGCTACTGCCGAAGCGCTTGTAAAGTCTAAAAAAGACGAAGTTGACAATGCCATACAAAAAGCATCAGAGCTAATCGTTGGCAACTGGCAGATAGATTGGAGACAATCACCAAACGAATTTGCCTCTACCCTCACCTCTTCAGCAAAGGAATACAACAGCAATCTTCAGAAGAAGCAGGCACTTTCCAACAAGTTAGAAAGCGCAAAGGCTAACGTGGAAAATGTCCGTAATGTGTTGGCTACAATCCATTCAGCTATTCCTTCATGGGCTGAAATTGAATCAAGGGATGCCGCAAAAGTTGAAAATCTGCTTGCAAAAGCCAATGCTCTCAACACCTCTGTGGCAACAGCTCTCAGCAAGTTGAAATCAGCAAAAGAAAGTCTGGCTGCCAACCAAACGAAGCTCAACGGTTTCCTTACAGTTCACTCGGACCTCAGCATGGAACGTCTGGAGACTCTCAGCATTTATACCTCTGATGATATTGCGCGCGAAAATGAATCACTGAAAGTTGCTCGTGAGACTGTTGTTGCAAAGAAGACTCTTTTCGACAATATAGAGAAACTCATTGCCGAACATCAGACAAAGAAGCCAGAATTTGCAGAAGACGATACTCTTGATGCACTTAATGAGCGTATTGAAAACATTGAGAAACAGCTTACTGAGATTGGCGAGAAGAAAGGAGCCATCAATCACGAACTCAAAACGGACAAGGAGAACCGAGAGCGTCTTGGCGCCCTCATCAAAGAGGCAGACGACAAGTATGCTGTTTACCAAAAGTGGTCACGATTAAATCAGTTAATCGGCAATTCCACTGGAAGCACCTTCCGCAAGATAGCCCAGAGTTACGTTTTGTCAAACCTCATACACTCCGCCAACAGCTATATGAAGACCCTAACGGATCGCTACACCCTAAAGGTAACACCTGGCACATTCGTTATCTCATTAGAAGATGCATATCAAGGTTTTGTCAGTCGTGCAGCCAGCACCATATCAGGCGGCGAGAGTTTCCTCGTTTCCCTTGCTTTGGCATTAGCCTTGAGCGACATCGGGCAGCAGTTGCAGGTTGACACCCTCTTCATCGACGAGGGATTCGGTACGCTCAGCGGCGAGCCCCTTCAGAAAGCGATAGAAACACTTCGCTCACTACATTCAAAGTCAGGTCGCCATGTAGGTATCATCAGTCATGTTGAGGAACTGCAAGAGCGCATCCCTGTTCAGATACAGGTAAATCAGGAGGGCAATAATTCAAGCAGTAAAGTTAAGATTATTCCAGAGAATTGCTTAAATTAGCCAGTAAGCATCTGCTATTTCACAACACCTGTTTCAATTTCATTTTGCAGATATGAGAATACATATAGAACCGTGATATAATGTAATCATGCTATTTGTCCTCCTTTTTGCAAACAGATTTGTGTTAAGTCTTCCACTGCATCATCAATAGAAAGAGTATGCTCAGCAGCATAGCAATCCTCTTCTGCAAAAATAACAAATTTCTTTCAGTTTGTAAAGTTGCCTAAGATTATTTCAAATTAAATCATCAGGCAAAATAGTTTGTGCCCATTCAGGTAAATCAGTAACATACATCTTACCCATCTTGCCATTTACTAAACGAAACTGCAATTTTGCTTCTTCACCATCAACAGAATTGTCATAAACATAAAGGCGGTCAACTATTGAAGAAACCTTTATACAATTATATATAGATTTCCTATATCTAGAAATAATTTTCGTAATAGGGACATCATGGCCACCTTTCATTACCCTACTAGCTATTCGAGCTGCATTTATTATCGGACTTTCAGTAGCTATGAAAAATATTCTTATAAAGAATCCCGCTTTCTTTGCTCGTATGATATAGTCCACTTTATCATCAGCAGACATTACAGTTTCAAATATAAGACTTTTCTTTTCTTCCAGACACCTTTCTCTCCATTCTGCACAATAATTAGCAGCTTTCAAGACAGCCTCTTTCGAGTTCCAATCACCGAAAATATCCTTAGCTATATTATCAGGATTAATATAGACAGAATCTTCCATCCATTCATGTTTAAGAAGGCGTGAAGTCACAGAAGTCTTGCCCGACCCGTTTGGTCCAGCAATGACAATCAGTATAGGGCGATGTTCTGAATTACCCATTGACTGAGAAGGATTGATGATTTGACCATTCTTTTCTGATAGACTTTGCTTCATGTTTTAATGACTTAAAGAAATCTATCATGGCCTTGTCATTGCTTTCCTTTGCTTCTTCAGCTACTTCTTTCATCAGCTGTTTCAGCATTTCATCACTTGGTTCAATTCCCGAACTGAATCTGTATGAGTTCATTTCTTTCTCTGACATAACTTTCCTTTCATTTATATCTTTTGCAAAAATAACAAATTTCTTTCAGTTTATGCAATGTATTACTATTATTTTCCTTTTTTAATCGATTCTGTTTGGAATGTATTATAATTATTTGTACTTTTGCTTACGATTGATTATCAAATACTATTTAAAGAATCAAGAGATGAAAACGAACCTAATTATCAGAGTCTTGTAATGTTTAACCGATTGGCACAACGAGACGTTGTGACCTTTCATAACATTCAAGACAAAATGAGTAAAAGTAGAAAACGAACACCCATCTGCTGTTGGGTATGTTGCAAGTCGCAAAAGCGAGGCAAAAAAGTATGCAACCGCAAATTCCGCCGCCGAGAACATCAATCTATTAGTGTCGGCGATTACGACAAACTCCCACTTACCACTATTGAAGTCATGAGTCCATGGGATTTAGGTGGCGATGGCAAAGGGTATCATCATGGAGCTCCTACCGATGAATGGTACATCAAGATGATGAGGAAATGAAGACTATCAAAAGTATAATGCCAGTTCTCTAAGAGTTCTGGCATTATTTTACAAAATAGATTGTTTCTATACTTCATTAAATGTAGAACAAGCTGTTATTAATTATATTCTCTAATCATTATTCTGACAACAATGTTTGAATTTGCTTTTTCAATACAGGCAAATCTTCTTCTACCGTTTCCCATACCTTATCAGGCGAGATAGTATAATAGCCATGCACCAATACATGGCGCATCTTCTCGATAACAAGCCATGGCACAATCTGATGTTTTTGCTTATACTCTTTGGTCAACATGTAAGCAGCCTCACCAACAATCTCTATATTTTTTACAACTGCAAAGAAAAGTATTTTACTATTTACAAAGGTTTCTTTATCAATATCCTTTGTAAACTCTTCCACATTTTCTATCGCTGTTATAATGTGTTCAAGGCGACCTCTATCTTTAACAACCTCTCTCATATATAAGAATTTTATCTTCATTTGCTGCCTTTTCCGCGAAAGGTAGTAATGTACCTTCTTCAACCAAATCAACCTTTAGTTTAAGCAGTTCTTCCAATTGGCAAATGATATGAGCATATTTGAACAGACTTATCTTTGCATCCTTATCGAAAGTAACAAGAATGTCCACATCACTTCCTGTTGTCTCTTCACCACGCGAATATGAACCAAACAGCCATGCCTTTGCTACTGGTTGAGTGGCAAAATATCCCTGAATTGTTGGGATGATGCTTTTTACTGTTATGCTGTTCATGTTTTAAGTTTATTATGTTTTCTGCAAAAGTAACAAAATTATTTTATTAGTGATTGTTTTAGGGTTATTATTTTTTCTTTTAATAATTATTTTATTCTCTTTGGAGATTTGTTGTATATTATTTGTACTTTTGCTAACGGCTGTCATGCATTTATTAACTTCACCAACTATAAGCAAAGTGCCAGTTCTCACCTCGAGAGCTGGCACTTCTTGTATCGTAATCTGGCATTTCTTTATAAGTCTTTTATTATTTTGTCAGAAGTTCATTTAATTCTGCATACGAAGAGACTATATCAAACTTGAGCGCATCGCCTGAAATAGATTCAAAATGTTTTCTTGCACAATCAATCTTTGATTCCTCAACACCTCGCAAGTCTGCTGATTTCATTTCAAATTTCGTTGCTTATTAATCTATTTATATCTGTCTTGATATTAGCAGGATGATATATTGCAACTTTCATAACCTATTAAACATTCATTAATACTTTTTGTTCTGTCCGCCTGTGCAAATATTAATATAAAATTTACTTCCTCTATGAGGTTTGTTCTCTCCGCTATATTTCTTATAGTAATTATCACGTCTGCGTTTCTTACTCGCAGCAAATTCTAATTTAGCCTCATCTGTAGGAAGAGGAACACCAGTAGACGAAAAGCCTGGATTTTCCGTGTATCTTTTATGCCTACTTGCTTTTTGTTCAAGTATTTTGAGTTTATCAGGAATGACTTGATTCTTGGGTTTAGCTTGCTTATGCCTAATCTTACATTTCTTTTTAGTTTTAGGCAGATCATCTGTTTTATTTCGTTTAAATCTCTTATATGTTATTGTTTTCTCAGATATTTGTTTATCAATATCATCAAAATAAGTACTTGTAGTATAACAAATATAGTTATTACTTTCGTTATTATTATGTTTAGGAAATCTTTTCATTATTAAAGTTTTAAATGCTCAGAATCTTTTAAACATAAATTCATTCTTTACCAATACCTTACACCGCATTCATCTTATCTATCAAATCCTGATAGGTAGCTACTTTGTGATACTTTACATTTGCAGTTGATATAGTGTTGAACAGTTTCTCTGCACAGTCAATCTTTGCCTTCTCTACTGCATTCAAATCCATCGACGACATAGAACCTTTTGTTTCTGCTATAAAGAAAATGTGTTTCACGTCATCCTTCTTCATTGCAATAGCCCTGTCGGGGGCATAATTGCCCACAGGAGTAGGTATTTGGAAAGAGCTAGGCAGCTGTGAGGCAACCTCGGAATGGAAACCTCAATCATCTAACAAGTATGCATCACGCATTAGCGTGTATGCATTGCCAAAATTAGATGATAAAGACACCCATAACGAATATCTTATCACGTATTATCTCTGTGCGTTGTTATTTCCAATAAGTTTCCGAGGCTTTTGGCTGAACGCGAAATAATAGCGAATGCTTTATAAGTCCATAAAAATTGCGGAAACCCAATGTCGGGAATCCACTTGCAAAGATACAAATTATCTCTGGAAAAATCTAACGAATGAGGGGAAATAATGATGGCGGCACTGGTGTTCAATGACTTATGAGGACTTATGATGAAAGCCTCGCAGATGCAAAAGTGCAAGGAAATGAAAGGTAATGAGGGCGAATGGTTTTCAAATCATTACCCAATAACGAGGTGAGTTTATAGGTCGTTGGAGTCTATTTCTACTCTCTGCCATATTCTGCATAACAATACACAACTCGCTGATAACTAATTTTGTAACCAAAAAGAATTGGATTATGCGAAGTACATTTAAGGTGCTGTTCTACGTGAACGGAAGCAAAGAGAAAAACGGTATTGTCCCGATTATGGGACGAGTTACAATCAATGGCTCGGTGGCTCAATTCAGCTGCAAACTGACCATTGCAAAAACAATGTGGGATGCCAAAGGCAATCGAGCAAAAGGCAAGAGCAAAGAATCAAGAGACATCAATTTGGCTTTGGATAATATCAAGGCTCAAATCATCAACATTATCAACGCATCTCGGAT
>JAFQQY010000051.1 GCA_017410365.1 Prevotella sp.
AAGACATCTTAAGGACAAGGACATAGATGAAATTACGGCCAAAATCAATACAAGGCCAAGAAAGAAACTCAATTTTTCAACTCCAATTGAGGAGTTCTTCAATTACTTGTTGTAAATTTGCACTTGCTTGTTGAATTCGCATATCGTTAATTTACATTAAAATAGTTTAAACATATGGGTGGCGATTTTTTGTTATACTTTTCTTTATTTACCAGTGTCTTTACTCTTGCATTTTCAGTATATTATTTCATTTTGCATAAAAGAACAAAGGATAAATACATAGAGCAGCAAAAGGCTGAAATAATAGGCCAAAGAAAACGTTTGGAAGATCAGATATATGAATTGGAGAAAATTATGTTATCTGACCCTGACCGGTTATTTGAAAATTCTAAATTATTATTACAATTTCCAGATAAAGATTTGACTATAAATAATATAATCCCTAATTATTCATTTTTCTATAATTTGGGTATTGATATTAAAGATATTTCAATAAAGGACAAAAGTGTTTTTTGTTTAATGCCTTTTCATAAGAGTTTTAATAAAACATATGAGACAATTCATTCTACTTGTTTAAATAACGGTTATGAATGTTACAGAAGTGATACTCCATTTAATCCAGGAAAGGTCTTACAGCAAATCATAAAAATGATGTTTGATGCGCAGTTGATAGTTGCAGTATTAGATGGCAAAAATCCGAATGTTTTTTATGAAATAGGAATTGCTCATAGTATTGGAAAAACTGTAATTTTAATTGCAAATATGTCTAGAATAGACGAGATTCCTTTTGATCTACGCTCAGATCGTCTATTACTATATTCGAATCCTAATGATTTAAGTAAAAAGTTGTCAGATGTTTTAAAGAACATACATTATGCTGAATGAAAATGAAAAGAAAGAACTTGCAAAAGCATTAGTTGAGAAAATAGGTAGGCCTTTTGAATGTCCAATATGCCATAGCCAAAGCTTTACTATTGTTGATGGATATTTAGTGCAAGGACTTCAAGATAATATGAATAGTATTGTTTTAGGTAATGGCCCCATGATACCATCTGTTGCTATTGTATGTATAAGGTGCGGATTTATGTCTCAGCATAATTTGGGTGTATTGGGTCTAATGAAGAAAAATGAAACTTCCAAATAACGAAATAGCCTGCGAGGTCGCAGGCTATTTCGTTATAAAGGTTCTAAAATTATTATTCCATCTCCAAGAATCCCATTAGGAAGGCATCGGGGAAGATGAATTTCTTTTCGCCGAGGGTGAATTTGACATGGATAAACTTCTCGTTCTTGTTAATTTTCACAACGATCCCATTGCCAAATTTCTTGTGAAGTACAGTGCTATCCACCGCCAATGTCTCTAATTGGGCTTTAAGGTCAATTTCGGCTTTGTTGGGAGCGGAAGAAGATGTTGGGGTAGAAGGTGCAACCGACCTCGCAAGTTGTGGTTGAACAATATGTCTTGTTTGACTCTGTTCCACTTTTACCGCTGTTCTTTGCTGTTCTGTACGTTTGTCCTCAGCAGTTTCGCTACTCCTCGAATATGAACTATAATCAATTTCATTCATAGAAGATTGTTGATTATAGAATAGTTTCTCATACTGTGCCTTGCGAATCGTTGTATCCCAACCGCCCACCTCATCGCTGCTGTGCTTGTCAACACCTGTATAGGTAAGGCTGGCATCTTCGTAGCGCTTGAACTTGAAGATGGCATCGTTCATTAGCGGTGCGTTGAACACGCCGAGCGAGCAAAGCATATTAAAGTCCTCCACACTCAAGCCTGTTACTTTCTTAAACAATCCAGGTTCCAACTGCGTGATTACATCCTTCAGGCATCGCTCACGGTAGTCTGTCAAATACATAAATACAGGTATGCGAGTTGCAAACTTTATCAGTTTTTCCTGAATCTGCTTGCGTTTGCTCTTCATTTCCTTCTCCTCGGCACTGAGCTCCTTCTTCTCTTTCTGAGTTGGATTAGGATTCTCCTTCTTGGCTTTTTTCACTGCCTCCGACTTGTTGATAATAGTAGTCAGGTCGTTGTTCAGGTTGCGGAATCCCTCTATGTTCATCAAGGCTTTCATCGCATCAGGATTTGCGAGCAGGCGCTTCAACGTCTCGTTGTCAACATTTACCAGCAGTGCCGATTCCCATCTTTTAGCCAAAAGCGTGGCCGATGTACCTGCCAAGGCTATATCAAGAATATCCTGCGCATCCACCTCTTTCATGCTGCTGCCGTCGTAAGCGAGCACAGGCAGGAACTTTATAAACTCGCCCACCTTGGCTTCTGGGTTGCTCTCGTTGATGTCGAGTCGGCAACTATAGTCGGATATTTGCCGCAAGGCTCTGTCAAGTGCAAAGTCGAATACATAGCACTCGTTTTTCATTATCGTCTTGCTTCCTTCCTCGTTCTTTACCTCCCACGGACTCTGCACACGGAACGCCGCTTGGAAATATGTTTCAGGACTCTTCAGATTGCGGAGCATAAAGATTCCCGTCCAAGGCCTTACGGTTACTCCTGTTGTCAGCTTGCCGCAAGTAAGCGTAATGGTCTTTGTTTCCAACGGGTCGCCCATGTTGGCCTGTACCGGGTGCAGGGCATCAAGGCCGATGCCTGCCGCCGCTCCTGCGCATACAGTCACTTTATAATCATGATAGAACTTGTTTTGTCTCTGTGCAAGCAAGTTTGCCATAGCAAAGCACGATGCCACATTAGGCAAGAACCACAACGTATGCGAAAGCACATTGAGCAGGCGTGTATCGCTGAAAGGCATTGGCGGCCGCTTGTCTTGCCCTAGTTTCAAATCATCTACGCTTGCTGGAAGATAACCGCCGCGAATAAGGTCAAGCCACTTCTGCACCTCATTCTCGTATTTGAATCTTGCAAATTCCCCTCTTCCTTCTGCCGCAAAAAACAGATTCAGGTCAAACTCATCAAATTCGCCCTGCTTCGCCACCTCTTGTATCTCGTCGGGCATACGGTAGGTAAGCATAACCATGCGAGGCAAGGCGAGATAAGGATTGCCGCTGCCTTTCCACTCTGTTTTTGCCCGCTGCTCGTCGCTGTAAGTCCAGTTGAATATCTGCTCTTCTATAAACTCGCCGGTGTTTATGGCTCGGAACGGTGTGCCCGACAAGAAGAGATAATACTTTGTAGAGATAGGCAACCACGATTCATTGATCGCGTTGTTTGCCTCGTCTTTCTTGTACTTCTCGGCATCAAAATCCACAGCATCTTCCTCGTCTTCTTTTTCAAACAACTCCCTTGCACGCTCTTTCCAGGCACCGAAATGGTACTCATCGAATATTACCATATCCCAATTCGTGGCATGTATAAATTCGTTCTTTGTCTTTATGCCGCCGCTCTCGTTTGTTCCCAACAAGTCTTGGAACGAACCGAACACCACTATCGGTTTCTCCTTGTCTGCCCTGCGATATTCTTGGTCAATATTCAGATTGTTGTTGCGTGCATCCTTATTTGAGATATACTGCCAGCCCTCAAAGTCGATATGCGTTACAAGGTCTTCGCGCCAAGCCGATTCTACGGCTGGCTTGAATGTCAGTATCAGAATGCGCGACAG
Organism: Prevotella sp.; assembly: GCA_017410365.1. Lineage (GTDB taxonomy): Bacteria > Bacteroidota > Bacteroidia > Bacteroidales > Bacteroidaceae > Prevotella. The sequence continues at coordinate 3,579 of JAFQQY010000051.1, forward strand.
CCCCATCTTCTTTGCCAACTTATACGATGCAAAGGTCTTTCCGAAGCGCATCTTTGCGTTCCACAGAAATTTCGGTATGCGGTTAGGTTCTTCTTTCAGAGCTCGTTCAAAATAGTTTTTTGTCTGCTCCACAGCACGAAACTGCTCAGGGCGCATAGTAAAGTTTTGCGTTCTGTTTTCTTCGTTTGCCGAACCTGTGCGTAGCGACAAGATTGCTGCCATGACATCCGCCACCGAGCAGCGGAACCATTCATCTGTTCTGTCAAGCGGATTAAGGCGTTTGCACCCCTTTCGTTCAAGCAGCCGGTGCACGTCCTTGTCGGTAAAGCAAGAGCCGTCTGTGCTCATGGCTGACTCCACCAACACAATTTCGTATCGTATTTTGCTTGTGTGCAACTGCTCTTCTATTCGTTCTTTTGCCGTGCGGTCGGTATATCCCACTTTCAGATAACCTTTGTGCGAATCTACTCCAATCAGGCGATAGGCATATATCGTAGGAGTAACTGTTGGCCGCTGAGGGAAATAGTTGTGTTCCATAGTGTTATTCCATTGAGGTTATCATTGATTCTATAAATTCAATCTCTTCTCTAGACAAATTATACTTCTCATACAGTTCCTTGTCTGTCCAAGGTTTTGAGAAATCTTGAATAGGAACAAAGGAATATGTACTTTGAGTCATATTCTTATTCTTCCTTGCACCAACAAGGCATCTAAAGAACTTTGTTTCTATGTATGACTTAACATTTCTACATTCCTGTTCACTATTAAATGGACCTATTCTTAAAAAAGTTTCTGTACAAGCAGTGTTTATACCAGCAAATTCAGATTTTCCTAATATTCGGGCAGGAATTGGATAACCAATTTGCCCTGCGGCACCGTCTGCCTTAGAAATAAATATCTTATACCTTGACAATTCATCAACATTTCTTTCAATGTAAGACTTATCAATATTTTTGTATACCCTTTTCCCACTTTCGACACCGAAGACCTTACATGTATTATTTGTACTTTTGCTTTCAACAAAAGAAGTACGGAAATAATATGGATTTCTCGGACTCACAAGTGTAGAAAAACTATCTTCATTGAATGATGCTACTTTTCGGATAATCGAAATAACCTCATTATATCTAATAACAATAGTTCGTTAAAATTTCAATATATGGCCTAACGGCTATGCCGCTTTGCCAAAGAGTTCTTTGAAAATGTGATTAATTAAAGTTTGGTTCGGTCGGTATCGGCTTGCCTCAAAAATTCGCTTCGTCAGGAACGTATT
>JAFQQY010000052.1 GCA_017410365.1 Prevotella sp.
AAGACATCTTAAGGACAAGGACATAGATGAAATTACGGCCAAAATCAATACAAGGCCAAGAAAGAAACTCAATTTTTCAACTCCAATTGAGGAGTTCTTCAATTACTTGTTGTAAATTTGCACTTGCTTGTTGAATTCGCAACCATGTTCACTATGACAATTTAGCAAAACATTTTCCTTATTATTTTGTCTGTTCACCAAAATACTTTATCTTTGCATTCAGAACCCAGTAGAGTGAGGGATTAAAAATTTGTAACCAACTTGAGTAAACATTAATAATTTAAATATAGAAAAAACTATGAAGAAACTAAAATCCATATTAGTCATGCTTTTGTGCTGCGTTTCCGCTAGTGCAGAAGACTTTTCTGTGGATGGCATTTATTACAATATTGTCTCCAGTGAAGATTTAGTTGTTGAGGTAACCTTTCGGGGGGATAATCCTAACTCATATTCTAATGAATATACAGGAAACGTAGTCATACCAGAAAAGGTGACTTATAACGGCAAAACCTATTCAGTTACAAGCATTGGCTTTTTTGCTTTCGATAATTGCAGCAGCCTAACCTCAATAACCCTCCCAAACAGTTTAAAAAGCATTGGTGAATATGCTTTTGCTGGATGTTCAAATATTAAGGATGTGAATATACCAAACCTCTCTGTTTGGTGTGGCATTAAATTTGAATCTAATCCATTAAGTTATGCCCAGAATTTATGCGTTGATGGCAAACCGATATCTGATGTTGTAATACCCGATGATGTTACGTGTATCAAGAAATGGACCTTTGCATCTTGTAAAAACTTAAAATCTATAAAGCTTCATAATAATGTATCAAGCATTGATAGTTTGGCGTTTTATAAATGTATAAATCTAAAGACTATAGAAATACCAAATAGCGTAACAAAAATTGATATTGATGCTTTTAGTTACTGCACATCGCTTACATCAGTCAAACTATCAGAGAATTTGACAAGTATTCCAGATGGTTTATTTTATAATTGCACCTCTCTCTCATCTATCAATATCCCAGAGGGTGTAGCTAGTATCGGCATTTATGCTTTTTACGGATGCAGCAGTCTTGAAAGCATATTTTTGCCAGAAACTATTGTAAATATAGGTGAATGTGCTTTCCAACAATGTAATACTCTGAAAAGTGTGACGATACTTGCCCAAACACCACCAGCTATTGATTATAATACTTTTAGCTATTGGAATGCTGTATTATATGTACCCAATGATGTTTTTGGCATATATAAATCTACTAATCCATGGATGTATTTTGAAACTATAAAGACTGGTATAGTGGATATAACGTCTCTTCCTGTTATGGTTCAGAATAATGGTGGTGCAATTACCGTAACAGGTGCTGATGATGGCACAATGGTAGAGGTATATGGCATATCAGGCGCAAAGCTTGGCGAGGCAAAGACAGCCTTTAACACGGCAACAATTCAAACTGATGCACAAGCTGGTAGTGTTGTTATTGTAAAGGTTGGCAACAAATCGATAAAGATTAGGATTTAGCCTCACCCCAACCCTCTCCTTAGAGAGGGGCTTTTTGTTGTCATCTGTGGATTAATTGGTTTTCTAGGGATTTGGGGCTTTTTGTCTTTTTGTCTTTGTGTCTTTGGATTGATTTTTTATTCTAAGGATTTTGGGATTTAAAGGATTTTTGTCTTTATGTCTAAGAAAAAATCTGTCTTTCTGTCTTTAAAACCTTTTGTCTTTCTGTCAAAACAAAATGAGACGCACCACTGGCACGTCTCTACTATATATTCTTTATGTCTAAAATAGTACTTTTGTCAAAAAACAATTTACCTCCCCAAAAACTTCAGCACGACACTATTGAAAGCCTCTGGCTGTTCCATGTTCATCATGTGGCCGCAGTCGGGTAGGGTGTAGCGGGTGAAATTAGGCAGATAAAAGGCTTCCTTTGGCATGCCCTTCTTGTTCTCCGTCTCGCCGTGAAGCATAAGCACAGGCGTCTTTGGCCTTTTGGTAGTAAGCTGCTCCCATGCATCCTTGGCATAGTAGAGACGCGCCTCCTTGTTCTGAGGTTGCCACGCCGTCCATTCGCCAATCATCTTGCCTAGAGGCTTCCTTATGCTTTCCCTTTTCGAACCGCCCCCGTTGACCAAAGCATCTATCCACTCGCTTTTCATTACGTCGACGCCTTTTTCGCTAAGTGCCTTAATCTCAGCGTCGCGCTTGCTGTGCTCCTTGCTGTCCATTGGTTCGCTTGGTCCCTTGCTGCCTCGGCGTATGCTGCCGCTGGCTAGCACACACTTCTTTATGCGTTCGGGATGCATGGCAAGCAGATCGCCCGCTATGAAGCCGCCCATCGACAGACCAACTATGTTGGCCCTTGCTATCCTCAGAGAGTCCATGAGCGTTATCAGGTCGTCGACATGCGTAAACTGAAAACCCTCTATCTGCTCCGACGACTTGCCATATCCGCGGAAGTCAAGACGTATGGTTCTGTAATGCTTTGCGAACTCGTCGAACTGTCCGTCCCACATTCTCATGTCGAGCGAATGTCCATGAAGAAGTATCAGCGGCGTGCCCTTGCCCTTTTCCTCGTAGCAGATGTTGCCTCCTCCGGTCACTTTCACATAGTTGTACTGAGGTTTTGTAGCGCAAGCCACGAGCAGCGCGCTAATAGTTATAACTATTAAGTTGCGAATCTTCTTCATGTCATTATTTCTATTAAAAACCTTGCGAAGGTAAGAATAAATAACGATAAATCCCAAAAGTTTCTTAAAATATTGCCCCCTCATGTTATTTTTATTAATAATTAGTCGGTTTATTGTCATTTTCACCTTTTAAATGACTAATTTTGTAGCTAATTTCAATTAAAACAATTTTTAAAACAAAAAATACAGAATTATGGCAGAAGCTATTGATATCCGCGAATTGAATATTAGGATAGAACAACAGAGTGCGTTCATAACAAATCTTGTAACAGGCATGGAGAGAGTGATTGTTGGTCAGAAACACCTCGTAGACTCTCTTCTCATTGGCTTGCTCAGCGACGGACACATATTGCTAGAAGGTGTGCCTGGACTAGCAAAGACACTTGCCATCAAGACACTTTCACAGCTTATCGATTCAGATTATAGCCGCATACAGTTTACGCCAGACCTTCTTCCTGCCGACGTTGTGGGTACAATGATTTACTCGCAGAAAGACGAGAAGTTTCAGGTGAAGAAAGGCCCTGTGTTTGCCAATTTCGTGCTGGCCGATGAAATAAACCGTGCGCCAGCCAAGGTGCAGAGTGCGCTGCTTGAGGCTATGCAGGAAAAGCAGGTGACCATAGGCAGCGAGACTTTCAAGTTGCCAAACCCATTCCTCGTTATGGCCACACAGAACCCTATCGAGCAGGAAGGAACATATCCGCTGCCAGAGGCACAAGTAGACCGTTTCATGCTTAAGGTTGTAATCGACTATCCTACGCTGGAAGAAGAAAAGAAGATTATCCGTGAGAATATAGCAGGCTCGCTGCCAGAGGTAAGACCCGTGACCACGGCCAACGACATACTCAATGCGCGTGCCATCGTTCGCGAGGTGTATATCGACGAGAAGATAGAGCAGTATATTGCCGACATCGTGTTTGCCACACGCTATCCTGAGCGCTATGGCCTGAAGGATTTGAAAGACATGATTTCGTTTGGCGGTAGCCCTCGTGCTAGTATCAATCTTGCCAAGGCTGCCCGTGCCTATGCATTCATCAAGCACAGAGGCTATGTTGTGCCGGAAGATGTGCGTGCCGTTGCCCACGACGTGCTTCGCCACCGCATCGGCCTTACCTACGAGGCTGAGGCTAGCAACATAACAAGCGAAGAGATTGTAAGCAAGATTATCAACAAGGTTGAAGTGCCTTAAACAAATCTTTAGCATTAGGCATTACGCATTATTTTAGTGCATGGAGACTTCTGAGATTTTAAAGAAAGTACGCAAGATTGAGATAAAGACTCGCGGCTTGAGCGCCAATATCTTTGCAGGCCAGTATCATTCGGCTTTCAAGGGCAGAGGCATGGCGTTTAGTGAGGTGCGCGAGTATCAGTTTGGCGACGATGTGCGCGATATCGACTGGAACGTTACGGCCAGATTCCACCGCCCCTATGTCAAGGTGTTTGAAGAGGAGCGCGAACTCACCGTGATGTTGCTTGTAGACGTCAGCGGTTCTCTCGACTTCGGTACTCGCAAGCAGATGAAGCGCGAAATGCTTACGGAGATAGCGGCTACGCTTGCTTTCAGTGCCATTCAGAACAACGATAAGATAGGTGTGATATTCTTTTCCGACAAGATAGAAAAGTATATACCTCCGAAGAAGGGAAGAAAGCATATCTTGTATATCATACGCGAGATGCTGGACTTCAAGCCCGAGAGCAAGAAGACCGACATAGGTGCTGCCCTCGAGTTCTTGTCGGGCGTCAGCAAGCGCCGTTGCACAGCGTTCGTGCTGAGCGACTTCTACAACAGAGCCGACTTCCTGCAGTCGCTAACCATCTGCAACCGCAAGCACGATGTGGTGGCCATTCAGGTGTATGACACATGGGCAAAAGAACTGCCCGACGTCGGACTGATTAAGATTGTTGACGCCGAAACAGGTCATGAGCAGTATATCGACACCAGTAGCAAGAAGTTGCGTGAGGCGCACCGCCGTTATTGGAACAGCCGCCAACTGCTTCTGCGTGAGACGTTTACCAAGAGCAATGTAGACAGCGTGAGCATCGCCACCAACGAAGACTACGTCAAGGCTTTGCTGTTGTTGTTTAAGCAGAGAAATTAATAAGAAACAATGAAAAAGATTTTTTTCCTGACTTTACTGTTGCTAGTCAATTTCGTATCGGCAAAGGGAAAGACTGCCGTGGAAGCCGAGATAAGCGCCATGCAGATGCTTATAGGCCATCAGGTGCAGATAAAGGTTTCGGCCACGGCTGCGGAATCGGCCAAGGTCGAGTTTCCTCAGTTCAAGCCCTTGCAATACATCACTCCCGGCATAGAATGTGTGGATATGAAAGAGCAGACGCCAGAAGAGTTGTCGGACGACAACTTCAGGTATTCTTGTGTTTATACCATTACCTCTTTCGACGACACCCTCTACTACATACCGCCATTTGAAGTGGACGTTGACGGCAAGAAATATTCGACCAACAATCTTGCGCTGAAGGTGCTTACGGTTGACGTAGACACTACCAAGCTCGACCAGTTCTTCGGTCCGAAAGGCGTGCAGGACAACCCCTTCATGTGGGAAGACTGGCAGTTGATATTTTGGTTGAGCATGCTGGCGCTAATACTCAGCGTGATAGTTTATTATCTCTTCATCAGACTAAAGGACAACAAGCCTGTAATCATCAGCGTGAAAGTCATAAAGAAGCTCTTGCCTCACCAGAAGGCCATGAAGGAGATAGAGCAGATAAAGGCCGACAAGATGGTGGCATCAGACAACCAAAAGGAATACTACACCAAGCTTACGGACACCATAAGGAAGTATATCGAAGAGCGCTACGGCTTCAATGCCATGGAGATGACAAGCGGCGAGATAATCGAAAGGCTGACCAATGCCAAGGACATGACCGCTCTCGACGAGTTGCGCAACCTCTTTACCACAGCCGATTTGGTGAAGTTCGCAAAATATTCTACGCTTATCAACGAGAATGACATGAACTTGGTGAACGCCATCGACTTTATCAACTCGACAAAGATAGAGAACATGCCTACGGAAGAGGTGGTCAAGCCTCAGCTGTCAAAGGAAGACGAGCGCACGATAGAAACCCGCCGCACTCTGGAGACGGTCATCGTATGCGGAGCAAGCGTAATCGTGCTGCTGCTCGGCTACATCGTCTACGAACTCTATCTGCTGCTTAATTAAAACCAAATTATCTATTTTTGAATAATGGAATTTGCAAATAAAGAATATTTCTTCCTGCTGATTCTTATCATACCATATTTCTTTTGGTATGTGCTTTACAAGAAGAAGAGTGAACCGACAATGCGTGTCGGCGATACGTTTGCATATATGTATGCGCGCAGAAGCTGGAAGGTTACGCTTATGCCCTTGCAACTCATACTGCGCATAGCCACCTTTGTGCTGCTTGTGATAATACTGGCGCGCCCGCAAACACAGAACTCATGGAAGAACGAAACCGTAGAAGGTATCGACATCATGCTTGCCATGGACGTCTCAACCAGTATGCTTGCCGAAGACTTGAAGCCAAACAGAATAGAGGCTGCCAAGCAGGTGGCATCTGAATTTATCATAGGCCGACCAAACGACAATATCGGTCTTTCAATCTTCGCCGGCGAGGCTTTCACGCAATGCCCAATGACCGTCGACCACGCTTCGCTGCTTAACCTTATGCAGAACGTGCGTACCGATATAGCGGCTAGAGGACTGATACAAGACGGAACAGCCATAGGTATGGGACTGGCAAACGCCGTTAGCCGACTGAAGGATTCTAAGGCCAAGAGCAAGGTGGTGATATTGCTTACCGACGGTTCCAACAACATGGGCGATTTGTCGCCGATGACGGCAGCCGAGATAGCCAAGAGCCTCGGCATCAGAGTCTATACCGTTGGCGTGGGTACCAATAAGGTGGCTCCTTACCCTATGCCTGTAGCCGGTGGAGTGCAGTATGTGAACATACCTGTAGAGATAGACACCAAGACCCTGCAAGGCATAGCCGACGCTACCGACGGCGATTTCTATCGTGCCACCAACACCTCCGAGTTGCATAGCATATATCAGGAGATTGACAAGCTGGAGAAGTCGAAGCTAAACGTCAAGAAGTTCAGCAAGAAATACGACGTTTATCAGCCATTTGCCATAGCGGCCATTATATTGCTTCTGTTAGAAGTGTTGTTCAGAATAACCATATTTAGACGTATTCCATAGTTATGTTTAGATTTGCAGACCCTATATATCTATATTTGTTGGTGCTCATTCCGATATTGGCACTAATAAAATTCTATACCGTTCACAAGCAGAAGAAGCAACTGAAGAAGCTCGGCGACGTGGATTTGCTTAAGGAACTGATGCCAGAGGTGTCGGTATGGCGACCATGGATTAAGTTCGTGCTCCTGTTGCTGGCGCTGGCCTTGCTTATAGTGCTTCTGGCACGTCCGCAGTTCGGCACCAAGATAAGCAACGAGAAGCGTACCGGCATCGAGACCATCATAGCAATGGACATAAGCAACTCTATGCTGGCAGAAGATGTCAGTCCGAGCCGCCTCAGACGCAGCAAGATGATGGTAGAAAATCTTGTAGACAATTTCTCTAACGATAAGATAGGCCTTATAGTCTTTGCAGGCGATGCTTTCGTGCAGCTGCCTATCACCAGCGACTACGTGTCGGCCAAGATGTTCCTGAGCAGTATCGACCCGTCTATGATGATGACACAGGGCACCGACATAGCAGCTGCCATCAATCTGGCAGCCAACAGCTTCACACATCAGGAAGGGGTGGGCAAGGCCATCATCGTGATAACCGACGGTGAAGACCATGAAGGCGGTGCCATAGAAGCCGCACAGGCAGCCAAGGAGAAAGGCATGAGGGTTTATCTGTTGGGCGTTGGCTCTACACAGGGTGCCCCGATACCTATCCCCGGCACTAACGACTATATGAAAGACAACACCGGAAATACCGTAATGTCTGCGCTTAATGACGATATGTGCAAGCAGATAGCGGCAGCCGGTGGCGGTGTGTATATACACGTTGCAAACAACAGCAATGCACAGGAACTGCTGAATGCAGAACTCGACAAGTTGTCGAAGAAAGAAATCAACACAACTATCTACAGCGACTTCGACGAGCAGTTCCAAGCCGTTGGCATCATCGTACTGCTGTTGCTCATACTTGAAATATGCATTCTCGACCGCAAGAATCCGTTGTTGAAGCGCTTCTCGCTGTTCAAGAAGAACAAGACCGCAATCATGTTGCTCGTGCTGCTAGTATCTGTGCTCTCGGCAAGTGCCCAGACAGACCGTCAGTACGTTAGAGAAGGCAACAAACTCTTTAAGAAAGGCAATTTCGCTGAGGCAGAAGTGGCATACCGAAAGGCTTTGGACAAGAACAAGGAAAATCCGCAAGCCTCTTACAACCTGGCCAACTCCATGTTCTCACAGCGTAAGGACTCAGCCTCTGTAAAGCAATACGAAGATGCCGTAAGAAGCGAGAAGAACCCGCTCAGAAAGGCGCAGTCGTATCATAACATCGGCGTAATATGCCAAGGCCACAAGATGTTTGCCGAGGCTATAGAGGCATATAAGAATGCCCTTCGCCTTAATCCTAACGACGATATGACCCGCTATAACCTTGAACTATGCCGTCGCCAGCAGAAAGAACAGCAACAGAACAAAGACCAGAACGGTCAGGACGACAAGAACGGCGACAAGAACAAGGAGGACAAGCAGAAGCAAGACCAGCAGGAGAAAAAGGAAGACAAGCAGCAGGATAAGCAGGAGGAGCAAAAGCAACAGCCTAAGGAAGACAAGAACAATATGAGCAAGGAGAACGCCGAGCAACTGCTTAATGCCGCCATGCAAAAAGAAAAGGATACACAAGACAAGCTGCAGAAGGCTATGCAACAGCCACGTTCGCGCAAGTTGGAAAAGAATTGGTGATAAGTTATAATATGAAAAGAGTTTTATTATTATTCACATTATCTGTCTTAGTTGTTTGTGCCTATGCGCAGAAACTTACAGCCGACGCACCATCGCACGTTAGTGTGGGTGAGCAATTCCGATTGACATATACCACAAATTCACAAGATGTCAGCGGTTTTGCAGTTGGTTCTATCCCAGAAGAGTTGGAGGTTTTGATGGGGCCAAGCACATCAGAACAGTCTAGTTACCGAATGGTTAATGGTCAGACTACTTCATCATATTCAATTACTTATACATATATAATATGTGCCAATAAGAACGGAACATTCACCATACCGGCAGCACAGATAACAGCCGACGGCAAACGCATCTCTTCAAATGCGCTGAAGATTGTGGTAAGCGGCTCTGCCAGCCAGTCGCAGTCAAACTCAGGCAGCAGAAACCGTCAGTCGCCAACTGGTCAGGTGCGCAATGCGGGCAGTCAGATATCAGGTTCCGACCTCTTCATCAAGGTGTCGGCAAGCAAGCGCCGTGTTCACGAGCAAGAACCGATACTGCTCACCTACAAGGTGTTTACCTTGGTCAGTCTGACACAGCTTGAAGGCAAGATGCCCGACCTGAAAGGCTTCCACACCCAAGAGGTGCAGTTGCCACAGCAGAAGAGTTTCAAGGTTGAGACAATCAACGGCCGTCCATACCGCACGGTTACATGGAGCCAGTACGTCATGTTCCCGCAGCAGACAGGCAAGATGGAGATACCGAGCATAACGTTCAACGGCATCGTAGTGCAGCAGGACAGAAACTTCGACCCGTTCGACTTCTTCAACGGCGGCACAGGCTATATAGAGGTAAAGAAGAAGATTGTAGCACCAGGACTTACCATCGAGGTAGACCCGCTGCCAAGCCGTCCGTCCGACTTCTCTGGTGGAGTAGGTCAGTTTGATATGACCGCCCAGCTCGACAAGACCGACGTAAAAGCCAACGACCCTATAACGCTGAAGGTAGTAGTGAGCGGTGTCGGCAACTTGAAACTGATAAAGGAACCGATAGTAAAATTCCCTAAAGACTTCGACGTATACGATGCCAAGCTTACCGACAAGACAAAGCTGACAGTGAAAGGCGTAGAAGGCAGCATGATATATGAGTTCCTTGCCGTTCCAAGACATCAGGGCAAGTTCGACATTCCAGAGGTCGAGTTCGTGTATTACGACACAGAAACCGATGCTTACAAGACCCTGAAGTCAGAGCCGTTTACCATCAACGTGGCCAAGGGCGAGGGAACAGCCAAGGTTAGCGACTTCACCAATCAGGAAGACCTGAAGTTGCTGAACAAGGACATCAGATACATAAAGACAGGCGATTCAGCCCAGCATGCCTTCGACTGCTTCTTCTTCGGTTCGATGTCTTACTGGCTCGCCATCTGCATCCTCTCGGTTATATTCATAGCCCTGTTTGTCATCTTCCGCAAGCGTGCCATCGACAATGCCAATATAGGCAAGATGCGCGGCAAGAAAGCCAACAAGGTGGCCGCCAAGCGCTTGAAGAATGCTGCCAGTCTGCTTAAGTCAGGCAAGCCAGCCGCTTTCTACGACGAGGTGCTCAGAGCACTTTGGGGATATGTGGGCGACAAGCTGAACATACCTGTAGAGCAGTTGTCAAGAGAGAACATCAGTCAGAAACTCTCTGAACGCGACGTTGATGCCCAGACGATAGACAAGTTTATCAGCGCCCTCGACGAGTGCGAGTTTGCACGCTATGCACCGGGCGACCCGCAAGGCAACATGCACAAGACCTATGATGCTGCCATGACAGCGATTATGGAAATAGAAAACTCAACAAAAAAGAACAAGATGAGCAAGAAGAACAGCGTTGTGCTGCTGCTATTGTTTCTGATGCCATTGTCGGCCATGGCAGTTAGCAAGGCAGATGCCGACAGCGCCTATGCACAGCAGAACTATCAGGAGGCAATCAAGCAATATGAGGCTCTGCTGCAGAACGGCGTCAGTTCAGAACTATACTACAATCTGGGCAATGCCTACTATAGGACAGACAACATTTCGCGTGCGATAATAAACTACGAGCGCGCCCTTTTGCTATCGCCAGGCGACGGAGACATACGTTTCAATCTGCAGATGGCACGTAGCAAGACGATAGACAAGATAGTGCCCGAATCGGAGATGTTCTTCGTTACGTGGTATAACTCGCTTGTCAACCTGACCAGTGTAGACGGTTGGGCTGTGATAGCCTTGTGCTCTTTGGCACTTGCCGTCATTCTGGCCTTGGTCTATCTGTTCTCTGAGCGCATAACCCTGCGCAAGGCAGGTTTCTTCCTTGGCGCGTTCTTTGTCCTGCTGTTCGTGCTGTCAAATGTCTTTGCCGTTCAGCAGAAAGATAAGCTGCTCAACCGTACCGGTGCCATTGTCGTATCGTCGGCAGCCACCGTCAAGAGTACACCAGCCCAAAACGGTACCGACCTCTTTGTATTGCACGAAGGCACCCGCGTGGTGATAACCGACGGAAGCATGAAAGACTGGAAAGAAGTACGTCTGGCCGACGGCAAGGAAGGTTGGATAGAAAGCAAGCAGATAGAAGTGATTTAAGCCGATGAATTGGGATGCGATAATACAATTAGACAAGGAGTTGCTGTTGCTGGTCAATGGCAGCAGTTCTCTGTTTGTCGATGGCTTGGCAATGACGCTCACCGATGCCCTGACATGGATTCCTCTTTACGCCGCCTTGCTCTACATGGTGGTCAAGAACAACGACAACATGCTTAGAGTATTGCTTATCGTGGCCTGTGCTGCCCTTTGTGTGGTGCTGGCAGGCACTTTGAACGACACCCTTGTCAAGCCCACCGTATGCCGTCCGCGTCCCACACGCGACTTGGAAATCGGGGCGTTGGTAGATATTGTCGACGGCTATCGTGGCGGTCGCTACGGCTTCTTCTCATCCCATGCCGCCAACACCTTCAGCATAGCCATATTCTTCAGTCTGCTCATACGCCACAAGGCATTGACCTTTTTTCTCGTGCTGTGGTCGCTATTGAACTGCTGGACACGTATGTACCTTGGTGTCCACTATCCCGGCGACATACTCTGCGGACTGCTTTGGGGTGGTTTCGTAGGCACGGCTATGTATTTCCTTTGCAAATTCGCAGAACGACGCTTTTTTATGAAGTCCAAATACGTATCTGAGCAGTACACCCTGACCGGCTATAAGCTGTCAGATATTGACATCGTAATCAGCGTTCTCACGCTCACCTTTGTCTATGCTGCCATCAGGGCGTGTCTAATGTTATCATGATTTTATGGAGAAACGACACATAAACATAAGCGATTACAGTTATACGCTGCCCGACAGCCGTATAGCCAAATATCCTATAGAACATCGCGACCAGTCTAAACTGCTGGTCTACAGAGGCGGCACAATAAGCGACGACCGCTTCTATAATTTGCCCGACTATCTGCCTGAGAAGGCTCTTATGATATTCAACAATACCAAGGTAATACAGGCACGCATTCACTTCCACAAGGAAACGGGTGCGCTTATCGAGGTGTTTCTGCTCGAGCCTGCTATGCCTACCGACTATGAACTGATGTTTCAGACGCGCGGCAGATGCTCATGGTATTGTCTGGTGGGCAACCTGAAGAAGTGGAAAGAGGGCAAGCTAACACGACTGATAACCGTAGGCGACAAGCAATGCCAACTGTCTGTTACCCGTCAGCAGGTGCACGGCACAAGTCACCAGATAGACTTCGAGTGGGACCTCGACGTTAGCTTTGCCGACATACTTGATGCTGTGGGCGAACTGCCCATACCGCCATATCTTAACAGAGCTACCGAAGAGAGCGACCTGACCACCTATCAGACCGTCTATTCAAAGATAAAAGGCAGCGTGGCAGCACCTACGGCAGGTCTGCACTTCACAGACAACGTGCTTTCAGCCATCGATGCTCACGGCATAGAGCGCGATGAAATAACCTTGCACGTTGGAGCAGGCACATTCCGGCCGGTAAAGACCGAAGACATAGCCGACCACGACATGCATACCGAGTATATAAGCGTCAATCGCAAGACCATAGAACGGCTCATAAGCTACGGCGCACAGGCCATAGCCGTTGGCACCACCAGCGTCAGAACCCTTGAGAGTCTCTATTATCTGGGTCTAAAGATAGCGGCAAATCCAGACATCAGCGAGTCGCAGTTGCACGTCAGCCAGTGGGAACCGTATAGCACCGACAGCAAGCTAACAGCCGCAGAATCGCTTGGCCATATACTCCAGTGGCTCGATGCCAATCAGCAGAGTGTCGTTCATGCCAGCACGCAGATAATCATAGCTCCGGGCTATGAATATAAGATAGTAAACATGCTCGTCACCAATTTCCATCAGCCCCAGAGCACGCTGCTTCTGCTTGTAGGCGCACTGGTAAAGGGCGACTGGCGAAAGATATACGACTATGCGCTGTCTCACGATTTCAGATTCCTGAGTTATGGCGATAGTTCATTGTTAATACCCTAACAGACAATAATAATAAATTATGAATATAGGAGACAAAGTCCGTTTTCTAAACGAAGTGGGAGGCGGCATAGTGGCAGGTTTCCAAGGCAAGAACATTGTCTTGGTAGAAGATGAAGACGGCTTTCAGATGCCGATGCTCGTCAACGAAGTGGTTGTGGTTACCGATGAAGACTACAGCACCACAAACCTCGTAGAAGGCAAGAACGGCGAGAAACCAGTGGCAGGCAGCAAGTCAGCCGCCAGCACAACTGCACCCGAGAAAGAAGAGAAGGTAACCTTCAAGGCACCGCCTATGGAGCGTCGCGGAGGCGATTCCCTGAGTGCCTATCTTGCTTTCGTGCCCATCGATTCGCGCGAACTGTCTAACACCCGCTTCGAGGCCTACATCATAAACGACAGCAACTACTACATACGCTATGTCTACATGACACTCGAAGGAGCCAGCTGCCAGTTGCGCTCTACAGGCGAGGTGGAACCCAACATGAAGCTCTTCATCGAGGAGTTCGGCAGAGAACAGCTCAACTCTATGGAGCGTGTACACATACAGTTTATAGCCTATAAGCGCGACAAGGCATTCATGCCTAAGCCTGCTGTCGACGTGCAGTTGCGCATTGACTCGGTGAAGTTCTATAAGCTGCACACGTTCCAAGAAAACGACTTCTTTGAAGAACCGGCACTTATTTATCCCGTGATAGAGAACGACCGTCCTGCACGCACACTGGTAATAGATGCCAACAAGCTGAAGCAGGAGATGATGAGCAAGGCGGCAGCCGACATGCAGCAACCTGCCAGAATAGTAAAGCCCGGCAAGAAAACAGACGAGGTGCTTGTGGTAGACCTTCATGCCCACGAACTGCTTGACACGACGGCTGGCATGACCAATACCGACATACTGAATCATCAGTTGGACGTGTTCCGCAAGACGCTTCAGGAGAACGAGAAGAACAAAGGCAAGAAGATAGTGTTCATACATGGCAAGGGCGAGGGCGTGCTAAGAGCAGCCGTAATCAACGAACTGCGCTATCGCTTCAAGAAGTACACCTATCAGGATGCCTCGTTCCAGGAATACGGCTACGGAGCTACGATGGTAACCATCAGATAGTGTTGACCGAAACGCAAAACAGGCATAACCATGGAAAGAAAGTCATTCGAGAGATATATCGACGATATAGTGGCAACAGGCAAGCTCTCTGCCGACGAAGAGCGTGAGTTGTCGCAACGCATAATGAAAGGCGACCAGCGCGCTGTAGACAAGTTGGCAACGGCCAATCTGAAGTTTGTGGTGGCTATGGCACGCAAGTATCAGGGCAAGGGTGTCGACATCGACGACCTCGTGGCTGAAGGCAATATAGCGCTGCTAAAGGCAGCAGGCAAGTTTGATGCCGCCAAGAGTGGCAGCCGCTTCACGAGCTATGCAGCCCCTTTCATCAGCAAGGCATTTGAAGAAGCCATAGGCAAGTACGACGAGACAGTTCCAAAGGCAAGCGATGCCAATGCCGTGGCCACACATAAGATGTCGGTAGATGCACCGCTTAACGGACGCGACAACGTTAGCATGCTAAACATACTGCCCAACGAAGATTCGCCCTATGCCGACACGCTGATAACACAGAATGCGCTGAGCGACGAAATGGAAAGTGGTCTGCTTATGCTTGACGAGCGCGAGCAGAACGTCGTTAGGATGTATTTCGGCATCGGTTGTGAGAAACTGACCATGGCAGAGATAGGCCAACAGCTGTCGCTGAAGCGCGAACGTGTGCGTCAGATACGCGACAAGGCACTTAGAAAAATGAGAAAGAACAAATAAACGCAAATAAATTAAACTACATTATTATGAAAAAGATTCTATTGATGGCTTTGGTTGCCTTTTCGGCGATGACAAGCCGTGCTGCAGACAGCATCACAGTAACAATCAGCGGCAAAGTGCCGGCTAACGAAACTACTATACAGTTGTATCACGAAGGTCGCCAGCCAGTGGCCACTATAAATGCTTCCAACGGCACATTTGTATATACAGGCAAGGTGGCTCAGGATGCCTATCTCTCTGTGGTTTGTCCTACATCGCGCAAGAGCATGGCTTTCATAGCCGATGGCGCTAATATTGCTGTCGACGTTGAGGCTGACAAGGTGAGCGGTTCGCCACTTAACGACAAGTTTGCAGAGATTTGCAGTCAGATAGACAAGCTCAGCGACAAGGACGAGATTAACAAGGCAATAATAAGTGCCGTTGAGGCCAACAAAGGCAACGTGCTGCCTGCTGTCATCCTCTATCAGTATGGCGACGTACTGCCATTTGAAAAGCTGAAGGAGTTTGCCAACAGCGGTGCTGCATATGTAAACTATACACCGTTCCGCGTGGTAAAGAGCTACATAGCTTCTGAGGAGAAGGCACGCGCCGTGATAGGCACGATGTTCAAGGACCTTACAGAAAAAGACCTCGATGGCAACGACCGCAAGCTGAGCGAGTTTGTGGGCAAGGGCAACTACGTGCTCATCGACTTCTGGGCATCATGGTGCGGACCATGCATGGGCGAGGTGCCACATCTCAAGGCTGCTTTCGACAAGTATAAGTCAAAGGGCTTCAACATCGTAGGACTTTCTTTCGACAACAAGGAAGAGGCATGGAAGAAGGCCATCAAGGAGAAGGGACTCAACTGGACACACCTGAGCGACCTGAAGGGTTGGCAGACCGTTGCCGGCACGGTATATGGCGTGCGCTCTATTCCTCAGTCTTTGCTTTGCGACGGCGAGGGTCGTGTGGTGGCTGTAAACCTGCGTGGCGAGGCTCTAGGCAAGAAACTGGCTGAGATTTACGGATTTTAAAAGAAGCTTCAATAACCTAAAGGTTGAAGGAGATAGATGAAGGTAGAAGAAGTAAGAAGGAGATAAAAGACATTTGTCTTGTTGCAGAACATCCGTTGCCAAACTATTGTCCTCTATCTTCGCCGCAGAAAGCGGCATATCTTCCTTTAACTTCCTTTAACTTCTTAAAAAACATAACACATGAAAAAACTATTATTAGGCGACGAGGCGATAGCACAGGGAGCCATTGATGCCGGTCTAAGCGGTGTCTATGCATACCCAGGCACACCCTCGACAGAAATTACAGAGTATATACAGAACAGCAAGTTGGCAGCAGAAAGAGGCATACACAGCCGATGGTCTGCCAACGAGAAGACTGCCATGGAAGCAGCGCTGGGCATGTCGTTCATGGGAAAGCGTGCCATGGTGTGCATGAAGCACGTAGGACTGAACGTGGCTGCCGACCCATTCGTAAATTCGGCAATGACAGGTACCAACGGCGGACTTATAGTCTTGGTGGCCGACGACCCATCAATGCACTCTAGTCAGGACGAGCAAGACTCACGCTATCTTGGCAAGTTTGCCATGATACCTATCTTCGAACCGTCTAGTCAGCAGGAGGCTTACGACATGATGGACAAGGCATTCGAGATGTCAGAACAGGTAATGTTGCCTGTGCTTATGCGCGTGACCACCAGAATGGCACACTCGCGTGCCGTTGTAGAACTGAAAGACGAACCGCGCCAGCAGAACGCCATCAACTATGATGCCGAAGCAAGCAGTTGGGTGCTACTGCCAGCCAATGCACGCAAGCGCAACGAAAAGGTTACGGCACAGCAGCCGGAATTGGAACAGATGGCCATGCAGTCGGAATACAATCAGTTGAAGACTTTCGGCAAGCACCATAAGACAGGCGTTGTGGCCAGTGGCATAGCGTGGAACTATCTGCTTGAAGCACTTGGCAGCGATGCCGAATCCGTGGCTATGCTCAAGGTGAGCCAATATCCGCTTCCAAAGCAGTTGGTAAGAGACTTGGCGGCTGAGTGCGACGAACTGCTAATAGCCGAAGAGGGACAGCCGTTCATCGAAGAGATGGTGCGAGGCGTATTGGAGTCAAGCATGCCAGTCAAGGGCAGACTTTCTGGTGAACTGCCACGAACAGGCGAACTCAATCCTGACCACATGAAGCGCGCTCTGGGCATTGCCGTAGAAGAAGGCCATGAAGCCAGTCAGGTAGTAGCACCACGTCCGCCGGCATTATGCCAGGGCTGTGGTCATCGCGACGTCTATGCAGCCTTGAACGACGTGCTTAGAGAGTATGAAAATGCACGCGTCTTTGGTGACATCGGTTGCTATACGCTCGGTTTCCTGCCTCCATATCGTGCCATCCACACTTGCGTAGACATGGGCGCAAGCATCACCATGGCCAAGGGAGCAGCCGATGCGGGACAGTGGCCGGCTGTAGCTATCATTGGCGACTCTACCTTTACGCATAGCGGCATGACGGGCTTGCTCGATGCCGTAAACGAGAATGCCAACATCACCGTAATCATTAGCGACAACCTGACAACAGGTATGACAGGCGGACAAGACAGTGCCGGAACGAATAAGTTTGAGGCTATCTGCCGCGGTCTGGGCGTAGAAGAAGACCATCTGCACGTGGTGGTGCCTCTGCCAAAGAACATGGAAGAGATAACACGCATCATCCGTCAGGAGATAGAATACAAGGGCGTCAGCGTCATCATACCGCGCCGCGAGTGCATGCAGACATTACAAAGACATTTAAAACAGAAGAAAGCAAAACAATGAAGACAGACATCATACTTTGTGGAGTAGGGGGACAGGGCATTCTCTCCATAGCAACCATCATAGGTGAGGCTGCAATGCACGAGAACCTATATATAAAGCAGGCTGAGGTACACGGAATGTCGCAGCGTGGAGGCGACGTGCAGAGCAATCTGCGCATATCGTCAGAACCCATTCATAGCGACCTCATTGCCCTAGGCAGCGCCGACGTGATAATAAGCATGGAGCCGATGGAGGCCTTGCGCTATCTGCCTTACCTGAAGAAAGACGGATGGATAATAACATCGAGCGTGCCTTTCGTAAACATCACCAACTATCCCGAACAGGAGAAACTGGACGAGCAGTTGGCTAAGTTGCCCAACGTGGTGTCTATCGACATCGACACGATAGCCAAGCAACTAGGTGCTCCGCGCTCTGCCAACATGGTGTTGCTCGGTGCTGCCCAAAAGGCATTAGGAATAGAGATGAGCAAGCTTGAAGATGCCGTCCGCCGCGTATTTGCCAAGAAAGGCGATGCCGTGGTAGAGGCCAACATCAAGGCGCTGAATAGCAACTCCTAACTCCTCACCCCATGACCCCAATAAAAAAACAACTCATAGACAATGCCATAAGCGACTTTGGCATACAAGACTTTGCAAAGGCAACCATCAGAGAGGTAAAGTCGATAGCAGCATACGCCGAAAGAGAGTCGGGCGTAGAGTTCATCAAGATGGAGATGGGCATACCTGGACTGTCGGCTTCAAAGATAGGCGTAAAGGCACAGATAGAAGCCTTGGAGAAAGGCATAGCCAACAGCTATCCAGACATACAGGGACTGCCTGAACTCAAACAGCAGGCATCGCGCTTTGTAAAGGCTTTCATAGGTCTCGACGTGGCTGCCGAGGGATGCATACCTGTCAGCGGCAGCATGCAGGGCACCTTCGCCTCGTTCCTCACCTGTTCGCAATCCGTTAAGGGCAAAGACACCATACTCTTCATCGACCCGGGCTTCCCTGTTCAGAAGATGCAGTTGCAGGTGATGGGTGTCAATTATCTTACCTTCGACGTGTATGACTATCGCGGAAGCAAGCTGCGCGACAAACTGGAGAGCTATCTTTCTACAGGCAAGATATGCGCCATTGTATACAGCAACCCTAACAACCCGTCGTGGATTTGTATGAGCGAAGACGAACTGCAGACAATAGGAGAACTGGCCACACGCTACGATGCCGTGGTGATTGAAGACTTGGCATACTTCGCCATGGACTTCCGACGCGACCTCAGCGTGCCGTTCCAACCGCCATACCAGCCTACGGTGGGAAGATATACCGACAACTACATGTTGCTCATCAGCGGCAGCAAGGCATTCAGCTATGCAGGCGAGCGCATCGGCGTAACATGCATCTCCGACGCACTATACAAGCGTGTCTATGCCGACCTTGCAGCACGCTACGAGGGACTGCCCTTCGGTCCTGTCTTCTCTACACGCATGCTCTACGCCTTGAGCAGCGGCACCAGTCATTCCGCCCAGTATGCTCTTGCGGCTATATTGAAAGCGGCTGCCGACGGCACTTACGATTTCCGCAGCGAGATAGCCGTATATGGTGAGCGTGCTCGCCGACTGAAGAAGATATTCACCGACAACGGTTTCCATATCGTCTACGACAAGGACTTGGATGAGCCTATTGCCGACGGTTTCTACTTCACCATTGGCTATAAGAACATGACTAGTGGCGAGTTGGCGCACGAACTGATGTACTACGGTGTTAGTGCCATCTGTCTCGTAACTACGGGTTCTCACCAAGAGGGTCTGCGTGTGTGTACCTCTTTCATTCGCGACAATCAGTACGCCTTGCTTGAGGAGCGCATGAAGCTTTTTGCGCAACTTAATCCCTGAAAATACAAGACTACTTTTTTATACAGAAGAACTATTTTAGACAGGAGAACATTAGGACTTTTATATAATAGTGGGGCAGATATGTGAAGTGAACCCCGAAAGTTAGACAAAAAACTTTCGGGGTTTATTATGTCAAAAAGGAAGAAACACGGTTATGTAGAGTGCTTGAAGTACATGCGTATGATTCAAGAAGGAATGTCCATTCGTTCAATCCATGTAAAGTAC
>JAFQQY010000053.1 GCA_017410365.1 Prevotella sp.
ATAAGTCTCGTGAGTATTTCCTAGGCCGAGTTCTGTTGTATTTGGCCTATGGATGTACTGGCTGATAACTGTTGTTCCCATGACTATAGATATTTCTTAATTATTCCGGCTATTGTTTTAGACATCAGACAAGGTACTGCATTGCCTATTTCCATGTAGGTCTTGAGGTATGCTCCTAAGAACAAGTAATCATCCGGGAAAGACTGGCATCTTGCAGCTTCTCTCGGAGTGAGCGCTCTTACCTGAGATGGATGGATGTGTGAGTGGCAATCCATTCTGAGGTGAGCAGTAATTGTTCGTGAAGGCTTGTCTGGTATCAACTTGTAGTATTTGTCCTTGAAGCAGTGAAGTCTATGCTTATAAGGCATGATGTCAGCAATCTTTTCGTCAGATGCATCTTCGCCCGGTCTCAAGGTTTTGTAAATTTCATAGTTTATATCGTTGACATATCTGGCTTTGTGATTGTAAAGTAGGGGAATTTCTCTACCTCCATTGATTAAGCGCAGGTATGCATTCTCGTTGCCAGTATGACAGTTTGTGTCTATCTTCTTTCCTGTCGTCTCGCTATCGATCTCGTTAGCATTTTTTTCTCTCGGAGCTTCAAGCGGCTTGATGTATGCCAATGCATCAGAAAGATTGAATCTTTTGTTATGTCTGCAAACGTCCTTAATCTGTTCAAAGATGTCAAGTGGAGTGATGTTTTTATCAGCAATAACGTCGTTACGTATTGCAATATAAATAAGTCTTTCTCTGCTCTGTGCTACAGAGAAGTCAGCTGAATTGAGCAATTCATAACGAATGTCGTATGTATACTCGATACCGTCTTTTATGCCGACTATAGCTCTATAGTCTTCAACGACCTGGTCTGCTACAGATAGCATTCCTCGAACGTTTTCCATAACGACGAATTTGGGAACTAACTTCTCAACGGCCTTAAGATAGTATTTGTAGAGCTCGTTTCTTGGATCATCGATGATCCGTTGCTGGTTAGCTGAACTGAATCCCTGACATGGAGGTCCTCCAATAACTACATCAACATCGCTAGATACGTAGTCTGTGATGTTGTCAACTATTTTTCGTATGTCTTCTTTGAGGATATTTTCTGAAGGAACCTCAGGGTGGTTATATCTGTATGTGTTAACACAAACTTCTTCAAAATCGTTAGCAAATTTTACCCGGTAGCCAGAGTGTATAAAGCCAAGGCTTAGACCACCTGCGCCGGCAAAAAAGTCAACAATCTGAGGTTTGTTACTCTTGGCAGTTTTCTTTTGAAGCCTTGCTCTTTCTGAATTGTTCAGTTTATTCAGAAGTTCACCAAACTTTTCTTTGTTATCAAGATATTTGTTGACGCCGTAGATGAAAGTGTGGTATTCTCCTTTCAGTAGTTTTTTTAGCTGTTCAAGCTGCTCCTTATCATCTATAATGCCCATAGAGACCAGCTCCGAAGTTATTGCTTCCGTAACTTCTGTCGGGCATGGCTTATACTCAAGTGAATGTATATTGCACACTTCTCTCACGATTTTGCAATATACACCAATGAGTTCTTCGAAGAAAGCTTTGTCTGCTTTGCTATGTATCTGGTTTACTGACTTAAATATCATTTTCTATTTCTTTGAGCGACTGTTTTACTGCCTTTGCTATCGCTTCTGCGAATAGGCAAGGTACCGCGTTTCCAATTTGTTTATACTTATCTCCTCGAGAGCCCATGAATTCAAAATCGTCAGGGAAAGATTGTAATCTGGCTGCTTCTCGCACTGTCAGAGTTCTTGCCTGAGTGTGATCAGGATGAATGAACTGGTTACCGTCTTTATGAAGATGAGCAATGATTGTTTTAGATGGTAAATCCCACCATTGTACAACATAGCTGTTGCCGAAGACTCTAGGTACTTCGTGCCTTAGGTCTTCTCGATATTGTAGGAGTTGTTCGAAAGTCCAATGCTCTCTGGCCATGACTCTATACCGTTCTCTGTCGATTTCGTTATGTTTCCTGCAAATATGATCGCGAAGAATCTTGTAATTTGGGGTACCAATAGCTTTTAAGAATTCGTTGCTACGAGAGTATTCGAACGGAACTTCTGTTTTTCCTTGTCCTGGCGCAATCGAAGGAAGTTCTCCTATGGCGTCCTTGACAGTTACATATTTCTTAAGACCCTTCTTTTCAGTTGAGGTCATCTCGGGATCATAGTGAGTTTTCTTGATGGCAGAATATACATTCTCTATTGGATAGTCTATATCTCTTCTTACGCCTATGATTATGATTCTTTTTCTTTCCTGAGGTACGCCGTAATTTACGGAATTGAGCAGCATCTGTGGATAGTCTGAAACAACATTGTAGTTTTCAGAAAGCGCACCCATAACCTGCTTGATTATTGACTTTCCTTGAACTTTGGCAGTTAAGATTCCAGTAACGTTTTCAAATACAAAAATCTTAGGCTGATAATGATTCAGGATTTTGACATAGCTCTCAAAGAGGAAGTTTCTTGGGTCGTTTTGCATTCCATGCAGGTCTCTTGCTCTTCCGGCTGAAGAGTATGCCTGGCATGGTGGACCGCCAATGATGATATCGACTTCTCTGCCATTGACTGCTTGGTCGACTATGGATATAATCTCCGGATCAGTAATGTCATGCTCGATGACTTCCTTATCCACGTTTTTATATCCGTAGTATTCCATTCTTTTACGCAAAGTAGCACATGCGGATTTGTCGAACTCTACGTGTGCCAATGGAATAAAGTTTTGTCTATAGAAGCCTTCGGTGAGTCCTCCACATCCAGCAAATAGGTCGATAAAAGTATGCTTTTTCTTTGATACTGGACGTATGCCGTTCTTAGCAATATCGAGGACATCGTTATAAATATCGGTTTGCCCATCAAGGACTAAAGCGACTTGGTCGGCAAGATAGAGTTTCAGAAGTTGATTCTCTTCTACATTCAGCACCTGAGCAAGTTTAGGGAGGTGAGACTTTGATAGGGTTCTTTCGCCACGTTCAACCCTGCTGTAAAGAGGAATGGTAATCTCGAGTGCATCTGCAACAACACGTTGAGGTAGCTTCTGAGATTCTCTCAGTTCCTTTATCCTTTTGCCGAACAACATAATTTGATAGAATGAAATTGTGATTTTTTGCCTTATTTTGGCAAAAATAGTAAATTTGTTTCAATAATGTACTTTGAATTGCTGATAATATCTGCAGTTATTTTTGCTTATCAGATGTTTATTTAGGCTCAAAGATACTACGTGCTTGTGCTATTGTATGTTACACAGATGTTGTGTTTTATAACTATTACGTGAGTATCAATGATAAGCAACTAATAATTATAATTAATATATTTGTCTCTAAATTTAAGTGTGTGGCTATATGTCGAGCGATATACAATACAACAAGGTCTTATCCCAAGAAGAACGCTCAAAGTTTAATCTTCTTGCAGATGAAATGATATCAATCTTCTCAGAATCGATTGATGGGATGTATGAGTTGGGCAAAAGTTACCAAGATATGAACAATATTCATCACAAGGTATCTAAGACTATGTGTGATGTCAGTGTGTTCGTGAGCTATGCTTTTGCTGATTGCATTGTCTTGACAAAGCTCTTCATGAATACACCTGATATGTATGAGAAGAGTTTGTTAAGAGGGAAATTGAAAGTCCACATGAACGAGTCCTTCAAGAAACTTTATGGTTTTACTGAAAAGGCTAGAAAAGAGTCATATACTGCTAAATTGCAGGAAATTATACCTCACTTTCATGGACCAGATAGGGAGTTTGCATGGATTTTAACAGATTTGGAGGAAATATCTAAAAGGGATTCTTGGTGGAAGGAGATTAGAAGTGCTGAGGTACATTTAGATTTACCAATCTTGTATGAATCAAGGCACGAAGAAATAAATGAAAGTCAGGTTGTGATGGAAACAATGCGACTAATACCTTTTTTCAATCGTTTCAATGACTTGGTGTCGCGTATGAACCAAGCACATATCAACTATATGTTTGAACATCTCAGCGACGAGGATAAAGCTGCTGTGTTAGCTAATTCAAATCTATAGTTTTGTGGTCTTGACACTATCTCAAAAATCCCTACCTTTGCTTCATGTCCGACACCCTAAGTCAAACCCAACGTAGCTACAACATGTCCCGCATACATGGCAAGAACACCAAACCGGAAATCCTGGTTAGGAAGGGACTGCATGCTCGTGGATTTCGCTTTCGCTTGCATAATAAGAAATTGCCTGGATGTCCAGATATTGTCCTTCCTAAATATGACGTGGCAATAATGGTGAATGGTTGCTTCTGGCATGGACATAAAGGATGTCGTTATGCAACTAAACCGAAGTCGAATGTTGAGTTCTGGGAGACGAAGATTGCGAGGAACCGGCATCGGGATGAGGTGACGACAGCGCATCTGGAGGCATTGGGGTGGACTGTGATTACAGTGTGGGAATGCGAACTTCGTAACAGTTCCCAGTTGGATGATAGGCTTAATGCTTTGGCTGAGGAGATCCGAAATGCCGGTGAAGTCAAGAGGGTTAAGGATATGAATAAGCGGCAAAGTAGAGCCGCAGCAAGAAGAGAAAGGGAGGAACTGCTTCGCAAGCAGGCTAAGTTGGAGGCTGAAATTCATCAGTTGTATCCGATACCTAAGAGGATTCGAACAATCTCCCGCGCTTTTGATGGTGATGAATAAGATGTCTGTGCATTCTTGATATCAGTACCATAATTGTTATTGTGTTAATTTGGCGTGATTCTTGAGTCGCGTTTTCTTTGTTTGTGCTCGACACCCGAGCAGGGTGCAGACGTCTCGGGTGATTAATTGTCCTAAATAAAATAAATCATGGAACTGATATATAGAAATGACCACCAAGTATGCTCTGGCGATGCAGAGGGTTTGCATAGGTATATCTGTGAGTCTACTAAGCCTGTAGAGGTTCCTTATGTATATCATTATACCTCGCTTGATGCATTGTTCAATGGTATGTTGCTTGAGCAACCTGTCAATGGTATGCAGATATGCTTG
>JAFQQY010000054.1 GCA_017410365.1 Prevotella sp.
AATAGCTTTAATGGCTTTTACACGCGCTAATGTACTTTTGTGGTGTTTATGTTTCTCCATCTGCCAAAAAAATTATAACTTTGCACTGTCCTTTTACATCAAGGCATTGCGCTGGTTACGGTTTGTTTTGGCAGACGGAGCCGGCGCGGTCTTTTTTACTCTCGTTTGAACGGTGTTAAGTCGGTGGTAATTGTTACGGTTTTACGCAACATTCCCGACCCCTCGCACAACGGGCAAGTCTCCTCCGTTGGCTCGTCTTGCTTCCAAAGGTCGCCCTCTGGCCACACCAGGATCTTACCCTCACCGCCACACTTCCCACATACCTCCACAGTGCGAATATACCTGTGGAATATCTTCTGTTCCTTTCGTTGCTTTTCCATTAAGCTACCTCCTCTTTTTTAGGCTCTACAAAGAATGTTTCATCCTGTACTACCTGAATACCGCAACGACTCATATTGTCGCACATACCCTCGACATCACGATCAGCGAGCAGTTTGTCCTTGGTAATCTCTTCGGTTGTTCTAATATACGAGGGCAGGAACTCACGCACCAGCTGCAATGCACTTGCCCAAGTAAAGCCTTTCAAGGTCTTCAACTTCGGTGTTCCTGTACGGAAACCGATTGTACCGTGCACCATATCAAGACTCTTTTTCTTTGTGAACAGGTCGCTTTTATTCTCGCTGGCGTAAGCCTGCAAGGTGTCAAACGCGGCTGCTTTTTGTCCCTCTAACTCTGCAATCTTATCCGCATACTTCTCACGGATTTTCACACATTGCAGTTCAATGTCGGCTGCAATCTTTGCCGCTTGTGCGTCAGCCATTGCATAGGTTGCCAATGCCTCGTCGGCAGCCTCACGTGTTACGCCACTGATAATTGTCTTCTTTTCTCTCTTTGCCATTGTTGTAAAGTTTGTGTTAAACGCTGTTTAACGGGTTATTAAATAATATTTAATCGTAGTTTTCCGGGGTCTCGGCATAATCTGCCATATCCGCCTGTGAGGTCGCCCATTCTGCGAGTTCACGCATAAACGAAATATATTCCTCAGTCTCCATTTCACAGGTGTTTTCTCTCACGCTGTGCTGGATATTGTGCATCGCGATTTTACTCATATTTGAATGCCTTGTCTATTTCACCGTCTGCATCCTCCAACGCCCCAAGTGAAAGGTAGGACACTGTTTTTAGAATACAGCCGGCAGTGTACAATGCCCACACAACGAGGCTAAACGGTGCAAGCACCATTTTCAACATTACTTTTCCTAATTTCTTTTTCATCTTAAAACTGATTAAATGGTTAAACAAATATTTCCTTATGCTTCACCGTATGAGGCGTTACCACTCATAAAGCTTTGCAACATCATTGAATTTATCACATCATTTACCCCTTGTTCGTCCTTAACTTTATTGTTGAATGTTGCAATAATGTTGCGTAACCTCTCGCGGGGTATCTTGTTAAAATCTTCGTACCCTGTGGCACGACACGCAATGCCCTTAATAATGCTTGCATTGCTCTCTCTCTTTACACTATGCAGATAACTACCTATTGCCGCCATTACTCGCTTACGCAGTTTGTCAAGGTCGCTGGTACCGTTCTTTTTGTTCGCCTGTTCTGACAGGTTAGCACATACGTTAATTAGGTCGTGCGTGTCCATATCTCTACTGCTTTCCACTCCGTAACTCTCCACGATAGCACGTTTCTCGTCTTCCGACAAGCCCAACACACTGCAAAGCGTGTGGAACTTTTTTAATACACCCTTATGGATGCTGTCCATTGTTTTGTTTTCAGCCATAGTTTCACATTTTATCAACCCAATAATCTTGTGCGCCCTGTTCCCAAATGACGAAGTCCGCACCTCCCTCGCCAAGTTCCGGCACCTCGTAACGAGTAGTTACAAATGCCTTATAGCCCTCGATCCTGATTTTTATCTCACTGTCGTATCTTATCTTTTGCGCCATCTTGCCGTCTGGCAAACCGCCCTTTTCGTGGCTGACAAACACAAACAATTTTTCGGGAAACTCGTCTTTAAGGTTGGTGAAATCACTCCACTTAAAGCCGTGCCAATACTGAACACTGTCTATTACCACCACATCGGGGCTTTGCTTTCTCTGCAAGCGAATACGTAAATCTTTCAGGCTCTCTTTGTTCAGCAGAATAATTTTATTGCCGACCTCCTGCATATTCACACGTTCCCAAGTCTTTTGCAATGACAGCGACAAGCCTTGCTCTAAACTGTTGTAAGCGACGCGACGGAAGCGAGTAAGGTATTTGCACACCTGCATCACGAAAGTTGTTTTACCGCAGCCACTGCCACCGTATATCAACCACGCACCGCGTAGTTCGGGCTTGCCGAAGCTGGCGAGGAACTCCCCGTCAAACTCGGCTACCTCAAACCTTGCAGTCAGTACATTCTTATTGCTTATCGCACGTCCCATAAATTACTTTTTCAATAGTTTTTCAAGCGCATTCCACTTTGCCATTATATTTTCCTGTGTTGAGCCATAGATGGAAAAGCAAACCACCTTACGCCCCTTTTTCACACCCCTGCGTATTCTGATATCGATAGGCAGATTTTCATCAAACCAAGTGTTTAATGCCTTTGATATTTCCGCAGTCGGCATTACTACATCAATGTGCATTTGTTCCATATAGTCAATTATCTGCTATTAAGCTAATGGTTAAAACCGCATTGCCGTTTGCTGTCTCAATGGTTATACTGTTTTCTCGGCAGTGAAGATTATGCGTTACACACAGTTGCTGCATTGCATTGCGTCGGCGGTATGTAAACTCCTCTAAGTAGTTAAGGACGCAGCCCATTATTGCGTATCTCTCTATGTCGGGGTAATTCTTTGTCCTATCAAAAGGAAATGTTGCCAACAGCATTAAAGCCCAATCAGGTTGCTTGCAATGCTTTTCAATAACAAACCTTACCATTATTGTTTCCCTCCTTTCTGCATTGCCCACACTGCACGCTTCACGCGTCTCAAGTCGCAATCTGCGTCATCAATAATTCGGTTAATCTCCTTAGCGTCTGTTACGCCATTGGCAACACACACCGCAGCCACATCCTCGCTGTTGATGACCTGCAACTCCACGAACTTGCGCCCCATACGGCTGTATATTTCCTCATAGCCCTTGCGTTTGGTACGCAAGCCCTTTTTGATACGCTTTTCAAGGTAGTTGGTAGCACAAAGGATAATGCCGCAATGGTCCTCTAACTGGTTGTAAAGACTGATAAAGAAATAGAATACCTGGTCTGTCAATTTATCGGCTTCGTCAAGCACGATAAGAGGGCTTTCCTTGCGTTTCAAGTTGTCGATAATGTCGTCCATCATATCGCTTACGGTTGAGCCGGTATAATCCACGCCCATACACTGCAAGAGCTTGCCCATAAATGTACGCCTGTTCCAATACTCAGAACAGCACAAGTGGTAAACATTCTTATTGGCTGCTGTGTAGTTCTTAATGGCTTCTGTCTTGCCACAACCGGCATCACCTGTTACCGCCATCACAAGACTGTCAGTCTTTGCATTGTTCAGCAGGAACGCCATACGCTTGTAAGCTCGTGTTTCTGCTATCTGCCAACCTCTTGTTTCGTGCCCTATCTGCGAGGCTATTGTACGCCACATCTCGTCGCTGATGGTGTCCCAATCACCTGCTAATACTTTGCTCACTGTGGCAGAGCTCACGCCATTCAAACTATTGGCTGCCTTATTCTGGCTGCCCTTTTGCACGCAATAGTCTTTCAAGCGTGCTGCAATCTGTGTTCTTTCGTCCTTTTGCATCGTTGTATCTTTTTAGAAAATTGAATAATCGTCTATATCTGTTGTTGCTGCTCCCTGCGGTATTACAGGAACTTCCACCGTCTTAACCTCTATGGCTTCAACTTCTGCCGCTCTAAGGCGTCTTTGTGCCTTTGGTAGTTTGTGCTGTCCGTTGCTATCACAGAGCAGCAAACGGTGTAAT
This sequence comes from Prevotella sp., assembly GCA_017410365.1. Taxonomy (GTDB): domain Bacteria; phylum Bacteroidota; class Bacteroidia; order Bacteroidales; family Bacteroidaceae; genus Prevotella. The sequence continues at coordinate 3,962 of JAFQQY010000054.1, forward strand.
GTGTCAGCCTGAGGCAAATCCCTTATTGCTTCTGCGCCTGCCTCATATTTCAGTGCAAGCTGGGTAGTTACGTGTCCCTCTAATTGTCGGTTGAACTCCTGCACTCGTTGCAACTGCTCTGCATCACCCTCTTTACGGTCAGCCAAAGCCATAGGCTGCACATACTTTTCTGTCAGCATAAAGCGAAGACTGCCGTCCTCATTCACTGCAAGCACCTCGCTAAGGTTGTCCGGATCATACTTGACTGTCCAGCGTGTGCCTGCGTGCTCTCTGAAACGAATGTCAAAGCAATCATAATCACGCTTAATGCCCAACAGTGTAGGTCTCAAACCGCAGCCCTCAATGGCGTTCTTAAAGCCTGTTTCGGCACCAAAGTTCAGCAGGAACTGTTCACGGCTCAATGGCAAACGGCGTTCTGCCGGCAGGAACTCCATCATCGCACGGAACTGCTCAATCTTACTGCTGCGTTCCATTTGCATAATGCGTGTAATCTGCTCACGCACGCCTGCCTCGTCCGGGAATGTATGACGCAATTTGTTAAGAGCTTCCGAATTTGGTTGTCGCTTCGGATCTGTCGTTACACCATAACCCGACCAATTATTGAATAACTTGCAATATGTCTTATTCAGGTGTGCGAAATATGGCTCCACAGCCTTTGCCTTTGCGTTCTTTACTCGTGCCGGGGTCAGTTTATCACCCATCACATTGTAAAGCGGTGTCATTGCCTTAATGGCATAATGGTCGCATTGTATTTGGTTGGCACGAAGCATAACACCGAACAGTTCCTCGCTGTGCTTTGCTGCATCACGCAAGGCTGCTGCTATCAATTCGGGAGTTTCGTGTGTTCCTATGGCAAAACCTATCGGGTAATTGATACAAGGGTCAAGCACAACAACCACAGTCAAACGATTATGGTAGGTTGTGACGCTGTGTCCTCTGCTGTCTGTCTTCGTGTCCTGATACAAGAGTTCTACATCCCAACCGTCAAGCGTCCACATTAAGAATGGAGCTGTCGGGCGACTGCGTTTCACCTGCATACTCTTGTGGTTTCTGAAATTCGACACACCAAGTCTGCCGGCTGCCGTTATAAGGTCGGTCTTTTCACGCCATACACCAACAGCCGATGCTGTTATCGGCTCCCAACCTTTTGCTTCCGCAACGGCATTGTAAGCCTTTGCTATAAAAGCATTGTCAAGGTTATTGTGGTGTGCCATAAGTCCGGCCAGCAAGCCCTCTTTTTCGTCGCTATCCACCTTTGCGCTGTTCTTATTCAGGAACTTCTTACTGATAAAGCACTCATAACCCATGTGCAGGTACTCATTAAACTTGCGTTGTAGGCGTCTTTCGCTTTCGGGCAAGGAGTGAGGGAAACGGTCAGCCAAACGAGGAAGAGCAGCTGCTGCCTTTTTCCAAAATTCAGCCTTGTTAAGCTTCGGTTTCGACTGACGCAAGCGATGGCTGTTAGCAGTCTCTATCACACGGCGAAAGGCATTCATTATAGCACAGTTGTTGGCATACATTGCTTGCACTTCCGGTTTCAAGTTCCTGCCGTCGGCAAGCTTGTAAGTCTCGTAAAACTGTATTGCCTCGCCATCGGGTATAATCGTATCCATAAATGGCTTGCTTTCGGCTTGTTCTTGTAGGTCAGGGTAACGGCGATATACCTCTGTGCGGTATTTCAACGGCAGACTATCGACAGCAAACAACGCAGGGGTGTCATAGCAACCACGACGCACCTGTCGAAGTTGATCACGACGGCGCAAGTTCTTAATGGTTGCAGCCGTCATAATACCACCGACAAGCTCGTTATGGCTTATGCACAATGTGTTTGCGTAATATTCCATATCTCCCTCCTTATCTCAAAGACAACCCGTAGGCTTGAACATCTTTAATATCCGACCACAGTAGATTTTCATAATGGCGCACACATCTGCCCTTGTGATATACATCACCGCTGCCATCGTTCTTGTCGAACTCCAACAGTACGCCATTGGGTAGGTACTGACGCATAACATTGTCGTGGTCGTGGAAAGTCTCCATCCACTCACCCAGACACATCAGGATGCCGCCTTTTTCGTAGGCGAGCTTACGCACACGCTTTGCAAGGTCGTTATCCTTGACAAAGTTCAGGGCGTTATAAACTGTGCGAGGCTCAATGTCAAATGCCTTGCTTAAAAACTCGCGTGTTTCTTTTGTTACGTGAATGTACTGTCTCATATCCTTTTACATTAAATTATTTCAAAATTGACTCTTGCCAGACGCGGATCATCAAGACGCATACGCAGCATATAAGCGTCACCGGCAGTAAACTCTATTGAGAAACCATCAAAATTGAATGGTTTGTTTGTTGCCACCAAGTACGCCGATATGCGACCGAGGCACTCTTTTGTTTTGTACGTCTTCATTGTCCTTTTACGTTTTAGTTTGTTCAATATTCGTTTTTCTCGGCTTTTTTTACTACTTTTGGCAGCCGTACCAATTGGAATACGGTGCAAATATCGTAATATTATACGACATAACAAAATTATTTCGCAACTTTTTACGACTAAATTATATAAATGGGTATTACAGTAGTTAGAATCAAGACAATAGGGGAGCGCATTCAGCACCTTGTAAACACTGTTGCAGACGGTAAAAACACCGTATTTGCAGCAGCTTTGGGTATAAATGAGGCAAATGTTCGTAGTTATATACGAGGAACTTTACCAAAAGCGGACATCTTAGAAAAAATCGTAATAATATACGAGATAAACGCAAAATGGTTACTCACAGGATTTGGAGAAGTTAAAGAGCCAAACCCACAACCCACAAAACACCCGTTTGTACTTGCAGATGACACACTATTATCCGATTTTTTAACCGAGCACTTACATTTACTTGACAAAAAAGACGAGAAGATCGTGCAACAGGCGCAAACTATCGGTATGCTTGAGGAACGTATAAGAGAACTTGAACGTCAACTACAAAAAAATGCTGGGGATGCCAACATTGGCAATACTGCAAATGCCGGATAGGAGGGTACAGAATTATACTAAACCACAAGCACCCTTAAACAGCCCTTAAATGAGGCTGATATGCTGTTTTTCCTTATTTTTTATCACAAAAACACACATAAACACTCATTATCAACAACTTAAACGATTTTTAAGGCATATTTTTCCTATATCTATTATGACATTAAAGGGGTGGATTTTCACGAAAAACGCCACTTTCACACTCTTATTTTTCCGCTATGGGGTAGTATTCACCCACCCAAACGACACCCCAACTGACACCCCAACTGACACCCCAAGCCCCTTTTTTGAACGAAACGGACAGGTTTTGCACCCTACCCTACTACCCTATTTCGGCACCCAAAACAGCCTCATCATTTACCGCCATTTAACGGTTTCTTAAACACCCATTAAACACCATTCAAACACCATTTCAGGGCACACCTCTATCCTACCCGCTTACGCACGCACGAAAGCACCCCAAACAAGCCCAAAACCCTTGCTGTACGCCATTTTAGGCGGTTTTAAGCATATTCCCCTACTACACACGAAAAAGGCAGCCAGAGAGCCGAAAAACCGACAATCTGACCGCCGTAAATTAAAGCGAATTAAAGCTGCGTTTAACGGTACCACAAGCCCAATTAAACACCAGCCTCATCAAAATTAAAGCCTGATTAAAGCAAATTAAAGAAATCGTACACTTCGTTTTGAACGAGCCTCAACACCAAAACACACATAACTCACTGAAAACAAAGAGGTTTAACCATTCAAGGCACTACACTCACATTGTACACTTCGTTTTTGTGCCCGTATCTGGCACTTCTTGATGAGAGATCTGGCATTTCTCTCTTTTCGAAAGAAAGTTGTTGTGAGATAGCAAACTATATTTATTATTCATACACAAAGGCAAGGTTTGAATTTACAAGCAATTGGATATTGCCCCTATTTTGGAACAAAAACCAGTGGATTTTGCCTATGTTTTGAAACAAAAACTACTCAACTTGCCCCTATTTTGGAACAAAAATCAGTGTGTTTTGCCTATATTTTGAAACATTTTTTGTATTTTTGTGATATAAATCAGTGATTTATGAACGTACAGATAGAAGAATCATGGCGGTAGCAGTTGCAAGGTGAGTTTGAGAAGCCTTACTTTGCTGCACTTACTGAGTTTGTGAGGGCGGAATATAAGCAATATACATGCTATCCGCCGGGCAGGCTGATATTCAATGCTTTCAACCTGTGTCCATTTGACGACGTGAAGGTGGTGATAATAGGGCAAGACCCTTATCACGAACCGGGGCAAGCACACGGACTTAGTTTTTCTGTGTATGACGGTGTGCAGTTCCCGCCAACGCTGATAAACATCTTCAAGGAGATACAGTTGGACCTCGGCAAGGACATCCCTATGTCGGGCAACCTTGAGCGGTGGGCTCGTCAGGGCGTGTTGCTGCTCAACGCTACGCTTACCGTGAGGGCACACCAGGCAGCCAGTCATCAGCGTCACGGTTGGGAGACTTTCACTGATGCCGCTATCAAAGCACTGAGCGACGGCAGGGACAACCTGGTGTTCATACTCTGGGGCGGCTATGCACGCAGCAAGGCATCGCTGATAGATGCAGACAGACATCTGGTGTTGCAATCAGTACACCCTTCACCGCTATCTGCCAACCGCGGCGGATGGTTTGGCAATCATCATTTCTCACGTGCCAATACTTATCTGGCAGAGCATGGGATGGCGGGGATTGAGTGGTAGGGGAACCTCCCCTAACCCCTCCGAAGGAGGGGGATTTAGATGAAATATATAATAGATACAAGGAGATTTAGGCGGGCAGATATGCGGATATGCCACTACAAGAAAACATTCGCAGAGTCAAGCAACTTGTCAACTCGTCAACTTGTTAACTCATCAACTCATCAACTCGTCAACTCAACAACTAAAAAAGAATACATGAACGATAGAATGATTCCGATAATCGAAATAGGCAATGTGCTGGTGTCGATGGATGTGCTGACAGAACGATTCTGTTGCGACCTTGATGCCTGCAAGGGTGAATGTTGCATTGAAGGCGATGCCGGTGCTCCAGTGACCATCGACGAGGTGGCGGGCATAGAGGATGCGCTTGATACGGTGTGGGGCGACCTATCGGCTGCAGCACAGAGCGTCATCGACCGTCAGGGTGTGGCATATACCGATGAGGAGGGCGACCTCGTTACGAGCATCGTCAACGGCAAAGACTGCGTGTTCACATGTTACGACAAAGGTTGTTGCCTGTGTACACTGGAGAAAGCCTTTCGTGCGGGAAAGACGAAGTTCTGCAAACCCATCAGTTGTGCCCTCTACCCTATCCGCGTCAAAGAACTGAGCAACGGCATGTCGGCACTCAACTACCACCGCTGGGATGTGTGCAAGGAGGCAGTGAAGAAAGGTAAGGAACTGGATTTGCCTGTGTATAAGTTTCTGAAAGAACCGCTTACACGTCGCTTCGGTACAGAATGGTATGCCGAACTGGAAAATACTGCTGAAGAACTGAAAAAGCAGGGGTATATTTAACCCCTGCCTTTAATTATATAACTATAGCCTTCACGCCCTGTATCATGTCAAAGATCATTTCTTGCTTTTTCCCCACTCCGTTTCCCATTCGTCATAATCCTGTTGGATAACCTTTTCTATCTCAGAGAACATTTCTCCTGCCAAGCGGGAGAACGACGGATAATGAATCATTTGTCGGACGAGTGTAAACTGATTATAGATATGTTTTCTGCTGTTTTGACTTAGATATGGCATCGAATATACACAACTGAGCAGATAAATCTGTTCAAACAAATCTTCATTGCCGTTCTTGTTTCGCCATTCACGAATCAGTGGCAGCATCCAGTTGTAAAGCAGTTGCAGACTCTTCGCTTCAAAATCGTCAACCTTCTTCAGGTTTTCAGGTGTTCCCTCATAACTTATGGATTGACAACTGCCGTCTTCCTTCTTTTCCATTTCCCTATTAAAAATAGTCTTCCATTTGTAGAACTGGAAATCATTCTCCCGTTTCGCATAAGGAGGAATTTGGCGCATCATATAGCCTGAGAAAAGAAGCCATCTGTCCGTAATAGCCCAAAAAACATTGCTTTCGCACTTCATGTTGGCGTAACATATGCCATATAACGGAGAATCGCTCTCAATCCATCTTCCACGTGCTTTCCTCCTCTCTTCATCCGGCACTCCCTTGTAATAAGTCCCATGCTGATTACTGTTTGCCAGAAAAAGCATGTCTATGGCAAACGATGCCGACAGTTGCGAGCGCAGCAGCTCCGTCTCCACACGACTCAAGCCGTATTTGCCAGAAAGGTAAAGAGACAGACGGTCGTAGTCGTCAAACTGCTTCTTCACTATTTCTGGAGTCATGGCATTATAATCATCCATGAAATACTCCTTCGGCTTTGAATATGAATATTTCTTGTACAGCATCATTGGGGCGCACTGCATCAATGTTCCGAAATCTCTCTGGCTGTTGCTGTCGTATTTCACATCCTCTCGGAATCTTATCTGTAATGTCTGCTCTTCGCCCGGACATAGCAGAACGGGAACCAGCATGACGTTTCTCTGCTTCTTGTCAGAGCTTACCATAAGATAATCCCATGTAGGTCCGTTTATGCGGGTCTTTATCTTGAAGTTTCCTTCCTTGTCAACCATCGCCGACGCTCTCTTTCTTTTCTTGCCGTAATTTGTGTCAGCATAATCATATATCAGCGACACCTTCCATTGTGCATCCTTATCAAGATTCTCAACCTTTCCGCTGACGTATGCCGTGTCAACCTTGAACACTGCTTCTGGCAAGGAAGCATCTCCATTGTTATGCTCCTTTGGGTTGCTCACGCAGAACTCGCTTCCAGCCTGTCTTACTCCGTAGTAGCGGGTTGACGAACTGTAGAAATCCTCTACTATGTCGAATATTCGGCAGTCGGCTGGCAGCGGTTTGAAGCGCAGCTCATACTTACCTTTTTTCTTAAGCACAAGCCGCTTCAGCGAATCTTCCGTGAATCCTTTCTGCCCAATCAGTTCATGGCGTTTGCCTGTCTCGTCAACAATACAGATGCCTTTGTCAAAAAAACTGATGCCTTTGCCGCCATATTGGAATGTCACGGTGGTTGCCTCCTCTGTTGTCTTTACCGAAGCAATCTCCATGGTTTCATTATAGATGCCCACGTAATCAGGCTTCACAATCTTATGAATCGTTTTCGCAGCCTGAGCCTTTATGCCCACGCCCATAAGCATTGCAAATGCAGTAATGAATAATCTTGCTTTCATATTCTTGTCCTTTCTTTATTTTGCCTACTTTTCTTTATCATTGGTCAGTTTCTATTGTCTCCTGCGGCTGGTTGTCGTTCTCTATGCTCTTAAGAAAGATTTTGTTTACAATCATCTGCAGTTTCCCGTCGGCAGCAATTATCTTTCGCATCCTTTTGAGATAGAGGCTGTCGCTGACATTTTCCAGTTCGTGCTCTACCTTATCGACATAGTACTCCAACCTTTCGGCATACGACACATCGCCTTCCTTTACCTCCTGAGTGGTCAGTGGCACTTTCTTTCCCTTCGGTTCTTCAACTGCCGGCTGCACCGCTTTCTGTTGCGGTCTGCCTTGAAGTTGTTCCGTTGCGCCTCCATCTCTAAGCAACATTCCGTTAGAAAGGCGGGCGGCAAATATTTCGTCGATGGTCTTTTCCAACTTCTCGCTACTAATATCTGATGCAACTATTCTGCCGTCGGGGCCGATGAGCACATTCTGGGGCAGTTCGCTGATGCCGTATGCACGGGCGGCTTCGTCACCAAAAATACGCCCTTCGCATACTTGGAACCAATCATAGCTGCGCTTTCTTATTTTCTCGCTCCATCCCACCTTGTCCAATTCTAACCATACCGATACTATATAAAGACCCTTTTGGGCATACTTCTTATTAAGACTGCTCAGAATCTTTGGGTCGAGCATAAAACTTTCCAATTTAGTAGTTCTGAAATCCAACAGCACATAATTGCCACGACCGGCAAAATGACTCAGTTTGAACTTGTTGTTGTCATAATCATGACTGGTAAAATCGGTAAACATCTTGCCCGGCTTGCGAAGCTCTTTTTTGGTTAGATATTGGCGAACTGGTGACAAGACAGGATGGTTGGCGTATGGATATTCGTCGGAGACAAACCACCTCAGCCTCTCCTCGTCATAAAGCGTATAGGTCTTGCTAAGATAAAATGCCGATATCGGATTGTCAAGATTATCGTTTATAGCCTGCTTCATGATGCTATCTACAATATTTTCGATAGAATCGTGTTCTGCTTTGGTCTTAGTCGTCCGCAACTTTCTTCTGTGCCCTGTCAGTTGGCGTTCATACCTGTTCAGCTTTTCATTGAGAGCAGAACCGTAAACGCGACCTTTCTCAAGGTCAACACGCACCGGTTTGCCATCGTTAATGAAAGAAAGATAGTCAATAGCTATGGATTCGATACCTATAATCTCATCGCGCGCGTAGTTTCTGCTGAGTTTGAAGTTTCTGTTGCCGCCTTCAAGCTTGATTTCGTCTCTATCAAAGATTGTCCTATGTATTTCTACAGATTTGGCATCCTTAGATGCCTTTCCTCTCAGTTTCAACACAACAAACTCATTGTCGTTAATATCATTCGTTTCGTATGTTACATACTTATTGCCGATGGTCGTAGTAACACTGGATGTGCTCAGGTCGGAAAGAAACACTTTGTTTTCCGGCATTTTGGTGCTGTCGGCCTTCGACTCAAACATAGCCATCGCATAGCTTACCACACGCTGATGATTGCCTTTGTCTGCCGATTTCAGCCAATCCGTCAATATGCTTTTTACTTCTGCCGTCTGTCCAGGAGTGAGTTTCTCGGTATATCCTTCGCTCATCTTGTGCAGTGCCACGAGTACGGCATTCTTGCCGTATTTATTCTCGTTCTTGTATGTTCTGTTCAGACGCAACAACTTTGCTTTCAGTTCGTCGAAAGCATAATCGTATTTTTCTGGTACTTTAAATTCTTTGAAACCTTCAGGCATGTTTTCAAAGGCAAACAAACCTTCACCATTAGAATGGTGCATACTACCTTTAACGTTTATGATGCCTAAAGTGATAGAGAACTTAGTCTTATCCTTATCATTATCAGAACGCCAAAATCTATAAAACAGACTAAAGTTTCTTAGTTTTTTATTACCATATATAAACGTCATTGTCCTTCCTTCATAGAAGCCGCCATTATAGACAGTAGCTGTTTTGTTTCTACCCTTATCGTCAATATAGCGGATTGCTATTTTATAAAAAGGAATGCCGGCATCGCGTTTATCCCAACTTAGCGAACTGCTTGCTGCGCCATGCCATGTGTCGTAAGCATTTACCAGCTGGTTCAGTTGACGCTCTATCATTGCCTCTTTCTTGCCATATTGTTCTGAATGATAGTTGTAAAAAAATGTAACCGAATCGCTACCTGCAGGTTTGATTCCAAGACTATCGATAAGAGTCTTTGTGGCTTTCTCCATTTCTACTATTGCCCTACTCATCATTTTGCTTCTCTGTAACGATGTGAGCACATCAGTTGCCTGAGCCTTTATGCCTACGGTCATAAGCATTGCAAATGCTGTAATGATTAATCTTGCTTTCATATTCTTGTCCTTTCTTTTATTCAAATGTATTAACAGCCTCCTGCGGTTTACTGTCGCTCTCCATGCTCTCAAAAATAATTCTGTTTACTATCTTCTGCAGTTTCTCGTCGGCAGCAATAACCTTTTGCACCCTTACGAGGTAAAGACTGTCGCTGACACTTTCCAGTTCGCGCTCCACCCTATCTACATAGTACTCCAAACTGTCGGCATACGACACATCGCCACTTTCTGCTATCAGGCGTTCCTTTACCTCTTGAGTAGTCATGGGCACTATCGTTTCCTCCGGTTCTGCAACAATCGGTTGCTGCGTCTTCTGCTTATACCTGACTGGCTTCGCTGCAACAGCTACGGCTTTCGGTTGTTCCTTAACAACTTGCTGCACAGGTTCCGCCTTTTTCTCCACAACCGGCTGCGCCACTTTCTGCTCCGCCTTTGCCATCTGCTGCGGTTTGCCTTGTGGTTGTTCTGTTGTGCCGTCATCGCCAAGCAACAATCCCCCCAGAAAAACAATGGCTGCAATACAGGCAGCAACAGACCATCGTCTTACTATTGCAAGACGTTTGCGACGGTTCACAATCCTGTCATACTCCTCGCTATTGTCTATGTCGGACAGGTCGCAGGTTGCAGGTTCTGCCTTTGGCATTTCAAGCATCGACAGCAGAATCATTGTCTCTGCACTCTGCTCTCCGCTTTTCAGCATCTCTGCCAGTAGCTGCTCCTCGCTGCGCGAGGTCTCGCCCGCCATGAATTTGTCTGTCAGTTGTTTCATCTTATCGTTCATAATCCGCCTCCTTTTCTCAATAGTTCTGCCAATTTCTTTCGTGCGCTGCTCAGCATTGCGCTCACCGACCTGCTGCCTATGCCCGCAACAGCAGCTATCTGTCCGATGTCCATCTCCATTTCGTGGTACATGAGGAACAACCGTTGTTCGTACTTGGGCAACCGCCTCACCATTCTTCTGAGCATCTTCTGATAGTCGTCTATGTCGAGCCTGCCCACGGTGCGCTGTTCCTCAATCATTTCTTCCGCCTCAGTAATCTGGTCGGCATGTCTCATATTGCGGTTGCGCCATTCGTCAACACAGGCATTCTTTGCCATGCGCACAGCAAAGAGCTTTACATCGGTGATGCAGCCGATGCGCTCTCTCATCTGCCACAACCGTATGAGCACCTCCTGCGCTATATCCTCGGCAACGCTGTCGTCGTCGAAGAAATCGCGCCCCACCTTAAGCAGTTCGGGCCTCAGCATTATGGCAATATGTTCAAACTCTTTGCTTGTCATTCTATTAATATAACGAATGAGAAACGCAAATGTTAAGTAAAAAATCAAGTTTTCTGCATTTTTTGTTTATCTTTGCAAACAACTTGTTTACTCGTCAACTTGTTTACTCGTCAACTAAATAACAATTATATGACTAAAAAACTATTTACTACACTACTATTCGTGATTGCCACGATTACTACAATGGCGCAAGATGCTTATATCTTTACGTCGTTCCGCGAACCATCTACAGGTGGCATGCACTATCTTTACAGTTACGACGGACTGAAGTGGGACACCATTCCTGGCGAGTGGTTCATTCCGCAGATTGGCAACGAAGAGATGTATGAGGATGCGTTTACTGGCGAACTGGTTCTGCCTTTCTTCGCACCTGAAGACCGCGTGTTCCGCGACCCATCGATAACACAAGGACCTGACGGCACGTTCCATCTGGTGTGGACAATGCAGTGGTATGGAGCAAAGGGCTTCGGCTATGCCAGTTCGAAGGACCTCATAAACTGGTCGAAGCAGATTTGCGTGCCTGTGATGAAGAACCATCCCACAAACAATGTCTGGGCACCGGAGATATTCTACGATGACGAGCTGAAGGAGTACTTCATTATCTGGGCTTCGATGCTCGACCCTAAGAAGCGCACCGATGCCGACAATCTGGGAACGAACAACGCACAGAGACTGTGGTACACCACCACAAAGGACTTCAAGCGATTCAGTGCGGCAAAGCCTTACTACGACCCAGGTTTCAACAGCATCGACGCTTTCTTGCTGAAGCGTGCACCGAAAGACTATGTGCTCGTAGTGAAGGATAACCGCAAACCGGGATTCTCTAACCTCTTCTGCGTGTTCAGCGACTCGCCTCACGGTCCTTTCCACATGGCAGACAACGCGCCAAAGGGCACAACTCCTGCAACAACCTTCGGAAAGACATACTCTGAAGGTCCGTGCGCCGTCAATCTCGGCAAGGAGTGGATAATATATTACGACCAGTATCGCCCGCAGAGTTTCGGAGCCGTGAGCACTACCGACTTCAAGACATTCACCTACATTCCCGATCGCGTGTCTGTTCCGCTAGCACATAAGCACGGAACAATAGTAAAGGTGAAGCGCGAGATAGTGGAAAACCTTCTTAATAAGAGCAAGAAATAAAGAGACGACACTTCACTCTTGATTCTTCATTTATAACCATTATGGACTACATCAAGATTATTGACGCACATGCCCATCTGTGGCTAAGGCAGGAAGCCGTAGTAAACGGCAAGGAGATATACACCATGCACGACGGACGTTCGATGTTCATGGGCGAAGAGGTGCAGATGATTCCTCCATTCATCATCGACGGCAGAAATACAGCAGAGGTGTTCCTTTCGAACATGAACTATGCACGCGTTTCGGCAGCCGTAATAACACAGGAGTTTATCGACGGACTGCAAAACGACTATCTGTCAGAGGTGGCAAAGCGCTATCCCGACCGTTTCTTTGTGTTTGGAATGTGCGAGTTCCGCAAACCAGGATTCCTCAGCCATGCCATAGAACTGATGGATGCGGGATTCAAAGGTATAAAGATTCCAGCTGCAAGGCTGTTGCTTGACGAAGGGCGTGTCAGACTGGACTCTGATGAGATGATGGCTCTGTTTCACGAGATGGAGCGCCGCGGCGTGATACTTGGCATAGAACTGGCCGACGGCGACGTGCAGGTGGCTGAGGTAGAGACAATAGTTAGCGAATGCCCTAACCTCGTAATTGTAATCGGTCACTTCGGAATGGTAACACGCCCCGACTGGATGAGCCAGATACTGTTGGCACGCCACAAGAACGTATACGTAGAGAGCGGTGGCATAACATGGCTGTTCAACGACGAGTTTTATCCGTTCAACGGTGCTGTGAAAGCAATAAAGGAGGCTGCCGATGCCGTTGGCATGGAAAAACTGATGTGGGGTTCGGACTATCCACGCACGATAACGGCTATAACATACAAGATGTCGTATGACTTCATAACCAAGAGCAACGGACTGACTGACAACGACAAACAACTCTTCTTGAGCGACAACGCTGCTCGCGTGTTCGGATTCCGCAATCTGATAGAGCTGCCGTATATTAAGAATATGTCGGAATAAGAGTTTGGAGTTAGGAGTTAAGAGTTAAGAGTTAGGAGTTAGGAGGGAGGAATTAGGAATTAGGAGTTAGGAATTTGGAGTTAGGAGTTTAGTACAAACAATTAAGCATTAAGAATTGAAAATTAAGAATTAAGAATTAAGCATTATAAAACATGAAAGCATTAAAAATTACAGAACCTTCTGTTATGAAGGTGGTAGAAATGGAAAAGCCGGAAATGAAAGCCGGCGAGGTGTTACTGAAGGTTCACTACGTGGGCTTCTGCGGTAGCGACCTTAACACCTATCGCGGACTGAACCCAATGGTTAAGATGCCAGTAATACCAGGCCACGAGATTGGTGCCGTAATAGAAAACAAGGGTGAGGGTGTGCCTGAGCATCTGAGCATAGGCATGAACGTAACCGTTAATCCATATACCAACTGCGGTGTGTGTGCATCGTGCCGCAGCCGTCGCTACAACGCATGCGAGCACAACGAGACACTTGGCGTGCAGCGCGACGGTGCAATGTCTGAATATATCAGCGTGCCATGGCAGAAGGTTATTCCTGTAGGCAATATAACACCAGAGCACACAGCTCTGATAGAGCCGATGAGCGTCGGTTTCCATGCTGTTAGTCGTGCCGAGGTCGTTGACACCGACGTGGTGATGGTAATCGGTTGCGGTATGGTTGGTCTTGGCGCTGTGGTTCGTGCAATACTGCGTGGAGCAACTGTTATCGCATGCGATGTAGACGATGAGAAACTGGACATTGTCAAGAACATGGGTGCCCACTATACCATCAACTCAATGAAGGAGAACGTGCACGACCGGTTGGTTGAGATAACTGGCGGGCTGATGCCAAGCGTAATCATCGAGGCTGTTGGTTCACCTATCACATACAACATGGCTGTAAACGAAATAGGGTTCTGCGGAAGAGTGGTTTGCATAGGCTATGCAAAGCAAGACGTGGCTTTCCATACCAAACTCTTCGTACAGAAAGAGCTCGACATCCGCGGTTCGAGAAACGCACTGCCAGAAGACTTCGAGGGTGTAATCAAGTATCTGAACAGCCACGATTGTCCTTACGATGTGCTTATCTCTAACGTTGCCACTATCGACACTGCTGCACAGGCTATGGAGGAATGGAGCGCCAATCCGCAGAAAGTATTCCGCATCTTAGTGAAGTTCTAATTTATAAAACTATTAATCATTTAAACATTTATTATTTATGAAAAAGATTGCTATTAAGGCTATGATTCTGTTCATGGCAGGTACAATGACTATGAGTTCATGCATCGGTTCATTCGGACTGTTCAACAAACTGCTTTCTTGGAACAAGGGCATCAGCAACAAGTTTGTCAACGAGGTGGTGTTCTTCATCCTGACTCCGGTTTATGGCATTACCTATTTTATTGATGCCGTTGTGCTCAACTCTGTTGAGTTCTGGACAGGAGAGAATCCAATTGCAAAGGTAGGTACAACAGAAAACATCTGGGGTAAGGATGGCAAGATGTATGCCGTAAAGACAATGAAGAACGGCTACGAGATAACAAAGCCTACAGGCGAGAAGGTAAACTTCTTGTTTGACAAGGAGCAGAAGATCTGGTCAATGGAGGCTGAGGGTCAGGAGACACAGTTGTTCCGCTTCAACGAAGACGGTACAATCGAGGCATTCCTGCCAAATGGCGACACTCAGAATGTTGCTCTTACAGAAGAAGGCGTAAACGCATTCCGCATGCAGATGAACGGTGGCCTGTTCTTCGCAGCAAGATAAAAGGAACTTTTAAACCCAAATCGGTCATTTAGATTTTAGTGCGTTTGTCTTGTTATTTTTGAGAAGATTTTTTATGTGTTCTAAAGGAGTATAGCGGGCTATACGACTGAAGAGACATGAAAAATATGCCAAAAAGAATAGACAAAAGTG
>JAFQQY010000055.1 GCA_017410365.1 Prevotella sp.
GGTGAGATACTGGTAGCTCTGTCTCTGGGTTTACATCATACTCAAGGGATAGTATCTTGTTTAAGATTTCTTCCCACCTATAAAAGGATGAGGGCTTATTGCTATTAGGTGCATCGTCACTCAATTGCCATCGGGGTATCTTCTGTGATATGGGCATGACAAAAAGAATTCTGTCCAGAAAACCATTCTCCTCATATCCTTTTTTGAAGAGTTCAAACATACGCATCGGCTGTGTCGTACCTATAATATTGATACAAGGGTCTTCTATATGGATAGGCATTTGGTTGCCTACTCTTACCACATCAATGGCACCTCCACTCCATGCCGTGAGGAGTTGTTCTATCAGTTGACCGTTATTATAGCGGTTGGCAGAGTTGAACATTCCCATAATTTCATCGACAAGGATGACGATGCCACGAGGTGTGTTATAATGGGAGAGCATCAACGCTTCAGGGGTGAAGTCCGATACAATGGTGCGTGACAATGTGGGTTTCTCTAATTCTTTATTTTCTCCTTTCCCTTTTTTCTCCTTTTCCGCTTGATATGCAGCCATTTCGGACTTAAACTTTTCCAATAGTTCATTATCTCTCTTGCGTATAGGTTTGAACGCAGCTTCCAATGGCGGTGTCTTGCCTAGTCCAGGTCTTCCGACAAGGATGATGTATAGTGCAGAGTTGCTATTCCATCCACCTTTGATATGGATGCGATAACTATTCCCGAGGGCTGTAGCAACAGCTGAGAGCATAGATGTAGCGATGTATTCTACCTTGTAGTTCTCATGACTTACCATATCCAATATGATGGATTGTACTTTTGTGGGGAAGCAGTCCAATGGGAAACCCGACTCAGGAATCCCATTGGCTTCGGACAGCACCCTGTTACAGATATCTGTTTGTGATATGTTCATGGCTACTTCTCCTTTCTCTTCAGATACGATGCAACACTCTCACAATTATTCCCCGTCTGAACGCGTCTGATGTCCGACTTGGCATACATATTCTTGTTCCCTACCTTAATGGGCACCAAGTAGCCACGTTTCGCCCATAGGTTCAGTGTACCGTCACAGACCTTGAGCAGTTGCTTGACTTCACGAGTGTTCATGTAAGTCTCCTCGCTCTGTTCAGCCTGTTCCATCAGTTCTTGTCTTTGAGCCTCTATGGCTCTTTCCACTATGGATTCTGCAAACATTTTAAGATCTGAGGGCGAAATCTCCAGTTTTACGTTAGCACCCGATGCGACCAATGATTCAATCGATAACATAAATTATATGACTTAGATATTATTCATTAGCCATCACTCTTATTCCCGATGCCTCCTTTTGATGGCATATAAAAAGAAGCACCGCCAAATCCTGGGAAGATCTGACGGTGCAAAAGTATAATCAAAATGCAACGTATTGAAAGATAATGAATTGTCTTAATTGGCATGACAAAAAAGACAATTATGACAATGCTAAAACGCTATAATTTGATTCAATTTATTCAATGTGAGGTTTCTTATCTGATAGACTCCTGATTTATGACTTCGGTAATTTTTGTCTTGAGTGTTTGCAACTGGCGTTGGTATTCATCACTCTCTATAAGCGGTAGTATCTGCATCTTGTCATCGCGCTCTACTTGCTTTTCATCTTTCAGCCATTTTATGGCCTGGCGACATGAGCTCTCGCTTTTCAACCCCTCAATATCGCTAAACTCACGAGCAAGGCCTGTGCTGTATTCCTTGGCATTAACCAACTCACGGAACAGATTGAGTTCGCTGAGTGCATAGTATGGGAGAGCAAGACCATAGGAGGTGTTATGTGTAATGACAAAATCCCGTATAACATCTATAACGCCTTCCGCATTGTTGCACTTCAGATACTCTATCAGGGATTTCTCTTGTGATGCACGTCTGCCTCTGGGTTTAGCTTCTTCCTCTTGGATAATAGCAGGCTGAACCGAGGATGCTTTGTCGTTTCCATCAGTATTGATTGATTTCAGTGCCCATGATGATATTTTGCCATTTCTTATAGATTCATGTAGCTCTACATATTCCCTCCAAGATTCGTTGGTACGATAACCACTCTTTATTGAAGCCTCTATAATATGTTTGATGGTATAACTGCATACCAACCGTCCCAATGTGCCGGCAGATGGTCCATTGGCTATGGAAGTCAACGCATCTGCCATCGTTTCAAAACTGCGTCCAAATACAAGCCAGCTCAACACCAATGGGGCGGATAGCATTATCTGCTCCTTTGGCTTTTCATGTGATTGTTTATTCTGCCATAGACGGAATGGCCATTTGGTCTTTGTCTGTACAATAGGAACTTCATCTCTCTGACGCTGAAACTGCTCTATGATCTGCTGGGGGATAGCCTTTTCTTTGAAGTATAGCGACATTTGTGAAAGGTTATCCACAGTGTCGTCATCGTAAAAGGTCTGCCAGGTTTTCATAAGGCCGGGCAACTGTTGATTTGCGGCATAGAAAAATCTGACAAACTGAAAACCATCACCATCGTTCATCTGACGGGCAAATTGTGCGTACTCATCCTGATGAGCGTTTTTCCATTGCAACAAATCCTCCTTGAAGGCATTGAAGTTGGCATATCTTTTATCTGTGGTATCCATAATCGTTGTTATGACGTTCCTAATCCAATAAATTCACAAGTTCCTTCTTGATTTCATCATCTATATGACGGTAACGGGCGAAGGCACGGCTTCCATCTGTGTGTCCGGACATGGAAGCAATAAGATTCGGATCCTTGACCTGCTTATAAAGGTTACCGATAAAGGTCTTACGGGCGGTGTGTGTGGTGGCCACCTCATAGAGTGGTCGGGCCACATCTTCACGTGTCTTGGGGTTGATTACTCGCACCATGCGGTCTATGCCCACAAACTTTAGAATGGCCTTTATCTTCTTGTTATAACCGAAGTCCGAGAACCGTGGTAGCAAAGCATTCTCCAAATCTTTGTATCGCTCCAATATATCCAAAGCCTTTTGATTAAGTGGTACACGGACTGTCTTGGCATTTTCCAGTTTGGTCTTCTGCGGTATGTACTCTACACATCCATCAATGATATTGTCTTTTGTGAGTCGGTTCAGGTCACTGACACGGCAACCAATCAGGCATTGGAACATGAATATGTCACGATATACGGCATAGTTCTCGCCCAATTCGCTAAGGTCTGCATAGTAAACCTTGTCTCGTTCTTCTAATGTAAGATAAAACGGGTCGCCATAGATAGGCTGTGCAATCTGATACTGGTCAAAGGGATTGTTCTTGGTCAGTCCCTGCTTGATGCAATATTTAATGACGGTGCGGATTCGGTAAAGGCTTCCAGATATGGCATTCTCGGAACGTACCTGTTCAACTTTACGGCGAGGTTCGTTCTGATAGAAGAGAGGGTACATGTCAACATACTTATGTTCCTCCTGTATCCAATGCTTGAACTCTCTAATATCATCAGCGGTTATTGAATCCACACAAAGATGGAAACCACGCTGATGCATCACTTCATGTCGGAATCGCTCATAGCGCAATACTTTGCATAGATTATCACGATGATGTTTCTGGCTTTCAGCTGCAAGCGGAGTCTCGTCTATATATTTCTGAATCTGATACGACAGATGATACTCCTCACGCTTGTTGCCACCACGGGCGTTGATGTTCGGGTGATGATACTCTTCAATGAGAGCTTTAAGCCAGGCACCATCCACGCCACGCTGATATTTTTCAGCAATAAGGTGTGTGATGTTCTGTATATCACGTTCAAGACTCATCCTTTTCTGTTCGGACACCAATACTACACGAGGTTTGTAGCCTTGACGTTCTGCACTCCAATGATTGGGATTGATGGATAGCTCACTGGCGGCTTTCAGGTCTACGCCTCCTACATCACGTACACGGAAATATATACGGGCCATCTCGGTTACATTGTTCTTTGCCGAGGTCTTTCTTATAAATGCTGTAACTTTCATCGTGGATAGTATTATAGGTTCTTAATTTATCATCTCAACCAAACGTCGCTTCATATCATCGTCAATATTACGATAACGTGCAAAAGCACGACTGCCATCAACGTGCCCCGACATGGAAGCAATAAGATTTGGGTCGGGAACCTGTTTATAGAGATTCCCCACAAAAGTCTTGCGTGCCGTATGGCTGCTTGCCACTTCATACAAAGGTTTCTGGACGGTTTGGTAACCATGAGTGTCTAAGATAGTGACCATTCTGTCAATTCCGCAAAGCTTCAGCAGTTCACGGATGCCGATATTATATTGATAGACTTGCTTGAATGGCAGAAGCTTTCCATTAGAACAGTTGTACCGTTCAAGAATCTTCTTTGCCTTATCATGTAGTGGCACACGCACGGTCTTTGCCTGACATTTCTTTGTCTTCTGCGGTGTATACTCAATAAATCCATCAATGATATTATCCTTGGTAAGGCGATAAAGGTCACCTACACGGCATCCTACATAGCAGTGAAAGACAAAAATATCCCTGATGGTTGCCAATTTGGGATGATCACTCAAGTCTGCATCATATAGAATGTTTCTTTCCTCACGAGTGAGATAGAACGGGTCGCCATAGATGGGAACCTTACAGCCATAACGTTCAAAGACATCATTATTAGAATACTGCATCTTCTTACACCAGCGGAGGAAAACGCAAAAGAGATTCATCAGATTGATGATGGTGGTATTGGATAGTTCCTTGCGTTTGGTGTTGTAGTACAAGCGGCTGAAATAAAAATCGGGATACTGCTCACGAAGAAGATACTCAGATTTGATATATTCCCGAAAGTCGTTCATCTGCTCAATAGTGAGTGTCTCAACAAAGAGAGTGAAATCCTGCTCGCCCAAAATCTCACGGTGATAGTCGTGGTAACGCTTCATCTGGCGCTCAAAACGTAAGATGGCTTGTCGGGCACCATCCGTGCCTTCAAACTTTTCAGCATACTCTGCGATGCGTTTTAGCAGACTCGGATGGGTGCGTTCGTATGCAATACTGGGGTGTAACACATCCTCGATAGACTGCTTTAACCAAGCACTATCAGCTTTTTCGCTGTAAGTTCTTTCTATCACTTCTATGATAGATGCGATTTGTTCAGCGATACGTTTCTGTTCTACAACAGGGATAATAGTAGTACGCTTGTATTGCAAGGTTTCCATATCCCAATACTTGTCATACACCACAAGTTCGGATACAACCTTGATATCAACACTTCTCTCACGGACACGAAAGCATAGGTTGGAACGGGAGAGTTCTTTGTCTAAAGATGCTTGTTTTTTGAGATAGATGGAAACTTTCATTGCATACGTTTTTTAATCACGATGCAAAGGTATATAAATTCCCGTAAATGTTCCCATATATCCCGAAAAAACTTAAAACAAATTGAAAGAAATTTTATAGTGGGAATTTGTGATACCATTGTAAAACAGTGGTTTAGTTTAGTTTATTCTATAGAAATTGGACTGGACTAAACCACTTGTTTTTAGGTATTGCGGTTCCACGCTTTTTTGTGTCTTGAAGTTATTATTATCGTAGTTATATTGCAGTTATAGTGGCCCTTAACTGCTATGATAGGCATTGATAATGCAATGGCAAGAATTTACGATAATATAGAAGTAAAGTTCACAGAAGGGTTACAAGGCATCATTAGCAATGTAGGTGTTAAACGCATTGATTTCTGTGTTGGGTATTTCAATTTGAGGGGTTGGAATCTAATAGTCAATCAAGTTGACGAACTCCCTGGTGATTATGTGTACGAGAACGATGATCGCAAATTACGAATATGCCGTTTGCTTATTGGCATGCATCGCCCTGATGAAGATTTAATTAGATCTCTTTATTCAAAACATGATGATTTGCCAGATGCAGAATATGCAATGCAATGTAAGTTACAAATTGCAAGAGATTTCCGCAAACAATTGTTGTTAGGTGTTCCCACTAAAACAGATGAATGGACTTTACGCAGATTGTCTACCCAAATGAAAGAGGGTAAAGTTTGCGTGAAACTGTATCTAAAAGAACCATTGCATGCAAAACTCTATTTGGCTCATCGTCCTCAAGATAATTTCAATAAGATTCAAGCTATTATGGGTAGCAGTAATCTTACTTATTCTGGCTTAACCAAACAGGGAGAACTTAATGCTGAATTTGGCGATAGTGATTGTGCTGAAAAACTTGCTAATTGGTTTGATGACCGTTGGAATGATCGTTTCTGTTTAGATATTACAGAAGAACTGACAAAGATAATTGATGAAAGTTGGGCTGGAGAAAAAGAGATATTACCATATTACATCTACCTAAAAACAGCCTACCATTTGAGTCAAGATGCTCGTAATGGTATTAAAGAATTTACTCTTTCTCAGGAATTCAAGCGAGAACTGTTCGATTTCCAACAGACTGCCGTAAAGATTGCTGCAAAGAATTTGAATAACGACAAACGTAATGGCGCTATGATTGGCGATGTTGTAGGTTTGGGTAAAACCATTACAGCTTGCGCTATTGCAAAGATTTATGAAATGACCTTTGCAAGCAGCACCCTCATTATTTGTCCTGCCAATCTGCAAGATATGTGGAGAAAGTATGTTGCAAAGTATGATTTGAAGGCAGATATTATGTCAATGGCTAAACCGATTGATGTTGATTCAGCCCGATATTACCGATTGATTATTGTTGATGAAAGCCACAATCTTCGCAATTCAAGTGGCAAACGATATCAAAATATTCGTGCCTTGATTGAGCATCAGGATAGCAAAGTGTTATTGCTTACAGCTACTCCATACAACAAGGACTTCTCTGATTTGAGCAACCAATTACGCCTATTTATCAGTGAAGATCAGGATTTAGGCATACGCCCCGAAGAATACATTCGTTCACTTGGTGGAGAAAGAGAGTTTCAGCGTCAACATAGTGATATTCATATGCGCTCCATCAAAGCATTTGACAAAAGTCCTTATGCCGATGATTGGAATGAGTTAATGAAACTTTTCTTGGTTCGTCGTACCAGAACATTCATAAAAGAGAATTATGCAAAGGTAGATGATGAAACGGGAAGAAAGTATTTGCAATTCAATGATGGAAGCAAATCTTATTTTCCTGAGCGTTTACCTCGTGCCGTAAAATTCAAGACGGAACAAGGAGACCAATATAGTCGTCTATATTCCGAAGAGATGATTGCATTGATGGAAGAATTAAGACTTCCTCGATACGGACTAATCCATTTTTATGATGAAGCTAAAGCAACAAATATTCAACTGCACGAAAGACAGATAGTTGAAAATTTATCTCGTGCGGGTCAGCGCATGATGGGTTTCTGCAAAAGTACATTCTTTAAGCGTATTGATAGTAGTGGCTTTGCATTTCTGTTGACAGTTTACAGACATATACTTCGTAATTCGGTATTTATCTATGCTATTGAGAATAAATTACCATTGCCTATCAGTGATGAGAATAGTTTACCTGAAGAATATATTGAAGACGAAGATGTAAACGAAAGCATCTTTGGTGATGCTCTTGATCCTGAGCGTGTAATTCAGGAGGAACAATTAATATCCTTCCCTAAAGAAATGGATGTATATATGCGTAAAGCCAAAGAGTATTACGATATAATTACGGCCAAGAATAACTGCTCGTGGATTGATTCAAAATATTTCAAACGCACACTAAAACAACAACTTCGCAAAGATTGTGAAGTATTGCTTCGTATGATAACATTATGTGGTGACTGGAATCCCGCAACTGACCAAAAGTTAAATGAATTGGAGGAACTATTGAATGTAAAACACAATGGAGACAAAGTAATCGTATTTACACAATTCTCCGATACTGCAAATTACATCTTCAAACAACTCAAAAGACGCGGATTTACACATATTGCTTGCGCTACAGGTGACAGCAAGAATCCGACAGACCTTGTTGAACATTTCTCGCCAAAGAGTAACGACAAGAGTTTTGCTACAGATGAGCAGTACCGCATACTTATCGCTACAGATGTATTGAGTGAAGGTCAGAACTTGCAAGACTCTCATGTAATAACCAATTTCGACCTACCTTGGGCTATTATTCGTCTTATCCAGAGAGCTGGTCGTGTGGACCGCATTGGTCAAGAGGCTGAACAAATATATTGTTATTCATTCTTCCCGGCAGACGGTGTAGAAGAAATTATCAACCTACGAGGACGATTGAACGACCGTATCAACGAAAACGCCAATATCGTTGGAAGTGATGAAATTTTCTTTGAAGGCAATGAGCAGAACTTACGTGATATGTTCAATGAAAAAAGCGGTTCACTCGACGACGATGATGATAGTGATGTTGATCTATCATCTCAGGCCTATCAGATATGGAAGAATGCAACAGATGCCAATCCGAGATTAAAAGAAATAATTCCCTCGCTCAGCAATGTCATATATGCGACAAAAGCGACAGAAGATGCTATGCAGAATGGTGTAATCACATACGCCAAGACTCATAACGATTTTGATGTCCTCACATGGTTAGATGTAGACGGAAACATTATCAGCCAATCGCAAAAGCGTATTCTTAATGCAATGGCTTGCAGTGCAAGTACACCCAATATAGAACCACTTGATAATCATCATGAATTGGTAGCAAATGCTATAGAAACCATAAACAACGAAACCACAAGTATTGGTGGAATCTTAGGCAATAGATTTAGTACCCGCTACCGCATTAGTAACTTATTGGAACGATACTACCAGAATCCACCAACATTATTCTTCTCGCAAGAAAATAAAGATCTGCTAAAATTGGCAATTGATGACATATACAACTACCCACTATTGGAGAGTGCAAAATTCACACTAGGAAGAATGCTTCGCAATAGTAATAGTGATGAAATTGTCGAATGCGTTCTCGAAATGCGTAAAAATTTCAGTTTGTGCAGAATTGACGAGGACAAGAGTAAACACAAAGAGCCATCAATCATATGTTCGATGGGTTTGAAATATTAATCATAAACTTTGAATCAATATGAGAGGAGCGACATTTAATCAGTATATA